>CAZXXS010000029.1:0-165037 GCA_964644845.1 uncultured Cytophagia bacterium | reverse complement strand
GGAGCGGAATCACGGAAGAGAGATTACGTGAGCTTGGTTTTTGACCGGTTCCGGCTGGAGAGCGTCGCCGTAGGTGCCAGCCGGTAGCTGTGCGAAGGCGCCATTCGGGTCTCGGCTGGCGGGTTCCCGCCCTTAGAACCTCGGCGCTCAGTCGTGCCGGGTTGGCCCGGTGGGGTACAGCGGAACAGCCTGGTCATGCACCAACTGCGGGACTTCGGGAGCTGTGACGTGGGCGGTCCGCGTTTGAAACCGGGCAAAAGCCGAGCTCCTGCTGTTTTCTTCCGCAGGGGAGCTCTGGAGAAGTATCCAGCGGAGGCGCGCTGAAACGTAGCTTTTCAGGATGTGGTTCTGAACTGGACGAAGGCGACCAAAATGACTGTCGAAGGGTTTAACACGATTGAGGAAGCGATCGAAGCTATTCGAGAGGGCAAGATCCTGATCGTCGTCGACGACGAAGACCGCGAGAACGAAGGTGACTTCATCATGGCCGCAGAGAAGGTAACGCCGGAGGCCATCAACTTCATGGCCAAGTACGGTAGGGGCCTGATCTGCGTGGCCATGACGCCCCAGCGTCTTGACGAGCTTGATCTCCAACCCATGGTCACCGAGAACACGGCGCACATGGGCACTGAGTTCACGGTCTCCGTCGATGCTAAAGAGGGTACAACCACGGGCATCTCGGCTCACGATCGCGCGCGCACCGTCAAGGCCCTTGTCGATCCAAAGACTCGGCCAAGCGACCTGGCGCGCCCGGGACACATTTTTCCACTCAGGGCACGGGAGGGTGGTGTGCTGACACGGGCGGGTCACACGGAGGCCGTGGTTGACCTCTGTCGACTGGCCGGGCTTTATCCGGCCGGCGTGCTTTGCGAAATCATGGACGAAGACGGCTCGATGGCCCGCGTCCCTCGGCTTAAGGAAATCGCCAGGGAGTTCGACCTCAAAATCATCACTGTGCGCGACATCATCGAATACCGGAGGCGCACGGAGCGGTTGGTAAAACGGGTGGTAACAACGCGTCTGCCCACGCGCTACGGCAACTTTGTGTTGCACCTGTACAGCAGCGCCGTGGATGAACATCACCACATCGCCCTCGTGAAAGGGGACGTTACAACACCGGAACCGGTCCTTGTGCGTGTGCACAGCCAGTGCATTACAGGCGACATCTTCGGATCCTTGCGGTGCGACTGCGGAGATCAGCTTCACCAGGCCATGATGATGATCGAGCGTGAGGGACGAGGTGTGTTGCTGTACATGCGCCAGGAAGGGCGTGGCATCGGCCTGGTCAACAAGCTTCTGGCGTACAATCTCCAGGACCAGGGCAAAGACACGGTGGAAGCAAACGAGGCGCTCGGCTTCAAGCCGGATCTGCGGGACTACGGCATCGGGGCGCAGATCCTCGTGGACCTGGGCGTCAAGAAATTGCGGTTGATCACCAACAACCCAAAGAAAATCGTCGGTTTGCAAGGTTACGGCCTTGAGGTTGTGGAGCGGGTACCGATCGAGATTCCACCGAACGAAATCAACCGTCGCTACCTGGAAACGAAACGGGACAAATTGGGACACTTGATTCTTCAGGATCAGCTGCCGCGCGCGATGCTCGACAGGATGGCCGCCAAGGGGCCGATTACTGACTCCGTTTTGGAGGACGTGGCGCGACACCTGGCCACTTCCGCCGACAAAGAGAAACACTGATCGAGGGCCATTCTTCGATGTCACACGTCGATCGTTGGCCGGACTGGGAAGGGTCACGCGACCGCGTAGCCTGGTTGCCTCCAGAAGCGGTTCAAGAATTTGTCGCCAAGAGCGGGTTGAAGTGAAGGCCAAACTGCAGCCTGTTCGAGGCAAGGTTCCGTCTGTCCGGAAAGACAATCGCTAAGGTGGACCAGTCAACGTTTTCCTCAAAGAAGCGTTCGAGGGCCGAATGCCGCTGGCTCGATTCGTCTTAAGCAAAGATCGGAGCTCAGCTAGGCCCTTGGGCAAACTTCCGGGTGTGTGGGAGAGGCGGCGTTCACGGTGGAGGTGAGCAGAAAGCAAGAACGGTAGCTTCTGACATTCGGAGAGCAGCCCCCAGCGTTTTTCGCAACCGCGCCCGCGGCACCAGAAGGCCTTGCGGTCGGCCTGCGTAGGACGGGTAATCACCGCGCTGCACTTCGCGAGCAAATTCACAGCACGGGGCCGGGCCCTGTTGGGGTCAGCCCGTGTGTACGCGCAGCGCAGAACCTTTGGGTTGGTCAAGGGCTTGGCTGCATCAGGGACTCGATCGTTGCTTGATCGTACCGGTGCCTGGTGGTGCCTTTGCAGAAGAGGTGGTAGGGAACACAAGGGGACACACTGACTGCGTGTACCCGAGAGAAGCGGTGTAACGAGAACAGAAGCGTTTCACACAGCGGCGGAGGAAGCGGGAATGCCGAAGGTGCACGAAGGTGTTTTGGATGCGAGCGGCAAGCGGTTTGGGATTGTGGTCAGCCGCTTCAACGAGATGGTGAGTAAGCAGCTTCTCGGCGGTGCACTGGATTGTCTGTACCGCCACGGCGCGGAGGAGAGCAGCGTCGAAGTTGCGTGGGTTCCGGGATCGTTCGAAATCCCTCTGGCCGCCAAAGCGATGGCCGACTCCGGCCGCTTCGACGCAGTCATCTGTCTCGGGGCCGTAATCCGTGGCGGCACCCCGCACCACCAGTACATCGCATCCGAAGTAACCAAGGGCATCGCGCAGGTGAGCCTGAACACTGGCGTGCCGGTCGCGTACGGGGTGATCACGCCAGACACTCTGGAACAGGCTTTCGAACGGGCGGGGACGAAAGCCGGCAACAAAGGTTGGGATGCAGCCTTAAGTGCGATCGAAATGGCCAACCTGCTGCCAAGGCTCGGCAAAAGCAAAGCGTGAGCCGGGCCCGGCACCACGAGCCGGAAAGGCAACGAAGAACGTAGATGTGCACTACCGGTCACGCATGCCTGCTTTGCGAAGGTGTGCTCTGACAGGGCGAGCGACACTCAGCCAATTGGCGCGTCAAGAAACCCCTGCGCCTTCCACAGGTGGACGACAACGAGCTTTTCTGCTGAGTGTCGTGCCGCCGAAGGTTTGGACGGTTCGGAGAGTTTCACCGCAGGTTCAGGAGTACCGCGACGCAGAAAACTCAACCGGTCCAGTTTCACCTGCCGCGAGCAATCAGCGGGTTTCCAGAGCGCAGCGGGTCACTCGCGAGTCCTCAGCCACGACGCCCACGCCCGTGTGGACGGACTGAGCGGGCGCGCTTCTCCTTAGCCAACGCAACCCGAAAGGAGCTCGAATGAAGTACTCGGATCGCCAGAAAGGGACAGCTTTGCTGCTTGGGTTGAGCGTGTTGTTCCTCACAGGCGCAGCGCACGGGCAGCTCTGGCAGTGGAAGACCTACACCAGTACGCGCGAGATCCGCCAAATCGCCGCCGACTCCGGCGGAGTGTGGGTCGGCACCAGCGGTGGGCTCAATCGGGTGAGCTCGGACGGTTCGGTTACAACCTACACAAACACCGAGGGGTTGAGCAGCAACGACATCCGCGCTGTGGAAGTGGACGACGCTGGACGCGTGTGGCTCGGGCTCTCCAACGGCTTGATCGACGTCCTGGACCCGGCAAGCGGCGAAATCCACACCATTTCCGATTACCAAGGCATGGAAATCTACGACTTTGCCGAGAAAGGCGACTCGATGTACGTGGCGCTCAGTCTCGGCGTCAGTCTCTACCGAATCGATCGTAGAGAGGTGAAGGAAACGTACAAGAACCTGGGCGCTGCGTTGCCCGTGGAGGTACCCGTTCGCTCGCTGGCCCTCCGTGGCGACACGTTGTGGGCTTGCACGGATTTCGGGCTGGCGTTTGCGGACTTGCACCTGCCAAATTTGCAAGCACCTGAGAGCTGGCGTAACGTCACGACGGCGGACGGGCTCCCCGACGACCGTACTCACCAAATCCTGTGGTTTGGTGGACGCCCCTACGTCGCCACGGAGAAGGGGCTCGCCACGCAAACCGGCGGTCAGTGGCGTGTGTTCGCTTTCGCGGAAAACGTGGTCGTTGGACTAACCACTTGGCAGGGGAAGCTCGTTGTCGCTTTGCCCTACCGGATAGAAGCGTACGACGGTTCTCAGTGGCACAGCGTGGGGCAAGACGTCCGGAAATGCAGCTACTTGACAACGGACGCGCAGGGGAGCCTCTGGATCGGGCGCGAAATGGATGGTCTCGCCGTCTACGACCAAGGCACCCAGCGCTGGCGCGACGTGCGCGCCAACTGTCCGGCGGGGAACGTCATTACAGACCTGGCAATCGATCAAGACGGCGTGCTGTGGTGTGCATCGCGAGATGGCGGCGTTTTCTCTTTTGACGGCCAGCACTGGTCGGTCTACGACGCGAGAGGAGGCTACTTGCCGACCGACGTGATCCTGGCCGTCGCGGTGGATCACGCGAATCGTAAGTGGTTCGCCACGCAGGGCCGAGGAGCTGTGGTTTTCACCGAAACCGACACAGGACTGGCCGTGACACTTCATTCCGAAGCGGACGGTACACTGGCAGGCTCGGTGACTCCCTCGTACGTGATCGTGAACGACATTGGCGTGGATTCGGACGGGAATGTTTGGCTTCTCAACCGTTTTGCGAGTAACGGCAACGCCGTCGCGTTCATGACCCCCGACGGCAAGTGGGGGTACTTTTCTCTGGTGGACGGACTGAAAACCACCGCCGTGGTGACCATCGCGTTCGGGCCGGCCGGGCGCAAGTGGATCGGTACGGATCAGGACGGCGTGCAGGTCATCGACGACGCAGGAACCCTGTTCTCGAAAGAAGATGACGACCTGTCCCAGGGACTGACAATCACTGACGGTCTGAAAAGCAATCGTGTGAGGGCCATTGCGCCCGACGAAAACGGCGTCGTTTGGATTGGCACCGACAAGGGACTGAACTACTGGTACGCTGGTGACGTGGGTGAACGTTGGGGCCTGATTTCCGACGACATCTACGCGATCGGCGTGGACCCGCAAAACAACAAATGGATCGGCACCGGATCTGGCATCACGCTGCTTGACCCCGATGGCTACCCGGTTCGGCATTTCACCACCCAAAATAGCCACCTGGTGTCGGACCACGTGCAAGCCTTTGCTTTCGATCCCGTTTCGGGGGATGTGTACATTGGTACGTCTCACGGGCTCTCGCGCCTGTCTACACCGTACACAGCTCCGAAAGAGAATTTGAGCGAGGTTTTGATCTACCCCAATCCGTACGTCCTTACTGCTGGCGGCCCCAAGCTCACCATCACCAACCTGGCGCGTCAGAGCCGCGTTCGCATCCTGACGGAAGACGGACGCTTGGTTCGAAACTTCTTGCCCGGAGAAGTCCCAGGGGGACGCGTCTTTTGGGATGGCAAAAACGACCGTGGGCAGCTTGTGTCAAGCGGAATCTACCTCGTCCTGGTGACCACGGAGTCCGGTGAGTCCGCAATTCGAAAAGTGGCTGTAATTCGGTAGACGGCCACACGGGAGGATGGTCACAGCCCGAAGCTTTGTTGATGCGGCTCACACACGCCCTGTCAAAAATCCGACGCGGCGGCCACATTCCCGAAGTTCCCACTGGATTTTTTCGGAATTTGTGCTTATCTTGAGGTGGCTGTCGATCCGGCCCAAGGCTCGGCCGGTACCACCTCCGTCGAGTCGCCCAATTGTGCAGTTTTCGACACCGAAGGGAAGAGGCGCCTTTCCTGCCTTTGGTAGTGTGCCCGGACGTCCCAGCGATCGAAGCGGGCGGGGGCCATCAACAACCACGGACTGACTGGAGTCGGGAGACACTGGATGCGGACGAAATTCTACGCGCTGTCTGTGCTTTTTGCTTTCGTGCTCGCGGGTTGCGGATCCCAATCGACACACGAAAAACCCCGTAACGTAATCCTGATGATCGGCGACGGCATGGGCGTGGCAGCAATCATGCAGGCAAAGGTAGCCAAAGGGAATGTGAGCTTTGAGCGTTTCCGCCGCGGCGGCATCATGACCACCCATCCGTTGAACGACGACACGTGGGTCACCGACTCGGCGGCCAGTGCAACGGCGATGGCTACAGGACAAAAGACCGTACGCGGACTGCTCAACCTCCGCCCCGCACAGGGTGGGCGTTACGACACGTTGCGTATTCTGACAGAAACTGCCAGGCAACGCCGCAAATCGGTTGGGATTGTGGTGACATGTGCCATCACCAATGCAACCCCGGCGGCGTTCTACGCCCACTCGAAACGCTACGACGAACAAAACATCGCACGTCAGTTTGTGTCCGGTGGCCTTGTGGATGTCGCCTTCGGCGGTGGACGCTCGCTTTTCTTGCCAAAAAACGTCGAAGGCAGCGCACGGGACGACAGCCTGGACTTGCTTGCAAAGCTGCGTGCGGAGGGGTACACAGTGATCAGCGAGCCGGCTGAACTCGAGTCTCTGGATCCCCTGAAAACCAAGAAGGCCGTGGGACTCTTTGCTCTCGGGGCGCTGCCAAGGCCCCCGGAACGCAAACCAACGCTCTCACAGATGCTCGAAAAGGCTCTTGCGATCCTGAACGAGAATCCCCAGGGGTTCTTTCTGATGGTGGAGGGTTCCCAGATTGACTGGGCAGCTCACGATCACGACGCCGAATGGGAAAAGGCCGAGACGATCGAGTTCGAGGAAGCAGTCGGAAAAGCTCTGGACTTCGCCAAGAAAGAAGGGCACACGCTGGTTCTGGCCACGGCCGATCACGAGACCGGGGGCATGGCGCTCGAGGGCGGCTGTCAGTCCAAACACACGATTGAGGCCCGCTACATTCTCAAAGAACACAGCGCCAATCCGGTGGCCTTTTTTGTCGAAGGACCGTCTTCGGACCGTTTCGGTGGCATGATCGACAACACCACAATTGGCCAGGTGTTTGGGGAACTCCTGCAGTAGCAAGGTCTTGAAACAAGTTGGAGACTGTTCCGAGTTGGAGGCTAAGGTAGCTCAGTTGCTGTAAACTGCGTGTGCACAAGACATGCTTCAACGCTTGTACGTGCGAAATCTTGCCGTGATTGACGAGGTGGAGATTCACTTTCAACCCCACCTTAACATCATCACGGGGGAAACGGGCGCAGGCAAGTCGATTTTGGTGGGGGCGCTTGGGTTGGTGCTCGGCAGCCGGGCAGATGTTGGTCTTCTGCGAGCAGGAAAAGACCGGGCTGTAGTTGAAGCGGAATTTGTTCTGACGCCAGACCACCCCGTTTTCGAGCTTCTGGAGCGACACGATCTCGAGGCTGAAGACAACTTTTTGCTTCTTCGGCGAGAACTCCTGGCAAGTGGCCGAAGCCGAGCTTTTGTCAACGACATCCCCGTGCCCGCGACCCTGCTTCAGGAGATTGGCGACCGGCTCGTGGATCTTCACGGTCAGCATGAGCACCAGACGCTGTTGAGACCTTCCACCCACATCGTGTACCTCGATGAATTTTCCGGTCTCCGCGAACGCGTGGCAGAATTCGGACAACTCTACAAACGCGTGGGCGATTTGCAACGTGAGTTGGACCGACTGCGTCAGCAGGAGCAAACGCTACGCGAGCGTCGCGAGCTGTTCGAGTTCCAACTGCGGGAAATCGACACGGTCGACCCCTCCGTCGAGGAAGAGGAAGAGTTGGTCCGCGAGGAGCAAATTCTTTCCAACGTGCAGCGCCTGCAGGAAGAGACCACGCAGGTGCTGACGTGGCTCTACGAGGGTGAGGGGAGTGCACTGGACAGGATTGCCTCCGCCTTGCGCCAGCTCGAGCGCCTTGGCGAGATCGACGCAGCTTTTGGTCGCCTGGCGGCCGATCTTGAGCAGGCGCGTGTGGCTGTAGACGAGGTAGCCCAATCGGTGCTGGACTACCGTGCCGGCATCGATGCCGACCCGGCCAGGCTGGAACAGGTTCGGAGCCGTCTGGCGGAGTACACGCGCCTCAAGAAGCGCTACGGCGCCTCCACCGGTGAGGTGCTCCGGTACCGCGACAAAATTGCAGCCCAGCTTGGGCAGTTTCAAAACATGAACGAGCAAATCAGCGAACTCGAGGACCAAATCGCCTCACTGCGACGCCGTCTGGCCGAACTGAGCCTGACCTTGTCGAAGCGGCGCCGATCTGCTGCTGGGGATCTGGAAGAGGCCATCCAGAAAAAGCTTGCGGAGCTCGGCATGCCGGGTTCGGTTTTTCGAGTGGTGTTCCGCGAAGAAGAGGACCCGTCCGGCATCGTGGAGCGCCAAGGTGTGCGCTACCGAACGGGCCCACGCGGCACGGACATTGTGGAATTCTACATCTCCACCAATCCGGGGCAGGAACCACGTCCGCTCGCGAAGGTCGCTTCCGGTGGCGAGATCTCCCGTGTGATGTTGGCCCTGAAGAGTGTGCTGGCCACGTGTGATCCTGTGCCAACCCTGATCTTCGACGAGATCGACATGGGTGTTTCGGGGCGGATCGCGCAGACTGTGGGGCGGAACCTGCGAGAGCTGGCTGAGCACAGGCAGATCCTCTGCATCACGCATTTGCCACAAATCGCCAGTCAGGGGCACACCCACTTTCTGGTTGAGAAGATCCAGAGTGCCGACCAAACCCGGACCGTTGTCCGCCGGCTTGATCGCCAGGGCAGGGAAGAAGCCATCGCTCGCTTGCTGAGCGGTGAGCGGCTGTCGGAAACGCACCTGCGTACGGCCCGAGAACTCCTGGCAGAAGCTGGCAACGCAAAAGCAAATTGAACGGTTTACCACTTGAACTGCGCGTCCAGACTGCACGAGGTTTTTCCGCTGGTAAGTGGCGTCCGGAGAATTTTCTGCAACGATGGCTACGATTTTCTCCAGTCACAGCAGGCTTTACCGATTTTGATTGAAGGGGCGGTTCGCGCCTCTGCCTGAACGCAAGCTGGAGGCCAGTTCGGCTGAACTGGGACGCCACAACCGCTCCGTCAGGGCGCCGCGGTCACGTGCGACCCTCGGCGGTTCCGACGGTGTGGCTCGGGCGAGTCGTTGGGACTGCAGCAAAACGAGCTCGTTACATCCGGCGTCGGTTCCTGTGTGCGGCGCGTGAGCAGCGGAGAAGGGCGGTTGCTACAGCCGTCGCGACATTTTCTTAACTCTGCATGCCTGGAAAACTGGAGGTAGCTTGGATAAGATTGTGATCGTGGGCGGGAAGCCCCTTCGCGGAAGGATTCCTGTTTACGGGGCGAAGAACGCCGTGCTGCCCATCATGGCCGCCACTCTGCTGGCCAGTGGTAAGTACGAAATCGATGCCGTCCCTGTACTGCGCGACGTTCGCACGATGGCGCACCTGCTCCGAATCATCGGAGCTCAGGTGGTGCAGGACGGCCACAAGCTGACGATCGACACGCAGCACTGTTCGTTCCTGGAAGCTCCGTACGAATTGGTCAAGACGATGCGGGCTTCCATTTACGTTCTCGGTCCGCTTGTCGCCCGTTTTGGGCGTGCCCGCGTTTCGCTTCCGGGCGGATGCGCCTGGGGCCCGCGTCCGGTCGACTTTCACATCAAGGGCATGCAGAAGCTTGGTGCTGAAATCGACCTGGATCGCGGTTACATTGTGGCTCGAGCAGAGAAGCTGCGAGGCAGCACGATCACGCTGGACATCCCCAGCGTGGGCGCCACGGGGAATATCCTGATGGCAGCCACACTGGCGGAAGGGCGCACCGTAATCGAGAACGCCGCCAGAGAACCCGAAATCACCGCGCTGGCTCAATTTCTGGTGCAGATGGGCGCCGAGATCGAAGGCATCGGTACGGACCGGCTGGTCATCCACGGCGTGGACGAGCTACGTCCCACGGACTTTCGCGTCATCCCGGACCGGATTGAAGCGGGCACGTTCTTGCTCGCCGGTGCCATCACAGGTGGCGACGTGACCGTCACAAACGTGGTTCCGGAGCATCTACGGGCTGTTTTGACCAAGCTGGAAGACGCGGGCGTGGAGCTTGTGGAAGGCAAAGACTGGATCCAGATCAGGGCCCCGGAGCGTGTAAAGCCGGTCGACGTCACTACGGCGGTGTACCCGGGGTTCCCGACGGACATGCAGGCACAGTGGATGGCACTCATGTCCGTAGCCGATGGCAGCTCGGTCATCACAGATACCATTTTTCTGGATCGATTTACTCATGTTGCCGAACTCCAGCGTCTTGGCGCGCGGATCCGAATGGAAGGCAACTCGGCGCACGTTACAGGGGTGGAAAAGCTGCAGGGCGCGCCTGTGATGTCCACAGACCTACGGGCAAGCGCCTGCCTGATTCTGGCAGGACTCGCGGCCGAGGGACGAACAGACGTTTCCCGGGTCTACCACATCGACCGAGGCTACGAACGGATTGAGGAACGTTTGAAACTGCTGGGCGCAGACATCTGGCGGGAGGAAGAACCCTGGCCACAAGCCGTCGTAACGGACTTGTCCACGCTTTCCCCCGAAGAGCAGTAGAGAAGCGGTGGTCGAACTCGAAGTATCTGGTTCTTGGGGCCAGACGGCACGGTGACAACGACGTTCGCCAACGTGATTGACCGGAAAAATCGGCGGAAAAATCTGTGACGACGCGATGAATGACGGGGAGAGGGGCTACAGGTTCTGACCATTTGGGACCGACAATCGTTGTAGGAGGGCGAGGAAATGAGTGAGACACGGAAAGTACTCGCGGGGTCATTGGGGACGTTGCTGATCGTGGTGATGGGCTTGTTCCTCATGTGCGCGGTTCAGCACGAGGCTGTGAAGAACGAGCCAGCCACGGACGACGAGGCGTACAAAAAGGAGCTGATCGAGCTTCTCGGTTTGCAAGAGGAGGTGCCGACGGTAAGCGAACAGGCCAAGGCCCAGAACGTCGACACAACCAAGGCCCCTGCGACGGTCTCGGAAGTTGTGAGCCTTCCGGAAAAGGTTTCGATGAATGACCGTCCGGAGGAACTTGCGGCACTCCTGGAGAAGATCGACAGTCTCAACCACGTGGTTTTGGAACGACAGAAAGAAATCGAGAAGCTTCAGCAGGAAGCGCAAAAGCTCGATCAGTCCATTACCCGGGCAAAGCGGCAATTGCTGGTAGCGAAGGGCGAAGCGCCAGGGACGCCGGTACGTTTGCGGATCGGCGCCGGCCAGCAAACCAGTCTGGCGAACTACGATGCGCGTTACAAGGAAGCTCTTCGACTTTTCAACCAGCGGAAGTATGCCCAGGCGCGGCAGATTTTCGAATCTCTTCTCCTCCAGAACCCAAAGCACCGCTTGGCAGACAACTGCCAGTACTGGATCGGTGAGTGCTACTTCGGGGAACGGCGTTACCTGGAAGCCCTGGCCGAATTTGAGAAGGTTTTTTCGTTCGACGCCCGTGACAAATACGACGACGCGCAGATCATGATCGCCTTGTGCCACCTGCGCCTCGGGAATCCGGCCCAGGCCAAGCTGGAACTCGAACAGTTTCTGCGTTTCTACCCGAAGAGCGAATACGTGGCAAAGGCGGAGGCCATGTACCGCAAGGTGTCCGCACAGGTTTAGCAGCCGACGAACAGCCCTCGAGCGCTCGAGGTCCAGGAGAGGGTTCCCAGCGCGGCTGACGAGGTTGGTGCTGAAACCAAATTGGCACCGTGCGCCGAGCCCACTGTCTCGGACGTGCATTCTGTCCCGGATTTGGTGATGCAGAATCGCAGGAGCTTTTCCCCGGCTGCTTACTTTGCAACCGATTTCTGACGCAGTGCTTAAATACCTCTGGCAGAGTGGGAAACGGTCTGTGCGCCAAATTTCCTCGCCCATCTTTGTCCAGATCCCAGTTGCGTGGAGCTTGTTTCACCCTCTGTGAGACGTGAGGCCCTGGGCCTGCGGTCGAGCGAGTAAGGAGCGGGATCGAGAACCAGAAGCCACACCTCCGGACTTGCTCGGTCGCATGCTTGTCTCGATCCACGTTCGACATCATTCAGGAATGTCAAATCAGTGAGGAGCAGGAATGGTCGACTTTGTTCACTTGCACAACCATTCACACTACAGTCTCCTGGACGGTGCGTGCCGGATCGAGGATCTGGTACGACAGTGTGTTGAGTACGAAATGCCCGCCATTGCCCTCACTGACCACGGCAACATGTTCGGGGCCATCGAGTTTCACAAGGCAGCCATTAAGCACGGGATCAAACCGATCATCGGCATTGAGACGTACGTTGCGCCACGCAGCCGTTTCGACAGAACATCCTCCAAAGGCGGTTCCGACGCGGCCTACCACCTGGTGCTCCTCGCCAAAGATATTCACGGCTACAAAAATTTGTTGAAGTTGGCCTCGATCGGGTACCTCGAGGGTTTCTACTACAAACCCCGGATTGACAAAGAGGTCTTGAGGAAATACTCAAAGGGTCTGGTGGCCATGTCGGCTTGCCTCAAGGGAGAGATACCCCAAAAGCTTCTGAAAGAAGGCTGGGATGAAGCCAAGGCCACCGCGGAGGAGTACCTTGACATCTTTGGCGACGACTTCTACATCGAAATTCAGAATCACGGGTTGGCCGAAGAAGATCGCGTTCGTCCTGAGCTCGTTCGTTTGGCGGCTGAACTCGGTGTCAAAGTTGTCGCCACAAACGACATTCACTACCTGAAACGAGAGCACGCGGAGGCCCACGACGTTCTCCTGTGCCTGCAGACTCAGAAAGACCTCAACGATCCGACGCGTTTACGCTACGAAACCGACCAGATTTACTTCAAGAGCTACGACGAAATGCAGGAGGCCTTTGCTGAGTACCCGGAGGCCCTGGCGAATACCCTTGAGGTTGCGGAGAAGTGCAACGTACTGATCGATTCTGGCCAGCATCATCTGCCCCGCTACCAGCTTCCGCCGGAAGAAGCGTCCACGTCGCTGGATGACTACCTCGCCAAGGTAGCTCGCGAAGGGCTCCGGAAACGCTACCCGGTGGTGACACCCGAACTCGAAAAACGCCTGCAGCACGAGCTGGACATCATCAAGAAAACGGGCTTCGCGGGGTACTTTCTGATTGTGAAGGATTTCGTGGACTTCGCCCGGAGCAAAGGGATCCCCGTCGGGCCCGGGCGTGGTTCCGCCGCGGGGAGTCTTGTTTCCTACGCTCTCGGCATAACCAAAGTAGATCCGATCAAGTACGGGCTGCTCTTTGAGCGTTTCTTGAACCCCGAGCGCGTGACCATGCCTGACATCGACATCGACTTCTGCTACGAGCGCCGGGGTGAGGTGATCGAGTACGTGCGCCAAAAGTACGGGAAAGACAGCGTCTCCCAGATCATCACATTCGGAACCATGGCTGCCCGCGCCGTGATTCGGGACGTCGGCCGCGTGCTTGGCTTTCCTTACGCCGAAGTCGATCGGGTTGCGAAGCTTGTACCGCAGTCGCTTGGCATGAAGCTGGAGCGGGCGCTCGAGATGGAGCCACGCCTGCGGGAAATTGCTGAGTCCGACGAGAAACACAAAAAACTGATCGAGATCTCTCTGGTCCTGGAGGGTCTTGCACGTCACGCGTCTACCCACGCTGCGGGCGTCGTCATCACACCTGAAGCGCTCACGGAATACACACCGCTTTACAAATCGAAAGACGGTGAAATCACGACGCAGTACGACATGAAGTCCCTCGAGTCCATCGGCGTTCTCAAGATGGACTTTCTCGGCCTCCGTACACTCACCGTTATTGCCGACACGGTCAAACTGCTCGCCCAGCGCGGTGTGATCGTCGACATCGACAACATTCCGCTGGACGATCCCGCCACGTTTGAACTCTTCGGGCGCGGGGAGACGGTGGCCGTCTTTCAGTTCGAAAGTTCAGGCATGCGCGAGTATCTCCGCAAGCTGAAGCCGAAAGGAATCGAGGACCTGGTGGCGATGAATGCCCTGTACCGTCCCGGTCCCATGGAAATGATCGAAGATTTCATCTTGCGGCGCCACGGCAAAACGCCGATCGAGTACCTGCACCCGATGTTGGAGCCCATTCTGCGCGAGACCTACGGCGTCATCGTTTACCAGGAGCAGGTGATGCGCATCGCCTCCGAGCTCGGTGGCTTTTCGCTCGGCAAAGCTGACTTGCTACGCCGCGCGATGGGAAAGAAGCAAGCTGAGCTCATGCTCCAGCAGCGACAGGAGTTTGTTGACGGCGCCAAAAAACGCGGCATCGACGAACAAACCGCAATCGCCATTTTCGACTTGATGGAGCGGTTTGCACAGTACGGATTCAACAAGAGTCACGCAACTGCGTACTCAATTGTCGCTTATCAAACAGCCTACCTGAAGGTTCATTTTCCTGCCGAGTTCATGGCTGCCACCCTCACCAGTGAGGTTGACGACACCAAACGGATCGTCACCCTAATCGACGAGTGCAGGCGAATGGGCCTGGAGGTTCTGCCTCCCGACATCAACGAGAGTTACGCGGACTTTACCGTTGTAGACGGCAAGATCCGTTTTGGCCTGGCCGCCGTGAAAAACGTGGGCCGCACAGCCATTGAATCGATCGTAGCTGCGCGTAAAAAGTGGGGTCCCTTTAAGACCATCTTCGACATCACGTCGCGCGTGGACCTGCGTCTGGTGAACAAGAAGGTACTGGAAAGCCTGATTCAGGCGGGAGCGCTGGATTCTCTCGAGGGCCACCGGGCCCAACTGATGGCGGCAGTGGACACGGCCGTGACCTACGGACAGCGCACACAGGCGCGAAAGTTGAGTGGTCAGATCAGCCTTTTCGACGATCTCGAGGACGAGGACGTCGGCGGGGTTCAACCCCCGCTTCCCAAAGTGCCGGAGTGGAGTAAATCCGAACTCCTGACGAGAGAGCGTGAACTGCTGGGATTCTACGTGTCGGGGCATCCGCTGGAAAAGTACGAGGAGGAACTACGCACCTACGCGACCCGAGAGTTGGCAGACCTCGATTCCTTGCCCGACCAGGCTGCTGTCCGCGTGGGAGGGATCATCACACGGGTTCAAATTCGCACAAATGGTCAGGGCAAGCAGTACGCTTTTGCGACCCTTGAGGATTTCTCGGGTACAGCAGAATTGTTGATCTTCGCCGAGCCGCTGGGCAAGTACAGGGAATTGCTTTACGAAGAATCTTCAATCCTGGTCGTAGGGAAGGTGAGCCACCGCGAGGAGCAGGATGCCAAAATCATTGCCGAGGAGATTGTGCCCCTCAAGGATGCACGTACGCGTTTCACCAAACGAATGCGGATCGCGTTCGACGTGAAAGTGGCTGACGAGGAGCTTGTTGCTGGAGTCAAGGAAACGCTGGCCGCCAACGCGGGCGAGTGTCCTGTGGTCCTCGAGCTGAAGAACACCGGGAACGGGAATTTTGTTTTGCGGAGCATCCGCTACCGGGTCACCCCGACCCTCCACTTAGTAAATACTCTCCGCGGAATGCTGGGAACCGAAAACGTCGTGCTTGAAGGCTGAGCGTGTGCTGTTGCCATCGCGGCTTCAAGCGGCGCACTCGGTTCTTTTCTCCTGACATCGCCTTGAGTAAGAAGCTGTTTCGCTTGGTCCAAGCAAACAAGAGGGAGGATGTGCCGTTGGAGGCTGTCAGAAACGTCTGGGCGAGCGTAACCCAGCTGATTACAGATCCGAACAGTTTTTTCGACGCGCTCAGTCGGGATCAACGCCCGGCGAGCGATGTGTTTAGAGAATTCCTGTGGATTGTTGCTCTGGTTCCTCCAGTCTCTGCCTTCATCGGCAAAACCGTGGTGGGCATTCACGGCTACACAACGCCGTTTGCTCGTACGCTCCTCTGGGCTGCGTACTCGTACCTGTTTTCTTTGTTCGGCGTTTGGCTTACAGCCCGTGCCATCGAGTACGTGAGCCCCAATTTCGACACACCCCGTGATTTCAACGGAGCATTCCGGCTGGTCGCGTACACGTCTGCTCCTGCGTTCTTGGCGGGCATTTTTCAGCTCATCCCTGCACTCTCCTTGCTTTCCGTTGTCGGGTTGTACTCGCTCTATTTGCTGTACACCTACCTCCCGCGTGTTCTGCAAGTCCCGGAAGACAAAGCGCAGACCTTTTCCCTGGTGGCGGTTGTCGTCGTGGTGCTTACGTGGGCTGTGGTTTCGGCTGTGGCCAGTTTGCTCGTCGGTGGCCCCTGAGTATTCGCTGTCACGCAGATCACGGTCTCGGTCAGCTCCGGCGGGCGAAGGCCTGTCGGATGCAGTCGGATTGAAATAACAAAGTTCGTTCAGAGCACGTCGAGCTGTTCGCTCGATGGCAGTCTGGCTCGCGCTACGCCAGTCTTCACAGCGAGGTCTGATGGGTACAACGCCGATTTGCTTCTACGAAAACGGCCAGATTTGGACGGGTGACCCTTCCACCCCCTGGGCCAATGCCCTCGTAGTCGCCAACGAACGCCTGTTTGCGGTGGGAGAGCGTCGGGAACTCGGCTGGCTCCGGGCACGCGCTGACAAGATCGTGGATCTGGAAAACCACCTGGTTCTCCCGGGTTTCAACGATGCACACCTGCACGCCTTCGAAGGCGGGAAAAGCTTGCTCGAGATTGACCTGCGAACGGTAAAGTCGATCCCTGACCTAAAGGAACACGTGAGAGACTACGCGGCCCGTCTTGCCGATGGCGACTGGATCACAGGGGGCAACTGGGACCATCAGAACTGGGGCGGACATCCGTTTCCCGACCGGCGCATGCTGGACGAAGCGGCGGGGTCACGCCCCGCGTTGCTGTTCAGGGTCGACTGGCACGTTGCCGTTGCAAACAGTGCGGCCCTGCGCGCCGCCGGCATCGATCGAAACACGCCAGACCCGCCGGGTGGCGAGATCGAGCGCGACTCGCACGGTGAACCAACGGGGGTGCTCAAGGACGCAGCCGCTGAACTTGTGCTGTCCGTCGTGCCGGAACCGACGGACGAGCGGCTCAAAGAGATCCTCAGGGCCGCTCTGTCGGAGGCAGCTCGCTACGGCGTTACAAGCTACCAGGACAACGTGACGGTGAGGCAGTTCCGCGTTTACCAGGAGCTTGCCCGTGCCCAGGAACTCAAGGTCAGAGTGAACTGCTGGTTTCCCTTGTCTGAGCTGGAACAACTGACTGAGCTGAACCTGGAACGCAACTTTGGTAACCCCTGGCTACAGATCGGCACGGTAAAGCTTTTCGCCGACGGCTCTCTGGGGGCGGGCACTGCGTATTTTTTTGACGCTTACGCTGACCGTCCCGGTTACCGCGGCTTGTTGACGATGTCTGAAACGGACCTGGAAAAGGCGATCGGAACCGTACACAAGGCTGGCTTGCAAGCCGCGGTCCACGCGATTGGGGACGCCGCGAATGCGCTCGTTCTCGACATTTTCGAGCGTCTCGGCACGACGCCGACCCGACGCCACCGCATCGAGCACGCTCAGACGATTCGTGATTCGGATCTCCCAAGATTTGCCCGGCTGGGCGTCGTGGCTTCGGTACAACCGGTTCATGCGGTTGACGATCTTCGATGGGCACACAGGAAGATTGGCGAACGAATTCGGCAGTCTTACCGCATTGCGTCGTTTCTGCGAAACGGGGTACAGGTCGCGTTTGGCACGGACTGGCCGGTCGCCTCGCTGAACCCCATGCTGGGACTGGAAGCGGCCACGTCTCGCCAAATGCTGAACTTGGAAGGCACCTCTGCTGTAAACGGATCGGGTGGTCACGAGACCATTTCGGTCGAACAGGCTGTGCGGCTTTACACAGAGGGCTCGGCGTTCGCCCAAGGACGGGAGCACGAGAAAGGAACGCTGGCACCAGGCAAATTAGCAGATTTCGTTGTTCTGGACCGAAATGTGTTCAACTGCGAGCCGGGCGAGCTCCGGAGTGCACAGGTACTGATGACGGTCGTCGGTGGTGAAATCGTTCACGAGAGTTGAGGCTTGATGCAGAAATCGAGAAGAACCGTTCCCTACCGTTCAAAGAGGGAAGAGCCAGACGTCGACCGCGTGCGTTACGAACGCCAGATCCGATTTGACAAACTGGGTGAGCGCGGTCAGCAGGCTCTTTCACGGGCCAAGGTGACGATCGTGGGTGCTGGTGGTCTCGGTTCGCACGTGGCTACCACGCTGGCGCGAATGGGGGTTGGTTTCCTCAGGGTGATCGACCGGGATCTTGTGGAGATCGGGAATCTCCACCGCCAGGCTTGTTACACGGAGGAGGATGTCCGTCGCGCTCTGCCCAAAGTGTTCGCACTGCACGAACACTTGACTTCCGCGAATCCTTCCGTGCGAATCGAGCCCGTGCTCACACACGTGGATCCTTACAACGTCCTGGAGCTCCTGAGGGGCAGCCAGGTCGTCGTTGACGGCACCGACAGTCTGGATGCGCGTTTCTTGCTGAATGAGGCCGCTGTTGAACTCGGAGTGCCGTTCGTTCACGGTGCCATCGCGGGGTCGGCTGGTCTCGTGCTCGGTGTCGAACCGGGCGCGACCGCCTGTCTCTTCTGCGCATTTGGCGACGAGGCGAACAAGCCGCAGCCACGTGGGATCCGCGGCTCCACCGCTGGGATCTTCCCACCAAGTGTGGAGGTCGTCGCCGCCCTTCAGTCTGCCCTGACGATTCGCCGGATCGTTGCCGGCAGCAGCGGCTGGGGCGGTACACTCTACGCGGTGGACACGTGGGCGGGCGACCTGGACGTCAGTCCAATTCGACGCCGGACCGGACGCGACGCCTGCCCCGTGTGCGTGCGTCGCCGCTACCAGTGGCTTGGCGGCGAGAAGCCCGAAGGGCCACGTGTGGATGTAGATGAAGACCAAATCAACGTGATTCCTGAAAAACCGAAGACCGTTGATTTCGACGTCATCGCTACCCGCCTGTACCGGGCGAATGAACTAAAGCGCAACGACCACCTGATCTGGGCCCGTCTGGGTGACCTCCAGCTGGCCGTTTTCAAGGACGGCCGCCTTTCCGTTAAAGGAACAAACGATTGGGCAGAAGCGGTTCATCTGTACGAAAAGTATCTGGGCGAGTGAGGGAAACTTGGCTTCCGAGAAAACAACGGAGATCCGTGAGCGCTGGACGGCGATTAAGGCCGCACTCCTGGACAACCGAGATTGTGCACGCAAGACCGGTCTCGATCCGGCCGAGCTTGAAGAAACCATCAAGGCGATTGACGAACTCGTCGGTGCTGCTTCACGGGAAAGACCCAAGACAGCGGTCCTCTACGTCGACGGCGCCGCCCGTGGGAACCCGGGGCCGGCAGGCGCGGGTATCCGGCTCGAAACCGAAGACGGCGCACTTCTCACTGAAAGGGCAGTCTTTCTCGGCGAAGCAACCAACAACGTCGCCGAGTACCGGGCACTGCTTGAGGGCTTGGAGGTGGCGCGAGAGGCCGGAGTTGGGCGCCTGCGCATTCGTACGGACAGTCAGCTCCTTGCTCGCCAACTGGACGGCCGCTACCGTGTCAAGAACGCTGCGCTGATCGAGCTCTGGTCAAAGGCCCGGGCCCTGTTGGATGCGTTCGAGCAGTGGGAAGTTGAAGAGGTACCGCGCTCGCAAAACAGAGATGCCGACCGCTTGGCGAACCTGGCGATTGATCGCGCGCAGGCCGAAGGGCGGAGATGAGGTTTCAACGTGAACGCCGCTCCACTACTGTGCACTACAGGCGACGCGTCGCCTCGAGCCGCCGTGTCCTGCGCACCCAGGTTGGACGGAGGCTGGGCGAGGGAGGGTGCCCAAAAGTCATTCTCGAAGAGAGGCGGCTTGATGCTCAAACGTACGAGAAGTGTAACGTCGTGTGGGCCAGACCAACCGTACGGGAAGTGAGGTGATTCAGATGAGCAAGCGTGTTTTGCTTGTGATTGACATGTTGAAGGACTTCGTTTACGACGACGGAGCGCTTACCTGCGGAAAACCTGCGCAGGAAATTGTGCCGTACATCCAAGGACTCCTCACCGATTTCCGCAAGGCGGGTGACAAGGTGATCTACCTGGCAGACGCGCACAGCCCTGACGACCCGGAGTTCGAAATGTTTCCGCCGCACTGCATCGCCGGGACGCCCGGTGCAGAAGTAATCGACGAGCTCAAGCCGGAGTCGCACGATCTGCTCATTCACAAAACCCGTTACAGCGGCTTCTTCAAAACGAACTTGGAACAAGTACTGGAAGAACTTAAACCCGCAGAAGTCCACGTGGTTGGCGTTTGCACGTCCATTTGCGTGTTGTTCACAGTAGCCGATCTCCGCAACCGCTTTTACCCGACTTTTGTACACGAGAAAGGTGTGGCCGATTTTGATCCGGAAGCACACCGTTTCTCGCTGAAACACATGGACAAGGTGCTGGGCGCGAAAATTCTGTAGCGAAAGGCGGTCGGAGCCTACGTTGTGGGACCGCGTGTCCCTAAACAACGCGTAGACGGGCGTTTCAAACGGACAGTTCCCGGCGCTGCGGGGGCATCAGCTACTGGCCTGAAGTTTGCAAACTCTGGGCGGCGTCAAAGGAAGTCGAAAGCCCAACAGAGAGGAGCAGGATGAAGGCACTGATCACAAGCGGAGGACGAGGTACACGCCTGAGACCGCTGACACACACGCAGAACAAGCATCTCATCCCGATCGCCAACAAACCCATTCTTTTCTACGCCCTCGAGACCGTCGCTGCGGCCGGGATCAGGGAGGTCGGGATCGTCACCAATCAGGAAGGTACCGAGGTTCAGGAAGCCATCGGAGATGGCAGCGACTGGGGCTTGAGTGTCACGTACATTCCGCAGGAAGCCCCGCTGGGATTAGCCCACGTGGTCAAGATCTCCAGGGAGTTCATCGGCGACGAGCCCTTTGTGTTTTACCTGGGCGACAACATGGTCGTGGGCGGCATCAAGAAGTTCATCCGCGCGTTCGAGAAAGCCGGTTCCAACTGCCACCTGACCCTCGCGAGGGTCAAAGATCCCGAACGTTTCGGGGTTCCGGAGATCAAGGGAAACCGCATCGTTCGAATCGAAGAAAAGCCCGCTGTTCCCAAGAGTGAGTACGCAGTTGCGGGAATTTACATCTACGATTCAAGTATTTTCGAGGCAGTGGAGAACATCAAACCGAGCGCCCGAGGCGAGCTGGAGATCTCCGACGCGCACCAGTACCTGCTGGAACACGGCTACACAGTGACCTTCTCGGAAATCACAGGCTGGTGGAAGGACACGGGAAAGCCAATCGATCTCCTCGAAGCGAATCGCCTGGTCCTGGAGAACATGAAGGGCAAAGCGGACGGCTTCGTGGATCACCGTTCCCACGTCGCAGGCAACGTGGTCATCGAGAAAGGGGCCAAGATCGTGAACAGCCACATCCGGGGCCCGGCCATCATCGGCCGCCGGACGGTGATCGAAAACAGCTTCATTGGACCTTTCACCTCAATTCACAACGACTGCGTCGTGCGCAACAGCGAAGTCGAATTCTCGATCGTTATGAGCAAGTGCCAGATCATCGATGTCGGCATTCGCATCGAGGGTAGTATTCTCGGCCACGATGTCCAGGTAATCCACGCCGAGGGAATGCCCCGGACGCACCGTTTCATGATCGGCGATCAGAGCATTGTAGAAATCGCGTGAATCGCGTCGGTAGCAAGATGCAAAACGATGAATCTCAGCCCAGCGTCACGGAGATCAACGCTGGGCTGTCGCTTTCCTACCCGTTTGACTGGACCGGCATCGAGGACTTCAGCGAGTACAAATTCACACCTGACGGTTTGCCCCTTGTCTACCTTGGAAAGACTCTCGGCTGGAGGTTTTACCCCATCACTGTCGCACAGTGGGGCTTGAACCGGTTGCAGCACTACGCTGCCACCAAAGCTCAGTCGGCGCTGGAGCAGGCTCTTGCCGCAGCCCGCTGGTTGGCAGCAAACGCGAAACCCTGGGGGAGTGCGGGATTGGCCTGGGTTCACGACTGGCCGCTCGCTTTCTACGGGACACCTGCGCCCTGGATTTCGGCCATGGCACAGGGGGAGGCCATTTCGCTTCTCCTGCGCGCACACCTGTTGACCGGGAATGACGACTACCTGCGTGTTGCTACCGGTGCTTTTGAGACGTTCCTTTCCGGCAGCGTGTGCGCTCGCTACCCCGACGGAAGCCTGAGCCTGGAAGAATACCCCGCGAATCCCCCGGCGCACGTGTTCAACGGAGCGGTGTTTGCCAGTCTGGGCCTGCTGGACTACGCCATCCATTTGCAAGACACGTCCGCTTTGCGCCTGTGGGAGGCCGCTGTGGATGGCATTGCGCGGAATCTCCACCGCTACGACACCGGATTCTGGACACGTTACGACCTTTTTCCCGTTGTTCGCCTTGCGTCACCGTCCTACCACGAGATTCACATTCGTCAAATGCGCTTACTCTACGAACTCACCTCTGAGCGTGCATTTCTCCACCGAGAAGAAAAATGGCTCAAGTACCAGCGAAGTCTACGGTCGGAATTGCTCTGGATTGCGGCAAAGTCAGCGGAGAAAGCAAGGCTCGGTGTTCGTGACTTGTTCCGACAGCTGAGGGGGCAGCGTTGAAACGCGTTTTGGTTCTGGCGTACTACGCACCGCCGCTCGGCATGGGGGGGACGCAGCGCGTGGCAAAGTTTTGCGAGTACCTGCCGGAGTACGGCTGGGAACCTGTGCTGCTGACCGTGAAGGAGGTGGCCTACTACGCCAGAGACCCCGAATTGAGCCGGAGTCTGGCACGGACACGCGTCGAGCGGACTGGGTCGCTCGATCCACAGCGCCTCTTGGCCTTGCTTTGCCGGCGGTCACCAGGGCCACGCGTTCAGTCTGCCCGTCAGGGTCGGATGACTCGCCTGACAACCTCGCTCTTCCTGCCCGATCCAAAGGTCGGTTGGCTACCGTTCGCGGTGTTGCGCGGAGTCAAACTCGTGCGAAGCCTGCGCGCTCAGGTTGTTCTCGTGACTTCGCCGCCGCACTCGGCGCAACTTGCGGGCTGGTTGATCGCACGCCTCACGGGTGTGCCCTGGGTAGCGGACTTTCGCGATCGCTGGTGCGCAGGCGAATTTCAGCCGGGTGCGACGGCGCTGCACCGCACGCTCGACTGCGCTCTCGAGAAGTGGACCGTACGACAGGCCGACAGGATTGTTGCCGTGAGCAGGGGACTTACGGATCATTTGTCGCGACAGGGGGGTGGGAAGGAAACGGCAACGATCTACAACGGCTTCGACGCGCGTGAATTCAACCAGGAACGGCGTGTTTTGCAGCTCAGTGGGAATTCCTTCCGGGTAACCTTTGTGGGTGCCATCACGGATGTGAGCTGGCCCGGCACCTTGCTGGAGGCGCTCAGGCTGTGCCCAAAATCGGTTAAGAAAGACCTTGAGGTAGCCTTCCTCGGGCTCGATCTTACCGGCCGCCTTCCAAGTGCGATCGCGTCCTTCGGTCTCGAAAAACTGGTTAGGCTTGCCGGCTACGTCAGCCACAGAGGAGCCATCCGCGCTCTTCTGGCAAGTCACGTTCTCTACCTGCCCGTGGCAGAGGATGTGCACGCGAGTTACGTTCCCGGCAAACTTTTCGAGTACCTTGCTTCGCTCCGCCCCATCCTTGCGACCGTTCCAGAAGGCGAAACCGCAGCTCTTTTGGGGGAAGCTGGGGCTACAAGACGCTGCACCCCGAGAGATGTCCAGTGTGTGCTGGATTCGCTCCAGGAGCTTCACCGTCTCTGGAAACAGGGAAAGCTACCCAGCAGGGACGCAACGCGGGTCCAGGCTTTTGAACGAAGACGTCAGGTGGGCCAACTGGCAAGTCTGCTGGATGGCTTGCTGCAGGTTCGTGGGTAGATCACCCGCCGGGTGGAACGCTGACTACTTCCTTTTCGTCTCGGGTTTCGTTGCCGCGGGGCACTTCCTCCAGTGCGGTCAGGCGCCCCGAAAGGTGGGTAAGCGACCACAACGCGCTGCTACGGGCTCGACCGGATGCCTCCCGGGACCCTGGTTTGGCGCGAGGACGAAACCGCAACGTGGTCGTGCGGTGCAGAACACGCAACTTGGACAGGTAGCAACTGTTTGGAAAGGCGCGCCGGGCCCTCTACGCATCTTTCGGTGTCGGGGCGCTGAGCCGATCGAGTGAACCTGGGAGGCCACCCCTGAGCCGCCGGCACGTGCGCCTGTCGAAAACAGCTCGACGCGTTGGGGAGGTCGAACCCCGGGGCAGCTGGTCTCAAGTGCGCTGGGCACACAGCCAGGAACTGCCCGCAAAATGCCAGCGGAGAGGGCAGGTAACGGTTGCTCTCAGGCTTGAGCTGCGTCTGCGCCCCTGACCTTGCCCGCACGGTCAACCAAGCTCCTGCGAGCTAAGCGGAAAAGCTGGACGTTCCGGACGGTCTCCAGATCCCCCGGAAAATTGGATTCCCGGGCCGTTTCAGGTGTGGCCCCGCCCAAGAGGGGCGAAACCCAACCGGGCTCAACCAGCTCCCACCTGAGTTGGCCAGCGATTGTGGCGAAAACGTAGAGCGATCCTTGGACTCTTGTTCTGGCCTGGAAACGGCTTTGCCGGCGAGAGCCAAGCCGCTTTGCGGTGTCCGCGAGTTCGCACGTGAGCATGGGGAGTGCCCGGGCAGACACCTTGTTTGATTTTTGCGCACAAATGGTTACCTTAGTCTGTAGAGAATTCCCAAAAAGAGTGGACCAAAGCGAACCGTAAGTTTCATGAGAGCAACCTCACCCAGCCGCCTTTTCCTCTTTTTGTTGCTTCTGGTGGGGGTATCCTTTCGCCTTGTCTACGCGGCCGAGCGTTCCTCGAACTACCTCTGGCCTACCGATGCCAGCCGGGCCCTCACATCCAGCTTCGGTGAGTACCGCCCTGGCCACTTCCACGCCGGCATCGACATCAAAACCTGGGGCAGAACCGGGTACAAGGTCTTCGCCGTTCGGGACGGGTACATCTGGAAGGTTCGGGTGAGTCCGTTTGGGTACGGGAAAGTAGTCTACCAGGTCCTCGACACGGGCGAAATTGCCGTGTATGCCCACCTTTCACGCTTCATGCCATCATTGGAGACACGTGTCAGGCGGGTGCAGCGCAGAAAGCATCGTTACAGCGTTACTCTCGTGTTCAAGCGCAACCAGATGCCCGTGCGCAAAGGGCAGGTGATCGCCTACACCGGCGACACGGGCGTCGGTTACCCTCATCTGCATTTCGAACTGCGGGACTCCAGGAACCGACCGATCAACCCCCTCTTGCGGGGATTCCGCGTGGTAGATCACCAGGCGCCACGAATCAAAGCGGTTGCCGTCACACCCTTGGCATCGTGGGCGCGAGTTGACGGCGACGCCGCACCGGTCACACGCAAGGTCGCGTCTGTGCAGGGGCATCAGGTTGGTCTGGACCGGCCTCTCCAAATCTGGGGTCCCGTGTACCTGGCTGTGCTGGCCAGTGACGGGACGGATGCAGTCCGCAACCGGATCTCGGTGTACGCCCTGCGGCTCTACCTGGACGGAGAGTTGGTCTACTCCTGCCGCTACAACCGTTTCTCGTACGCCGAGACTGGACTCGTAGATCTGGATCGCGACTACAGACTCAGGGTACGAACACACGACATCTACTACGCGCTTTACGTCGCACCGGAGAACACACTGCCCTTTCACGCCGATTTTGGGCCGGGATCCGGGGTGATCTGGGCTGGCGCCCCAGTTCGACCCGTATCTGCCCTGGAGCGTTGGCTTGATCGACTGACTGGAGCCCGCGTCCTGGAGCCAGGCACACACGAGGCACGGATTGTTGCCGAGGACTTTGAGGGAAACCGCGCAGAGGCCCGTGTTGAATTAAGGGTTGTACCGCCCGCTCAGCAGATCGCCAGCCTGAATCGTATTCGTGGGGCAGCCGGGCCTGGCGACGCGCGGCAAGCCGCCCCGGATCTGACCGCGCGCCTGCACCTCTCGCTCGATCGCTACGAAACCTACGCGCGGATTGTCGTCACTTCCGATCGTCCGCTGGTACATGTTCCGACGATTGCAGTTCGCGGGCGCCGGACCAGCTTGTTGCAAGCGTGGCTGGTGGACGACACCACGGCCGTTGCCGTTTGGCCGTACCCCAATCGCGACAGGGTGGAGGCCACAATCTCAGCCGAAGTTGACGGCGCGAAAAGAACCAGCCGAGTTCGTCTCTACCGGATCACCGCGGATGGGCAAAAGAGTGTCAAGGTTCAGACCGGAGCAGCTGAAATCACTTTTCCAGCCGGATCAGGTTACCGAACTTTTTTCGCAAGCGCTGAGGAGGACACAGACTGGGCAGTGAATCCAGTACCCTGGCCGTTCTCAACCCCCGTGCGGTTGGAACCTGAGGATGTGCCACTACGGCGCCGTGTTACCTTGCGCTACCGCCTGTCCGCGCCGCTTCAGGTCCCTCTGCAACGCTTGGCCTGGTACTACCGCGCTCCTGACCGCTGGGCCTTCGTGGGTAACCGCCTGGATTCCAGTCGAGGCGAAGTTGAAGCCGATGTGAAGGGTTTCGGCACCTTTGCTGTCGTGCCTGACACCGTTCCCCCGGTTGTGGAAATCCTCTGGCCCAGACAGGGCAGTCGAACAACCCGTCGACAACCGCGGATTCGCGTCAGGATTGCGGACAGCCTGAGCGGCATCGGCGGGGAAGACGATTTCGAAGTTCTCCTCGACGGCGAAAAGCTGGTTGCTGAGTGGGATCCGGAGCGCGGTACACTCCGCTGCTACCCGGATCAGCCGCTCAGTCTGGGCGCGCACACGCTTGAGGTGCGGGTTCACGACCGCTGCTACAACGAGAGTTGGGACGAGGCCACATTCCAGGTCGTCCGTCCACGACGCCAGAAGACCGTGGCTAAACAAGCTGCGGCAGCCACATCAAACTCGACCGCCTCAGACTCGGGACGCGTCGGCTCGCCGTGATGCCTGCGAACTAATCGCACCGGACGCTTCGACCCCGGTCGCTGGATGTTTCAATCCGCACGCTCCGAAGTTCAGCTCTCCACGCTGCCCCTCCGACGCCAGGCCTTGAGCTCTGCCCGAAACGCCCCTTCACGATTTCAAGGAAAAACAGACCCGGCGACAAGCCGCTACGATGCGTCGCGGCTCTTCCAGCGAAAGACAACTCACGCGGCGATGGTCCCCTTTTGGAGGGATTGCTGCGCACCGGGCCCGAAGGGGTGCGTTCTCCGTCTGAACGGAATCGGCGCAGGTAAATCCGGCGCAGCAAGACAAGACTCCTGGGGCTCCACAGTTCACACGAAACAAGTTTTGAGCGGTCACGAGGGAAAAGCTCCTGGGCTCGACAGCTTTCACACGGAACCCAGTTTGGCCCGGCTGCTTTCAGACAGTGGCACCGGGCGCCAAAATCAGTTGAGTGCGTTGTTTTCGGCAAGGGCCGCCCTTTGGTTTCCAGCGGAGCGCGAACCGGGCTGAAGTTACCACCCCGGCCGCAGTCCTCGGGCGTCTGGGAACGACTCTTGACATTTTTTTGGGGCGAAGTCCTTGTAGCGGGGGGACCCGAAACACGGCTTCAGCGAGCTTTCGCGTGGATTAGCTGCAGATTTCCACTCCCGGGTGAACGGCGAAGCGCCCCCAGGCTCCGGTTTTGCTCCCGAAATCGCCCACTGCAGCCAAAGCAGGTGAGGTGTCCAATGGTTTGCACGGGAAAACAGGGCAATCCCTGGGCGGAAGTGTTTGTTGACATTCCTGCCAGAATTGGATATATTCACCCGCCCCTGAAGCTTCCGGGTGTACGCTTTTTGCACACCGGGTTGTTTCCCGGACGGGCAGGCCTTTCTGTCCCTTTGGGCCCTGTCGCGTACGGAACCGCGCTCAGTTTTTTCCTGGCGCCAGATTCGCCCTGCCAATCGAGAAGGAAACGGTGCCGGACAAGCCAAGTCGCGGGGATTGAAGGTGACGAAGAACAAAGTGATCGCAGAGATGTTCGAGCAGATCGCTGATGTCCTGGAGTTCAAGGGCGATCTGCCTTTTCGCGTAAATGCCTACCGCAAGGCTGCGCGCGTTGTCGGTGACCTCCAGGAGGACATTGAAGAGGTCTGGCGGGAGGGACGCCTCGACAAGATCCCGGGCATTGGCAAAGGGATGAGGGAGAAGATCGAGGAGTTCCTCACGACTGGCAAAATGACCAAGTACGAGGAGGTCACAAAGGACGTCCCACCCGGGCTTCTCGAACTCTTGAAAGTCCAGAACCTCGGCCCGAAGACGCTTGCCCTGGCGTACAAAGAACTTGGCGTGCGCAGTCTGGACGATTTGAAACGCGTGATCGAGGATGGCAGTCTGGCTTCTCTGCCCGGGATGGGGCCAAAGAAGGTCGAGAACATCAAGAAAGGGCTGGAACTCTACGAAACTGCGCAGGAGCGCATTTCGCTGGGCGTAGCTTTGCCCATCGTGGAAGAAGTAATGGAGCTGCTGCGCGAGCGGGCTGGCCAGTGGATCGGCCGGATGTCGCCTGCCGGTAGTCTTCGGCGGATGCGGGAGACCGTGGGCGACATTGACATTCTGTGCGAAAGCGAGCACGGGGCGGAGGTCATCGAGACATTTGCAAAACTGCCGATCGTCGACCGGGTTCTTGCCGCCGGTGAGACCAAAGGCAGCGTGATCGTTCAGGGTGGCGTCCAGGTGGATTTGCGTGTTGTGCCAACGGACTGTTACGGCTCAGCCCTGCAGTACTTCACGGGCTCGAAGGCTCACAACATCCACCTGCGCGACATCGCCAAACGCCACGGGCTCAAAATCAGTGAGTACGGTATTTTTGACGTCGAGCGGGACAGGCGGCTTGGGGGCAAAGACGAGGAAGAGATCTACCATGTGATGGGGATGGACTGGATTCCCCCGGAGCTTCGCGAAGACCGCGGCGAAATCGAAGCAGCCGCCGAGCACAGGCTGCCACGGCTTGTTGAGCTCACGGACATCCGTGGGGACTTGCACGTTCATTCAAAGCACAGCGACGGGGCGGCAACCATCGAGGAAATGGCGGCAGCGGCCCGCGACCTGGGCTACATGTACCTGGGTATTTGTGACCACTCACGCTCGGCCAAGTATGCCGGTGGTCAGGAAATCGACGAACTTCTGGCGGAAATCGAGGAAATCCGCCGCCTGAACGAAAAGCTGGACGGTTTCCGCATCTACGCTGGCGTGGAAGTGGATATCCTCGCGGACGGGAGTCTGGACTTTCCAGACGACGTCCTGGCTCAGCTCGACGTGGTTGTGGCATCCGTCCACAGTGGATTCAAGCAGAACGTGACCCAGCGCCTGGTTCGGGCAATGGAGAACCCGCACGTCGACATCATCGGCCACCCAACCGGTCGACTCATCTCCAAAAGGGAGGGCTACGAGATCGACCTGGAGAAGGTGCTTGAAGTGGCCGCCAAAACCAACACAGCCTTAGAAATCAACGCCTACTACGATCGCCTGGATCTCTCGGACCTAAACGCGCGACGGGCGGCCGAGATGGGCATCCTCCTTTCCGTGAACACCGACGCGCACCATCCCGAGCATCTCTGGATGATGCGTTTCGGCGTGGGCACAGCACGCCGCGCCTGGCTCGGTCCTGAGAACATCATCAACTGTTTCTCGCCGGACAAATTGGAAGCGTGGCTGTCGACGCACAAAGCCTGACTGGTTCCACCGGCGGTTGAGCCAGGTTACCGAAGACGTGAAGTCACTCCCGTTTGCCAGATCCGTGTCCACAGAGGGCTGGCGTCGTCGACCCTGTGCTTGTTACGTGGACTCACAGTGGGAGGGCCGCCACGCATTGCACGAACCCGAAGGGTGTACGGGTTGCCTTTGAGGTCTGCCACTGCGGTTCACAAACGGGATGGATGCCTTCGGTTTTGAAGCAGGTTTCTTTTCTGAATTCATTTGGTATCACGGGCTCAAAGAAGAGAACAGAGAATCACCTCTAAGCGAGGACGAGGGATGGATCTCGTTTTCCTGTCGGTACTGATGGGCGTGGCGCTGGCGGTGACGGCAAGACTGGTTTTCCAGCGTTCGGGAACTCAAAGGCTTCTGGCAATGCTCGCCGTCGGTGTGCTTTCAGGGCTGGTAGTTACTTGGATCAGCGGTTTCAGCCCGTTCTATTTCGTGAACCCCTTTCTAATGATGAC
This sequence comes from uncultured Cytophagia bacterium, assembly GCA_964644845.1. GTDB lineage: Bacteria > Zhuqueibacterota > Zhuqueibacteria > Oleimicrobiales > Geothermoviventaceae > Geothermovivens. Next base: position 135,085 of record CAZXXS010000029.1, on the reverse strand, counting down.
CATTTACGGTTTCCTTGGTGGTCTGTTAGCACACTGGTACACACCGGTGGCGTACAAGCCACCGAAGCCCGGCTCGTACAGTCTCAAGGTGATGCTTGGAATCGTGCTCGGTTTGATCGTGTACGCCGGTTACTGGTTCTACACGGCTACCACCGGGCTTCTCGAGGAAATTCCTCTGCGTCAAACGCAGCACGCTTTGGCTTTTGTTGCCATTGGGATTCTGATTTTCCTCGGTTTCACAGCGTCCGCGGGGATCATTCGCACTTACTGGCCACCCACGCGTGACGTGGAGGAACGGCCGAATGCGTGACCTGCGTGTCTGGCAGCGACGCACGGAGCGGGGGTTAGCCCTGCTTACGGCTGTGGCGGTGACATGGGCGATCCTTGTGCACACAAAAGCGCTCCACGCCGCTTACAGGGCTCCCGTGCGTGCGCGGCACGGCATGGTTGTAAGCGCGAGCGACTTGGCGAGCCGCGTGGGTTTACGCATTCTACAGGAAGGCGGAAACGCCGTCGACGCGGCCGTGGCCACAGGGTTTGCCCTTGCCGTCACCCTCCCGGAGGCGGGAAATCTGGGCGGCGGCGGCTTCATGGTCATTCGCTTCCCGGATGGCCGCGCGACGACGATCGACTACCGTGAACGAGCGCCCCTTGCAGCAACACGCGACATGTACCTGGACAGTGTGGGGCGCTTTCAGCCGCAGAAGAGCACCTTCGGCTACCTCGCGTCGGGAACACCCGGCAGTGTCGCCGGTCTGTGCTACGCGCTTCAACACTACGGCACACTGCCGCTGCAGAAAGTGATCGCCCCAGCGGTGGAACTGGCACGCAAGGGTTACCGACTCGACTACTGGGCCGCACGCACACTGGCCCAGCACGCAGACCGCTTCCGGTTTTTTCCAGGCGCGGCAGCTATTTTTTTGAAAGACGGAACAGAGCCCTACAGCGAGGGCGATCTTTTTGTACAAAAAGATCTCGCACACACGCTCCAGCTGATTGCGGACCAGGGACCCGAGGTTTTTTACACAGGGGAAATTGCGGACAAAATTGCCTCCGAGTTCGCAGAACACGGTGGCCTGATCACAAAACGGGATTTGGCGGAATACAGAGCGATCGAAAGGCCGCCAGTCACCGGCTACTACCGCGGGCACCGAATCCTCAGCATGGGACCTCCCAGCAGCGGTGGCATCGTACTTGTCGAGGCCTTGAACATCCTCGAAGGGTTCGATCTGCGGCACTGGCTGCCCGGCTCGTCGACGACGTACCACTTGATCGCGGAAGCGCTTCGCCGCGCCTTCGCGGACCGGGCAGCATTTCTTGGGGATGCCGATTTCGTGCGTGTGCCCGTTGCTGGCCTAACGAGCAAGGCCTACGCCGACTCGCTTCGACGTACCATTGCTCTTGACCGAGCTTCGTCGTCCGCCTCGGTGAGGCACGGCGATCCTTGGCGTTTTGAGGCGGGAGAAACAACGCACTACGTAGTGGTCGACGCGCAGCGGATGGCCGTTTCCGTTACGACAACAATCAACGGAACGTTTGGGTCTCACGTTGTTGTCCCCGGCACTGGCTTCCTGATGAACAATGAGATGGACGATTTCAGCGCTCGTCCGGGCGTACCCAACATGTTTGGACTGGTCGGATCGGAGGCCAATGCCATTGCACCGGGCAAACGAATGCTCTCGAGCATGACACCGACGATCGTAGAGCAAGACGACTCGCTCTGGTTTGTCATTGGATCTCCCGGTGGCCCCCGTATCATCAGCACGGTGCTGCAGGCGATCATCAACGCGGTCGATTTCGAGATGAACGCTCAGGCCGCTATCAGCGCCCCGCGTGTTCATCACCAGTGGCTGCCGGACGTGCTCTACTACGAGCCTGAGGTCCCCATCGACGTGCGCCAGAGTCTCGTGGCGCTCGGGCACAGGCTCCGCCGTTTTTCAGAAATTGGTCGCGCCAAGAGCATCATGGTCAGTACAGACGGCGCGCTCTGGGGCGGCGTGGACCCACGGGGACCAGGATTGGCAGTGGGGTACTGAGGCAAATGCCGCGCAGGCAGTCGGTCCTCAGTCGGTTTCGCCGGTACAGAGAGGGCTCGTCGAGCCCTTTTTTCGGCGCAGTTGTCGTGCTTCCACTTGTGCTTCTGTACGAAGCAGGCCTCCTTGCGGCCCGACACAGCGGCGCACCGGTTGTACGCAACGGCGTGGATGTAGCTTTCCGGGCCATGCTGGGCGGGGTTCGGTCCGTTGATCTCGGCCTGGTGGTCGGTATCACAGCAGTGGCGCTCGCTGTCTGGACGGCATCACGAAAAACGGCGCAGTTTCGGATCGAATGGCTTGGTTTTCTGATCCTGGAAAGCGTCGTCTGGGCCCTGGCGCTACTCGGCTTTCTCAGAGTTTGTTTTGCTTTTCACCTTGCCACGCTGAGCGAAGGAGGTTTGGTAACCGTTGGTGCCATTTCAGGTGCCGCGGTTTTCGAGGAGCTTGCCTTTCGAGCCGGAATTTTGGGCGGTCTACGCAGGCTCTTTCGCCATTTGAACGCACCCGGCTGGCTCAGTTGGAATGTGTCACTCTGGACTTCTTCATTTGGGTTTGCTGCGGCCCACTACTACGGCCCGTTTGGTCAGCCGTTGAGTTCCGAAAGCCTGTTTGGTCACATCCTCGTTGGGCTTGGACTCGGTTTGGTGTACCTGGTTCGCGGCTTTGCGCCGGGCGTGTACACCCACGCATTGTACGATTTCTTCGTCACTCTCGCTGTTTGAGAAAAGGCTGTAGACCGCAGCAGTGAAACCCTGAGGAAAGCACTCGGCACCTGCCGCCTCGAAAACCCGATGTCCCCAATCGGTTTGCAAACCAAAACCACCTTTGTGGCTGCGTCGGAGAAGAGGGGAGAGCAAGTCGGGACGCTTTGTTGCCACGTTTTTTCACGACGTAAAGGCGGAACAGAAGATGAAGGTCATTGAACACTGCCCTCACTGCGGTGGGGAAATCGTTCGTTACAAGAATCCCGAGCCTACGGCCGACATCATCATCGAAACACAGGACGAAAAGGGTTCCCCTGCTGTCTACCTGATTCGGAGGAAGAACTACCCACCCGGCTGGGCCCTTCCCGGTGGATTCGTCGACTACGGCGAAACCGTGGAGCAGGCAGCCGTTCGTGAGGCCAAGGAAGAGACCGGTCTCGATGTGAAACTGCTCTACCTGCTGGGTGTCTACTCGGATCCGGAGCGGGATCCACGGGGCCACAGAATCAGTTGTGTCTTTGTGGCAAGACCCACTGGCGGTGCTGCCAACGCTGCTGACGACGCCGCCGACATTCGGAAATTTGCTCTGGATCAGTTACCCCCGGACGACGAAATTGCGTTCGATCACGCGAAAATCCTCAGGGATTACATTAGGCGCAGATCTGAGTTAGGGTAGACCCGATGGTCGGCTCTCGGCGTGCCTTGGCGCCAGGTTCGCTGGAAGCGGAAAACAAGTGCGTCGTCCGGGAAACGAGCATAGATTGCAGCTTGGCGGAATTCTGCTGGTGCAGGAGGGAGCACAGGGTAGGCGCTTGGATGGTGGCCCACCTGTGAGTGTTGGCCGACTTGATTTTCTCGGCACCGATTGGGATTGTGTCCTCGAATCGGTTGTCGTCTCTTTCTGAGAAGAATGAGAGCACCGGATCGCTTTCTGTCCGGGGACCCTCGCGGGAGGCGGGGTCCGCGTTGCGCAAACAGGGACGAAAACACGGGCATTCATGAAGAAGCTTCTTTGGCGTCTTGTTGGCGGTCTCATCTTCCTTCCGGTAGCGGGATTTTTCGTAGTGGCTTTTTGGCCTCACACCGTCCCTAACGGAGGGGTGACAATCGACATCCCGTACGGTGCGAGCCCGCGCCAGGTGGCAAGAATCCTCGAGCGCGATCGAGTTGTGCTGTCCGAGGAGGGCTTTTACGCACTCGCCAGATTGACGGGTTGGTCTGACCAACTTCGCGCTGGTGTGTACCGCTTCGAGGGGCGAGCGAGCTGCCTCAGCGTCCTGAGACGTCTTCGGACGGGCCACGGTTTGCTGAAACGAGTTACCATTCCCGAAGGGGCGCGCTCGTGGGAAATTGCTGCCATTCTGAAACGGACTGTCGGTGTCGATTCGGCCCGTTTCATGGCGCTGGTCCACAACGACTCTGTGGCCCACTCATTCGGGGTGGATGCGGCGGGACTGGAGGGTTATCTTTACCCGGACACCTATCTTTTCTCACCTCGGGTTTCCCCGGAAAAGGTGATCGAGGCAATGGTACACCGTTTCTGGCAAGTGGTAGACGACAGCATCCCAAAGCTTGCACGGGAACAGGGTTTGACTCTTCACCAGGTGATTACGCTTGCTTCTCTGGTGGAGGGCGAAGCCAAACTGGACAGCGAGCGTGCGCTCATTTCGGCCGTCTACCACAACCGCCTCCGAAAAGGGATGCTTTTGCAGGCATGCCCTACAGTGCAGTACGTAATCGGTGGTAAACGCCGGCGCCTGTTGCTTGCTGACCTGGAAATCGATTCGCCGTACAACACGTACCGCCACCGGGGCTTGCCGCCGGGTCCCGTAAACAATCCGGGCCTGCGTTCCATCACGGCAGCGCTTCACCCGGCCCGGGTGGATTATCTCTACTTCGTGTCAAATGGCAAAGACGGACACTACTTCAGTCGAACGCTGGCAGAACATCTACGTTACAAGGCCAAACTGGACGCGTTGCGTAAGCGACTTGCGCGCGAAAAGAGAAACCATCGAACGGTATTCTAATGCGAATTGACGTCGAAAAGCTCTTAGCAGACTTGAACGAACCGCAGAGACAAGCTGTCACTCACACCGAAGGCCCCGTGCTCGTACTTGCGGGTGCTGGTAGCGGTAAAACCCGTGTGCTCACTTACCGGATCGCCTACCTGATCGCCACCGGAACCGCACTGCCGTGGCAGATTTTGGCGATGACGTTTACGAACAAGGCGGCTCAGGAAATGCGCCAGCGCGTGGCTGCACTCGTTCCTGGTGCTGAGCTGCCACAGTGGGTTGGCACCTTCCACTCGATCTTCGCCCGTATCCTGAGACGCGAAGGAGACCGGCTGGGCTACGACAGGAACTTTGCGATCTACGACGAGCAGGACCAGCTCAGCTTGATCAAAACCGGGATCAGCGAGTTGCGCCTGCAAGGAAATGAGATCAACCCCCGCGCCGTACGTGGGGCGATTAGCAAAGCGAAAAATCAGCTCATCTTCCCCGAGGAATACGAACGCAAGGCTGAGAGCTTTTTCGAACGCGAGGTCGTCGCCCCGCTCTACCACTACTACCAGCGCATGCTCAAGACCAACAACGCGATGGACTTCGACGATCTGCTCATTCAGCCGATCGTCCTTTTCGACCGCTTTCCGGATGTTCTGGCGCGCTACCAGGACCAGTTTCGCTACATTCTGGTGGATGAATACCAGGACACCAATCGGGCCCAGTACGTCCTTTTGAAGCAACTTGCCCAGCGCTACCGAAACCTCTGTGTCGTTGGCGACGATGACCAGTCCATCTACCGCTGGCGTGGGGCAGACGTGGGTAACATCCTCAATTTTCAGGAAGACTTCAAAGACTGCGCGATTTACCGCCTCGAGCAGAACTACAGGTCAACCAAGACCATTCTCGGCGCCGCGCACTCCGTTGTCCGTAACAACGTGAACCGCTGGGAAAAGCGTCTCTGGACTGACCGCGGCGAGGGAGAGAAGGTCGGCGTCGTGGCCACGGACTCCGACCTGGAAGAAGCATTCCGCGTCGTTGCCTTAATTGAGCGGGAGGTTTACCAGAACAAGCGCAGCTTCAAGGACTTTGCGATCTTGTACCGGACCAACGCGCAATCGCGAACACTCGAGCAAGCCCTTCGTGAGGCGGGCATCGCGTACGAGATCGTTGGCGGGGTCCGTTTTTTTGAGCGGAAGGAGGTCAAGGACGTCCTTGCCTACTTACGGGTTGTGTGCAATCCAGCTGAAAGCTTCAGCCTCAAACGGATCATCAACTTTCCGTTGCGTGGCATCGGTGCGACAACCGTCGTTAAGATCGAGGAATTCGCCCGAACCCGGCAGATTCCACTGTTCGCGGCTCTCGAGCGCGTGGACGAAGTCCCTTCAATTGCAGCCAGAACCAAAGAGAGCATCAAGCGGTTTGTGAAGTTGATCAACAAGTACCGATCGCTTCGCTCAGAACTTTCGCCCGCCGAACTCGCCACAGCTCTTGTGGAAGAGGTAGGGTTCAGGCGAATGCTGAAAGAGGAGGGTACTGACGAAGCGCGCGACCGTCTCAACAACATCGACGAGCTGCTCTACGCCATCGCTTCTCATTCGAGCAACGCTGAGGATCCATCCTTGGAAGGCTTTCTCCAGCATGTGTCGCTTCTGACGGATGTCGACAGCTGGGACGACCGCGCCAACGTCGTTACGCTCATGACGCTGCACAGCGCGAAGGGGTTGGAATTCCCGGTTGTGTTCATCACGGGTCTGGAGGAAGGGTTGTTCCCGCTCGCTAACTCAGCGATGGATCAGAGGGATCTGGAGGAAGAGCGGCGTCTTTTCTACGTCGGGGCGACACGAGCTAAAGAAAAGCTTTACCTGACCTGGGCTGCGAGCAGAAGGCGCTGGGGAGTAGAAGAACGTTTGAGTCGGCCGTCGCGCTTTTTGATGGAAATCGGGAGCGAGTACATTGAACTCTTGGGCGAGCGAGACCGGCCAAGACGGGCGAGGCCCCCCGGGCGGGCACAGCGACCGCGTTCCCCGATGCCAGCCTGGGAAGATGAATCACAGGAGACGAACCCGATTTACGCAGGACGTCGTGTACACCACCCCAAGTTTGGTCACGGGACAGTCATTGCCGTGGACGGGACAGACGAGCGTGCACGCGTCGTTGTCCTTTTTGATACCGTCGGCGAAAAAACACTGGTTCTACGCTATGCGAACTTACGTCCGGTTTAAACCATTGTTGTTGATCTTTTTGCTGGTTTGGTTCGTGGCGGCTTCGGGGCACGCCCAAGTGGCCCTCGAGCAGGAAGATTACAACTACGCCTACCGGCTGTACAACGACGGCCTGTACGACCTGGCAGCAGCCCAGTTCCTCCGCTTTGTCGAATCCCACCCCGAAAGTCCACGGGCAGCTGAGTGCGTTTACCTGGCTGGTCGTGCTTTCCTTCAAACAAATCAGCTGATCAAAGCCAGGAACGCCTTCAGTCGCGTCGTTCTTGAATTTCCCCAGTCGAGCTACGTAGACCGATCGCTCTTCGGCCTGGCAGCTGTTTACATCCGTCAAAAGCGACCGTGCTCAGCGGCTGCCTCACTGGAACGGGTCTCCATCCTCACTCCCGATTCGCCCAAGAAGGGCCAGGCCCTGGTCAAAGCCGCCCACTGGTACAGTGTGTGCGGGCGAAAGAGACACGCAGCCCAACTTCTGGAAACTGTCCTGCACGACTTCCGTGGCACCAGCGTGGCGGACGCCGCCAAGCTCCGGCTGGCAGCACTTCGTCTACAGACGGGGCGGCCGGACTTGGCCGAGAAATTGCTTGACCAGCTAAAAGTGGGCCAAACGTCGGACAGTCTGGCCGCCGAAGCGAATCTGCTTGCTGGACAGCTCTACGCAGCTCTTCTGCGGTACGACAAGGCACAGCAGCGTTTCCTGCTCGTCGCTGAGAAAGCACCCAATGCCGTCCAAAGGGGGCAAGCGGTCCTGCGCCTTGCTGAGCTTGAACTCGTTCAAGGGCACCCCAGTTCTGCACTGGATCTGCTAAGCCGTCTGAGCGGGGAGGCGTTGCCGGACTCGTTGGTTTGGCAGATCCGAATTCTCCGCGCTGCCAGCGCTGTCTGCACAGGAAGCCCCCCTCACAACTTAGCTTTGTTCGACGGCCAACCCCGTTCACTGCCCAACAGCGTCCGTCGCCAGGTCCTCCTGGCGAGAACCTTGGTGGCCCGTCGGATGAAAGACACAACGTTGTTTGCTGAATCGGCCAGGAGTCTGTGGTCCGCCGTGCAGAGCGATTCGACCGGACTGTGGCCGATTGCGGCTCTCAAGCTGTGGTTACAGAGTGGTGCACCTGACGCAGTACGCTCCGCCATCGCGTACGCGCAAACGCACCCCGTTCTGGATTCGCTCTCGGGACTCACAGTGGCTACGGCCCGAAGTCTGCTCTCTTCTCGTCCTTGCCGAGCCAGGGCGGAGGGCCTGCTCACCGAGTTTGTCCTCCGCTTTCCTCAGGCACCAGACGCCGATCTGGCGGCGTTTCTGCTTGCACAGGCCGAGTTGGACGTCAATCCGACCAAGGCCCGGCTACAGCTACAGAGTTGGTTTAAGCAGTTTCCCGAGTCCGAACTTGAAAATAGGGCGCGCGCACTCAAGGATTCGCTGGACCTTTACGTCCCAACCCTGGGGCCCAGTGAGGCGAAACTTGTTCTTGGCCTCGCCGCGCGGTCCACCTCTGCCACGCTGGGCGCTGCGCAGTATCTGGAAGCAGCCAACGTAGCGCTGGAAAGTCTGAAGGATTACAGGCTTGCCTCTACTCTGGCGCGCCAGGCGGCCGCAGCTGGGGCGCGCGGGGCCGAGCTGAGGCAGGCTCTTGACGTGCTTGGCCAGAGCTTCTTGCGTCTCAGTCAGCTCGCCGCGGCAAAAGGCTCGGTGGAGGAGTCCCACCAGCTCGCCGACAGCGCCAGGATGGTTCTTGAGCTGGCCCTCCAGCGCACCCCGGGTACGGACAGTTGCCGCTTGAAACGCGCCTTGGCGGAGGCTATTCTGGCGGGGTCGTGGGACATCCCAACCAAGTTGGACCGGCTCGAGGTCCTGTCGAGTGACTCCTCTGCGAGCTGTCCAGCGGTGCAGCTTGCTTTCAGTCGAGCGCTCTGGGAAGTGTCGGGGTTCGGAGAACATGACTCCACAGCCGTCGAAGCCCTTCGCCGTGCAGTACGCGTTGCTGGCGCTACGGAACCGGAAGCGGAAAAAGCTTCGTACCTCGCCGTGCAAATCGCCCTGGGGACCAAAGACACTACTTCAGCGGACAGCGTGTCACACACGTATCTGCAGCGTTTTACTCCTGCGAACGCGCACTGGGCTCGGGTTGTTTTGGTCCGGGCAAGATTGCTTTTGGCCAGAGGACAGGCCGATGAGGCGGCGAGGTTGCTTCGCAAGGTTGTAACCAACCGCAGTTACGCCGACGTGTCCGACACCGCGCGCGTTCTCTGGGCGAGAGCCGAGCGATTGCGTGGTAGACCGAGCCTCGCGCTGAAGATTCTCCGCAAAGTCCGCAACCCATGGCTACCGACGTACGGTGCGGACCGTCTTCCTGCGTGGTCGCTTTGCTTTGACAGGCAACAAACAGCACTGCGTGCTGAAGTCAAGCTCGAGGCCGCAAAAGCCTGGCTTGCAAAAGGGAACCCGGTTCAAGCCCTTGTGACCCTCAAGGAATTGCGACCGTCTCTGGCGTCACTGCCACCGCCGAGGCAGGTTGCGGTTCTCCTGCTCCAGGCGGAAGCGACCAAGAAGCTCGGTCGAACCCAGGAATGGCTGTACGCTTTGCGCACGATCTGGGAGAACAAACAACTTCCTCTCGAAGCAAGGGAGCGAGCTGGTTTTGTGCTGCTGGACGGTCTGCTGCAAAACCGACTTCATCGAAAAGCCCTGGGTTTGGCGAAGGCATTGCAAAGCGAACTTCCGGATCCTTCGCGACAGGCTCGCGCAGCTGAGGCGGAAATCGTGTGTCTGTACCGTCTCGATCAAATCAAGGAGGCGAGGGCTTTGGCGAAACGCTTTGCCAAGGATTTCAAAGGAGTGGTCGACCTTAACTCCGCTCAGGCTCGCTTCGCCTACGAGGAGGGGGAGTACTATTTTCGCCAGAAACGCTTTGATCGGGCTGAAAAAGCCTACCGGAGGGCCGTTAACCGGAAAAACACAAAATGGGCCAGACAAGCAGAGTTCGCCATCGCGAAGCTCTACCTGACACTCAACAAGACGGACAAAGCGCTTAACCAACTCACCGACATTCCCCAGAAGTACCCCGGTACCAGGGTGGCTGATTTGGCCCTGCTGAACTTAGGTGTGTTTTACCACCAGAACAAGCAGCTCGCCAACGCCATCTTTACCCTGTCCAAAGTCGTGGCTGACTCTCAACGGCTGGAGCCGGCCACGTTGCAATCGGCCGAGCGTGAGCTCATTCGGTGCTACGACGAGGCGGGCATGTGGGACCGGGCGATTGCCCTCTCGCGGGATTACCTGCGACGGTTTCCAGACGCGGAAGATGCTTTCAGTCGTAAGGTTCAGATTGGCGTGCTACTCATCAAACTGAACGAGTACGACAGAGCGATCGACTACCTGCGCGAGCTGAAGCTGGAGGCGGATCCCGAAAGTCAGGCGGAGGTGCAGTACTGGATCGGGAAGGCCTTTCTCAGCAAGGGGGATCTCGAGACGGCCATTTCAGAGCTACTGCGTGTTAGGTACGCGTGTCCGCCGACAAAACTGCCCTGGGATGTAACGGCGATGTTTGAGGCGGCCAACGCCTACATGCGTCTGCAGCGATACGATCGCGCCCAAAAGCTTTTCGAACAGATCGTGAGGCTGCGTGGGTCGAATTCCAACTTCGGACGCAGTGCGCTGCAGAAAATCAAAGAAATCCAGGAGCTGAGGGGCACGTAGCCAAAGGACAAGGCGGGAGTGTAGTCCCTGGGGCTCGAATCCGCGGGCTGCATGCAGGCTTGCTGCGGATGATGCAGCCTCCCAAAGAGCAAGGCAAGAGTCCGAAAGTTCCGGACGGTCTCCAGTCCGGCCGGAAATTGAGTTCCGGAGCCATTTCCGGTGTAGAACCGCTTAAACGGGTTCGAAGCACCAGCAGCTTCAGCAGGTTGCCACCTGAATTAGTCGGGGATTTCGAATCCGCAGTGGAAAGGCAAAGCGAATTTCAAGCTCCTGCGCGGGTCCGGGAACGATCTTACCAGCAAAAGCGAACGTGCTCCCGGGTGTTCACGTGTTCCCGTGGGGAAATCTCTGCTCAGTTTTCACTTGCACAGCCGTGCGATTTTCGTTATATTGGGCGCCGATAGTAGAAACCAAGGTCCAGAAAAGCAAATACCTGAGCAAGTGAGGATGGCGGTAGAAGCGGACTACGAACGTTCAAGAATACCTGAGGCGGCCCGTACCAGGGAACCGTAATCTACCAGAGTGCATCGACTTTCGGTGCACTTTTTTTGTACTCCTTCGGGAGTGATTTTCCGGGGTTGGCATTTGCCGGTTCAACACACGACTACGCTGGAAGGAGACGGTACGTTGAACGCTCAATTGAAGCTTCTGGTGGAGCTGCAGGAAATCGACAGCCAGTTGCAGCGCTTGGAGGCGACAAAGGGAGACCTGCCCATCCGCGAGCGTGAAGTTCGCGGGAAACGGGATGCTTTGAAGAATCGGCTGGATTCGTTACAAGCAGATCTGGAACAAACGCGGAAGAACAGAATCCGCGCCAACTCGGAATTCGAAAGTCTCAAAGACAAAAAGGCCAAGTTCCAGAAGCAACTGTTCACCGTGCGCAACAATCGCGAGTACGACGCCGTGACTGCGGAGATCGAGCTCGCAGAAAAGGCCCTGGAAGACCTCGAGACCCAGATCATCGCTCTGATGGAGCGTGAGGATCAACTTTCGAAAGAGGTCGAACGCGTTTCGGAGGAGTTGAAGGTCGCAGAATCGGAGCTCGAAGAGCTCCTCAAAGAATTGAACGAGAAATCGGCACAAATCGAAGATCAGCGTCTCCGCCTGATGCACGAACGTGAGAAGGTTGTGATGCAGGCGGACAAGTCTCTGGTTGCTTCGTACGAGCGCATTCGTCGGGCCAAAGGAGGGCTTGCCGTCGTCCCGGTGTCAAAGGGGGCGTGTGGCGGCTGTTTTACACAAATTCCGCCACAGAGAGCGCTGGAGATCAGGTCATCCGACAGGATCTACACGTGCGAAGTGTGCGGCAGGTACCTTTACTGGAAGGACGACACGTTCTCAGACAGTCACTGAGAACAGCGTTGACCCAACGTTGAACACACAGGAAGCGTGGAACGTACGCTTTCGACGCAGCGTTAATCTACCGCGCGGGAAGTTGTGGAGGGTCGGACGGTCGCGCCGCGGTTGCTTGGCAACGCGCGGTGAGGAAAGTCCGAACTCCACAGGGCAGGGTGGTCGGTAACACCGACTCGTCGCAAGGCGAGGAAAGTGCCACAGAAAACAGACCGCCCCGGCGACGGGGTAAGGGTGAAACGGCGGGGTAAGAGCCCACCGCCCTGGCGGTGACGTCAGGGGCACGGCAAACCCCACCCGGAGCAAGGCCAAATAGGAGGGGATGGACTGGCCCGGTCCGCTTGACCCTCGGGTAGGCCGCTTGATCTCACCGGCAACGGTGGGACCAGATAAATGACCGTCTCGGCCCGCCTTGCGCGGGCTACGACAGAATTCGGCTTACAGACCCTCCACGCTTCCTGCGCGTTTCGTTTATCCGGGAGTTCTTTGAAGAGGCCTGATGCATGGAACAGAAGTGGATTCTCCTTGACGACCATCCCACGGAAGATGTCCAACGTCTGGCCACTGAGTTGAACATGCCGCCGGTGCTCGTCAAGGTACTTTTCAATCGGGGGGTACGTTCCTACGATGAAGCCAAGCGTTTCTTTCGGCCCGAATTTTCCAGCCTGAACGATCCATTCCAACTACCTGAGATGGACGTAGCCGCCGAGCGGCTGCTTGAAGCCGTGCGCAAACGTGAGCGCGTGCTGATCTACGGCGACTACGATGTCGACGGCATTACCTCTGTGGCTTTGCTCTACCGTTTTCTCCGAAAACTGGGCGTACCAACCGATTTCTACGTTCCCGACCGCATTGCCGAAGGTTACGGCCTCTCGGAGCGTGGGGTGAGAGAAGCCGTTGACCGCGGCGCGCAGTTGCTCATCACCGTGGACTGCGGCGTTACCGCTCACCGCGAAGTCGCACTGGCCCGTCAACTCGGCCTCGACGTGATCGTAACGGACCATCACGAGCCCACGGACGATTTGCCACCGGCGCAGGCGGTGATCGATCCGAAGCGGAAGGACTCCACGTATCCATTCAAAGAGCTGGCCGGCGTCGGCGTGGCTTTCAAGCTTTTGCAGGCTCTCGTGCACAAGACGCGCTCGTCGATGGACGCTTTGCACGAAGGGCTAGACCTGGTGGCCATTGGTACAGCCGCGGACATCGTGCCGCTTGTCGACGAAAACCGCACCCTCGTCAAGATGGGGCTGGAGCGACTTTCGCGTACACCCAACGTTGGGCTTCGCGCGCTGCTTGAGGTCGTCGGCCTACTGCGAAAGGACATCACGACTGGCCACATCGTTTTCATCCTCGCCCCCCGCATCAACTCAGTGGGGCGCCTCGGGTCGGCTGAACGTGCTGTGCATTTGCTCATCACCTCCAACGCCCAACAAGCGCGCAACATTGCCTCAATCCTGGATTCCGAGAACCGACAGCGCAAGAGCATCGACGAGCAGACCTTCCGCGAAGCCGTCCAGATCGTCGAAGAAGAATTCGACCCGGTCACGACGCGATCCCTTGTGCTGGCCCTCGAAGGTTGGCACCCCGGCGTCATCGGCATTGTCGCTTCACGCCTTGTCGAGCGATTCTACCGCCCGACCGTGATGATTTCTCTCGACGGTGGAATCGGAAAAGGTTCCGCCCGTAGCATTCCGGGTTTTGACCTGTACGACGCGCTCAAGCAGTGCTCCGACCTGATGATCGATTTCGGAGGCCATCGCTACGCGGCCGGTTTGTCCATCGCGCAGGAGAACATCCCGGAGTTCCGCCGCCGTTTTAACGAAATCGCATCCGCCAAGCTCACGGACGACCAGCTTGTCCCCAAACTTCGCATTGATGCAGAGCTTAATCTGGACGACGTAGATGGACGTTTTTACACCCTTCTTAAGCTCTTCGGACCCTTCGGTCCGCAAAACATGCGGCCGGTCTTTGTAAGTCGTAACCTGGAGGTCGTGGGAGCACCTACCGTGGTCGGGAACAATCACCTGAAGTTCCGTGTCCGCCAGCGATCCCGGGTCTTCGAGGCGATTGGCTTCAACCTCGGTGACATGATTTACCGCATTGAGCCCGGAAGAAAGAATCTCGACCTTGCCTACGTGATCGACGAAAACCACTACATGGGCGTCACAACACTTCAGCTGCGGGTGAAGGATCTTCGATGAACCCGCTGCCCTGAGCGACCACGGCCGCCAGCCGGCGTAAACGTACGAAACACAGTACGCAGAAACGAACAAATTCTGAGTTTTCTTCGAGGACTTGCTAAAGTTGCAGAGCCCGATTCCTGCAAAATCGCGTAGGGCGGCGCGGGAGCTTGCCCTGCAAGTGCTGTACGCGCTGGAGCTCGCCGGCACAAAATCCGACGCTCTTGACGTGTACCGCCGCGTGGTGTACGACTTCGGGCGTGAAGACGCTGACAGCCCCTTCGCACGCGAGCTGGTCACGAGAACGTACCAGCACCGGCAGGAGCTGGACGAACTGATTGCAACGAAGTCCGCCAACTGGGACCTGGATCGGATCGCCTTGCTCGACCGCCTGATTCTGAGAATGGCTCTGTGCGAATTTCTGTACTTTGAGGACATCCCGCCGAAAGTTTCGATCGATGAGGCCATCGAGATTGCTAAGAAGTACAGCACGGAGAAGAGTGGACAGTTCGTAAACGGTTTGCTGGATTCCCTGCTTGCAGATCTAAAGGCAGCGGGACGCATCCACAAGAGCGGCCGCGGTTTGCTGGACGAGAGTCTGAAGACCGGCACGTAGGCCCAGGGTGGTCACCTCTACGCCGTGTTTGGAGCGTGCCCACGAAGCCCCACGGTCATCCAAAAGGCCAACGTAGCCTCAGTTACGGAACGCGTGGCCTTGACAGTCGGTTAAATCGCTGGAGATGGGATCGCCAGCGATCCCTTTTTGTTTAGGAAAGAAACGGCAGGCGGTAGGCTGTCGCTGAAGACAACAGGTGATGGGAAATGGCGAACATCATTGAAAAGATTTTTGGCACGAAACACGAGCGCGACATCAAGAAAATTCGGCCAATCGTGGACAAGATTAACGAGATCTACGAAACGTACCACGATTTGACCGACGAGGAGCTACGCGCGAAAACGGACGAGTTCAGGCAACGCATCAACGAGCGCGTGCAGCCCATTCGCGATCGGATTGCCGAGCTCGAGGAGCAGTTGCGGGCCGACACGGTCGAGGATGACGGTAAGGAAGCCATCGACCTGGAGGCGATCCGCGAGGAAATTTCTCAACTCGAGGAGGAGGAGTACCGCGAAACCCAAGCGGTCCTGGACGAGATCTTGCCCGAAGCCTACGCTGCGGTGAAAGAAGCGTGTCGTCGGTTGGTAGGCAAGCGTTGGAAAGTTGTCGGACACGAAATCGTGTGGGACATGGTCCCCTTCGACGTCCAGCTGATCGGCGCCGTAGTGCTTCACCAAGGCAAAATCGCTGAAATGGCCACTGGTGAGGGCAAAACGCTTGTGGCCACCATGCCGTTGTACCTGAACGCCCTTCCTGGCAAAGGTGTTCATCTGGTCACGGTTAACGATTACCTGGCCCGGCGCGATGCGGAATGGATGGGCAAAATCTACGAGAGTCTGGGCCTGACAGTAGCTTACATCACGAACGAAATGACGCCGGAGCAGCGCAAGAAGGCCTACGGCGCGGACATTACTTACGGCACCAACAACGAGTTTGGCTTCGATTACCTGCGCGACAACATGGCCATCCGCCTGGAGGACCAGGTGCAGCGCGGCCACTACTACGCCATCATCGACGAAGTCGACTCCGTTCTGATCGACGAGGCACGCACTCCGCTGATCATTTCCGGGCCGGTGGAGCACTCGTTCCACCGGTACACCGAGATGAAGCCCCCCGTGCAGCAGCTGGTTCGCAAGCAGACCCACCTGGTCAACCAAATCGTGGCCAGAGCCGAAAAGCTGCTTCAGGAGGGCGAAGAATACGAAGCCGGGGTGCTTCTTCTGCAAGCCACACGAGGCGCGCCCAAGAACAAGCGTTTGATGAAACTGCTCCTCGAGCCGGGGATCAAGAAGCTGATCAATCGCGTGGAGAACGATTTTCTCCGCGACAAGCGGATGCACGAGATCGACGACGAGCTGTACTTTGTGATCGACGAAAAGCAGCACACGATCG
Source organism: uncultured Cytophagia bacterium (assembly GCA_964644845.1). Taxonomy (GTDB): domain Bacteria; phylum Zhuqueibacterota; class Zhuqueibacteria; order Oleimicrobiales; family Geothermoviventaceae; genus Geothermovivens. The sequence goes on along the minus strand of CAZXXS010000029.1, from coordinate 118,885 downwards.
ATCTCACAGAAAAGGGACGTCAAGAACTGTCCCCCAACGATCCGGAATTGTTCGTCCTGCCCGATCTCGGCGAGGAGATTTCCAAGCTCGAGGCGGACGAGAGTCTCTCCGCAGAGGAAAAGCTGAAAAAGCGGGAAGAACTCGAGCAACTGTACGCCGAGCGCAGCGAACGCCTCCACAACATCAGCCAGCTGCTGCGTGCCTACTCGTTGTTCGAAAAGGATGTGGACTACATCGTCACGGATGACGGCCGCGTCGTCATCGTGGACGAGTTCACAGGTCGTCTGATGCCCGGACGTCGTTACAGCGATGGCCTGCACCAGGCACTCGAGGCAAAAGAAGGTGTCAAAATCGAGCGTGAAACTCAAACGCTGGCCACGATTACCCTGCAGAATTACTTCAGGAAATACAAGAAACTTGCTGGAATGACGGGCACAGCAGAGACGGAAGCGCACGAGTTCTGGGAGATCTACAAACTGGACGTTGTGGTTATCCCAACGAACCAGCCGGTCCGCCGGATTGATTACGACGACGTTGTGTACCGCACCAAGCGGGAAAAGTACAACGCCGTGATTGCGGAAATTGAGCGGCTCTACAAGCAGAAACGTCCCGTGTTGGTCGGTACCACGTCGGTCGAAGTCAGCGAAACCCTGAGCCGAATGCTTCGGCGGCGCGGCATTCCTCACAACGTGCTAAACGCCAAATACCACGCCAAAGAAGCCGAAATCATCGCTCGCGCCGGGCAACCTGGTGCCGTGACCATTGCCACGAACATGGCGGGCCGCGGTACAGACATCAAGCTGGGCGAAGGGGTTGTGAAACACCCCAACTGTGCGCTTGTTTCTCCCAGGCCGGACATGGAGCCATGCCCCTACATCAACGAGTTGAACTGCCGTGAGGACGTCCCTTGTGGGTTGCGCATCATCGGCACAGAGCGACACGAAGCGCGGCGGATCGATCTGCAGCTGCGCGGACGTGCCGGTCGACAGGGTGACCCGGGCTCGTCTCGATTCTACCTTTCCCTCGAGGACGACTTGATGCGCCTCTTTGGTTCGGACCGCATTGCGAGCATCATGGATAAACTTGGTGTCCAAGAGGGCGAGGTGATCACCCACCGAATGGTCAGCAAGTCGATCGAGCGGGCCCAGAAGCGGGTTGAAATGCAGAACTTCGAGATCCGCAAGCACCTGCTCGAGTACGACGATGTAATGAACCGGCAACGCGAAGTGATCTACGCAATGCGGAACCAAGCGCTTCGAGGCGAAAATCTGCGCCAGGACATCCTGGATCGAATTGAGGACTTTATCGACGATCTGGTTGCCCGCTACACCGACGAGCACTCGTACTCCGAAGGCTGGAATTGGGATGCGATGGAGGTACAGTACCGTCGCGTACTGCGCCAGCCGTTTCCAATCCCCGAGGAGGAACGGGAAGGGTTGAAACCGGAAGCCGTATTCCAGAAACTCAAAGAAGAAGCAACCAACGCTTACCTTCGGAAAGAAAAGCTGTTGGGCGAAGCCGCCATGCGTCAACTGGAGCGACTGGCCACGCTCTACGTGATCGACGAGAAATGGCGCGATCATCTGTACGCCATGGATCAACTGAAGGAAGGAATCGGCCTCAGGGCGTACGGGCAGAAGGATCCGTTGATCGAGTACAAAACCGAGGGGTTCAACCTGTTCCAGCAGCTGCTGGTGGAGATCAACCAGGGGGTGCTCGAAACGATCTTCAAGGCACAGGTAACCGTGGGACCGCAGATTCCCGTCCGCCGGCGGCGTCCCAGCCCGGAGCAACTGCAGACGGTCCACGCCGATGCCACTGGTCTAGCCATGGCGAGCGCTCCGCAAACGCAACCATCTGTCCCCGGAGGGATCCAGTACAGTGGGCCCGGCGAGGCCGCGCAGGCAGGCAAAAGAAAACCCGTCAAAGCCGCTGTGAAAATCGGGCGAAACGATCCGTGCTGGTGCGGAAGCGGCAAGAAATACAAGCACTGTCACGGGCGAAACGTGTAGCGGTTCGGACCAATTCGGTGCGCAAGTGGGGTGAGTAAACTCACCTGCTCAGTGGGATGGACAAGAACGGGGCCACACCGGTAAAAACCCGTCCTCACTTCAAAACACTGGCGGTACGTTGTGATAGGGTGGGCGCGAACTTTCGAACGCCCGGGCTGGGTTGACTGCCAACGGAGAACACAGCCGCCCTTCTCTACGGGGCGGAAATGGGGTGCAGACTGAGAAGTTTCTGTCACAAATCCAAAACGTTTTCCGCGAGAACGTCGGGCGTTGGTAAATGAATTTTCGGAAGATGCGCCTCTTTGGGTGAGGAGGCTGCATCAAACTTGTGACACGGGGGGTCACGCGCCATTTGCCAGGCTTATGAATTCTTGGCAAAAACACTTGATTTTGCGGGGTGGTTTTCTAAATTGCCTGCAAAACTGATGCGAGCGGGGGAGTCACTGCTCGGTGAATCTCTGGAGGGAGAGGAAACATGAGCGAGCGCGTGGTGGAGATCCTCGTCTACATCATGTCGGAGATCCGCAACAGGGGTGGCAGCACAGGAGGGCTGGAGGCGTTGTCGCAGGATCTCCTCGAACAGGGCTACAGCGAGAGCGAAATCAGCTCCGCTTTTGCCTGGCTTTTCGAGAGGCTCGATCAGGATCTCGACAGAGTTGACGAGGATTTCGGTCGCGTTGGACACGAGTCGTTCCGCATCCTGCATGATGCCGAGCGAATGGTGATCGAACCGGATGCTTACGGCTACCTGCTTCAGCTGCACGAACTGGGCATCATCGACGAAGCGGAGCTGGAAGCCGTGGTCGACCGGGCGATGATGCTCGGCATGAACGCGATCGACGTGGCAACGATGCGCTCCATTGTTGCGTCGGTGTTGTTCAACGCGGATTTCCCGTTCGGTGGTTCTCCTCTTTTTCTCGAGGGAAACACGTCGATCAACTGAACCTTTTCCGTTCTTGGGCGTTTACCAACCCCGTTGGAAACAGGCTTCCACCAGCGTCGTGACGCGACCGCCGGAGTAGGGTACAGGAGTGTACCCGGAGGCCCAGGTAAACTGTGTCTCTGACGCGCGCTTGGCAAGGAAGGGGTATGAAAAAATCTCTGGTCATCGTTGAATCGGTCGCGAAAACCAAAACGATCAACAAGTTCCTGGGGGACCGTTTCCGTGTGATGTATTCGATGGGGCATGTGATGGATTTGCCCCAACGAAAATTGGGGGTAGATGTCGAGAACGGTTTTGAACCCCGCTTCGTCAAAATCCGCAAAAAAGAGAAAATTCTGAAAGAGCTGAAACAGGCGGCTCAGGAATCGGACGTGGTCTACGTGGCCACCGACCCGGACCGTGAAGGGGAAGCCATTGCCTGGCATCTTTCAGAATTGCTCCGACGGGCCAACCAGAACATCAAACGGATCCTCTTCAACGAGATCACCGAGTCAGCCGTCAAGAAAGCCATCGAACATCCTTTGGAAGTGGATCTGGACAAAGTCCAGGCCCAAAAGGCGCGCCGGGTGTTGGACCGGCTGGTCGGCTACAAAGTGAGCCCCATTCTGTGGAACACGCTTTACCGAGGCCTAAGTGCGGGACGGGTGCAATCCGTGGCTTTGCGCCTCATTTGCGAACGCGAAGACGAGATCGAAGCGTTCGAACCTCAGGAATACTGGACCATCACGGCAACCTTTCGCGACGCCGAAAAGGAGACGTTTCAGAGCAAGCTGGTCAAAATCGACGGGAAGAAAGCCGAGATCGACAGCCAGATCCGCGCCCAAGCCATCGTCGACGACCTGAAACAGCAGATTTTCATCGTCAAAGATGTGCGGCGAAGCGTTGTGTCGCGCAATCCTTCACCTCCTTTCACCACCAGCACCCTGCAGCAGGAGGCCGCCAAACGGCTCGGTTTCACAGCGCGACGCACGATGAGCGTTGCTCAGCAGTTGTACGAAGGTGTGGAGCTGGGCGAGGAAGGCAGTGTTGGTCTCATCACCTACATGCGCACCGATTCCACGCGCATTGCAGACGAGGCTCTAACGGCTGTCCGCGACTACATTGCCACCGCATACGGTACCGACTACTTGCCTGGCAAACCCAGGCGCTTCAAGGCGAAGGCTGGTGCCCAAGATGCTCACGAGGCCATTCGGCCGACCTCGATGAGCCGCGAACCACGGAAGATCAAGAGCTTCCTGACGTCGGACCAGTTCAAACTCTACGAACTCATCTGGAACCGGTTTGTGGCCAGCCAGATGGCTCCCGCCAAGTTTGAGCGCACAACCGTCGAGATCGAGGCAGGGGAAAAGCCCAAGTACCTGTTCAGAACAACCGGCTCGGTGATCCTCTTCAGGGGCTACCTGCAGGTCTGGGAAGAAGAAAAATCCCAGGACGAAGAAGAGAGCTCCACCGTGCCGCAGAAAATTCGCATGGACGAGGTGTTGAAACTGGTGGACTTGCTGCCAGAGCAACACTTCACGAAACCGCCGGCGCGCTACACCGAAAGCAGTCTGGTGAAGGAGCTGGATGAACTTGGCATTGGCCGACCCTCCACGTACGCGCTGATCATCAGCACCTTGCTCGACAGGAAATACGTGGAGCGCTCCAGCAAACAGCTGGTGCCAACAGAGCTCGGGCGCCTGGTGAACCGTATCCTGGTAGAAAATTTCCCGGATATTTTCAACGTGCGCTTCACGGCCCAGATGGAAGAGCAACTGGACAAGATCGAGTCCGGCAAGAAAGATTTTCTCACGGTTGTGAAGTCCTTCTACGGGCCCTTCGAGCGGGCGCTGGAGCGCATGAACAGCAAGACGGACGCGCTGAAGGAATCTCTGGTTGAGAACACGGACGAACGTTGCCCCATCTGTGGAAGTCCGCTGGTTGTAAAGTGGGGCAGACTGGGCCGCTTCTACGCTTGCAGTCGTTACCCGGACGAGTGCAGCTTCACAAAATCGGCCGACAAAGACATCGTGGAAACGAACGAGAAGTGTGAGGTTTGCGGTCGGCCGATGATTGTGAAAGTTGGGCGTTTCGGTCGTTTTCTGGCGTGTTCCGGCTACCCAGAATGCAAAAACACGAAACCGTACCCGATTGGCGTGCCGTGCCCGCGCGAAGGATGTGACGGACAAATCGTGGAACGCCGGACCCGCCGCGGACGTGTCTTCTATGGGTGCAGCAATTACCCAAAGTGCGATTTCGCTACTTGGCACAAGCCCGTGAATGTGAAATGTCCCGTGTGTGGCAACCCTTACTTGGAGGAGCGCTCGAACCGCCAGCGCGGGACGTACTACTTGTGTCCGGCCTGCAAGCAGGAGTTCGACCCGGAAACCGTAAGCCTGGATGAGGCCGTTGGTTTCGACTCGTGATCTGAACGCGTGGGCTGACCGCTTTCTGCACTACTTGGTTGTCGAGCGAAATTACTCCGAGCACACAGTGGCAGCCTACGCCAGCGATTTGAGTCAGTTCGCGGAGTTCTGGGAGGAACACGGCGAGGAGGTGGGGTGGGTACCCACGCGCCAGGTTTTCCGGGACTACTTTGGGATGTTGTCGCGCGGCGGCTTGGACAGCCGGACCGTCGCGCGGAAACTTGCCTGCCTGAGGTCCTTCTTTCGCTACCTGAATTCCCACGGTCTTTACCAGGCCAATCCCTTGCGAGCCATTGCTGCCCCAAAGCAACCCAGGAAGCTACCCGAGCAGCTCTCGGTAGAGGTGGTTTTGGCGGCGCTGGCTTTGCCAGACCGCTCAACCCCCGAAGGCAAACGGGACGCTGCGATTTTGGAACTCTTTTACGGCACAGGGATTCGACTGGGCGAATTGGTTGGTTTGCGCATCGAGAACGTGGATTTTCGAACGCGACAAATCAAAGTCTACGGCAAAGGCGCCAAGGAACGCATTCTGCCGCTGGGCGAGCACGCTGCGGAGGCTTTGCGTGACTACCTGAACAGCCGTCCAGGCGCAGGCAGCGTCGTTCGTGGCCCGGTCTTTGTGGGCCGTTCTGGCAAACCGCTGTCTCGACGAACCGTGCAGCGGATCGTCCGCAAGTATCTTTCCGAAGTAGACGAATCAGGGGCGTGGCACCCTCACGTGCTTCGTCATTCCTTCGCCACACATCTTCTGGACGGTGGGGCCGACCTGCTGGCGGTCAAAGAATTGCTGGGACACAGCAGCCTGTCGACAACGCAAATCTACACGCACGTCTCCGCTGAACGGCTGAAGCAGGTGTACCGACAGGCCCACCCGCGTTCCCGGCACATCGAGGAGGAGCGGTGAGCGGGAGTGGTGGAACCACAAACAAAGGAGGTGGTGCTTACCGGGTGTTCACAGCAGTTTCGGTTCTTAGGGGCTTGCAGACTCTACCGATGATCAGCTGATAGGAGGTTCCTATGCGTTATAGACTCACTGCAAGGCATTTTACTCCATCGGAACGGCTCAAACAGTACGTGCAAAAAGAGGTGAATCGGCTTGAGCGGTACTACAGAGGTATCATTGACTGCGAGGTGATCCTCGACGAGGAGAAGCTTCAGAAAATCGCCGAGATCCAGCTCAAGGTGAACGGTACGCTGTTGACCGCTGCTGAGAAAAGCGAGGACATCTTCAAATCCGTCGACCTTGCAGTGGAAAAGATCGAACGCCAACTGAAGAAGTACAAAGGGAAGTTGCAGAATTACGAGGGTGAGCGCGTTGGAAAACTCCTGAGCGAGAAAGAGGCTCAGGCGGAAAGCGAGGCAGAAGAACTGGCTTAGTACGTCGTTCGTTCTGGAAACCGACTGGGCTCCGCACCTCGCGGAGCCCGTTTGTTATTCAGCGGAGGCGAATGGGGACATGTCGAAGCTGAGTGTCCGAACCCTTTTCGAGGACAACCGGAGCAAACTTCAGCTGGCCGTGGTGAACGGCGAGTACAGTTTCGATCGGGAGATCAGCGAACCAGACCTCCACCGTCCCGGGCTTGCACTGGCGGGCTTCGTGGAGGTTTTCACGTACCGACGTGTGCAAATAGTTGGGAATACGGAAACACGCTACCTGGACCGTCTGTCACCGAGCAAGCGACGTCAGATCCTGAGGAAGGTACTTTCCTTCGAAATCCCCTGCATCATTGTTACGAACAACAATGTGGTCAATCCGGACCTGCAAGAGATTGCCAGCCAAAAGGCAGTGACGATTTTCTCCACGCCGCTGAACACCACGCAGCTGATGCAGCTTCTCAGCTCGTATCTGGACGAGAAGTTTGCACCGCGACTGATGGTCCACGGTACCCTCGTCGACGTGTACGGCATCGGCGTGCTCATCACGGGCAAAAGCGCCATTGGCAAAAGCGAAGTAGCCCTCGACCTGGTTGAGCGCGGCCACCGACTCGTGGCAGACGACGTAGTGCACATGGTACGCACCGCCGGGGGAATTCTCATGGGCTCGGCCAGCGAGTTGCTCCAGCAGCGCATGGAGATCCGCGGCGTCGGCATCATCGACGTGCGGGCTCTGTTCGGAATCCGAGCCATCCGCATGCAAAAGCGGGTGGAGGTGGAGGTGCATCTCGAAGCCTGGGACGACTCCGTTGACTACGAACGCCTTGGGCTGGACGAGCACTACACGGAGTACCTCGGCGTGTCAATTCCCATCGTTCGCCTGCCGATCATTCCGGGCAAAAACATCACCGTGATTGTGGAAGTGATCGCTCTAAACCAGCTTTTGAAGATCTACGGCATCGATCCCGCGAAGGAATTTAGCGCCAAGCTGAAGAAATTACTGGAAACAAAGGCCTCGTACCTGCGAGGCGACATGGAGTGAGGTTGAGGATGGTTGCTGGAATTTTGGTTACACACGGACCGGTGGCCGACGCGCTGATTCAGGCAGCGGCGGGCATCCTCGGGCCTGTTGAACACCTGGCGGGGCTTTCCGTGACCGGTCTTTCGCTAAGTGCCATTCAAAGCAGGTTGCGTTCTCTTGTCCACGGCTACGCTGAACGCGACGGGGTGCTGATCATGGCGAGCCTGCGCGGCGGGAGCTGCTGGAACGCGGCGGCACGCGTCGCCCATGAAGTTGCTAACGTCAGGGTAGTTTCTGGCGTGAACCTTCCGATGGTACTTTCTTTCGTGACCAAGCGTGAGCAGCTTGGACTCGACGAACTCGCCCAAATGATCGCCAAAGACGGAATGCGCGGGATCACCTTGCTTCCAGCTTGATCTGAAGTGGAGGGATTATGAGCATTGTGCTCGCAAGGGTGGACGACCGGCTTGTCCACGGCCAGGTGCTTGTGGGTTGGGGAAGTGTTTTGAACCCCGACGAAATCGTGGTTTGCAGCGACGAGATCGCAAGGTCAAACTGGGAAAAGGAGCTTCTGGAAGCGTCAGGGACCGATTCCATTCAGGTCCGCGTGATGAACACACTGGACGCAGCTGCCTACCTCAAAACACTTGCGGAAGAACACCGAACGCTGGTTCTGGCTGAAAAGCCAGACTGTTTCCTTGAGCTCGTGAAAGCTGGGGTACCGATTGACAAGGTAAACCTGGGCGGGATGCACTACGAGGACGGTAAGCGCAGGGTAACAGACTACCTTTACGTGGATGACCACGACGTCCAGGTGCTTGCTGAGCTCCACAGGCTTGGCGTTGTTCTGGAGGCTCAGGACGTTCCGGGATCGAAATCCGTGAATGTGGCGAAAGCCCTCGGTCTGGCGTAGCTCGGCCGCTGCACAGTTGCCTCGGGAATGGTTTCTGAACAAAGCGGGAACACCAATGCGGTTGGTTCGCCCAGGGTTCCACTGCGACTGTGCGGAACAATGTCCCCGAAGAGCGCACCAAGTCTGTAGCGTGACACGGGTGCCAGGTACGGACACCGTTGCGGATCGTCTCGGCCAATCTTCGGAACCAAAGCCGTGCAGGCTGCCGGGTCAGCGCGCTCTGCCCGCTGCCCTGGCAATGAGCCCAGTACTGAGACGCCACCCCTTGCCGAAAAAACTAAGGAATTGCGCCGGCCCAACGCGCACCCGAAACTTGCGGAGAGAGCCGCACGAAACGAAAGACCTCGTTGCGGCACTCCTTTCGTGTGAGGTTACCACTTCTGGCCCGTTTTGAACAGCACCCGGACTTGGTCTCGCGGTAAACAGCACGGGCGCCCCCGGGACAACAATCCGGGCTCCACTGGTCCCCCGACGCACCATTCTGGACAGTTTGCAGGAGGGTTTGAAATGCAGCTACGTCATTCGTTGCTGGGCTTTGCTGCTGCAGTGTTTGTGCTGTGTCCGGTTTTGAAACCACAGGCCGCCGTTCCAGCCTCTGGCCCCACGTGGCTGAACGTCCGCGACTTCGGCGCCGTCGGCGACAGCGTAACGGACAACACAGACCTGGTTCAAGATCTGGTGGACCGCCTGAGTCGCAGCGGCGGTGGAACGCTTTATTTCCCGGCGGGCATCTACCTTCAGGGCGGCGTGCGGCTGCGGAACAACGTAACCATCTGGCTGGACAGAGGTGCGGAGATCCGCGGAAATCCAGACCGACTGACACGCGGGGAGCCCGCTTTCAGGGACAGCCACGGCAAACCCTTCGGCCACGCTATTTTTGTGGCCGACAGCGCCACAAACGTGAGTCTAAGGGGAGAAGGGGTAATCGATGGCCGTGGCTTCAGGAGCGTCTACCCCCCGAAAGGCCCGAGGCCCAGGCCCTTCCTGCTGCTTTTCAGGAATTGCAGGAACGTCCTCGTGGAAGGCCTGACCCTGCGGAATTCAGCGGCCTGGGTCCAGGACTACATCCGTTGTACGGACGTCCGCATCCGTGGCGTTACTGTGCGGAGCTACGCCAACGCCAACAACGACGGGCTAGACATCGACGGCAGCCAGCGGGTTCTCATCACCGGGTGCAACATCAGCTCTGGAGACGACGCAATCGTGCTAAAGTCGCTGTCGGACAAACCCTGCAAGGACGTCGTGATCAGCGACTGTGTGATCTCCGGCTGGAAATCGGCCATCAAGTTCGGTACCGAATCGCTCGGTGGTTTTGAAAACGTGGCCATCACAAATTGCGCCATTTACGGCACACGAGGGATTGACCTGTTCAGCGTCGACGGCGGCGATCTGCGGAATGTGACCATTTCGAACATCGCCATCCGCGACGCCTACGGTGTGCTCAGCATTCGACTGGGCGCCCGCATGCGTCCCTACAGCGTGCCAGAAAACCAGCGGCCCCACGAACCTGGCCACATTTCCGACGTGCTCATTTCCAACATCCAGGCTGAAAACATTACGGAGAGTAACGATTTCATTTCTGGGATTCCCAACCACCCGGTGGAGCGAATCACGCTGCGAGACATCCGCATCAGCTACAAAGGCGGAGGACGAGCACAGGAAGTGAAGAGAGAAATTCCGGAAAAAGAAACCAGTTACCCCAAGAAACGCATGTTCGGCACTTTGCCCTGCTACGGACTGTTCGTCCGACACGCCCGGGATTTGCGAATTCTTGGGCTCGACGTGCGATTTGAGAACGTGGACGCCAGGCCCGCCGTTTTCGTCGACGACGTGCAGCAACTGGAAGTGGCTGGTCTGAGGGCTGCCGCCACCGATTCAACCCCTGCCTGTATCTGGATGAAAGACGTCCGGGCCGCGCGCTTGATCAACTGCACCGTGCTGGGAAAACCGAAAACGTTCCTGCATGTAGAAGGCGGACGGTCGAAAGCCATCCAGCTTTTGAACTGTTCCGTGGGTGGGGCAGGGCAGGCTGTCAGCCTTTCCCCTGAGGTTGCGCCGGGAGCAGTTGGGATCCGTTAACCCCGCTACCGGGCTTCACTGCAGTTTTTCGCTGCTGAGGCTCGATTGGCACGCGAAGCTGCAAGGGCTCCTGAATCCCCGGGGTCCCTCGCGACCGCACACCCGAATTCACTTGAACGGCCGTTGTCCTTCGGTTTCGCTCCCTCAGCAGGGCCGTGTCACGGACAAAGTAAGCTGCTGCTCCACAAGAACATGCGGGCTGAGAGAGAAAACCCCCTTCCTGAGGTTCCCAAGGGGCGGTCGCAAACCGACGTCTACGGCAGAAATGCGGTTCCAGAAGCGTGGCACAACCCACCTGTTCCCGGACTTGCTGCGGATCTTCCGTCCGCGACAAACCACACACCACGGTCCAACCTTGTGCTCGGGTCTCGGGATCGGGAGATTTCCAGGTCGACAAAGGGTGGCTCTGCGGAAGCTGGGCAAACGTGTACCTCCCGGGAACAGACTGACCAGGCAGGGTAAACCTTGTCGCGTCCAACGCGGCGCGGTCTTCCGGTTAGCAATCACCGGCTCAGGCGTGCTCGAACCGACGCGTCCGTCCACCGTACAAGGTTTCGGTTGAAGCAGACCCAGCCGTGGGTTGGGTACAGAGCTCCAGGGCTGCGGGTTGGCAATTGAAATTGACATTGAGAAAAACTTTCAGTAAATTGGTTTTGGGCGTGATTTTGCGGGGGACAGAGGTTGGTTGAATCAACAGGAGGAGGTGACATGGCCGAGGAAGAAGTAAGCGTTGGATGTGCGCGTCCAACGGGTGGCCCGGTGGGTGAACCACCCACCGAAGGAGAGGTAGCGGAGAGTCCAGAAACCCAAAACGAGGAGGTACGTCCAATGGTTGCAGTAGGGAAGAAGGCGCCAGATTTTGTCGCGCCCGCTTACCACAAGGGCAAATTCGTGAATGTCAAGCTGTCCGACTACCTGGGCAAGTGGGTGGTACTGTGTTTCTACCCCGGTGACTTCACGTTTGTCTGAGCGACCGAAATTTCGGCGGTCGCCGAAAAGTACGCTGAATTCCAGAAACTGGGTGTGGAGGTTCTTTCTGTGAGCGTCGACAGTGTGTTCGTTCACAAGATGTGGGACGAGAAAGAACTTTCCAAGATGGTCGAGGGCGGCGTGCCGTTCCCAATGCTTTCCGACGCGGGCGGGAAAGTAGGAAAGGTGTACGGCGTTTACGACGAGGATGCCGGCGTTGAGAACCGGGGACGTTTCCTCATCGACCCGGACGGCGTCATCCAGGCCTACGAAGTTCTCACTCCTCCTGTTGGCCGAAACGTGGCCGAAACGTTGCGACAGATTCAGGCGTTCCAGCACGTACGCGAAACAAAAGGGGCCGAGGCAACACCTTCTGGGTGGAAACCGGGTAAGATCACGCTCAAACCTGGCCCCGATCTCGTCGGAAAAGTCTGGGAAGTGTGGAAGACCGACATGGCTTTTGACGACTGACCGTGCTCGTTCTGGCAGGTTTAATCTGAAAGCCCTGTGCGCTCGCTCGCGCAGGGCTTTCTCTTTTTCCGCATCCCCGTGCCACAACCGGTCTCCGACCGGTGCCCTTTCCGCTCCTCGGCCTGCCTTTCGTGTACTTACCGCCGGTCAGTCACAGACCCCTGTGCGCCAGGCTCCCGAGAAACCGCAAAGACCCGGCAGCCTTTTTGCCCCGAATGCAAAGCCATCGGTTTTTCCGCCTGACAACCTTGCCGTGTAAACCCGTCGTGTTCAAACACAGAGCGCGTGGCACACATGGGCTTGGCGCCCGGCCTTGCCACAAACCATCCGGCTCCTGGTGTTCCGAATCCCCCAAACGGATCCAAGACCTCACGACTCCAGGGCGGGAGCGCCCCGTTGATTTTTGACTTCGGGAGTTCCCACGGGAGAATGGGCGATTGCCTGTCCGAAAAGCCTTGACACTTTGCTCCAGCGGTTGTAAATTTAGGACAACGAGGTCCGGAATTGTGGGCGCGGTGTGGTTGACGGGAGGAAGCTGTGCTATTTTCAAAGACAACGGGTTACGCCGTACGCGCGCTGGCGTACCTGACGACAGTCGGACAGGGCAGCCCTGTTCCCGTGAGCCGAATTGCCGCAGAAACGGATGTGCCAACACCGTTTCTTGGCAAGATCGTGCAGCGCCTCGTGCGGGCTGGCATCCTGGTGACCCGGAAGGGACCGGGAGGAGGGGTTGGCCTGGCTCGGCCGGCCAACCAGATCGATCTCTTCGAGCTGGTCGTGGCGACTGAGGGTAGCGCCTTGTGGGAACACTGTGTACTCGGGCTGAACACGTGTTCCGATGAACGCCCCTGCCCATTGCACAGTGACTGGATGCGAATTCGCCAGGAAATCCGCAAGATGCTTCAGGGCAAGACCTTGGCGGATGTCGCAGCGCTGGTTCGCGATGGCTCTCTCCGCATCCGAAATCTTGCACCGCTTGAGGACAAAGGGCAGGAGTAAACGCGTCCAGAGGAGGTTCCCAGGGAGATGGGGAAGAAATAAGGCACGATTCCTGTTTGATCAGAGGAGCATTCGAAACGGCCGGTTCCCGTGTGCCGGTTCATCCACAAGGGAACTCTGCAGAGCGCTTGTCGGGCGAGTTCCGTGGACATTCGACGTCAACCGAGGCTCACGGGCTGATCCCTGGCTGATCCACACGCTCGTTCAACCCTCGGGTCCGGGCCAGCTGCAGGGCACGTTCTTGGAGCGGCCCTCGGGTGTGGCCCGGATTTTTCGGCCGAAGGCGCGGGCCCGATCGAATGCTCGAGTCCGCTGTTCAACATGAAAAGACGGCGCACGCACTGATGACAAACGACGGAACCAAAGCAAGACCGGTTGCTGCAGTTAGCCCAAGTTCGCGTGGCGGTGCGAGGGAAAACTCGGCGTCGGTCTCTCCGAACGGTCGCGGCTGGTTTTCCCTCGCCACGTTGAAGACGGCGCTGGTGAGCCTCGTGAAACCGCGCAGCCGAAGACTGCGGCAAAGGCATCTGCGCCATCTTCGGCTGGCGTCGCAGGCCTTCTTCACTTTACTCAGCATTTGGATTGGCATCAAATTCTACTTTTTCGTTCGTGCCCTGGAGACTGGAAAGGCAACGACCCTGAGCGCACGGCCTCCCGGTGTAGAGGGGTACTTGCCGATCAGCGGTTTGATCGGCCTCAAGTACTGGATACTTACCGGTGACTTGAACCCCGTACACCCGGCGGCCATTCTCATTTTGCTCGGTGCCCTCTTGACGGGGCTTTTTCTCAAAAAGGGGTTTTGCGGCTGGATCTGCCCAATCGGTTTTTTGTCTGAAAACCTGCGGCAACTCGGCGTGCGGATCTGGCGCAAGCCACTCAACCCACCGAGGTGGTTGGACTTGCCACTGCGCAGCGTGAAGTACCTCCTGATGGCCTTTTTCCTGTGGGCGGTTCTGGTGCAAATGAACGTTCCTGCGCTCCGCGCTTTCATCAACAGCCCCTACAACAAGGTTGCCGACATCAAGATGCTGAAATTCTTCACCGAGATGTCGTCGACCACGGCCTGGACGCTGCTCGCGCTGCTGGTGCTGTCTGTGATCATCCCGAATTTCTGGTGTCGCTACCTTTGCCCCTACGGCGCCCTGCTTGGTTTGCTGAGTGTTTTCAGCCCGACGAAGATCACTCGCGACCCGGTCACTTGCATCGACTGCAAACTCTGCACGCATGCGTGCCCGATGAACCTACGGGTCCACACAGCCAGCCGGATCGCTTCCGACGAGTGCAACGGATGCCTGGAGTGCATTGCTGCCTGTCCCGTGCCTGCGGCACTCCAGGTCGCTTTGCCGAGCAAGAGAAAACGGCTGTCGCCCTACGTCTACGCCGCGCTTGTGGTTGGCGTTTTTTCCGCCTTCATTCTCGCGGGGAAACTGACGGGACATTGGCAAACCAGCATTTCTGTGGACGAGTACCGTCGGCACGTGAAAAACATGAACTCGCCGCTGTACCAACACACGCAAGGCCGTCCGGCAGTTCGGCGAGATCCACTACTCAGCGGAGGTAGCCGTGGCACACCGTGAAACAGGCGCTGAGCTCGCCCTCCGTTTCTACGACGATCTGGCTGAACATTACGACATGATGACGGGCAGGCAGAACGGTGTTCAGCGAGTGCGCCGCCCCCTGGAAGCCTTCGTTTCCCAAACGGGAATTCGTTCGGCGGTCGACACCGGCTGCGGTACCGGCTGGCACGCTGTTGCTCTAGCTCAAATGGGCCTACGCACAGCGGGGATTGATCTTTCACCCGAAATGATCGACCGGGCCCGAAAGCTCGCCGCGATCACCGGGGTCGACGTACGCTGGCACGTGGGCGACCTGACCCAGATTCACGACCTTGTTGGGTCGGGTTGGGACGCCGTGTTTTGCCTTGGCAACACGTTGCCGCACCTGTTGAAAGTCGCGGAGGTACGCCGCTTTGCCCGAAGCGCTTCTCGCACGTTGAACAGCGGAGGATTTCTGGCCATTCAGTGTCTAAATTACGATTTGCTACGTTCCCGCGATGAGCGGGTTGTGGCCATCACGCGACACAACCAGCACGAATTCATCCGCTTCAACGACTACCTCAACCGGCGTGTGCGTTTCAACTTACTGCGAATCGAGTGGACCGCGCGCGGACCGCGCCACAAGCTTTCGCACACGCTCCTGCGCCCGTGGACCGCGCAGGACCTTGCTCACGTCCTCAGAGGAACCGGCTTCCAGGACATCAGGGTGTACTCCGATCTTAAACTCAGCCCTTTCGATCCGAGCGCCTCGAGAAGTTTCGTACTTGTCGCACAGAAGTCGGCCCTGAGCTGACGGAGAATCCGAGGCTTCGGCTCGGTGCTGCCTTGAGAGGCAAAACGTGGAAGGCTGACACAGCACGAATGCACTGTTTCGAAGCTACATTTCGGTAGGCGTCGTTGGAGAACCGTGCTGGCAGCGAGGTTAATGGTTCTAAAACGTCGCTCGTGACCATCTTTGCTCAACAGGAGGTAGGGACCAAATGGAAAAACGTTACCGGCAGCGCGTGGCCGCGTTGCAGGAAAGGATGCGCGCAAACCAGGTTGACCTTTTTGTCATTGTCACAGGCGAGAATTATCGGTACTTCAGCGGCGACGTCCGCAAACAGCCGCGCATGCTAATTCCCGCCGAAGGCGATCCATCGGTCGTCGTTTTCGCCAACGAAGAAACCGAGGTTCGCAAGTCCACCTGGATTCCGCACGTCATTACCTACCGTGCGCTGCACGAGATGATGATGGCCATCATCTCTTACGTCAATTCGCTCGGGAAGGAACGGCCACGGATCGCCCTGGAGGTTGGATTCCACGTGCCCGCCTTTCTCGTGGATCGTTTTCGAATGTCGAATCCGACGGCGGAAATCGTCCAGGAGCGGACGATGATTGAGCCTGTCCGCAAATGCAAAGATCCCGACGAACTGGCAACCATCCGCCGGGCTTGTGAACTGGCCGATTTCGGCATGCAGGTGGTCCGGGACATGCTCGCTCCCGGCATAAAAGAGATCGACATTGCGAACGAACTGGAGCACCAGCTCAAGCAACGCGGAAGTAGCGGTCTTGCGTTTGCTCCCTTTGTCAACTCCGGGCCGAGAAGCCTGTGGCTGCACGGGATGCCCACGTCTCGCGCAATTCAACCGGGCGACGTGGTGTTAGTGGATTTTGCGCCTGTGGTAGATGGCTACCATGCGAATTTGTCGCGTACGTTCGTCCTGGGACCAGCCACTCCCGAACAGAAACGCGCCATGCAAACGTATTTGTCCTTGCAGGACAAAGCTTTTGAAGCGCTTCGGCCGGGTCAATTGCTCTTTCGGATCGAGCAGGAAATTGAGGACTTAGCCGCCACACTTCCGTTCGGTGAGCACGCGATCCGCGGGTTCATCCACGGCATCGGACTCGCCTTCGAGGAGTTTCCGTTCCCAACCATTTTCCCCGAGGACATCATGCAGCCGGTCGAGGTACAGATGACCCTCGCTGTGGGACATCCAGTCCTGTCTGTGCCCGGGCTGGCTGGATTCAAACAGGAGGACACCGTACTCCTGACGGACCAAGGGGTCGAAAAGCTGACAGGGTTCGAGAGCGGACTAATCGAGGTGTGAGTCATGCCAGAAATCACGCGCAATTTGCGCATCCCGTGCCCATTGGAGCGGGTGAAGGAGGTTCTCTTTTCCGCCCGCAGCCTGGGCACGCTGTTTCACACGATCGAACGAACCGAGGGGAGTCAGGACCAGGCCGCCTGGTACCTGAAAACAGCTTTCAGGGTCACTCTCGGCACGCCCTTGCTAAGGTGTTCATTCGAAAACAGGGTGGGTAACCGAGCCGAGTGGCGAGCCACTGCACAGTACTTGGAGTGGAGAGGCAGGTTCCATCTCGTTCCGCTCGAGGACAAAGCAACGGAACTTGAGGTGCGCCTCAAGATTGAGGACACCGGACCGCTTGCCGTACCACACAATGCGCTGATCGGTGTTCAGATCGGCAACGTGCTCAGCATGTTCGAACGAAACCTGATGAAAACTCTGGAGGGCTGCCGTGGTTGACCGTGAAACGCTCAGCGACCTCGAAAAACAGGTTTTCGATCGTGTAGTCACTGTCAGGGATCCAGAATTCGGACAAACCATCGGCTCACGGGGGTTGATCGACGAGGTTCGCGTGGAAGAAGGTACGGCCTACGTGACGTACCATTTGACCGTACCGTTTTGCCCGGACGTTTTTGCTTTGTACATTGGGGGTGAAATACGCAAAAAGGCGGAGGAGGTCTCCGGCGTGAAGAAAGCTGTGGTGCGCGTCGTGGGCCACATTCACGCCGACACGTTGAACCAAAAACTGCAGGAGGGAGGCAGCTAAGATGCACTCGATTGTCCGCTGGTACATCCGCACAAGTGTGGTCTTTCTGATCGTAGGCGTTGTGCTCGGGATCTGGATGGCTGTCCAGAAAGAGTTGCTGGGCAGCTACCCAAATCCGCAGCTCGTCACCGCCCACACACACGTCCTTCTGGTTGGTTTCGTCATGGGCATGATTCTCGGGGTCGCCCAATGGATGTTTCCGCGACCACCGCGCGAAGGCTCGTGGTACAGTCCCGACCTCGCCCAGGTCATTTACGCTTTGTTCACGGTTGCCACCGTCTTGCGCACCGTGGGCGAAGTAGCGACGGCCTGGTCGGAAGCCGGAGTGTGGCACTGGCTTGTGGTCCTGGGTGGGGCGGGACAAGGATTGGCTTTCGTTCTCTTCTTCTACAACATTTGGCCTCGCATCCGTCCCGTCGGGAGTCACTTGCGCGAAGCAAAAGGGGAGAAGTTCTGAAACGTTTTGTGGGCATTGCCCAACAACGAGACGCGAAGCTCAGCGCCGTTCCTCCGAGCTGAAACCAGTTTGCAAGTCCGCGGAAGACACACCGGTGAGCCGGGTAAGGTGAATGCGTCCTGCGAACGGTCAAGCTTGTGGTGCCGGCAGCCGTCTTGCCTCACTACACGACGAACAACCGACGAGTCTTTCCGCCACGGCAGTCCGGTTTCGCGGAGCCGACGGTAGCGACTTGCGGCGTCGCTTCTCCCGCTCGTAGCAGGTTAGGACAGGTAGCGCCCGGCACCGGAGGCCAATTTCGGCCGCCTCGGGACACGGTGTCAACGGCAAGGACCTCCTGAAGGGAGGGGAACAACCTTAAAAGGCGGCTCGTTGTTTGCCGAAACCAGCGGGGTAGGGGATGTACAGCAGGCGATCGGTTTGAACTCAGGAGGAAACAACCCAACCGAAATGACCACGAGAACGTTCACAAAGCTGGTTCCGCGTGAGCACGGAGCCTGGGCCATGTGGTTGATTCCGTACCTCGCGGGCTGTGTTCTGGCGGTGCAGCCCACGTGGAACCTCGTTTTCTTTGCGTTTGGAGCTTTGCTGCTGTTTGTCGCCCGCACCGAGTTTGTCCGTTGGGGACGGCGGGGCTTCCCGGCGGAGGATTTGCGGAGGCGTTCTGAGACGACCGTGGCTCTGCTGCTCGGAACACTGGGTCTCCTGCCGTTGGGAATCGCTTTGTACGGCATCTTCACGGCAGCGGCAGGTCTGTACGTTGCCTTCGTCTTCGTCCTGGCCGCTTCCAGCATCGTACTGGCCTTACTCCGCCTGGAACGTACCTGGACAGCGGAACTCCTGGGAATTCTTTTGCTCACCGCAAGCGGCCCGATCGCACTCGCAATTGGAGGAACCCGAGATCCGGGCCATCTGATCGCTTTCCACGTGATCAATTTCCTGTTCTTCTCCCTCAGCATCTTCTACGTGCGCGCGAAGGTTGGGCGCTTGCGAGAACGCCGCGACAGTCTCTCCTTGTGGCTGAAGGCCCGTCTCGGTGCAGTCGCCCTGGGCTACCTGGGTGGGGTCCACCTGGCGCTCTGGTTTCTTGTGCGCAGCCAACTGGTTCCTGCCGGAATGTTTTTGGCATTCCTGCCCATCACGTTGCACACCCTGGTTGGTCTTGCCCGACTCGACCAGCGTGTGGATCTGCGGCGACTGGGATTTGCAGAAATGGTCCAATCGTTGGTTTTCCTGCTCAGCGTTCTCGTGCTGTGGACCCGTTGACGAGCGTTACGAGGAAGGAGGTGGTAGGAACACAGTACACGTGTGGCAATCAGTACGAAGGGGGCAGGTGTTGGAAACCGGGATGCCGTTGAGACGCGAAACGAGGTTTCCCGGACAAACGGATTGACGTGTTGGAACCACGCGAACTGTTCAATCAACCGAAGGAGGTAGGGCATGAACAGGAAGTCGTTCACGAGCGGGTTTGCTGTGCTCGTCTACCTGGCGCTGGTGTTCTTTGTGGCCGGAGTTGCGACGGCGGAGAACGCTTGCGTTACCTGCCACGCCAAAGCGGACGTTACCCCGATTCAGGTGCAAGACTGGCAGGCCAGCAAACACGCGGCCAACGGTGTGACCTGCGACGTCTGCCACGGTACGGCGCACACCTCGGCGCAGGATGTGGACAAAGTCTTGCTGCCCACACCGGATGTGTGCGCACAGTGCCACGAAGACAGGGTGGCAGAGTTCAAGCGGGGCAAACACGCCCTGGCCTGGATTTCGATGAATGCGATGCCGGCGACGCACTACCAGCCGATGGAACTAATCGAGGGCCAGAAAGGCTGCGGTTCGTGCCACGGCATCGGTCTCAAGAGCGCTGAAGACATCAAGAAACTCGAAGCTCAGGGAATCAAGCACGGCGTGGCCAGTTGCGACGCTTGCCACACTCGCCACACCTTTTCGGCAGCCGAAGCGCGACAACCCGAAGCTTGTGCAACCTGCCACATGGGTTTTGACCATCCGCAGTGGGAAATGTACTCTACGTCCAAGCACGGAATCCGACACGAGCTAAAAAGCAAGGGGGTGTTGCCAGAAACCGCGGCGGCGCCAACCTGCCAGACCTGTCACATGCAGAACGGAAACCACGAAGTCCGCACCGCCTGGGGTTTCCTGGCCGTCCGTCTGCCGATGCCCGAGGACAAACAGTGGGCCGCCGACAGGGTCACCATCCTCAAGGCCCTCGGTGTTCTTGACCCCGATGGCAAGCCGACCGCACGCCTTGAGGCTGTCAAAGCTGCGGACATTGCCCGTCTGGATCAGGCTTCGTGGCAGAAGGAGCGCGACAAAATGATCGCCACGTGTTCTCAGTGTCACTCCGAGTCGTTCGCTAAAGCGGAGCTTGAAAAGAGCGACCAGATTATTCGCCAGGCTGACCGTTTGATGGCCGAAGCCATCGAGACCGTGGCAGGGCTGTACAGGGACGGTGTCCTCAAGAAACCGAACTCCTACGCTTACGCGTACCCGGACTTGCTCACTTTCAATGAAGCAGCCACGGGAATCGAGCAGGATCTTTTCGAGATGTTTCTGAAACACCGAATGCGCACATTCCAGGGCTCCTTCCACGCCAACCCAGACTACGCTTTCTGGTATGGCTGGAATGAAATGCGGAAAGACTTGACCAAGATCAAGGAAGAAGCCGAATTGCTACGGCACAGACACGCCATGCACGGCGAGAAGTAATCTCTTCCCTTCGTGGCAGGCAGTACAGAACGCAAGAAGCCCGGCGCCTCGGTGGCGTCGGGCTCTTGCTTTCCTGCCCAAAAGGCCTTAGGTTTAAGCGATCCGTCCACGAAGGCAGGCATTCGAAAAGCAGGAGGGCCGACCAAAATGAGACGCCGCGCGGTGCTTTTCGTAGCGATCTTCCTTGGACTTGCATGGGCTGTGCGTGGCCACTTCGGCCATGAGCAGGGCGCCGCCTGGGCCGGGGGAATCGGAGCTTTGGCGGTGGTGGCCGCCTCTGGACGTGTAGACTGGTTCAAACGGTTGCCGTGGCTCGGTGCGCTGGGCGCCATCGGCTGGGGTGTCGGCGGCATGATGAGCTACGGGATCGTTGTGGGTTACGGGCGCGCCCAGGACTTTGGCAACGTCTTCTACGGTCTCACGATGCTCGCCGTCGTGGGCGGACTGTACGGATTCATTGGCGGGGGCATGTTGGGCCTTGGTCTGGAGAGCTCCGAGGAGCGCCGCCCGGATTGGCCACGGCTGTTAACGGAAATGCTCGCCGGCGGCTTCTTGTTCTGGGGTTTCCTGATCTACCAGCTTGGTTGGCGAATGACCCCGCCTCGATCCGAGCTCTGGGCTGGTTGCCTCGGGGCTGCGGTCTCGTTGGCCTGGTACGCGTGGCGCCAGGGTTTCTTTCGCAGCCTGCGTTTGGCCTGGTTCTCCGCGTTGGGGGCAGGATTCGGTTTCGCTTTCGGCAACTTCCTGCAAACGCTGGGAAGCGCTTCCGGTCTGGCGTTCAACTGGTGGAACGTAATGGAATTTACCCTGGGATTCCTCGGCGGGGCAGGCATGGCCTACGGAGTCTTTACAACCGATTGGCCTCGTTCTGGCCACACAACCGCGGCGACCAACGGTTTCGGACTGGTGGTCTTGCTCGTCCTTATTCCCGCCCTCAACATCGATCAGGCTTTCGACTACAGGGATCTTCTGAATACCGCCCGTCGGCTTGGCCTGGCTCACCCGACGCAGGTGGCCCTCCTTCAGCTGGTCGGAGCCGTTACACTCGCGGTTGTTGCGCTCGTAGCAGGCGTAGTCGCATGGCGACGCGTGGAGTGGGCAGGAGAAACCGCGTTGCGACGGGCATCAGTGTGGGCCGTGTTCGGGTACGCGGTCACTTACATCTTGATGAGCCACATCAAGAAAAATGTTTTCGTAAGCCTGGCGGGACAACCCGAGCAGGTGATTTACTGGGTCCTGCTGGTACTTGCCTTGCTTCTCTGGGTCACCAGCTTGCGACACGGGCAAATCTTTCCCCTCGGCGAAGTGCACGGGCTCACCTGGAGCACGTGGTTCCGAAGCTTCGTGGTGTTGGTGGCTTTGTGTGCCCTTCTTAGTCTGATTTCGGTGCACGCCCACGGCCCTCTACCGGGCGCGCACCAGCGTTTTTCCTGAATGCTGGGCGGGTTTGGTTTTGGTGCAGCAGACGAGGGTTTCCGTGTGTCCCGTTCAGAAACAGCCGATTCAGCCGGGGGTCCACTGCTGCACGGAGTCGCCAAACTCTACAGCAAATCTTGGTAGGCGAGGAACAGGGCCCGGTAGTACTTCATCACGCGAACCGGATCCGTGCTCTCCGGGATTTCAGCCAGGCAGTACCCGTTGTACCCTGAGGTCCGCAGCAAGCCGAGCAGCTTTCGCCACGGGTAGCTCTCAAGGTACAAATCCCGCATGTGGACCATTCCGATCCGATCTTTCACCAGGTCGAAATTGCTCTCGAGCCCTCCGTCTTCAAGATCGGACTGGTTGGAGTTCCACGTTACCCAAACGTTCGGGTGATCGGCGTAGTCCAGGATCTTCCGGATTCTGGGAACGTGGTTCGTACCGCGCCCGTGGATTTCCAGGCAAATCTTCACGCCGTAATCCTGGGCAAAGGCGCCCAGCTCTCGCAAACTTTTGCCAATCTGCTCAAGGGTTTTCTCCTCAGGAACATCCTTGTGCAAATGGTTGGGCCTAACTTTGATCTCGAAACCACCGACATCTTTGCAAAGAATGACGTACTCTTTGGCACCCTCGATGTTTTTGCGCACAACAGCTGGATCGGGGGAGTCAAATTCAAAGGCTGTTCCCAAACCGAGCAAACGCACAGGTGAATCCTCGAACTTCCTGCGAACCTCCAGCCGTTTGGGCTTGGGTAGGTTGCTCTCAACACCGTGCGCGTGTGTACTGCGAAGTTCAACCCCTTCGAACTTCGCCTCCGAACAATTTTTGATGATGGTGTCAATGTCCCAGTGGCGCCCGAGATTGTAGGTCACCATGCCAACGTGTAGTGTGCCGAGTTTCTCGCTGTCCTTCCCAGCTGCACCGTGTGCACGTCCAGGGAGTACGCCTCCAGCGAGAACCACCGCCGCCGTGCCCCCTGTACGTGTCAGGAAACCTCTTCTCGACATTCTGCTCATGGTATGCCTCCTGCAAGCTGAAGGAAGCTGCATGCCACTTACTTAAGATCCAGATTGTGCATGTAGTCGACAAAGTGCCGAGCGGTCCGGTCCAGATTCTCCAGACTCCCGCCGCCCCGAAGCACCTCGCACATTTCGTACGCCACGTACCCTTTGTAACCGATGTCTTTCAGAGCCTGGAAAAATGTTCTGTAGTCGATGATGCCCTCTCCAATCGGGACAGCCCGAACGATAGGCTCGAGCGGTTTGAAGTTGGTCAGCTCGGATTCGTACGCGAACCGGGGAAAACGAACGTAGTCAGCTACGGTTGTGTGAACCAGGTACGGAGCCATTTTTCTCACTGCCTCCGCCAGTTGGGCGGACGTGAGTCCCTGCAAGGTAGGCGTCCAGGCGTCGAAAGCAGCCTTCACGTTGGGCTCGTTCACTTCCCGGAGAAGCCAGAGCATCTCGTCGTGGTAATTGCCAATGTCGTGGTGATTTTGCACAGCCAGGGTGACGTCGTACTTCGCGGCTTCTTTGGCAGCCAGCTTCAGTCCGCGGACCACCATGCCGTACTGTTTGTCGTACGGTACACCAGGTCGGTAGTAACCCGTGAAGATTCGCACCTTGTCGCAGCCGAGATCACGGGCCAGTTTCGCCAGTTGCCCTACGTAGCTCGCTTGAATTTCGCAAATAGGGATGCCTCCGTGGTCCACACCACCGGTGAAGTCTGTGTACCCGGCGATGATGGCTACTTCAAGGCCCAGTTCATCCAGTTTCGCGCGGAGACGAGCTCGCGCAGCTTCGTCGTACTTCAGGATGGAAAGATGCGGGTCTTTGGCCATGAGCATTACGGCGTCAAATCCCAGCTCCTTTGCCTTTTCCAAGAACTTATCCAGAGGCAGGTAGGCCTGGCCGCGCCAGAAGCCAGCGTAGCTCACAGAATGAAGAGCCAGTTTCCACGGCGCTTTACGGGCCTGGGCCTTGGCGTGCTTTGTCGGCGACAAAGCCAACCCCCCGATCAGGAAAAGGACCAACGCCCATCCAGTCCACTTCTGTTTTCGGTTCATGGCTCAACCTCCTTTGGCGTTAGCAAACTGTCCGCCTCCACGTGTTGCCACGGCCACCTCGGAGCCACGACGCGCGGAAACTCCGCGCCGTCTCGGGCACGAAGCTCCTGCAAGGGGTCTTTCCGCAAACGTAGGAATTTGAATCCCCACAGGAGGGGTTTCTTGCGAAGCAGCGGTTTGAGTTTCGGTCTCTTCCCGGACCGCGTAGCCTTTGCTCGCCGTCGCTCGTTTTCGGCCTGGCGCTTGACGTTTTCCCGTTCGACCTTTGCGTTGTAAACCTTGCGCTCCTCGTTTAACCGCTCCCAGTGCGTGATGTACTCCAACAGCGGTTGCTCCCGGACCTTCGGTGGCGTTGAGTGCAGGAAGTTTCGAGTGCCGTGTTCGCCTACAGTGATCAAACCAACATGCCCAACCCAGCGACCGTCCTCGTAGCCACGCACTACGTTGACAAAGTCACCCGGCTGCAAGCTGTCCAGGATTTGGGGCACAAACTGGTAGGGAATCCAGGTGAGGACAATCGTGTCGGGTTTGATCCACTGACCGATGTTCCAGCGCTTGAAAAAGCGGGCACGATCGATGACCACGGTGTCGTGTTGCGTGTGGTTGCCGCCGAGGAGCTCAGTCACGTCCTCTACCAACCAGCTGTTGTTCACGTCCCAGTCAGCTTCGGTGTAATGGTTGCGAGTGAGCATGCTGATCTCGCCCTTCTTGTAGCGAATGCGCTGCAGAAGGGTGAAGAAAGAAGGCCAGTCGTGCGCAAGGGCCATGGCGTACATGTGTTCGGAGAAGACAACACAGTCGCTGTGGTCCAGGCTGAAAAGGGGGTCCGGATCGTAGAGTTCGAAAGGGAATTCCCCGAGCAAGAAGATCCTGTACGGTTGCCCAACCATCTGTCGAGCAAGCCGCTGAATGCGGAGGCGCAAGTCCGGTTCGGCCAATTGGAGGTACGCCAGGTACCGGTCCAGCTCTTCCGGTTTGAACTTGTAAAGCCGTTTCTTGATCAATTTGCGTAGCTGCTTTGGGCTCAAACCAACCTTTTTGGCATTCTCGAGCTGCTGCGGCGTGAGGGGCGGAGGTGGACGGAAAATCGCACAGCCCTGTAGGGACAAAAGAGCGACGGAGACCGTCAGTGTGGCGAACAGTTTGCGATTCATGCTCTGAAGACCCTCTGCTGCGTACGTCATTCCAAACAAAGTTCAACAGGCGAAACGCGCTCCCAGGCTTAGCTTCCCAGAGGCAACCCGCGTGGGTTCGTTACCCAGACAACGTAAAAGTAGCGACCTCGCAACAAAAACACAAGGGCAATGTCCCGCCAAAGGCTCGCCACGTTCTTTCACGAAGCCTTTGGGGATCTGTGCCCCAGATTCCTCCAGCCCGGTGCGGAACGCGATTTCATTCGAAAAAGCGGGCAAGGTCCGCCACCACGCTCTAACCCACAGCTGTTCCGCCACGTACAGACAGTGCTTGCTAGTTCAGCAGGTGTGTTCGCGTTGGCAGGCACACGTTGGCGGGAGAATGGGGAAATTTCGGAGCGTCTCCCCGGAGTCCGTTGGATCCTCTAAGGCAAGTCGTTCCTCGATCGAGAGGAGCGTGTTGAAGGTCCCGCTTTCTGCCACGAAATAAGTTTCGTTTGCCGCAAGAGAGTTGGGGTTGTTTGCAAACCTAAATAGTGCGCGCCAGATGGGTTAGGGCCCAGCCCACGTTCCGCTCAGGGCCTCTTGTACGCTTTGGATTTTGAAGCGGGTTACGTCCCGTGACGAAACCCGGAACCATCATCCTGGATCACTTTCCAAGAGTTCCATCCGCCAACATTCAGGTGGCTACGGCAGGTAATGGTTGCTCTCTTGAGCTTGAGCCGCGTCCAAGGGTCTGACCTTGCTTGCTCGGTGGGCCAACCTCCCGCGAGAAGGGGAAAGCTGGAAGTTCCGGACCGGCTTCACAGCACCCGGAGGTTGAATTCCCGGACTGTTGAAGGTGTTGCCCCGCTGGGGCGTGTCCGAAACACAATCGGTTTTCACCTGAATTGGCCGGGAATTGGAAATCCCAGCGGAAACGCAGAGGAGTTTTCTAGTAGGTCCTGCTCTGGCCTGGAAACGATTTTACCAACGGGGGCTAAGCCGTTCTGAGGTGCTCGCGAGTTCCAGGGAAAATGGATGAATCTCTGGGATCACTTTCCTCTTGTCTGCGACCATGAATTTTCGTATCGTTGCGGCGTCATCGAAACAGTGGAGAGCTGAATGAAAGTCGCGTTTCAGGGAGAACCCGGCGCCTACAGCGAAGAGGCATCGCTCAGGGCTTTTGACGAGGCTGTCGAATCCGTTGGCTACGCGACCCTCGAAGACGTAGTGTCTGCGCTGATCCGGGGGGAGGTGGACGCCGCTGTTTTGCCCGCCGAGAATTCCGTGGCTGGAACGATCGCGCGCACGTACGAGCTCTTGATGGAGTACTCGTTGTCCATCTGGAAGGACGTTTACCAGCCCATCCGCCACAATTTGCTCGCACTGCCTGGGGTTCGACTCACAGACGTCAAACGCGTTTACTCGCACCCGCAGGCACTCGAGCAGTGTCACCGCTTCCTGGATGTGCACCGTTTTGAGCCCGTACCTCAGCTGGACACCGCCGGCAGCGCCAGAATGGTAGCGGAAACCGGTCTTCGCGACGCCGCAGCCATTGCCTCCAGGCGTGCCGCCCAGCTTTACGGGCTGCAAATCCTTTCGTACGACATTCAGGACCTGGCGGGAAATACCACGCGGTTCTTCGTCGTTGGCCTTTCTCCAGCGGGAGACATCCAGGGCAAGGCGAAGGTCTCCATCGTCTTCTCGGTCCCCGATGTACCGGGCGCTCTGTACACGACTCTCGGGGTCTTCAACGAACGCCACTTGAACCTCACGAAGGTCGAGTCGCGTCCCGATCGAATGCGACACTGGCGCTACCTGTTTTACCTGGATTTCGAGATCGACGACGCAGGTCACGCGCAGGAGGTAATCGACGACCTGAGCGCACGGACCGAATTCCTGCGTGTACTCGGGGTGTACCCTTCCGCTGACCCGAACGCAAACGGTGCCTGAGCATTCAGCATCTGACAGCCAATTGTTCTCACCCTCAGTCTCGCGGCACAGGGCACACACGATGTCGAAGCCAGCTGGGACCCTGGTGATTGCCCCGGGAGCGCTGGGTGACACGGTGCTCCGAGCGCTAGCACTGCGACAGCTGTTCACCCACGGTGTCGTCACGCCTCCGGTGACAATCGTTGGCACCAGAGCCTACCTGCCCGTGTACCGCGCGTTCCTGCCGGACCCGCTTCTTCAGCCCTACGAAGACCGTCTCTGGAGCACCCTGTTCCTACCCTCCAGCCAGCCTCCGGAAACGCTCTGCGAGATCCTCCGCTCCACACGCCTGGCCATTGTGTGGCTACCGAAGGACACAGCTGCGGCTGCGAAGCTCCGCACCTGCGGCGTGCAAGACGTCCGGTGGGCAGATCCCAGTGTCGCCGGACAAAAAGAGCACCAGCTGCTGACGCTTCTCCGCGCTGCCGGTTTTCATCCCAACGACGAACGGGCCCCTCCGCGACCACAAGGACTGCTTGAGACTGTCTGGCGACTTCGACGCATTCTCGTCCACCCCGGCGCCGGAAGCGACCGGAAACGTTTGCCCAGTTCCCGGTACAGCCAAGTCTCCGCATTGCTGGAAGATTCAGGCTGGAAAGTGACCTGGCTACTCGGCCCTGTGGAGCTTGAAGACCGCAACCTGGTCGCTCAAGCCGACCGCTACGAAACGCTTCGCTGCCAGCAAACGGATCAGTTGATGGAACACCTGCGAAGCTACCCACTCGTTTTTGGCAACGACAGTGGGGTTGAACATCTCGCTGCAGCCCTTGGAAGCGTCGTACTGAACGTTTTCGTCTCCACAAAGCCGGACCGCTGGCATCCGGTAGGCCCTTTGACTGTTGCGCTTGATCTTACGGCGGGCTCACCGCAAGTACGGGCATTCCAGCATTTGTTTGAAGTTGAAGTGGAGGCGGCTCTGGCCGGCCATTTTGGTGAACTGGTCACGAAAATCGCGGTGGTGGTGTCCGGCGAGGGGGCTGCCAGACTGTGAACACCCGGTAGTTGCCGACGAACGTGCGGAGAGCGTCGAAGGCGTCAGATTGGCCTGAACCGGAGAACGCTGGGACACAAGGCAGGACGCCCACTTGCAGAGTGGAACGCTCGCAGAGTGGAACGGACGCGACCTGCCAAACAACGATCGGGGGGAGGCCCCCGTGAACTCAGGCCAAGGCGAGAACCAAGCTGCTCGGAGATGCTCGAAAGCTCCCATGGGTAAATCGGGAATCCCTGTCCACAAAGCCGTTGCTTCTCAACCGTGATTTCGGTAAATTCGGCGCACAAAGGAAACTCTGTGGTGGGAACGCAAACTTGCGACGGTAACCAAAAAGCAAGAATTGGGAACACCTACTTCGGAGAGGAACAGAGCCGAATGACGGAAAAAAATCGGACAACTGAACTCGACAAGGTCTACGATCCCAAGAAAGTCGAAGACAGGTGGTACCAGTACTGGCTTGACAAACGCTACTTTCACGCGGAGGTCAGGCCGGACAAGAAGCCCTTCTGCATCGTCATTCCGCCCCCTAACGTGACGGACGTGCTGCACATGGGGCACGCCTACAACAACACAATCCAGGACATTTTCGTACGTTACCACCGCATGAAGGGTTACGAAACGCTGTGGCTGCCCGGTACCGACCACGCAGGCATTGCCACGCAGAACGTGGTCGAGCGTAAGTTACGCGAGGAACAGGGGCTAAGCCGTCACGACCTGGGGCGCGAGAAGTTTGTGGAACTGGTTTGGCAGTGGCGCGAGAAGTACGGAAACACGATCATCGAGCAGCTGAAGAAACTCGGTGCCTCCTGTGATTGGGACAGGCTGAAGTTCACCCTGGACCCACCTTTGTACCGGGCCGTGATGGAGGTTTTTGTGCGGCTTTACCGGAAAGGCCTGGTCTACCGGGGCAACTACATCGTGAACTGGTGCCCCCGCTGTTACACGGCTCTCTCGGACGAGGAGGCCATTTACAAGGAGCACAAAGGTAAGCTTTGGTACATCCGTTACCCCGTGAAAGGTGAAAATCGGTTTGTAGTCGTCGCCACCACACGGCCCGAAACGATGCTTGGCGACGTCGCTGTGGCCGTTCATCCCGACGACGAACGTTACAAGAACCTGGTGGGCAAAACGCTCATTCTGCCGGTGGTCGAGCGCGAAATCCCCGTGATCGCGGACGAGGCCGTGGATCCTGAGTTCGGCACTGGCGCCGTAAAGGTGACACCTGCCCACGACCCGAACGATTTTGAGATCGGTCAACGGCACGGTCTCAAGCCTGTAGTCGTGATGAACGGCGACGCTACGATGAACGAAAACGCCGGGAAGTACCAGGGCTACGATCGCTTTGCGTGCCGTGAAGCCCTGGTGCAGGAACTGGAAGAAAAGGGATTGCTCGAGAAGATCGAGGATCACGTTCATTCGGTAGCTCACTGCCAGCGTTGCGACACCATCCTGGAGCCTTACCTTTCTGAACAGTGGTTCGTCAAAATCAAGCCGTTGGCTGAACCAGCGCTTAAAGTGGTCCAGGAAGGTAAAATCAAATTTCACCCTGATCGCTGGGTTAAGGTGTACACCAACTGGCTGGAGAACATTCGCGACTGGTGCATCAGTCGACAGCTGTGGTGGGGCCACCGGATCCCGGTGTACACGTGTCAGGACTGCGGCCACGTGATGGTTGAGGTGGAGCCTCCCGCAGAGTGCGAGAAATGCGGATCACCGAACATCAAGCAGGACGAAGATGTGCTGGACACGTGGTTTTCGTCCTGGTTGTGGCCTTTTTCCACGCTTGGCTGGCCGGAGGACACTCCGGAACTTCACTACTTCTACCCGACAAACATCCTGGTCACTGCTCCCGACATCATCTTTTTCTGGGTGGCACGGATGATCATGGCTGGCCTGGAATTCATGCACGACGTACCATTCAGAGACGTGTACATCCACGGCATCATCCGCGACGCCCAGGGACGCAAGATGAGCAAGTCGTTAGGCAACGGAATTGATCCCCTGGAGATGGTGCAGAAGTACAGCGCCGACGCCGTGCGTTTCTCCCTAATGATGCTGACCAGCGAAGGGCAGGACATCAACCTCGCCGAGAGCGACTTTGAGCTCGGTCGAAACTTTTCCAACAAAATCTGGAATGCCTTCCGCTTCTTGCACATGAACCTGGCGGAAGGAGATCGCGAACACGCCGCCTCTCGCTGGTTCGAGGAACAGTGGGAAAACCTGGAGACCGCAGACCGCTGGATCCTCAGCCGACTGCAACAAACAGCCGCAAAGGTGACGGCCGGCATCGAGGGCTTTCAACTTCACGACGCCGTGGACGCCGCGTACCATTTCTTCTGGCACGAGTACTGTGACTGGTACCTGGAATGGATCAAGCCACGCCTGTTCGCAGGTGACCAAAACCAACGCGATCTGTCCCTGGCTGTGGCCACGTACGTGATGCGGGAGATTGTGCGTCTGCTGCACCCGGTCATCCCGTTCATCACCGAGGAAATTTGGCATCACCTCAAGCTCGAAGAGGAAGAAAGCATCGTCGTCAGCCCGTGGCCGGAGGTGCCAGAGAAGTACGCCGACGCTTCTGCCGAGGCCGACATGAAGGTGCTCCGGGATCTGATCGTTGCCGTACGCACCATCCGTGCTGAAATGAACGTCCCACGTTCCAAGAAAGCGGCGATTTTGGTCAGAACTGAAAGGGACACGCAGCAGGTGGAACTGTTGCGCAGCAACGAGCCGTACATCCGTTTCCTGACCAGCGCCGAATCCCTCGAGGTTGGGCCCGAGGTGGAAAAGCCAAAGGCTTCGGGTTCCGCAGTGGTGGCCGGGATGGAGGTGTACGTACCTCTTTCGGGGCTGATCGATTTCGACGTGGAACGGCAACGTTTGCAAAAGGAAATCAGGCGCCTGCAACAGCAGCTGGACGCTCTGAACAAGAAACTGGCCAACGTGAACTTCATCTCGAAGGCTCCCAAGGAAGTCGTCGAGCGGGAACGTCAGAAGAAGGAACAGTACGAGGAAAAACTCGAGAAACTGGAGGCCAATCTGGCCAGTTTGGATTGATCAGAACCCTCAGTTCCTTTTCCAGGTCTGTGGTCTGGGGTGGGCTTGACTGAATGAGGGTACGTTGAATCGGGCAACCGGCCCGCCCCTCGTTCGGAAGCGGCCAACGCTGTAACCACGACGCTGACACGTTGTTTACGTCTGAACACGCGTGTGTCGTGGGTTCCGTCGGAGGGACGTTGGCGTTGCTCGAGGCCAGAGACGGACGCTGTGCTCAACCGACTTGCGTCGGGGAAAAGCCAGCGGTGACAGCAGCGAAACGGGCACTTGCAAGAGGGGAAGAGCGATGCAAAACACGTGTCGCGTGCGTGGAGGAGTGTTTGTCGCAGTTTTGTTCAGCTGGTTTGTCACAGCGCTGGCGGGCTCAGTTCGCGTAGTCATCTACCCGGACGGATCGGCCTTTGTGCAAGAAAAGCGGCCTTTTACGTTTCGGAAAGGTCGCGTCGAAACCGTGCTCACCGACCTACCCGCAAAGCTGGAAAGCGAATCGGTTCATTTACGCCTTCCCAAAGACGTGAAGCTGCTCGATTTTTCGATCGAGACGCCACCGAAAGGAGCCAAGGACGCGCTGGGGCTGGTGCCTGGTGACTCTGTGTTGGTCTTCACACGCTCGGAACGGGTTTTGCGCGGCAGACTGGTGATCCTGGACGGCGGAGACGTGGTTTTGCAACAGGCAGACGGCGTGGTGCAGGTGCCCTCAGGAGCCGTAGGCAGCATCAAAAATCCCAGTGTCAAACGCCTTTCCGCCCGCTGCAGCGTTGTTCGGCTGCGCACCGAGAGCGCCCGGAACGGAAAGGGCGTTCTCACTCTGGGTTACCTCACTTCCGGCTTGTCTTGGGGAGCCGTGTACACGGCAACGGTGTCCAGGGACCACAAAACGTTGCAGCTGGAATCGAAAGTGTTTCTTACAAACCACTCCGGCAAGAACTACAAGCAGGCACACCTTGTGCTGGCCGCGGGCGACATTCACAGGGCCAGAGCAAAGGTACCGCCTATGTCACTCGAGCGGCAGCTGTTGGAAACCCTGTCCGCAACTCGCCCCGCTGAAGGGTTCACCGAGACCCCCCTTTACGAATACCACCAGTACACGCTGGGTCGCACAATCGACCTCCCGGACGGCACGGACCGCCTGGCCATTCCCTTCCTAAGACCTGTGGAGTTCAAATCGTGGGACGAGTTCGTTTACGACGGCCAATCAGACAAAGAGAAAGTTCGCGCGACGCTCGTTTTTCGCAACACTTCCAGGCCTTTGCCTGGCGGAGTTGTTCAAGTGTACACGGCCGACGACCAAGGCAATCTGGCCCTTATCGGGGAATCGGGAATTCGCCACACTCCCAAGGACGAAAAGATCCGCCTGCTTCTCGGGTACGCTTTCGATTTGGTTGGCAAACGCGTACGGGTGAGCAGTAAACGGCTGAGCAAAACGGTTCGCCAGGAAACATGGCGCATCACGATCCGCAACCACAAAACTGAGCCCGTCTCCGTAACCGTGCGGGAGTACGCGTACGGCGACTGGCAGATCATTCGTTGTAGCGAGAGCTGGAGACGTGTATCCTCCAATTCGTTCGAAATTCCGCTTGCCGTTCCGGCCTCTGGCGAGAATTCCGTCACGTACACAATCGAGTACCGTCAGTGACGTTGGGTCAGCCCCGGGTTGAGTCCGGGTAAACGTGCCTACACAGGAGTCGCGGCGACGAGTGCAGAAACGCTCGAACACGCAGCAGCGGCCGCTTTCCGAGATTCCGGTTGCGGCTGTACCCGGGGTGGGTACCACAAAAGCTAAAGTCCTTCGCAAGATCGGTGTTGAGACGGTCGAGGACCTGCTGTACTACTTCCCGCGTCGCTACCTGGACCGGTCCGACATTCGGGCCATTAAAGATCTGGAAGTTGGCACAGACGCTACAGTGGTGGCGCGGGTAGTTAACGCTCAAATTCAGCGTGGTCGACGCAGTCGTTTTGTGCTGACGCTCAGCGACGGCACCGGTTTTCTTCAGTGTGTCTGGTTCCACGGTCTCCAATTCCTCCCAAAAGCGTTCGGCAAAGGAGACCAGGTTGCTGTCAGTGGCCGCGTGGGCCTGTTTGGCCACTTCTTTCAAATGACCCACCCGGAGTTCGATCGTCTTTCCGCTGCCAACGGTACCCCCGTCCACACAAGCAAGATCATTCCGCTCTACCCGTCGTCTCAAGCGCTGGACAGAGTTCAGCTGGACAGTCGCGGGTTCCGAAGGGTGCTTCACGCATGCCTCAGCACGTTCGGCGAGCGAATTGCGGAAACCCTTCCCGACGAGATCCGCAAGCGACAGAAACTGGCCACGCTGCGTTACGCGCTCCAGAACGTGCACTTTCCCGAATCGGCCGAGGCGCTTCGTCATGCCCGACGTCGTCTCAAATTCGACGAACTCTTCTACTTGGAACTGCTCCTGGCGTTGCGCAGAAAGGTCCTCGAACGTGGCCAAAAAGGGCTCGTGTTGCGACAGGTGGGGGAGAAGACACGCGAGCTCGTCAACCGCTTGCCCTTTGAGCTGACACCGGCCCAGCGGCGTGTTCTTCGCGAAATCTACGCCGACATGCGCAGCGACCGCCCGATGCACCGCTTGCTGCAAGGAGACGTCGGCTCAGGCAAAACCGTTGTGGCGCTGGTGGCCATGCTGATGGCAGTCGAGAACGGCTACCAGGCGGCAATCATGGCTCCAACCGAGATCCTCGCGGAACAGCATTTCCTCAACATTCGTTCATTTCTGCAGGAACTGGACGTTCGTGTCCGCCTTCTGATCGGCGGGCAAGCCACGGCCGAGCGCAAAGAGATCCTGGAGGAGGTTGCATCTGGCGAGGCGGACATTGTAGTTGGTACGCACGCGCTGATTCAGGAGGGTGTGAGGTTTGCGAAGCTCGGCCTGGTGGTCATCGACGAGCAGCACCGGTTTGGGGTGATTCAACGTCGCTTGCTCCAGGAGAAAGGGCCAAACCCGGACGTTCTTGTGATGACCGCGACGCCCATTCCCCGGACGCTCTCACTGACGCTGTACGGCGACCTGGACGTTTCGGTAATCGACGAACTTCCGGCAGGCCGGAAGAAGGTGCGCACGGTGTGGCGCCCGGCAGAGAAACGCCCTGCCATTTACGATTTCGTGCGCGAAGAAGTGCGTAAGGGACGTCAAGCCTACATTGTGTTTCCGCTCGTGGAAGAGTCGGAAAAATCCGACCTCAAGGCGGCCACAGAAAGTTACGAACGGATGCGGGAGTCCGTCTTCCGAGGCCTGCGGGTCGGTCTTCTGCACGGTCGCATGCCCAACGCTGAGAAAGAGGCCGTGATGCGGGCGTTCAAAGCGGGCGACGTGCAGATTCTGGTTTCTACAACGGTGATCGAAGTGGGGGTAGACGTACCCAACGCCACGGTGATGGTGATCGAACACGCCGAGCGTTTTGGGCTTACGCAGTTGCACCAGCTCCGCGGGCGTGTGGGACGAGGCGGAGAGCAGTCGTACTGTATCCTTGTCGCCTACGAACCGATTTCGGACGAGGCGAAGCAGCGCCTGGAAACAATGGTGAAAACCACCGACGGGTTCAAAATCGCCGAGGTCGACCTTCGTCTGCGCGGACCCGGGGAGTTTTTTGGAACGCGTCAACACGGTTTCCCGGCTTTGCGGATCGCAGATGTTGTTCACGACTACGATTTGCTCCTCAAGGCAAGAGAAGAGGCGTTCCGTCTAATTGAGCAAGACCCGCACCTGACGGCGTCGGAGCACCAGCGCATCCGCGAGCATTTTCTGCGTCATTACCGGGAACGTTTGGACTTTGTCAGAGTAGCGTGAGCCAGGGCGAGGCTACGCGAGCGACAGTGCGGCATCGGGCGGAACCCGGAACTTCAGTCAACCAAGGAAGGCAGCCGGTCGCTGGCGTCCAAACGGTGCCACGTTTACGTTTGTGTAACGTCGGCGTCGGGAAATTTGCCAGACAAGTGAGAGCAGTCGAGAAGTGCACCTTGGTGAGTTCTACGCTGGGTAGCCGGGAGGAACCCCCAACTCAAGCGGTGTGAACTCGCCCGAATTTTGGGAAGGGGTGAACAAAACAGGGGAGGACACAACATGGCGAACCAGATCTCTGCAGACGAGAAGAATCGCATCTTGTTCATGCACCTGGTCACCATGTTCGAAACCGCCGCGTGGCAGCACCTGGGCAAGATCCAGAATCCCTTGACGGGCAAGATCGAGAAGGACCTGGAACAGGCCCGCTTTTCGATCGACGTGCTGGACATGTTGCTTGTCCGCACCCAGGGGAATTTGTCTGACGAGGAGCGGCGCTACCTGGAGGACAGAATCCGCAACCTGAAGCTGAATTTTGTGGACGAAGTCGAGAAAGAGCGCAAGCGGAAGGAAGAAGAACAGAAAAAAGCCAAGGAACAGGGTCAAGAGGGAACCGCTTCGGCTGAGGGTCAAACAAACGCAGAAACTAAGAGTAGCCAAGAGGGGAAAGGCGGCGAAGAACGAAAATCCGAAGAGACCGTTCAAAAGGACACAACGAAACGGGACGACACCAAACAGGAAGAGGCAACCAGCTGACGCTTTCGCCTGTTCAGACCGGTTACAATGGCCTTCGAGGCACCGTGTTCGGACGGCGAGGCGGGTAGGTCCTCGCAGCTGGGGTGTGACTCGAAACCGGGCTTGATTAGCTCGAAGTTTTTTCTTACCTTGGCGTCGCATTTGTCTACAGAGTAGCCAGGGGGCGGGTACAACGGATGCTCCCTTGTTGCATTTGGTTCGCCGTCTGACTGGCGAGCGTAGCGCGAGGAGAGGCGCTCAGCGCTGTTTTGGGGCCAGCGGACAGGCCAGGGTGGTCAGAAATCGTTTTGGCGTCGCATCTCCACGAACCTGGGCTCGGCTAACGAGCCGTGGCAGATCGAAACCAGGTTTTCTTAACAAGGGCACGAGGTCAAGTTATTTCGGCGAAGAGTTCGGAGAGGATTCACTGGGAGCGCTTTTGGGACGCTCCGCGCGACCTGGAGGACATCTACTCCACCCAGGGGCGCATTCTGCGAGCTCTGGAAGGTGTCTTCAATCCCCAGGGGAAGCTTGTACTTGAGGTCGGCGCGGGCACTGGCCGCGACAGCCAGGCGCTTGCTGAACGCGGCGCCACGGTGATCACACTCGACTACGCGGACAGTGCCATCCGCCTGATTGCGGGCCTGGTGTCCAGAGTGCCACGACTGTACGCCGTTCAGGGCGACGCGTTTGCACCACCTTTCCGGCCGGGTACGTTCGACCTCGTGTTTCACCAGGGTTTGCTTGAGCATTTTCGGGATCCGCTGCCCCTCCTGCGGGCCAACGTGGCCTTGCTGAAGCCCGGCGGCCTGCTCCTGGTTGACGTGCCGCAGCGCTACCACCTCTACACGTTGGTGAAGCACGTCGCCATCTGGCTGAACAAATGGTTTGCGGGCTGGGAAACTGAGTTTTCGATCCGCGATCTCGACCAACTCGTACAACAGGTGGGGCTGGAACCGGTTCACCGCTACGGCGACTGGATGCGTCCAAGTTTCGTGTACCGTGCGCTGCGCGAGGGCCTGAAGAAACTCGGCGTTCGGCTGCCGATGTACCCGCCCGGGCTGCCAGGCCTGCGGCAGCTTCGGGAAGCTGTGCGGCGCTGGGCGTGGGGGAAGGAGTGGGCTTTCTACACGTACCTTGACGTTGGGATCGTGGCCCGCAAGCCGAAGGAGGAAGCGGACCTCCCGGGCTCTCGGGTGTTGACTGCAGCACCGGAGGCTGAGGCGCTGTGAGCGTTGGGCCACTGGAGCTGCTGGTCATCAACTGGCAGGACATCCGAAATCCTCTGGCCGGAGGAGCTGAGGTTCACCTGCACCAAATTTTCACCCGTCTGGTGCGGCGCGGGCACAGGGTTACGCTGCTGGCGTCCCGATTCGAAGGAGCGCCTGAACGAGAAGTCGTGGACGGACTTGTTGTGGTGCGGCGCGGGTGCAGAGCTACGTTCAACTTTGCCGTGCCAGGCAGCTACAAAGCACTACGCCGCTCTACGCGTTTCGACCTTGTCGTCGACGACATCAACAAGATTCCGTTCTACACGCCATTTTACGTTGCCGAACCGGTGGTGACCCTGGTTCACCACTTCTTCGGGAAAAGCATTTACCGGGAGGTTCCGTGGCCACTGGCTTCGTACGTGTACGTCTCGGAGAAATTGGTCCCGGCAGTCTACCGTCACCAGTGGACCGGAGCCGTTTCTCCCAGCACTCGCGGTGAGTTGCTGACGCACGGTTTCGATCCTGCCAAGGTGTTGCTGGTCCCCAACGGAGTGGACACCCGGCGGTACGTTCCTGATCCCGCAAGCCGGGAAAAGACTCCTCTCGTTGGCTACCTGGGCCGGCTCAAGCGTTACAAAAGCGTGGATCACCTGCTACTGGCGTTCAAAAAACTCGTCTCGGAACTGCCCCAAGCTCGCTTGCTGATTGTTGGTGACGGCGACGACCGGCCTCGGCTCCAGCGTCTGGCACGGGAGCTCAAGCTCAGCTCGCGGATCGAGTTTACGGGCACGGTCAGCGAGGACGAGAAAACTCGGCAGCTTCAGAGAATGTGGGTTTGCGTGAATCCCTCGCCAAAGGAGGGCTGGGGACTCACGGTGATCGAGGCCAACGCGTGTGGTGTTCCTGTGGTAGCCGCCAATTCGCCCGGTCTGCGCGACTCGGTGGTGGACGGCAAAACGGGCTACCTTTACCGTTACGGGGACCTTGACGGCCTCGCAGATTTGCTGAAACATCTTCTGCTGAATGAGGACCGAAGGGAGAAATTGGGCCAAAACGCGCTCGCCTGGGCGAAGCAATTTAGCTGGGATCAGGCGGCAGACCGGATGGAGGAACTGTTAGGACTCGCGCTGCAGTCAGGCTGAAGTGGAGGATTCAATGGACGAAAAGCGTTTGACGAAGTACGTGGGTCTGGCCATTTTCGTGGTTTCTTTTTTGACCTACTGGCGATGTCTTGCCCCTACAACGTCTTTCTGGGATTGCGGTGAGTTCATCACCTGTTCGTACCTGCTCGGTGTGCCGCACCCACCCGGAGCACCACTCTACCTGCTGATTGGCCGCCTCTTTTCGATGATCCCCTTCGCCCACGACATCGGCTACCGAGTGAATCTGTTCAGCGCCCTTGCCAGCGCCATGACCATCACCCTCGTGTACCTCACGGTACTTCGCCTCATCGGCATGTGGCGTGGCAAGCCTGAGAGCACGGTGGATCGCTGGCTGGTCCACGGTAGCGCAGTGGTTGGAGCCCTGGCCTTCGCCTTCACGGACACTTTTTGGTTCAACGCCGTCGAAGCCGAAGTCTACGCTCTCAGCATGTTGCTGACGGCGGCGGTCGTCTACTTCATCCTTGTCTGGCACGAGCATGCAGAACAGCCCGGGAACGAACGCTACCTGCTCCTCATTGCCTACATCGTGGGCCTTGCCATTGGCGTGCACCTGCTCAACGTGCTTGCGATTCCCGCCATTTTGCTCGTCGTTTACTTCCGCCTGAACAGGGGTAAAGAAACGCTACAATCCTTCGTCCTGTTCGGGGTGATCACTTTGCTCGTTTTTTGGGCCGTCTACCCGGGTGTGGTGAAAGGGGTACCCTGGATTGCTGACAAGATTTCTTTCTGGGGAATTCCGGTCGCTTTCCTGTTGATCCTCCTCGGTGCTTACCAGGCTCTCCGTCAAGGGAAACGGTGGACGAGCATCGCCTTGATGTCAGCGGTCCTGGTTCTCGTCGGCTACTCGACGTACACGGAAATCTACATCCGAAGCAATCTGGATCCGCCCGTGGACGAGAACGATCCGGAGAATCTGGATGCGATGGTCTACTACCTGAACAGGGAGCAGTACGGAACCATCAAACCCTGGCCACGGCCTGCCGACCCGTACAGTCTACGTAAGAGCATGTGCCGGGACGAGTACAACGGCTCGCTCTCTTTCATGTGGAAGTACCAGATTCGTGCGATGTACATCCGCTACTTTGGCTGGCAGTTCATTGGGAAAGACCGAAGCGTAGCTCCTGCCAATCCAGATGACGCTTGCCGTGCGGACACGTTCACGTTGAACGGGCTCTGGGCTTTGCCGTTTCTGATCGGCCTAATGGGGGCAATTCATCATTTCAGAAAGGACTGGCGACATGCCTTGGTAGTCCTCGTGTTGTTCCTTGCGACGGGAATTGCCATCGTGTTGTACCTGAATCAACCGGATCCCCAGCCGCGTGAGCGTGACTACGTTTACGTGGGTTCGTTC
Source organism: uncultured Cytophagia bacterium (assembly GCA_964644845.1). Classification (GTDB taxonomy): domain Bacteria; phylum Zhuqueibacterota; class Zhuqueibacteria; order Oleimicrobiales; family Geothermoviventaceae; genus Geothermovivens. The sequence continues at coordinate 79,225 of CAZXXS010000029.1, read as the reverse complement.
TACGCCTTTGCTTTGTGGATCGGTCTGGGCGTGCTTGGTTTTGTGGACACAGCGCGCAACTGGCTGCGCTCCGGTGAGTTCACCAAGAAGGTTGTCTACATCCTTGGGCCCTCCGTGGGACTGCTGCTCCTGGGCGTGATCCTCGAAAGCGCCGCCGGTGTACACGGCGGCCTGACGCGTGCCCTGAAAGGGCTGGGCAGTGTTGGTGGACTGTTTTCGCTGTTGCTCATGTTCACCGGCTTCCTCGAAGCCCTTCGAGAACGACTGTCTGCAGAGGGTAAGAGCCCCGTCTGGCCGGTTGCGCTGATCGTGGCTGTTTTCTTTGTGCTTGGGCCGGTCAACCTTTTCGCCCACAATTTTCACAGTCACAACCGAAGTGGTCGTTACGTCCCGTACGACTACTCCTACAACATGCTACAAACCTGTGAACCCAACGCGATTGTGTTCACGAACGGGGACAACGACACCTTTCCGCTGTGGTTTCTGCAGTACGTAGAAAAAGTCCGGCCAGACATTCGGATTGTGAACCTGAGCTTGCTGAACACCAACTGGTACATCAAACAACTCAAACACCGCGAGCCCAAAGTCCCCATTACACTGACGGACAAACAAATCGACGCACTGCAGGCCATGCCCTGGAAGACGCGTCGCATCCGTGTACCTGTACCAACCGACGTCTGGCTCAAACACCGGGAAGAGGCAGGCATCAAGACGCCGCCGACGGAAGAAGAGCTCAAGCAGCCACACTACCTGGAGTTCGACGTCAGACCAACGCTGAACTTCGGCGGCACCACGGGCATTCGCGTTCAGGACTACATGATCTTGAACATCCTGTACGCGAATCAGTGGAAACGGCCGATCTACTTCGCCGTCACGGTCTCGCCGAGTAACAAGATTGGGCTGAACCGCTACCTGCGGATGGACGGGCTCGATTTCAAGATCGTCTCTGTGCCCGGCGATTCAATCGCTGTGGACCGTCTCCGCACCAACCTGTTTGAAAAGTTCCTGTACAGGAATCTCAACAATCCGAAGGTTTACTACGACGACAACACCATCGGGCTGCTTCAGAACTACCGTGCAGCCTTTTTGCGGCTGGCCTACTACTACCACTCCCACCACCAGCTGGACAAAATGGTGGAAGTGCTGGACAAGATGGAAGAAGTAATTCCGGAAGAGGTGATTCCGCTTCACAGTGTCCAGCTTAGTTTGCAGATCGGACAGTGGTACTACGAGGCAGGTCGTCCCGAGGAATTCGAACGTCGCCTGAAGAGGGTTATTGAGCAAAACCCGACGAATGGTCTGGCTGTGGGCTGGCTGGTGAACCTGTACCGAAACGAGAAGCGTTACAACGACGCCATCGACGTACTTCAGGAGTGGTTGCGCCACTTTCCGACCGACGCCGACGCTCAGCGCCAAATCCAGGAGCTGCAGAAGTTGGTGCAACAGTCGCTTGAGAAGTCGGCCCGAGACACAACCACCCTTGACACAGCCATCAAGGTGCCAGCGAAGTAGCGGGGTAGGACCCCGCCCGCGCACGCGGCAAACCCGTGTGGCTGGCACCCTTTTGTCGAGACCGCTTGTAGCCCGGTTGAGCGGAATCCCCGGCTGACAGTAGAGGTCGGTCGGGGGCGCCCGGTGACGGTCGGTTCCCGTCTGCTGAGCACTGGGCCAGCGAACAAATGGCGCGAGGGACTCGCACTCGCGTTGATGGTAGACGCCCAGGCTGAAAAGCCGCGCGTGAACGTTGGGACACACGGCTGCCGAGTCGAGCCCACAGACCGCGTCGGGCCTAAGCAGTTGTTTCCTGTCTGGGACAGCTGGCGGCGTTCTCCGCTGGTAACCGCGCGAGACCAAGAAGCGTGCAACGGCCGGAATGTACGATCGATCACGTCGCTACGTCGACGTGAGGAGTGGGTTGCACCTTGCTGGCTACAATCACAAGTGCGGTTCCGCACAGCTTGCCAGAACTGAAGATTGAGGAACGGCGTGAAACGCATTCTTACGCCCATCCTGAAAATTGCCGTAAGTGCCCTTCTGGTGGGCTTTCTTCTGAAGCGAATCGGGGTGGAACCCCTCGCGCGCGAGCTGGCCCAGGCAAGCCCCGCCGGACTCCTGCTGGCGTTGCTTTGTTTCACTGCAAGTACCGTTCTGGGGGCATTTCAGTGGCATCTTTTGTTGCAGGCACGAGCTGTGAACTTCCCGTTCCTGCGTACCCTCGGCTACTACTACGTAGGACTTTTTTTCAACAATTTCCTGATCGGCTACGTGGGCGGCGACGCTTTCCGGATTTACGACGCTGCGCGTGCCTCTGGCAACGCCACCGCAGCAGCTTCGGCCGTGCTGTTTGATCGCTTGATCGGCTTCGTTGTCTTGACTAGCCTGGCCTTGATCGCAAGCGTCGTCTGGCTACAACAGTTCGCCCTGGGCAAAATGGCGCTCGTCGCCGTGGTGATTCTCGTAGTTTGGGCAACAGCGGTGGCTGTTCTCTTCGAGGAGCGGATTGCGCGTACCGTAGCTCCTTTCGTCACTTTTCTCCTGCCGGTTCGCTTTCACACGCGGGCGCGCGACCTCTACCGCGAGCTCAACGCTTTTCGACATCAAAAGAAGGCCCTGGCCAGGATTCTGCTGGTGTCGGTTTTCGTCCAGTTTCTTCGCGTGGCGACGCATTTCTTCGCAGGACTTGCCGTCGGGGTACACGTCAGCATCGTGTACTTTCTGGTGTTCATCCCGATCGTTGCTCTGATGGCGAGTTTGCCCGTAACGTTTGGCGGAATTGGGATGCGGGAACAAACCGGCGTGGCCCTTTTCTCTCAAATCGGTTTGGCGCCGAGCAGCGTTACAGCAATGGAGTTTCTGGCCTACCTCGTCGGTGTGCTTTCCAGTCTCCCGGGCGGAGTGTACTTCCTGCTCCGTCGTGAACAGTTCCGGGCCGCTGCAGATGCTGCAGCGCCGTGATGTTCGTGTGTCGGAGACGGGACACGCCAAAACCAAGTGAGGGAGGAAAGCAAAGTGGAGGCGCGACGACTCTCTCGGTTGACCGCCGCACTGGCGGTGCTGGTTGGTCTGTCCGGCTGCGTGTGGGTCCCCCAGGTACAGGGACCGGAAGATCTTGTCATCGCCTTTGGCGACCCGCAGGAGTTGGCTCAGGTGGATTCCCTCGTTCGGGCTGCCCTCGAGCGCACCATTTCGACCCCGCACAGGGAGAAGATCTTTCGAGTGCGGTTCTACCCCGCAGACAGCCTGGGACGTTACAATCACTACCGGCACCTGCTGTTTGTGGGGTCGCTACAAGCGGAGGGTAAAGCGGGAGAGTACATCAACAAACTTGTGGGACACAACCGGGACCGCGTTCTGGAGGATTCGGCATTTGTCTTCAGCAAGCGGAATCCGTGGGTCAAGAAGCAATTGCTCGTGGTCTTCACCGCGAAAGATTTGCCTACCTTGAAAAGGCGTTTGAGCGAGAACCAGGACTTGCTTTTTGACCTCTTCAACGACTTCGTGAATGAGCAGGTCAAGAAACGGATGTTTGCAACACTCGAACAAAAAGACATCGAGAAACACCTGCTCGAGAAATACGGCTGGATGGTGCGGGTGCAGCACGACTACTTCATCGCTCTGGAGAAGCCTGATTTCGTTTTTCTGCGTCGCACAAGTCCCAAACGGGAACGGTGGCTCTTTGTCCTGTGGGAACACACCAATGATCCGGCTGTGCTGAACAAAGAATGGGTTCTGAAGAAACGTGAGGAAGTGGGGGAAAAGTACTACGGCGGCGATCGCATTCTCGATCTGGATCTGAGGGTGACAGAGGTAAATTTCAATGGCCGGTACGCCCTGCGGTTCGATGGCATTTGGGAGAATCCAACGAAAATTGCGGGAGGTCCGTGGCGTGCGTACGCTTTCTACGACGAGCCCACGGGCAACGTTTACCTGATCGATCTCGCCGTTTTTGCGCCTGACGACGACAAAAAGATGCCTTTCCTAAGGCAACTGGACGTCATGGCGCACACATTTCGCACAAAATACGACTTGCAAAGTGGCAGGAAGTAGCGGCCAGCATGGGTTGGCGTGGTCTCCTGGTCTGTCACAACCCAAACGTACAAAGCGAGGGGAAGCTCATGCACGGGAAGTCGGACCCGTTGCGGACAGACACGAACCAGCCTGCGGTTTCAAAAACCGGGGACGTCGGCGTTGAAAAGCGCGCGTGCCAGAAAGCAGACAAATTGTGTTTCACATTTCGCTTCAACGCAGCTCTGCTGAGGTCTTGAAGAGTTACGACAAGCTAACCACACAGACGGAGCGGCTAAATGAAACGGGTTGCCATCGTCGTTGGAAGTCCGCGTGACGTGCCTTCACTTGCGGAGTGTCGACGCTACCTTGATTGGTTCGGCATACCGTACGATGAGCTGGTGCTCTCGGCACACCGGAATCCAGACGAAACCGCCGATTTTGCCCGGAGTGCCGAAGGGGCAGGCTACGGAGTTCTGATTGCCGCAGCCGGAATGGCTGCAGCGCTGCCGGGGGCGCTGGCGGCACACACTCGGTTGCCCGTAATCGGCGTCCCGCTCTCCGCTTCGGAGCTTCAGGGTCTGGATTCTCTTCTGTCGATTGTTCAAATGCCATCCGGGGTACCTGTGGCCACTGTCTCAATTGGCAAAGCCGGAGCAATCAACGCAGCTGTCCTCGCAGCGCGCATTCTCGCCCTGGACGACCCGGACCTCGCAGAACGGGTAGAGAAGTTCATGAAATCCGGGAGCAAACTGTCAAAGGAGGGACCGTCCGCCAGTCGGTAGCCGCGGCTTCCGGACGCGGAACCGCGCAGGTTTGGCACAACCAAGATGGTTGATCGTGTGCCTCCGGGTGGTTTGGCGAAGCACGAGGGACGTGGGCCTCTGAATTTTGAACGAAGAATCTCAGCAGCAATCCTTCTCAGTCAGCCAGTTCCCGCGCTGGCAGCTTACCCGCGGACCGTCGGTTTTTGGGGAGAATCAGGCACCTACTTTGGCGGTTGCACAGCTGTGCGCGGCTGGCAAAGACATTCTTTCGGTCCGACAAGGGCCGCGCGGACCGTTGCATTCTGGCTGAGAGAGTCCAGCGAACCGCGCAGTAGGGAAGACAACTTGGTGGGTTCCCAACAAACGAGAGTTCCGAGCCTGAATGGCCGAGATGCTCCAGTAGGGCCAACCGTTCGATTGTTTCCTGGAGCAGGGAAATGAGGGGAAGGTCACGGGAGGATCGCATGATCGCTCGATTTTTCCGCTTTGAGGAACACGGGACCAACTGGCGCACAGAGGTCCTCGCCGGCGTCACGACGTTCGTCACGATGGCCTACATCATCGTGGTGAATCCAGCCATTCTGCAGGCCGCGGGGATTCCCAAGGGACCGTCCATGGTGGCCACGGTACTGACTGCGTTTGTTGGCACTTTCCTGATGGGTGTGTACGCTAACCGGCCTTTCGCCATCGCACCGTACATGGGTGAGAACGCCTTCATCGCCTACACGGTGGTGAAGGTACTGGGGTACTCCTGGCAGACCGCGCTGGGAGCTGTGTTTGTCGGCGGTGTTCTCTTTACCCTCCTGACCGTTCTGAAGTTAAGAAGCTGGCTTGCCGAGGCCATCCCTCAAAGCCTGAAGTACAGTTTCGCGGTGGGAATCGGACTCTTCCTCACTTTCATCGGCCTGAACGAGACGGGATTGGTCGTAGCAGGAGCTCCAGGTGCCTCACCAGTGCAGCTTGGTCACCTCACGGAAACACCCCAGCTTCTGGCTATCCTTGGCTTCCTGACCATCAGCATTCTGATGATCCACAGGGTTCGCGGCGCCATCCTCTTCGGGATTGTCTTGACCACAGTGGTAGCCTACGTTCTTGGCGCAGCCAGCCTACCTTCCGGACTGGTCAGCATGCCACCCAGTCTCGGACCGATTTTTCTGAAACTGGACATCGCTGGTGCGCTCACGTGGGGGTTCTTCGGGGTCATTCTGACGGTCTTCGTCATGGACTTCGTGGACACCCTTGGAACCCTCGTGGGTGTGTCCGCACGTGCTGGCCTCCTGGACGAAAACGGCAATCTGCCGGAAATCGAAAAGCCCATGCTGGCAGATGCCCTTGCCACCGTGGTCGCAGCTGTGCTCGGCACCTCGACAGCCGGCACGTACATCGAGAGCGCCGCCGGGGTGGAAGAGGGAGGACGAACAGGTTTCACCGCCGTTGTGGTCTCCTTGCTTTTTCTGCTGTCGCTTTTCTTCGCGCCCTTCTTCACATCGATCCCCGCTTTTGCCTACGGACCGGCGCTCATTGTGGTCGGGATTCTCATGTTGCAGTCGATAACTAACCTGGTCACTCAGGACCTGACGGAGTTCATCCCTTCCTTCGCAGTGATTGCTCTGATGAGCTTTACGTACAACATCGGAGTCGGCATTACTGTGGGTTTTGTGCTTTACCCGTTCCTGAAAGTTGTGTCGGGGCGTCGCAGCGAGGTCCCAACGGGTCTGTGGATCCTCGGTGGTTTGTCGCTCCTTTTCTACATTTTCTACCCGTACCAGTAGAGCGCTTGCAAACGGACCTGGACAGACTCGTGGACTCAGCTCGGACCACGTTGAAAATCGCCTTACTCGGAAGCGTTGTCAACGATACAGTGCGTCCCTTCGGTGGGGGAGAAGTCCGTGGCCTCGGGGGACTCACGTACACCATCGTTCAGATGGCTTTGCTTGCTCCGGAAGACTGGCACATCTACCCCGTCTGCCGGATCGGTTCGGACATCGCACAACGTTTCTTCGCCTTACTCAACCAGTTTCCGAACGTTCACCCCGACCACGTACTCGTTGAGGACAGGGAAAACACCCGGGTTACGCTCGTGTACGAGTCCCCGTCCGAACGTAACGAGTACACTACCGAACCAATGGCCCCCTTGACCTTTCGCGAACTTGAGCCGGTGCTGGATGCGCAAATTGCTCTGGTTAACTTCATCACCGGCAAAGACGTGTTTCTCGATGCGTTGCAGCGTTTTTCGCAGGAGTCGGATGCTCTTTTGTACATGGATTTCCACTCTCTTGCCCTGGGCATTGGGCCCGACGGCCTGCGCTACTACCGCCGCCCCCCGGACTGGCACCACTTTGTACGCATCCCGCACGTTCTGCAGATGAACGAGCGCGAAGCACGATGTCTGGCACAAAAGGATCTTCCGAGTTTTGAGGCCCTGGCCGCCTTTGGCCTTCAGCTGCTCGGCGAACTGGGGGAACGCCCCTTCGTCGTCAACCTCACCCTCGACGGAGAGGGCTCTTTGCTGTGCTGGCAGGACGACGAGCCAAAGTGGCGGCACATTCCGGCCCAGCAGGTCAAAGCAGTGGATCCAACCGGTTGCGGTGATTCGTTCGCGGCCGGTTTCATTCGCAAGTACTGGGAGACGGGCGATCCACTCGCAGCAGCCCGATTCGCTAACTTGGTCGCGGGACTCAAATGCACCGTACATGGCGCCGATAATCTTGCCGAGCTCCGTCCTCTGATGCAGACGGCAGTGCGAATGGACACGACGTAACACTTCAGACCAGTGGCCCCAAAGCACGCAAACGCGTGCATTCGCGTTCTAGGGGACGGAAGTACAGGCGCTCCTGGGGACTGGGTCGCTGGTTTCACAAGAATCGTCCGCGAGGGACGTTGTTTGCTGCGCGCTTTGGTGAACCGAAGATCTTTCGATTAGAGGCAACGCTTGAGAGCTCTGATTACAGGTTGTAACGGACTGCTTGGGCAGAAACTGGTTGCCCTGGCGCCCAGCGAGGTCGACGTTTTCGGAAGCGACCTCAGCGAACAGCCCGTGGGGCCGATCAGGGAGACACGGTACGTCCGTCTCGACATCACAGCCGAGCGAGAAGTTTCACAGATCTTGCATGATTTGCGACCGACCTGGATCATCAACACAGCGGCCTACACGAACGTAGATGGCTGCGAGGAGCAGCAAGATCTTTGTCGCGCGGTCAACGTGGACGGCGCGAGCAACCTGGCCAAGGTTACCCGTGAAATCGGTGGGAACCTCTTGCACATTTCGAGCGATTACGTTTTCGACGGCAAGGCCGGACCCTATCGAGAGACAGACAAGCCGAACCCACTCGGTGTGTACGGCCGAACAAAGTACGAGAGCGAGAAGGCAATCGAAGGGTCCGGATGCCGTTACCTGATCATTCGAACCAATGTGCTCTACGGAGTGGCTCGTCAAACACGACCCAATTTTGTTCACTGGGTTCTTGAAAAACTTGAAGAAGGCCAGCCGTTCTCGGTGGTTACGGACCAAGTCGGGAATCCGACGCTTGCGGACGACCTGGCAGCCGCTCTGTGGCATCTTGTTGAGCGAAGCGCAACTGGGCTTTACCATCTCGGTGGAGCGGATTTTGTGAGCCGCTACGCGTTCGCGCGGGAAACGGCCGTGGTCTTCGGTTTCGATCCGGAGCTCATTCAACCGACTACCACCGACCGCATTCGACAAAAGGCACCCAGGCCACTCCGTAGCGGCTTGCTGTGGGACAAATGCAGGTTGGAACACGGTGTACACATGCGAGGCGTAAGGGAAGGCCTCCACACGTTCAGGCGACAGCTACTCGCTCTTCGGTAAACCAGGACCAGCTCACCGAGGTCTTTCCGGCGTCTTGCTGACCGGAACGTGGCAAAAACATCAGCGCAAAGCCGGTTTCCGGTGACAGCAAAGGTGCGTTGTGATCAAAAGGAGATGTGCACCGTCCGCGGACCGAAGCAAGAGAAAGGGTGCTCGTTGCGGAATGCGTCGGCGGCGGGGCGGCCCACTTAGGCGGTGAGCCGGAACGACCACACGGCTTGGTCGTGGTCACAACGGTCAGGCGGGCACAGACGCGGTAAGACGAAATCGGGTCTGCTTGTTTTCCCTCAAAGTGACGGGGAAGAGGCAGGCAAGATCAGCGTGGAACAGCAGGATCGGTACGGTGACCCAAGCAGCCTATCTTGACCCTTCTTCACTGCCCCACGGCGAACCGCCTTCGGCTTTGCCGGAGGTCCCCATTCTTGTCGTCATTCCCACGTACAACGAGGCCGACAACGTCGGTCGTGTTCTGAGGGGACTCTTTGCTTTGCCGCTCCGCAATCTGCAGGTTCTGGTTGTGGACGACAACTCTCCAGACGGTACGGCAAAGAGGGTGGAGGCGCTGCAGAACGAATTCCCGGGCAAGCTCCATCTGCTGCAGCGTCCTGGAAAACTCGGTCTTGGTACAGCTTACGTGGCAGGTTTCCGCTTCGCGCTTGAGCGCGACTTTCAGATTGTGGTTGAGATGGACGCCGACATGTCACACAATCCCGAAGATCTACCGCGCCTGCTCGAGGCGACCAAGGACAATGACGTGGTCGTCGGCTCGCGCTACCTGACCGGGGTTAACGTGGTTAACTGGCCGCTCAGGCGGCTTCTGCTCAGCCTTGGAGGCAACAAGTACGCGCGCATGGTCACCGGTTTACCGGTGAAGGACTGCACGAGTGGCTACAAGTGCTTCAAACGCCAGGCGCTGGAGGTCATCGATCTGGACAGGGTGCAGTCTGACGGTTACGCATTCCAGATCGAGATGAACTTCCGTGCCTGGAAGAAGGGGTTTCGGATTTGCGAGGTACCGATCATCTTCTTCGATCGTGAAGTGGGTAGCTCCAAAATGTCCAAGAAGATCATCCGCGAAGCTGTGTGGATGGTTTGGAAACTCAAGTGGATGAGCCTCATGGGCCGGTTGTAACCGGCACACGACGAAACGCCCGTCTCCAGCAATCCAGGGGCGCAATTCCGGTCTGACAAAGTTTGCAAGATGCTCGGCTTTCGCGCTTGCGGTCTCCAGCTCCTTGAGGTCGGTTGTCGTTCGCAAAGAGTGACAGCGGGGCGAACTGTCAAGCACTGAGATGGAAACCTTCGGGGCTGAATCCAGGTTGAAAATGGCGGATCCTGGAAGGGTGGGGAGACGAAAAAAGCGTTGACTTTTGTGCCGGAATTTTGTACTGTTAATTGGTTGTCGGGGCTGTAGCTCAGGTGGGAGAGCGCTTGCATGGCATGCAAGAGGTCGGCGGTTCGAATCCGCCCAGCTCCACAGTGGAATCCACGCAGCTGCGTGGATTTTTTCTTTTCTGTAGCTACCCGGGGGGTTCAGTTTCGCCGGGACACTAAATTGAGCCGACTGTATCCCGTAGCGCCGTGCGTTGGACGGCATCTCCCGCACAAGCCCCGCGTCGTAGTGCCAGGTCCGGCACACAACGGAAAGCGGGGTGGCCTTCGCTCGACACCTTTGTGAGGAAGTCCTTTTGTCCGGACGCCGGTAGAGTGGTTACCCCGCTGTTGCCCCGCCAGTAAGAAAGCGTCAGGAAAATCCGGGCTCTTCCGGTCAGTTCCTGTCGAGGCTCGATGCAGTGCTCAGTGGCTGTCCACGAGGGACACTTCTGGCTCCTCAGCGGACTGCTCAACCACTTCCTCATCGGGTACCGTCTCCAGGGTACCCAGTGTAATGTAGCTGTACAAATTGCGACCGCAGTTGTTCTCGCAACGAAAATTCCGGAAAATCACTTCGCACTCTTCCTGAGAAGAAACGTCGAATTTCTTGACGTTTCCGCAAGCTTCGCACGTAATTACGAGCTGGTTGACTTTGACTCTTGTCATTTCCGTCCTCCTGCTGTGACGCCGGGGATCCTGCAACCATTGTGCCTACGCGCCAAAGCACAAATGTGCAGAAAAACGCTCGATTCTCGACAAACAGTGAGACACCTGGGTCAGCTTGAATCAGAAATCCGCCGGAATGGATCGCAGGGATGGATCAGAAAGCGATGGGAACTTTCGACTGCACCTACGGCGTTGTTAACGTCGAAAGGGCAACGGGGAGTACCGTCCTGCGAACAGGGGGCTCTCCATCAGCATCCGAGTGGACAGCTTGTTTCGACAAAGCGTAAGCGCAAAAACTTCTTGCTTTTTACGGCCCCAGGTGTTAGATTTGTGCGAAATTAGATCAAGCACGGGCGGTTAGCTCAGGTGGTTAGAGTGCTTGCTTGACATGCAAGAGGTCACTGGTTCGAGTCCAGTACCGCCCACCAACGGCAAAACGACCTTTGCGGCAGGCAGCCCAAAGGTCGTTTTCGATAATGGAGGTCTCAAGGTTCATGCAAGGCGCTGATCAGGGCAAGGTCGATCTTCAGCTCGCAGACGGAAGCGAACGGTCCTTCCCCAGGAACGTTACACCACTGGAAGTTCTTCGCGAGATCGATCCGCAGAAAGTCGAGAAACGCGAAGTCGTCGCTGCGAGGTTCAACGGGCGCTTGCTGGATCTCACGCACCCACTTCAGGAAAGCGGAAAACTCGAATTTGTCAGCGTGGACGAGCCGGAAGGGCTGCACATTTACTGGCACAGCACGGCGCACATTATGGCCCACGCTGTGAAGCAGCTCTTTCCGGAAGCGCACTTTGGCGTCGGCCCTCCCATCGAGCACGGCTTTTACTACGACATCGATGTGGACCGTCCCTTCACGCCGGACGATCTGTCGGCAATCGAAAGCAAGATGCAGGAAATCATTGATGCCGACAATCCGTTCGTTCGGCAAGAGCTCAGCCGCGAAGAGGCTCTGAAGCTCTTCAAAGAACGCGGAGAGGTTTACAAAGTCGAGCTGCTCGAGGGGCTGGAAGAGCCGCCAAGCATTTACCGCGAGGGCGATTTCGTTGACTTGTGTACGGGACCACACGTTCCGTCCACAGGCTACATCCGGTACTTCAAGCTGCTCAGCACTTCGGCCGCCTACTGGCGTGGGGACGAGAATCGCCCGATTCTCCAGCGGATTTACGGAATTTCGTTCCCCCGCAAAGAGCAGCTCGAGGAATACTTGCAACGCCTCGAAGAGGCCAAACGGCGAGACCACCGCCGCCTTGGACGCGAGTTAGATTTGTTTAGCATCGACGAAGAAGTAGGTCCCGGGCTTGTTCTTTGGCACCCGAAAGGCGGCATGGTGCGGCATCTCATCGAGTCGTTCTGGAGGGAAGAGCACCTCAAGGGCGGCTACGAGTTCGTGTACACACCGCACATTGCCCGGCTTGGGCTGTGGGAACGGAGCGGGCATCTCGACTTTTTCCGGGAAAACATGTTCCCTCCCATGGATGTGGACGAGGTGCCGTATCAGCTCAAACCGATGAATTGCCCTTTTCACCTGCGGATCTACAAGAGCAAGACGCGCAGCTACCGCGATCTACCGATCCGCTGGGCCGAGCTCGGTACGGTCTACCGCTACGAACGTTCTGGTGTGCTTCACGGTCTCCTTCGGGTGCGAGGTTTCACTCAGGATGACGCGCACATCTTTTGCCGCCCGGATCAGCTTCAGAGCGAAGTTGTTCGCGTACTCGATTTCACCGTCAACATGCTGGGCGCATTCGGGTTCAAGGACTACGACGTTTACTTGTCGACCCGTCCCGAGCACTACGTAGGAACGCTTGAGAACTGGGAGCTTGCCACCGAGGCGCTCAAGAAAGCGCTTGAAATTCGCCAGTTGTCGTACGACATTGATCCGGGTGAAGGCGTTTTCTACGGACCCAAAATCGACATCAAGATCCGTGACGTGCTCGGCCGTTCGTGGCAGTGCTCAACCATTCAAGTGGATTTCAACGAACCCGAGCGGTTCGACATCTCGTACATGGGCGAGGACGGTCAGCAGCACCGACCGATCATGATTCACCGGGCGTTGCTCGGTTCTCTGGAACGTTTTCTGGGTGTGCTGATCGAACAGTACGCCGGGGCTTTTCCGACGTGGCTGGCGCCCGTCCAGGTAGTCGTCATCCCGATTACAGATGCGCAACTTGAGCCAGCCCGCGAAGTCGCCCGAAATTGCGAAGAAGCTGGTCTGCGTGTGTGGGTGGATGACCGCGCTGAACGGATGAATTACAAAGTCCGCGATGCCGAAACGCAAAAGATCCCCTACATGCTGATCATTGGCAAACGTGAGATCGAACAGGATGTGGTAGCCGTGCGCCAGCGACGGGTTGGGGACCTCGGCACCATGAAACTTGAGGCCTTCCTGGACAAGATCCTCGCCGAAGTCCGGACGAAGGCATTCGAGGCTTAGACTGAGCAGGTATTTGGGGTGGGCCGCACCTTGTAGCAGGACCCGGGTCGGGTTGAACCGAAATCAGGGAGGGCAAAGGCCATCAGTAGGGAACACGATCAACGGGTGAACGAGGCCATCCGGGCACCCGTAGTACGCCTGATCGACGCCGACGGCACACAACTCGGCATCGTTGATCGGCAGAAGGCCCTCAGCATCGCCCGTGAGCGGGGGCTGGACCTGGTGGAAGTGGCGCCCAACGCGTCACCCCCGGTTTGCCGCGTGATGGACTACGGCAAATACCGGTACGAACAGTCCAAAAAAGAGCGAAGCAGCCGGAAGAAGCAGCACACGATCGTCGTTAAGGAAATCCGGCTGAGTCCGCGCACAGAGCTGCACGACATCGAGACAAAATGCAGGCATGCGCGCGAGTTTTTGGAGCAGGGCAACAAAGTGAAGGTTACCGTCCGCTTTCGCGGGCGCGAAATGACCAAGCAGGCCTTTGGCGCGCAGGTCATGCAGAAAGTGAAGGAGCTACTGCAAGACGTGTCCAAAGTGGAGAAAGGACCAGAGATGGAGGGATACTCCATGGTCATGGTCCTTGCTCCTCTTCGTACAAACTGACCGCAATCGACAGGAGAGATTGACAATGCCCAAGTTGAAATCCAACCGGGCTGCCAAGAAGCGTTTCAAGGTCACGGGGTCCGGTAAGGTGAAGCGCTGGAAAGCGTACGGCAGCCACTTGTTAACCAAGAAAACGCGCAAGCGGAAACGCAACTTGCGCAAGCCGACGCTGGTAGACGAGACAGAGGCGAAACGCATCAAACGCCTGATTCTTGCTTAGTAGCGGTGAATGGCGCCAACGTAGCGAGAACACTTCCGAAATTTCGAAAACTTGAGGAGTTAGAGAATGCCAAGAGCGACCGGGAAAGTCGCTGGACACCGACGCCACCGTAAGATCATCAAACAGGCGAAGGGCTACTACGGGGCCCGTAGTCGGCTCTACCGCACAGCCAAAGAGGCGGTGGAACGGGCTCTCCAGTACGCGTACCGCGACCGACGACAACGCAAGCGTGTGTTCAGGCGGCTGTGGATCGTGAGGATCAACGCGGCAGCTCGTCAGCACGGGATGAGCTACTCACAGCTGATGAACGCATTGAAGAAGAGCAACATTGACATCAATCGCAAGCAGCTTGCGGAACTGGCTGTAAACGACATGGAAGCGTTTGGCCGGGTCGTGGAAGCGGCCAAGGCAGCGGTGTCCGCCTGAACTCATGGGACAGGAAGCTGAAAGCCTTCTGGGCGACGTCAACGAGGCGCGTTCCTCGTTCGAGCGGGAGATTGCCCAAGTCAAGACGGCGGAAGAGCTCGACCAGCTACGCATCAAGTACCTGGGGCGAAAGGGGCTGGTCGCCGCTTTCTTCTCGCGACTGCCAAGGCTGGAACCGACCGAACGCCCAGCTGCAGGTAGCGCAATCAATCAGCTCAAGCAACACGTCACAGAGGCGATCGAGCAGAAGAAGCGCTCCCTTGGCAGCGCACAGCCGCGCAAGCCCGTTTTCGACGCTTCGTTGCCGGGCACACCGTTTCGCATCGGATCGCGTCACCCGCTTCTCCAGGTTCTGGACGAGATCGTCGACATCTTCGCCTCGATGGGCTTTTCGGTGGAAACCGGGCCCGAAATTGAAAGAGACTACTACAACTTTGAGGCCCTGAACATTCCTCCGGACCATCCGTCTCGTGATCTCCAGGACACGTTCTACCTGGAGGGTGACAAGCTTCTGCGCACCCACACGTCGCCGGTCCAAATCCGCACGATGGAGAAGCAGCGACCGCCGATCCGAATGATTGCACCGGGGCGTTGTTTCCGCAAGGACACGCCGGACGCCACCCACTCACCGACTTTTCACCAGGTTGAGGGGTTGTGCGTAGACAAAAATGTCACCTTCGCTGATCTGAAGGGCGTCATTCTGGCCTTCGCTCAAAAGCTGTTCGGCAAGGACGTCCGCATTCGCTTCCGTCCCAGTTTCTTCCCTTTCACCGAGCCAAGCGCGGAGTACGATTTTTCCTGCCCAATGTGCGGTGGCAAAGGCTGCCGTGTGTGCAAGTACACGGGCTGGCTGGAGATTTCCGGTGCAGGAATGGTCGACCCAGCCGTATTTGGGTTCGTCGACTACGACCCCGAGATCTACACCGGCTACGCATTTGGAATGGGGGTCGAGAGGATTGCCATGCTGAAGCACCTGATCGGGGACATTCGGCTCTTCTACGAAAACGACATCCGGTTCCTCAGCCAATTCTGAGCACAAGTGAAAACGACCTACAGCTGGTTACGGGATTACGTTGATCTTCGGGTTCCGCCTGAAGAAGTTGCTGAGCGTCTCACGATGCTGGGCTTGGAAGTGGAGGCGTTCGAAAAGGTTTCGCCTCAGTTCAAAGGCGTTGTCGCTGCCCGCGTCGTGAGCGCTGCACCACTCAGCGGCTCAGATCATCTTCTTGTCGCCGAGGTAGATGCGGGAAAGCTGGGCAAGTTTACCGTCGTTTCCGGAGCTCCCAACGTCCGACCCGGCGCAGTTGCGGCCTTGGCGCTACCCGGAGCCACATTGCCTGGCAACACATCCGTTGCTGAGCGCCGTTTCGGACATGTGGTTTCCAGCGGGATGCTTTGCTCCGAAGCCGAGCTTGGGCTGACTTCCCGCGCGGACGAACTCTGGCTACTGGAAAACGCCGAACCTGGGGCAGACATCGCAGCGCTGGTGGGTGACGACTGGGTTTACGAAATCGGCGTGACCCCAAATCGCCCCGATTGCCTCGGCACCGTCGGCATCGCCCGAGAACTTGCTGCGTACTACGGGTTGACGTTGCGGGTGCCTGAACCCCACGTGCCCGAAAGCGAAGCGTCGGTTTCCGATTTTGTGGCGGTGGAGATCCTGGATGCTGAAAACTGCCCACGATACACAGCTCGCTACCTGTGGGACGTGACGGTGGGTCCGTCGCCTTTCTGGATGGCGCGGCGACTCGAGCTGGCGGGAATGCGTGCCATCAACAACATTGTTGATGTAACGAATTTCGTGATGCTGGAACTGGGGCAACCGCTGCACGCTTTCGACTACGACCTGCTTGAGGGGGGCAAGATCGTGGTGCGGCGAGCCACAGAAGGCGAGGAGTTCGTTACGCTGGACGGTAAGCATCACAAGCTGGATGCCGACACGCTGATGATCTGCGACGCACAGCGCGCCGTGGCTATCGCGGGCGTGATGGGTGGCGAGAACTCAGAGGTACGTGCGGAAACCCGACGAATCTTGCTGGAAAGCGCCTACTTCAAACCCGAAAGCATCCGGCGCACCCGGCGCAAACTGACCATCAACACGGAGTCGTCGTACCGTTTTGAGCGCGGTGTGGACCCAAACGGTGTGGTCCGCGCCTCGGACCGCGCTGCAGAGTTGATGGCCTCGACAGCATCTGCAAAGGTGGCAGCAGGCGTCGTGGACGTCTACCCAAGGCCCCTGGAACCCCGGCGGCTCCGCTTGCGGCCCAACCGGGTGGTGCAGATTCTTGGTGCTGACATCCAGACCGAGAAGATGATCTCGATCCTCCGGGGGCTTGACCTCGCCGTGGAATCGACGGCGGAAGAGCAGCTTACGGTCCGTGTGCCTACCTTTCGGCCCGATTTGACGCGCGAGGTCGATCTCATCGAAGAGATTGCACGCCACTACGGCTACGAGTCCATCGCACCGGATCTCCGTGCGGAAATCGACCAGACGCTGGCAGGGCAGGGTAGGGACCGCTGGCTTGATCGGGCCCGCGACCTGCTCACGGCGATGGGCTTTTACGAGGCCGTTAACCTGAGTTTTTTGTCCACGGCCGAAGCGAAAAGCTTTACCAGCAATCCCGAACGCCTGGTGCGGGTTGTAAACCCGCTGGGCGAGGAGCTCGCCTGGCTTCGGCCAAGCCTCCTGCCCGGGCTACTGACCTCAGCGGTACGCAACATCAATCGACGCACCGAGTCCGTGATGCTGTTTGAGCACGGCAAGGTCTTCTCGCGAAATGGAAAGGCGTCCTACGATGAACACACGGCCCTGGGTGGCGTCGTATCTGGCGCATTTGCGCTGCGGCATTGGCGCAGTTCGCCACGTCCGGCCGATTTCTACGACATTAAAGGTGCCGTCGAGACGCTGGTGCAGCGGCTGACCGGGGAGACGCCCGCCTTTGAACCGGTAGAGCTCCCTTGGTTCGCGCTGGGTTTTTCCGTCAGTGTCAACGACCAGACCATCGGTGTTGTGGGACAGCTGGCCGAGAGTTTGCTGCGTAGGTTCGAGTGCGAGCAAAGTGTCTTCGCATTTGAGTTGTCGTGGGACGATCTGCGCAAGCTGTGCCGGGAGGAGCGCATCTACAAGCCGGTTCCACGGTTCCCGGCGGTTGTTCAGGACCTTGCACTCCTTGTGGATGAACCGGTGAGCGCCGGAACGGTTGAAAAGGTAATTCGAGAACACGGCGGGCCGTACCTCAAGCATGTGGAATTGTTCGATCTGTACCGGGGAAAACAGATCCCGGCCGGCAAAAAGAGTCTGGCGTACACCCTTCGATTTCAGGCCGACGACCGCACGTTGACGGAGGAAGAGGTTCGCGAGCGAATTAGCGAAATCCTCGAGGCGTTGAAATCTGAACTGGGCGTGGTTCTCCGGCCGCGCTGAGAGGGGATGCTCATGCAGGTAGAACAACTGGAAGTGCTCGAGGAACGAATCAGTCGGTTGCTGGAGTTAGTAAATCGGCTGAAGAACGAGAATCGCGAACTCAGAATGCAGAACGCCGAGCTCCTCGCTAAGCTCGAGGAGAACGAGCGGACGATTGAGCGCTTAAAGGAGCAGTACCAGAACGTGTCGCAGCAACAACAGGAGATCGAACAACTGAAAGCCAAGGAGGAGCTCGTCCGAGCGAAGATCGAAAGTCTGCTTAAAAAACTGGATGAGATCCCGCTTGGGGGCTGAGAATTGCAGCCGTTGTTTTCGGCTACAGTTGGGAAAAGCAGAGTTTTGTTGTTTTTGTTAACGGACAAGTAGCAGGGGCTTTGAGAAGAGTACACTGGGAGAGGATGCCGGGAATTCTCTCCCTGCCTTTGACCAAGATGGTGATCACGTCACATGTTTGACGATCAAAACGTCGTCAAGGTCACAATCCTCGGGTCAGAATATGCGATCAAAGGAGATACAGACGCGGACTACATCCGCAAGGTCGCCGAATACGTGGATGCTCGGATGCGTGAGGTGGAATCGTCGACCTCTGTCAAGTCGTCCCTCAAGGTCGCAATTCTGGCTGCTTTGAACATCGCGGATGAACTGTTTCGTGAGAAGGCGGAAAAGCGGGAACTGCTCGCTTCGTACGACCGCCGCGTTCAGGAGCTGGCCAACAAACTCGAGGAATTTCTTAGAGAAGAGTCGCTCTGAACAGACGTAAGGCGGACCGCTGGCTGAAGGTCCGTTCATCCCGGAAGCCCCACTTCAGTCCTGACGTAGCCGAAAGCCCCGCGAGCTTTGTGCAGAACGGGGCGAGTGGCTGTGAGTGTCCGAAGTGGGGCTTCGTCTTTTAGGGTAGAAAGCGAGGTGACGGACATGAGTCTCTGGGTAATTTTGCTTTTGATAGCTGTCGCCGGCGTTGCTTTTTGGGCGGGCTGGCTGGCGAGCAAGAAAATCGGTCAGGGGAAAATCGCCAGCGCGGAAGTTTTGGCGCAGAAAATCGTCTCCGAGGCAGAGAAAGAAGCGGAGGCGATCAAGAAGGAGAAGCTCCTCGAGGCCAAGGAGGAGTGGCTTCGCCTGAAGCAGTCCGTGGAAAACGAGGTAAAGTCGCAGCGTGCGGAGCTTCACCGTCTCGAGCGTCAACTGCAGCAAAAGGAGAACAGCCTTGATCGCCGCGCCGAGATGCTCGAGGAAAAGCTCCGTGGCTTGGACAAACAGCAAGAAACGCTTCGTCAGAAAGAGCAACAGCTGCAACAGCGCGAGGCCAAGCTAAGCGATCTGGAGGAAGAGCAGCGGCGTAGACTCGAAAAAATCTCCGGCATGAGCCAGGAAGACGCAAAGCAGCTCCTGATTGAAAGCATGAGGGAACGTGCCAAGCGCGAAGCCGCTCAAATTGCCAAGGAAATCAAAGACCAGGCTCGCCTGACCGCCAACCGGGAAGCACGGGAGATTGTGATCCAGGCGATTCAGCGGACCGCCGCTGATCACTCTGTGGAGACAACCGTCTCCGTCGTAACCCTTCCGAACGACGAGATGAAGGGACGAATCATCGGTCGAGAAGGGCGCAACATCCGGAGTTTCGAGCAGGCGACCGGAGTGGACGTGATCGTGGACGACACACCGGAAGCCGTGATCCTGAGTGGCTTCGACCCCTTCCGTCGGGAGGTGGCACGAATCGCACTCGAGAAGCTCATTTCGGACGGCCGAATTCATCCTTCCAGAATCGAGGAGGTTGTGCAGAAAACTCAAAAAGAGATGGAGGAGAAACTCCTCGAGATCGGCGAACAGGCGATGCTGGACGCAGGTGTGCACGGCCTGCACCCCGAGCTGCTCCGCCTGCTCGGCAAACTGAAATACCGCACCAGCTACGGGCAGAACGTGCTGCAGCATTCGATCGAAGTGGCTTACCTCGCCGGTTTGATGGCCGCAGAGCTGGAGCTGGACGGTGACCTGGCCAAGCGAGCCGGACTGTTGCACGACATTGGGAAAGCCATCGACAAGTACACGGAAGGGACGCACACGCAGATCGGTGTGGAAATCGCGAAAAAGTACGGCGAAGGGCCAATTGTGCTGAACGCCATCGCCGGGCACCACGAAGACGTGGAAGCAATCTCGCCGATTACGATTCTGGTCAAAGCCGCCGACGCCATTTCTGGTTCAAGACCTGGCGCACGTCGCGAGACGCTCGAAAGCTACGTTAAGCGCCTGGAGAAACTGGAGCAGCTTGCCAAGTCGTTCGAGGGTGTTGGTCAAGCGTATGCCATCCAGGCCGGGCGGGAAGTGCGGGTCATGGTTCAGCCAGAGAAGATCGACGACGCCGCTGCGGAAGTTTTGGCTTCTGAGATCGCCGAGAAGATTCAGAGCGAAATGGAGTATCCCGGTCAAATTAAGGTAACCGTTATTCGCGAGTACCGGGCGGTAGACTACGCAAAATGAGTGCGCTGGCAGGCCTGATGTCAAGTGGCACAGGCTCGTCCCAGTCAAGCGCATTCAGTCCGATCCCAATCGGTGGACGATCTCTTTAAGCCCCGACGGAAGACGGGCCACTATGGGCATGCCCGGCCGGCAAGCAAATCAGCTTAGGGTCGGCGGGCGAAGGGGAATCCGACGCCTTTTCGAGTTGCATTTTTCGCGTCGGGTTGCTAAATTCCGACCGACAGCGATGAGGCATTGCGGTGAAGATCCTTTTCGTCGCGGATGTTGTGGGAAGAGGAGGGGCTCGGCTGGCAGCGAAGCTGGTAAGGCAACTGCGCGACGAAAGGGGAGTTGATTTCTGCATCGCAAATGGCGAGAATCTGAAACAAGGTCGGGGGCTTGACAAGCGCCTGGCCCGAATGCTCTTTGACAATGGCGTCGACGTCATCACGGGCGGCAATCACGTTTGGGATTCGCAGTCCGACAAAGAGCTTCTCGAAGATCGCCGGGTCCTGCGTCCACAGAACTACCCACCTGGCCTCCCCGGTCACGGGTGGGGCGTCTACACCGTCGGCGATGCAGCGGTAGTCGTGTTCAATCTCCAGGGGCGAACCTTTCTGTACGCGATTGACTGCCCCTTTCGCACGGCCGATCGTCTGCTGGAACAGCAGGAAATTGCGAGTACGCCCGTACGCATCGTGGATTTCCACGCCGAGGCCACGGCGGAGAAACAGGCGCTGACCTGGTATTTGAACGGACGTGTAAGCGCCGTGATTGGCACGCACACGCACGTGCAGACAGCGGACGCGCGTCTCACTGATCAAGGCACGGCGGCCATCACCGACGTTGGCATGACGGGGTCGCTCGCCGGTGTCATTGGCTTGGACCGAGAACGGGCAATCAAGCGGTTTCTCAACCAGACCCCGATTCCTTTTCGGCTTGCCAAGGGCGACCTGGTTTTCAACGCCGCGCTTGTCACCGTCGACGCGGCAACCGGAAAGGCTGAGAACATCGAACGCATCTGGCTGACGGATCCGGATCTCGAGGCAGAAAAGTGAGCGGAACAGCGTCAATCATCGACGGCAAAGCCATCGCGGAACAGATTCACCAGGAAACCACTGCTGCCATTCAGGACCTGAGAAATCGCGGCGTGGTCCCGGGGCTTGCGGTCATTCTGGTTGGCTCTAACCCCGCGTCGGTGACGTACGTCCGCATGAAAGAGAAGAAATGCGCAGAACTCGGCGTAGCGTCATTTCCGTACCACCTGCCTGAAGAAACCAGCGAGCAAAAATTGCTGGATGTAATCGCGGCCCTGGCTGTGGACCAAAATGTACACGGGATTCTGGTTCAGCTGCCTTTGCCACCGCAGATTGATCCAGACACCGTGCTCAGAGCCATTCCGCCCGAAAAAGATGTGGACGGCTTCCATCCCGTCAACCTGGGGCGCTTGCTGCACGGTCAGGACTGCTTAGTGCCCTGCACACCAGCAGGCGTACAGGAGTTGCTCCTTCGCTCGGGCAACGATCCTTCGGGGAAACATGTCGTCGTGGTGGGGCGTAGTAACATCGTGGGAAAACCACTTGCGGCGTTGCTGATGCAAAAGCGGGAGGGGGCAAACGCGACGGTAACCGTTTGCCACAGCCGCACACGCGATCTGGCCGAGCACACGCGGCGGGCGGACATTCTTGTAGCTGCCATGGGTTCGCCGAAATTCGTCAAAGCGGAAATGGTCGGCCAAGGAGCTGTGGTAATTGACGTCGGCGTGAACAGGGTGGAGGACCCTACAGCAAAGCGCGGTTACCGGCTTGTCGGGGATGTGGATTTCGATGCCGTTTCGGAGGTTGCAGCGGCCATTACCCCTGTGCCAGGCGGTGTAGGCCCGATGACAATCGCCATGTTGATGAAAAACACCGTCAAAGCCGCGCAGTGGCAACTCGCCGGGAAACGCCTTTTGTAGCGCGAAAACAGATGCGCCAGTAGCTCAATTAGGATAGAGCGTCGGCCTCCGGAGCCGAAGGTTGTGGGTTCGAGTCCCGCCTGGCGCACCACGTAAGTACGGGCAGATCCGTTGCATCCGTTTCGAAGTCTGGACCCCGCGAAAGGACAGCGGGCGCTGTTTCAAAACATCGACGCACACGAGACGTCCTAAAAGAGTCCCAGAAACCGAACGCACAGGGCCAAGCAACGCGTGCTTGGCCTTTTTTGTTCTCGCCCCTCGCTCACCTCCCACAGCTTTTCCCTGCGCAGATTGAGCACCTCGCGAGGCAGGGTCGCTTTGGTGTTCAGCTTCGCCCACCCCGCCCAGAGGCCCGGCTGGTCGCACTACAGAGAAACCCACACCGCTTTGCGTTTTTCCGCGCCGGACCAGGCAGCCGTGCAGTTCCGAACCTGAACTTTCCAGCGAGAACGCTGGCTTCTTCGCAAGCATTTCACTCGGTAAGCACGAGAAGCAGCTGTTCTCGGGTAGGCAGAGCGGGTTCGCACAGTCTGATCTTCCCAGTACGGCAGGTCCACGTGCGGGTCAGCGTCCGCGGATCCTCTTTGGATTACTCGCGGTCGAACTCTCGACAGAATCCTTAGTTCACGCTTTCCGCATCCGCGCCTTTGCCAGCAAAACCGAAGCCGTCTCCAGAAGTCGCCGAGTTCTTTTTGGGAAAATCGAATCCCCGCTCATCTTGACTTTCAGGTTCAAAATTGGTACTTTCTCAAGCGGTTAGAGCTGGCTGCCGGATGTCCCGACATCCGTTGCCGCCGTTTTGGTTTTTGACCACGTTCGAATTCCGGTGCTGCCTGCACCGTTTGCAGGGCTTCGAGCAGAGGAGAAACAGCTGGCCACGCTTAGCAAGAAAAAGTCGCCGCGGACCCGGTTCGTCTGCCAGAACTGCGGGTACGTCAGTGCGAAATGGATGGGCCGCTGCACTGAGTGTGGCGCCTGGAACTCCTTTGTGGAGGAAATCATTGCAGCGCCGCAGACCACCCAGCCGCGACGGCCACTTGCGCCGACGTCCAGACCGCAGCCTTTGTCTGCAATCTCAGTAGACGAAGAAGTCCGCCTCAACACTGACAGCCAGGAATTCGATCGTGTTCTCGGCGGGGGGATCGTGAAGGGGAGCGTGGTCTTGATCGGCGGCCAACCCGGGATCGGAAAGTCCACGTTGCTCCTCCAGAGGGCTGGTTCCCTTGCCCGGACGGGCCTTAAAGTGCTTTACGTGACTGGTGAGGAGTCTTTGCGCCAGCTCAAGCTGCGCGCCGCCCGTCTCGGTGTCAGCGCCGATCTCTTGTATGTCGTCGCCGAAACCGACCTTCAGACAGTCCTTGACGGAGTGAATGAGCTCCAACCCGACCTGCTTGTTGTCGATTCAATCCAAACGATCACTTCACCCGCTTTCGAAAGTGCACCAGGTAGTGTAACGCAGGTGCGTGAATGTGCACATGCCTTTACACGCCTCGCTAAAGAGGAAGGCCTGCCGATTTTTCTCGTTGGACACGTTACCAAGGAAGGCTACCTGGCTGGCCCAAAGGTTCTCGAGCACGTGGTCGACGCACTCCTGCTTTTCGAGGGGGACGCGCAACACCTGTACCGAGTCCTTCGCGCCGTAAAGAATCGCTACGGATCCACAGCCGAGATCGGCGTTTTCGAGATGACGGACAAGGGACTGCGCGACGTCTTGAACCCCAGCGAGTTGTTTCTTTCCGAACGTCTCGAGAAGACACCAGGGTCCGTTGTTACGCCAGTGCTTCAGGGATCGCGTCCTTTGCTGCTCGAAGTGCAGGCTTTGGCCAGTCCTACGCACTACGGTGTGCCCCAGCGCAGCGCCACAGGGTTCGATCCGCGGCGACTGCCCATGATTCTGGCCGTGCTTGAGAAGCGGGCCGGCGTACAAATTGCCACCCACGACGTGTTTGTCAACGTAGCTGGTGGCATCCGTGTGGACGAGCCCGGTGTTGACCTCGCGGTCGCTCTGGCCATTGCGTCCAGTGCGCTCAATCGTCCCGTCGCTCAGGACCTCGTGGTTTTCGGTGAAATTGGCCTGGGTGGCGAAGTCCGTTCCGTCCAGCACGCCGACCTCCGAGCCGGGGAAGCCGCCAGACTTGGTTTTGGCCGGGTGATGTTGCCCCGTTCGGCGGCAGCCCGACTGTCGAGGCAGAGAAACGGGTTCCGTGCCGTTCCTGTTCGGACGCTCCAGCAAGCGCTTGAGGAGGCTTTCTCGTGACGGAGGCGGGCATCACGTTTCAATTGCTCCGCGGCGGACCGAACAAACCGCGTCTTGGTCTCCTTAAGACGCCTCACGGTGACGTGCGAACCCCCGCTTTCATGCCGGTGGGAACCCAGGGCACTGTAAAGGCCCTGTCGCCGGATGACCTTCTGCGCGCGGGCACGCAAATCATGCTTTCAAACGCCTACCACCTTTACCTAAGGCCCGGCACCGAGATTCTCGAAAAAGCGGGTGGTCTACACCGCTTCGCCTCCTGGCAAAGGCCAATTCTTACGGACAGCGGCGGATTCCAGGTTTTTAGCCTCAGTCAGTACCGCAAAATTCGAGAGGAGGGCGTCCATTTCCGCTCGCACCTTGACGGCTCCCTGCACGTGTTTACGCCAGAAAACGTTGTCGACATCCAGCGGTCTATCGGTAGCGACATCATGATGGTTCTGGACGAGTGCCCTCCTTACCCGAGCACGTACGAGTACGCCAAGAAATCCTTGGATTTGACGCACCGCTGGGCCGAACGGGCACGCAGGCGGTTCGAGACTACTGAACCTCTGTACGGTTTCCCGCAGAGTCTCTTCGCGATCGTACAGGGCAATGTGTATCCAGACCTGCGAGAAGAATCGGTTCGTTTTCTGAGCGCGCTCGATTTTCCGGGTTACGCTGTTGGAGGCTTGTCAGTCGGCGAGCCGAAGGACGAGATGCTCCAGATTGTACGGTTGACAGCAGAAATGTTGCCCGAAGCGAAACCTCGTTACCTAATGGGCGTTGGAAAACCCGAAGACCTTGTGGAAGCCGTGTCCTTTGGCATTGATCTTTTCGACTGTGTCATTCCGACGCGAAACGCGAGGAACGGAACGGTTTTCACAAGCGAGGGCGCGCTCGTCATCAAGAACGCGCGTTTCAAGGAGGATTTCAGGCCTATCGACGAAACGTGCACGTGTTACACATGCACGCATTTCAGCCGCGCTTACGTCCGCCATCTTTTCCAGGCCGGTGAAATTCTGGGCCTTCACCTCGCAACGTTGCACAACTTGACGTTTTACCACCGGTTGATGGCTGAGATGCGGTCAGCAATCTCGCAAGGTGAGTTTGACACCTGGAAAGCCCTTTTCTTCGAGAGCTACGCCAGAAACAGAGAGGCCGCGTAGGCGTTAGGGCGCCTTTGCGGAAGACACGGGCAAGCCAAACCAAGTGAAAGGAGATTAACGTGCTAGGAACCGTGCTGCTCTACATGGGCCAGCCAGCGGGCCAAAGTGGACAAAGCCCAAACCCGCTGGCCATGTGGCTTCCAATCATCCTGATCGTCGTGATCATGTGGCTCCTCATTTTCAGGCCACAGGCGAAACGCCAAAAAGAGCACCAGAAAATGCTCGCCTCCATTCAGAAGGGAGACAGGATCGTCACGGCTGGAGGCATCTACGGCACGGTCGTCGGCGTGAAAGAGAAGGAGAACACTCTCATTGTAAAGATTGCTGACAACGTCAAAATTGAACTGGCCCGGAGTTCCGTGGCACGCAAGTTGGAAAGTTGAGCGCGTTCCCGGCTGATTTTCCCGGTGCCCCGCCTCTGGGCTTACGGGGCGAAACCAGCGTTTTGCGCCCCGGTTTTTTGTCGCCCTCGCGCCCGAGGTGAGGCGGCGCTTCGCCGCCAGTGAAATCCGCCTCTCCTTCAGCGGTAAATGCTGGCGTTTTCTTAAGCCCTCACTGGCTCTTCGGTTCGACAACAGGTTGGAACCCATGCGCATCGTTTTTTTCGGAAGTGCGGATTTTTCGCTCCCGTCTTTGGACTTACTCCTCAGGTCAGGGAGACACCAGATTCTGGCAGTGGTAACGGCGCCTGACCGCCCACGTGGCCGCGGTCGCCGCCTGCGACCCACTGTTGTGAAAGAACGCGCCTTGCAGGAAGGACTGCCGGTTTTCACGCCCGTCGATCTGCAAGAAGCGCCGTTTCTGACCAGTCTACGGGCCGTGGGGGCTGATCTGTTTGTGGTCGTCGCATTTCGCATCCTTCCAGCAGCCGTTTTCACGATGCCGCCGCTGGGCACGATCAATCTACACGCGTCACTCCTTCCGAAGTACCGGGGCGCCGCGCCGATCCAGTGGGCCATCATCAACGGCGAACGCACGACCGGTGTGACCACCTTCTTCATCCAGGAAAAGGTGGACACGGGTGACATTTTGCTGCAACGCGAGACGGAGATCGGTCCACTGGAAACCGCGGGCGAACTCCAGCAGCGCCTTGCCGACCTCGGGGCGCAGCTTCTTCTTGAGACCATCGATCGCCTGGAAGAGGGCTCGGTGAGCCCGTCCCCGCAGGTAGGCGAGGTCTCGCGCGCACCAAAAGTGACACGTGAACTGGGACGCATCGATTGGAGCGAACCCGCTCCGCGTGTGGCCAGGCTCATCCGTGGTCTGGCCCCGGAACCAGCAGCGTTTTCGTACTGGAACAACCGCTTGATCAACTTTCACCGCGCTGTGGAAGTGGGGGAAAGCGAGGCGTCTCCCGAAGTGCAAGAGGTTGCACCTGGGACGGTTGTAGAAGCCGACGCTAAGCAGGGGCGGCTGCTGGTGAAAACGGGACGCGGCGTTGTGTCGATTCTTGAGCTGCAACCGGCTGGTAAACGCGTGATGAAAGCCGGCGAGTTCTTGCGTGGCTACCGACTGGCGAAAGGCGACAGATTTCAGTCGAGTGAAAGAGCTCCGCAAGGCTAACCGCCGGGCTTGCTGCGGAGAGGAGAGGATCGATCTGCTTTTGTCGAGACTTGCGCTGGCGACGTTCCGGTTGCGGTGCCGTGCAGATGATTCGATGTGGTAGACTCGTCAACTGCGTAGGACGTGACGCGCTACGCACGAAGATGAACCCAATGCACAAAGCGCGTTAAGGAAATCGACTTGATGACGGCTCCTCGTCCTGCAGGAAAGGAAGTCTGTGAAAGAGCACTCGAGAGAGGGCAGTACCGCGTGTGTTCCACGCAATTGTGAACACGCCGACCCACCCAGTGCGGGAAAAGGTGGACGGTCAGGTGGCCAGTGAAAAAGGGAATGTCATCTCAACTGCTCGGTCTTTGCAAGAGACCGGAGAGAAAACCCCAACGGCCCGGCAGCTGGCGGTTCACATCCTTGCAGAGGCAGAGCGCCGGCGGGCCTACGTGGACCTGCTGCTGCGCTCGCAGTTGCGCAAAAGCAATCTTAATTCCCGCGACCGAGCCCTGGTTTCTGAACTGGTCCGTGGCTGTGTTCGCTGGCGTTTGTACCTGCGCTGGGTTCTGAAAAAACGCTACCGGGGCGACTACTTCCGAGTGCCCTTTGGGCTCAGGGCCGTTCTCGAAGTCGCAACCTACGAGCTCTTTTTTCATCATTCGACGCCGGGCTACGCCGTCGTCTCCGAGGCTGTGGAACTCGCGAAAGCGGTCGGTGGCGCCCAGTGGGCAGGGCGTGTCAACGCGATTCTCCGACGCCTTGAGCCGCTGCGATCGCGTCGTCCTTTGCCCGCCGATCTGCAGTCAGCTCGTGGCCTTTCAATCGCCTACAGCCACCCGCGGTGGGTGGTCGAGCGGTGGCTGAACCATTTCGGTTTCGAAGAGACGGTCGCTCTGCTGGAGGCCAACAATCAAGCTGCACCGCTCTTCGTACGCGTGAACGGAGCTCATTTCGACGTCGCTGAAGCAAGAGAACTGCTTCTGGCCGAGGGAGTTCGGGTTCAAGTGGTGCCGGGTTTCGACGAATACCTGAAGCTCGAGGACCTGCCACAGGGGCTTGAGTCGCTCCGGGCTTTCCGTGAGGGCGCCATCACGCCGCAAGATCCGAGCGGTAGTCTCCCGGTTGCGTTGCTGGGCTTAAAGGCAGGGGACAAGGTGTGGGATGCTTGCGCCGCGCCCGGCAGCAAGGCAACCGCAGCAGCCCAATTCCTCAGAGCCAAGGGCGGAGTTGTTTTCGCCAGTGATCTTCAGCTCCATCGCGTCCGCTTGATCCGCGCTGCCGCCGCACGACTCGGCTTGCGGAACTTGCACTGCCTTTGTGCCGACGCACGTGCTCCAGCACTTGCTCGGGCAACCAAGGTGCTTGTTGACGCACCCTGTTCGGGTACAGGGGTGTTCAGGCGGCGAGTTGATGCGCGCTGGCAGCGTTCCGAGCGTGACGTCCTCAAGCTCAAGAGAACACAAATCGCCATTTTGGACGGCATTGCGAACGTCTTGGCGTCCGGCGGAGTGTTGGTCTACAGCACATGCACGTTGGAACGGGAAGAGAACGAAGAAGTCGTAAGGGAGTTTCTCGAACGACATCCCAATTTCGACGTCGAAACAGCAGCGAAGTACGTTGACATCCGTTTCGTGACCGACGAAGGCTTCGTTCGTACCTTCCCACATCGTCACGACCTGGACGGCACCTTTGCTGCTCGACTCGTGAGGAGAGGATGATGCTGCTTTTCGCTGTCCAACAGGCGCGCACGGCTCGACCACAGCGGGGACGGGTACACATTCGCTGGAAACGCTGGCTCATCGCTTTCCTGGCGCTGGTCGCTTTTTACCTGCTGATGGACCGGGTTGTCATGCCGGCCTACACCCGGCACGGCCAGGCAATTGACGTCCCTGACGTAACTAACATGACGTTTGAAACTGCACGATCTGTGCTGGAAGAACACAAACTCAAGGCCGTAAAAGGCGGCGAGCGTTTCGATTCACACGTACCCCCTGGCTACGTGCTTTTTCAGGAACCGCCGGCGGGGTCGAAAGTCAAGACCGGTCGCCGAATCTACCTGACGTTGAGCAAGGGCGAAAGGACCATTGCCATGCCCAACCTGGTTGGCGGCTCTGAGAGGGATGCCGTCTTCAAGCTCAACAGTGTCGGGCTGGCCGTGGACTCGGTTGAGTACGATTACTCGTCGTACTACCCGGATGGTGTCGTGGCCGACCAATCGATACCTCCAGGCACGGAGGTGGCAGTGGGAACCAAGGTTCGGCTGACCGTCAGCTTGGGTCCGATGCCATCCGAATTCATTGTACCAAACGTCGTCGGTAAGTCGTTGGACGAGGCCAGAAAAGCGATCAAGAAAGCAGGGCTAACGGTTGGCAAAATCGTGTACCAGGAGTCGGATGAGTTGCTTCCCGACACGGTGATCGAGCAGTCGTTGGAACCGGGAACTAAGGTCTCCGCTGGCGACACACTTGACTTGGTAGTGAGCAAACTCCCCGACGGACAAACGGAACCGGTGCCATGAGAGAGCTCATCGTCGCTCCATCTATCCTGTCTGCCGACTTTTTGAGGTTGCACGACCAGATTCGCAGTGTTGTGGAAGCCGGTGCTACGTGGATTCACGTGGACGTGATGGACGGACATTTCGTGCCCAACATCACGTTCGGGGCACAGATGGTCGAGGCGGTTCGGCGCGCTGCCCCTGAGTGCATCGTCGATGTGCACTTGATGATCTCGGAACCAGACCGCTACCTCAGCGATTTCCGGAATGCCGGAGCAGACGTTTTGACGGTTCACCAAGAGGCAGCCGGGCATCTGTACAGAACGCTTCAGAGAATCCACGACCTGGGTGCCAAGGCCGGTGTAACCGTCAACCCCGCGACACCACTCGAGCTCTTGACGCATGTTTTGGAAGAAATTGATCTTCTGCTGGTCATGACGGTGGAACCCGGATTCGGTGGACAGCCATTCATCCCGTTTGGTGTGGCCAAGGTGGCTAAGGCGCGCCGTCTTCTCGATTCGGTAGCTTCCACCGCACACCTCGAGGTGGATGGGGGGGTGGACAACGTGACTGGCGCAAAACTTGTCCGTGCCGGAGCGAACGTTCTGGTAGCCGGATCCTGGATCTTCGGACATCGGGACCCCGGAGACCGTGTTAAAACCCTTTTGCGGTTGCGGAGGAACACTTAGCGGAACCCTTCATGGGTGTGACCCACTTCGATCGGGATGTGTACAAGTTGCAATCGATCCAGCGCTGAACCAGAGAAATTGAAACGCCCCGGGGGGCTGAAATGTGCCTGGCTGACCAGAACGGCGCCTGATGAGGCTGCTTGTCTCTTAGTCTTGCTCAGACCGCTGCTTTTCCCGTCCTAAACGAACCCAGGCAGGCAGGGGAGAAGATCGACCGACTGAGGGAGAGGGCCCCGAGGGCCAGAGAGCAGAACGAACCAGGCGGGTGCTTTACAAGTCCAAATCCCGGCAAGACCCGGCTCCGTTGTCCCGGGTTTGAACGAAAGAACGTATCGTTTGTGCGGAGATCATGAGACCGCTCATCACTCTTCTCACGGATTTCGGTACACAAGACAGTTTCGTGGGCGAGATGAAAGGCAGCATCGCGAGAATCTGCCCCGAGGCCACGGTAATCGATCTGACCCACGAACTTCCGTCGCACAACGTCGAGCGTGCTGCCTTCGCTTGGAAACTCGCCACGACTTCTTTCCCCAAAGGTTCGGTTCACGTCGGTGTTGTTGATCCTGGCGTCGGAACAGCAAGAAACGCTCTCGCGGCGGAGATTGACGGGTCTTACTTCGTCTGTCCCGACAATGGGTTGCTTTCCTGGATTCTCGCTGAAGCAGCCTCGGTGCACGTAGTAGCAGCCGACAACCCCGCGTTCTGGGCGCCTCAGATTAGTAACACTTTCCACGGGCGGGATGTCTTCGCACCCGTTGCAGCCCACCTTGCCCGTGGCACCGAACTCGCTTCGATCGGGAACGTACTACGCACACCCGTCCGTCTCAAGCTCACCAGACCGCACTTGCGGGGTGAACAAATCATCGGGCACGCCGTACTCGCTGACCGTTTCGGGAATGTCCTGACCGACCTTCCCAATTCTTTGCTGGAGATCGCAAGCAAAGTGGAGTTCGCTGGTCGCTTCTGCAAACCCGCGCGTACCTTCGCGGAGGGACGCCCTGGGGAGTTGCTTGTCCTGCAGGGTAGTCACGGCTACCTCGAGATCGCGCTCAACCTTGCCAGTGTCGTTGCTGAACTTTCGGACGCACTGACGTCGGAAGTGAAACTCCACCTCAAGGACAAGTTGAAAGGTTCCACGGCGGCATGAACGACTACGACCGTTACCATTTTCCGCGCTGGATTCCACCACAAGGGGCTACAGACAACTCGTCTCGCTTTCCAGGTGAGGACGTCCAGTGGCGGCCTCGCCGTGGCCTGGGAATTCTCGCGAAACTGCGGCCTGATCGCCCCAAACTGAACCTTGCGCTTTACATTCTGACCTTTCTTTCCACCTGGTTCGTCGGGGCCTACACGAACGGTAACGTCGTTTTGGGTTTGGAATATTCGGCAACGATCATGGCCATTTTGACAGCGCACGAGATGGGACACTACCTGATGTCAAGAAGGCACCGTGTCCCGGCTACGTTGCCATTCTTCATTCCTTTCCCGTTCCCGTGGCTGAACCCCTTTGGCACCCTCGGAGCCATTATTCGCATGGACGCCCGCATGCCGAACCGACGCGCATTGTTTGACATCGGTGTGGCCGGTCCGCTTGCGGGCTTGGCCATTACTATTCCAGCCTTGATCGCCGGGCTGCATTGGTCCCAGATCGAGCCTTTGAAATCCGCACCGGAGGGGACGCTCTTTTTGGGCGAAAGTCTGTTGTTCAAAGCGCTAAGCCACCTCGTCGTCGGACACATTCCAGAAGGCTTCGACCTTGTTTTGCATCCGGTCGCTTTCGCGGCTTGGGCGGGTCTGTTTGTCACCGCTTTGAATTTGCTCCCGATTGGTCAACTGGACGGTGGTCATGTGCTCTACGCCATGTTCGGTCGGCGCAGCAACGTCGTCTACAAGATCATGTTGGCGGCTTTTGCGGTCATCTGCGCGCTGGTGTACTGGGGCTGGTTGCTGCTAATCCTGCTTCTCATCTGGTTGGGCTACAGACACCCGCCGCCCCTTGACGACTTCACGCCGCTCGACCTCAAACGTCGCGTTCTCGGCGTGTTTACCTTCTTGATTTTCGTCGTTTCCTTCACCCCCGCACCTTTCAAGATCGCGTAGGTGGGAACTCGGCTCTCGCCCCGGTGGTCGTCGACGTTTGAACGATTGGCACACGTTGCGTTCGACGGTACTCCGAGCAACGCTGAAACCCCGGGCGCAGCCCGATTTCAACACGGCTTTTCACCGAATTCTGTGAACAACCGCTAAGCAAGTGAGGTAAAGCATGACACAACGTCGAAACGTCGACCGCAGGTCTTTTCTGGCAAGTGCTTTTGGGGCTCTTTCGGCCCTGGCGATTTCCGACGTCGCTTGGCCAAAATCTTCCGTCGAGGCCACCGAGACCGATGACCGACGTTCACAGTCCAGCTACTGGGAGATGATCCGTTCCCAGTTTCTTTTGACAGACGAGAGGGTCTACTTCAACAACGGTGGGCTTGGACCATCACCAAGGCGTGTGGTCGACGCTGTGTACCAGGCGACTCTTGAATTGGAGCAGATCTCCGAGACGGGCCACGAGAAACTGGAGAGGGTGAGGGAGGACGCGGCGCAATTCCTTGGCTGCGATCCGGAAGAAATCGCCTTCACAAGGAGTACGACGGAGGGCATGAACTACGTAGCGCGAGGCCTTGATCTGAAGCCGGGTGATGAAGTGCTGATGTCGACGCACGAGCATCCGGGTGGGGCGATGCCCTGGGTTGCTCTCAAAAACGAACGCGGCATCCGAATTCGGCTCTTCGAACCAGCCCTAACCGCTCAAGAAAATTACGATGCCATCGTACGGAGCATCGGCCCAAGAACGCGTGTTCTGTCGATCTCGCACATGACGTGTACAACCGGCACCGTTTTCCCTGTGGCAGAGATCGCCGACTTCTGCCACAAGAAGGACATCATTTTCGTGCTCGATGGGGTTCATCCACCCGGCCAAATGCCCTTGAATCTCCACGCCACCGGCGCCGATTTCTACGCGACATCCGGCCACAAGTGGCTGCTCGGCCCGAAAGGCACGGGTCTGCTTTACATCCGGAAAGAAATGCACGACCGTTGGAGACCGAGTTTCGTCGGCGCTTATTCCGCAGACTACGATCTTGACCGCCTTTTTTACCAGCCCATCCGCGCGGCAAAAACGGTCGAGTACGGCACCCGGAACATTCCGCTGGTTCTCGGCTTGGGCGAGGCCATGCGTTTCCTCAGCGAAATCGGTCTCGAAACGGTACGCCGCCACAACGTAGCCTTATGTAACATTCTGGTCTCGGGTCTTCAGGACCTGCCTGGACTTCGGATTTTGACCCCAACTGAGCTTGCGAGTCGCGGAAGCATCATCACCTTCAAACCCCTGGCGCTCTCAATGCAGGAGACGATCGACCGGATGGCTCAGCGTGGTTTTCGCCTCAGGCCGGTTGGCGAGCACGGCCTGAGCGCCATTCGCGTCAGCTGCCACATTTACAACACGCCCGACCAGGTCCACGCGCTCGTGTTTGAGTTGCGGAAGCTCTTTCGCGCGTAGCTGTGCTGTGAACCGATCTGATTTGGCCTTCCTGTAGTTAGATGCCCGCACCGCCGATCTGGGCACAAAGAACACACGACGGCGCTTGAAGACGCGGTGCAGAGCGTTACCGCGGGACATCCTGGGCCATGGTTTGTGGCGCATAAGATACGTTATGTTACTTTCGCTCTCCACAGCTTTTACCCTCCCCGCAAAGGCCTTCCAGCACCTACAAAAGCAACGAGCAGTTTGAAAAAGCCGTCTCGATTTTCCCTGTACGTCCTGTACGTCTGGAGTGTCCTGACGCGCTCACTGTCAGGACCACACGAATCCTGGCCACATCAAATCCCGACTGACAGCCTTTCCGTGGCCGACTTTTTCGCCGGGCCAGATCTTAACGCCGGGACTCAACGTTGCGCCCGCGCCGATGACCGCCCGATCGCCCACAACAGCGCCGAGCCTGGCTAACCCTGTGTCTACCGGCTTGCCCTTAGCCACTGAGACAACATTGCCGCCTTCAAGCGGCTCGTGTGCCAACAAGGCTCGCGCCTGCAGCAAGGCATCCGACCCCACCACGGACGCGTACACGCGGGCATCCTCGCGCACCACCGCGCCGCCGAACACGAGGCTCTCTCGAACCACGGCATTCCGTTCAATCCTTGCGCCACTTTCAACAACTGTGTAAGGCCCAATCACAGCGCCCGGGTCGACTTTTGCCCCGGCTGCAACATAAGCCGGCGGTTCTACCTGAACCCCATCGAGTTTCCCGTGAACCGTTTCTCCAACGTTGTACCCTTTTTCCAAAAGAAACCGAGCGTGTTTGAGGAGATCCCACGCGTAGCCCGTCGGCAGCCAGTAGCCCTTCATTTCAACGACGAAGAACGGGCGCATCTGAGCAACCGCGACAACCGCACTCGTGATCTCGATCTCACCCCTCTCGCTGAGCGGTGTGTTTTCCAGAACATCGAAGAATTCCGGCTGCAACTTGTAACAACCCACATTGGCCAGATTTCCAACGAAGGTCTTCGGTTTCTCGATGAGGTCAACAATGCGACCTTCTGCGTCGGTCTTACAGACCCCGTAGAGACTCGGATCGGGAACTTCCCGCACCAGCGCGGCATAATCGTATTTCGCCAGACGCTCGAGATCCACCCGCTGGTAGAGATCGTCGCCATTCAACGCGAGAAAGGGTCCCCGAATGAACGGTCTGGCCTGCAAAACGGCGTGTCCAGTGCCAAGTTGCTCTCGCTGCTCGGCGTACGTCACCTTGATCCCACGGTACTCCTCCCCCATTTCATCCCGAATCATGTCGGCCCGGTACCCCACCACAATCACAACTTCATCCACCAGGCCAACCATTTCGTCCAGATTACGCTCCAAAAGAGTCTTTCCTACCAACGGAAGCAGCGGTTTCGGTCGTTCGAGCGTCAACGGATACGTCCGTGTACTCTTCCCGGCTGCCATCAGAACAGCTTGCATCGCACCTCCACATGCTCAGCTTCTCAAGTGTCTTCCCTAGAAAGAAGGCTCGTCTGTTTGCAAGAGCTCCACGCTCCGTAACGGATTGTCCAAACCCTCAAAGGGACAACCATCGCCATCCGGGCCGTGCTACCAGGATTTCTCAAGAACAGCGTTCGGCATTGCGTTCATTTCGCCCGCCGTGGAAACTAACACTCCAAGTCGATTTTCAAAACCAGGTTGTGTCCGCGGAGGCGTATCCCGCCCGGCAAAACAGAAACATTCGAACTCCGCGGCCAATCCAGTTCAGCAGCCCCACAATCGCTTGAGCAACCGAAGTCTTGCCAAGTTTCCCGCGAATCCCCCTCCACGGTCAAAACGGACGTTGTCTTTCTTTCTTGGCCAAAATCTGATCGCGCAGAACCGCGGCTTCGTCTTTCACTGGCGAGTCAACCGGGATTGTCAGGAGCTCGTCCAGACGCTGCAAAGCAAGGTCCAGCTCATCGTTTTCGAGCAGGGCTTTCGACAGTTCCAGACGCGCCGCCAGGTTGTTCCTGTTCGATCGGATCGCCTGTTCCAGCGCAATGATGGCGTCCGCGAAGTTGCCTTCGGCCGTTAAACAGCGACCGTACAAGTAACTCGTCACCGAATCCCGCTTGCCAAGTTCGCGGGCCCGGCTCAGTGTCGCTTTTGCCGTGGCAAAATCGCCTTGCAAAAGCTTGACCAGCCCGAGTTGCTTCAGGAACGTTGGCTGCTCGTCTACCTCCACAGCCTTCCGGAACGCTCTTGCAGCTCCTACCAGATCACCTCTTCTCAGAAGAGCCTCACCGAGCGCGTACCAACCTGCGGCATCAGCGGGGCGCAACGCAGCGTACCCCGCGTAAAAGTCCGCAGCCGCCACGTAGTCCAGATTGAGGTAGGCGTGGTAGCCACTTGCAAACAGAGTGTCCGGATCGCTACCCTGAAAACGGCCGGGATCGGCCGGCCAGCCCCCCGCCTCCTCGGTGCCCTCCGCGCCGGGACCAACTTCTTTTCCTGCCGTCGTCTGCGCTCTGTCCGCAGCCTCTGTCGCCGCCACGGCACGTCGCAGCGCGGCCATCTCTTCCTGCGTTGGTCCTCGCTCTGCGCGAATGCTGGCCATGTTGTGCTGCGCCTGCTGCCGAAGGATCCCAGCTTTATCCAGCTTGATCACCTGCCGGTAGTAGTACTCCGCGCGTTCGGTCTGACCAAGCAGCGAATGTACTTTGGCAAGACCAAGGTACGGTCTCGGATCATCAGGGGCGAGCCGAATTGCTTTTTCAAATTCCTTGATCCCCTGTTCGTACTTACGCTCCACGCTGTAGACCGCCCCAAGGTTCAGGTGTCCGAGAGCGTTGTTCGGAGCTATTTCAACTGAAGCTTCAAGGAATCTCTCAGCTTTGTCGAGCTTGCGAAGTTTCAGGTAAAGCGTGCCCAGGACAAGCAGCGCCTTGTGATGAAATGAACAAAGGTCGATGGTTTGCAGCAGATTGGTGGCCGCTTTTTCGTAATCGCCGATCTCGAAGTAGCCGACGCCGGCGTGAAAAAAGTACTTCGGTTCGGACGGATTCAGCTGGGCCGCCGCTGTCCAGTCGTGGATCGCTTGTTTCAGGTCCTTCCGCTTGGCCGCAGTAATTCCCCGACGGTGTAGCTGCTCGGCGCGGTCATCTATTCGTGTTGGCTTGTAAACTACCAGCAATCGCCCGGAAGGCAACAACTCCACCGTGATCTTCCCCTGAGATGGGCCGTACCGCTTCTCGATCGCGCGAATCGTTTGCTCCTGCAGCGATGCTGGGTCCTGCAGCTTGAGCGCATCTGCATCGAGACCGAGCAAAAGCCTGGGATCAAACTCAACCGAGAAATCTTTGCTTGCCATCGTTACCACTTCTCCTTACTTTCTTCTCGGCGGCGCAAATGTCTTCAAGGATCGACGAACCGTTTGGCACTGAACTGACGGAGCAGCAAGTGATGCGGGTCCAAAACACACGTCTGTCTCTGCTAACCTGCGTCTGCTTGGTCCTTCTCCTCACATTCTGCGGCAAATCGCCTTCGCGAAAAATACCCCCAGCCCAATTCGCTGATCTCTACGCCCGTCTGGTTCTGACAGCTGCTACACAAGGCACGTCGGATTCGTCCGTGTTTGCCGCTCAGGATTCTCTGCTCCGCGTGCACAATTTGGATCGCGAAAGCTTCGGCCATCTGCTTGCCGACTACGCCAGCGATCCCGCCTCCTGGCTCCTTGTTACCAGAAAGACTCTCGCTGTCGTCGATTCCGCCCTTCAGTCTCGCGGAGAAAATCAGCCTTCCAAGGCTTCGACGCAGAAATCCCCCGAAGGTTTGCTACGGAAGCAACTTCCCTCTGGTCCTCAAAGCATTTTGCCACGCCCAAAAACGCCGCACCCCGGCCGGAGAAACTAAACGGCTCCTTCGCTGAGAGCGTACACCGGATGCGTAGAACACGGTTGTGGCGGAGAAAGGAAGTGGCGCCTTCGCTCCTACGGCCGCAAGGAAAACACATTCGCCGCTGATTCGAAGCAGCTACCACGGCAAACGCCGCACTTCAGCGATCTCAACTCGAGCCGCTTCGCCACCTGCCTACAGCCTTCGGCTTTTCGCTACTCAGCTTACCGACAGGTTCCCCCGTTTTCCTCCCCCGTCCAGACGTAGCTGCGACGCCATCTCACCCGTCAGCCGCTTTCCTCAAAAAGTGCGTCAGTAGCCCTGTCACCGCCTTTGCCAGACGGAGATTCGTGTCTGTCGGGCTCACGGTTCCTGTCCTTGCGTCCCTTCCACCCCGTTGCCTCAACCGTCGAGCTCAATGCTCAATCCGACTCCGTACTCCCTCCACTTCCTGCGGCGTGCTGAACCAGCGAATCCCTCTCGTAGTATTCCTGCAGGCTTCGTACCCCGCCGTTCCCCTCGCGGAGCTTTCGAATGGCTTCTACAGCAGCGGCAGAAGCCGAAAGCGTCGTCAACATGGGAACACCGTAGAGGATCGCCGCACGTCCCATTGCGTACTCGTCGTACCGAGATGTCTTCCCCAACGGGGTGTTGATGATCAGCTGAATGTCCCCGTTGATGATGTGGTCCACAACGTTCGGGCGATCCTCGTTGACCTTGTACACCATTCGCGCTTCCACGCCCGCAGCGCGTAGCGCTTTGTAGGTCCCCCGCGTCGCCAGGATTCCGAATCCCAGCTCTGCCAGCGAGCGCGCAATCGGGATGACCTTCTGTTTGTCGTTGTCGTTGACCGACACAAACACGTTGCCGGACAGAGGAAGCTTTGTGCCGGCCGCCAACTGCGCTTTCGCGAAAGCAAGTCCGAAGGATTCTGCAAGACCCATGACCTCGCCAGTCGACTTCATTTCCGGCCCCAGGTAGTTGCGCACACCCGGAAACTTCGCGAACGGGAAGACCGGCGTTTTGACGGAGTACTGCCGTGTCTCGATGTCCTCGGTCAGTCCCAGTTCCTCCAGACTGTGGCCAGCCATTACCTTGGTTGCAATTTTCGCGAGCGGCACGCCGGTAGCCTTACTCACGAACGGGACCGTCCTGGACGCTCTCGGATTTACCTCAAGCACGTACAGCAGGTCGTCCTTGATCGCGTACTGCACGTTCAGCAGACCCACCACTTTCAGGGCTCTCGCCAACCGACGCGTCCAGTCGCGAATTTCCGTCAGATGCTCCTCCGAAATCATGTACGACGGCAGCACGCAGGAGCTGTCCCCGGAATGGATGCCCGCTTCCTCAATGTGCTGCATAATTCCGCCAATCACAACGTTTTTGCCATCGCTCACCGCGTCCACATCCACTTCGAACGCGTCTTCCAGAAAACGGTCGATCAAAATGGGATGATCGGGAGAGACGTACACCGCCTTCCGCACGTAATTCAGCAAA
Organism: uncultured Cytophagia bacterium; assembly: GCA_964644845.1. Classification (GTDB taxonomy): domain Bacteria; phylum Zhuqueibacterota; class Zhuqueibacteria; order Oleimicrobiales; family Geothermoviventaceae; genus Geothermovivens. The sequence goes on along the minus strand of CAZXXS010000029.1, from coordinate 40,030 downwards.
CTCGTCCGGTCGTACACGATTTCCATGGCACGTCCCCCCAGCACGTAGGATGGTCGCACCAGGACCGGATACCCGATCCGCGCTGCAACCTCCTCCGCTTCCTCCTCGGACATTGCGGTTCCCCACTCCGGCATGCGCAGTCCAAGTTTACGCAGCAACGTGCCGAAACGCTGACGATCTTCGGCGAGATCGATTGAATCCGGAGACGTACCGACAATTGGCACACCAAGCCGTTCCAGGGGCAGAGCCAGCTTCAACGGTGTTTGACCACCGAATTGCACAATCACGCCATCCGGTTTCTCTGTCTCGATCACCTCAAGTACGTCTTCAAGTGAAAGTGGCTCGAAGTACAGCTTGTCAGCCACGTCGTAGTCAGTGCTAACCGTTTCCGGATTGCAGTTGATCATGATCGTTTCGTAGCCTTCTTCCTTCAGGGCAAAAACTGCGTGTACACAGCAGTAGTCAAATTCAATGCCCTGCCCGATCCGGTTGGGCCCGCTACCGAGAATGACCATTTTCCGCTTTGAACTGCGCTCAACTTCCGTCTCCTCCTCGTAAGTGGAGTATGAGTACGGCGTGTAGCTCTCGAACTCGGCCGCGCACGTGTCCACCGTCTTGTACACAGCGCTCAAGCCGTACTCCTTCCGCCACCTGCGGACGGTTAGCTCATCCCCGCCGATGAGTTCAGCAATTCTCCGGTCGGCAATTCCGGACCGCTTGGCATTCTCCAACAGCGCTTTTGGCAACCTCTCGCCCGGGTGCTGTCGGCCAAATTCACTGATCTCGTGTTCAAGGCCAATCACCTGATCAATTTGATCCACAAACCAGGGATCGATGCCGCTCAGCTCTGAGACTTCTTCTTTCCGAATCCCCGCCCTCAACGCGGAGCCCACCCAGAACAGCCGATCAGCGGACGGGCGGCGCAGTTTGTCACGTAGTTGCTCGAGAATCTCGCCGATGTCGTAGAAGCCGTTCAGATGGCGACCTTCCAACAGATCCTTGAGGTCTTCAAGACCGTAGCGGTCAATTTCCAGCGACCGGACCGCTTTCCCCAGGGCCTCTTTGAACGTACGTCCGATGGCCATTACTTCGCCAACGGATTTCATCTGGGTCCCAAGTCGCTGATCTGCTCCGGGGAACTTTTCGAAGTCCCAACGCGGAATTTTGACCACTACGTAGTCAATGGTTGGCTCGAAGGAAGCAGGCGTTTTGCGCGTAATGTCGTTAGGAATTTCGTCAAGGGTGAGCCCAACTGCCAGCTTGGCTGCGATTTTTGCGATCGGGAAACCCGTTGCTTTCGACGCCAGCGCCGAGCTCCTCGACACACGAGGATTCATTTCGATGACCACGACCCTGCCGTCGTGGGGACTCACTGCGAACTGAATGTTCGATCCACCCGTCTCAACGCCGATTTCCCGAATCACAGCAATCGAAGCATCGCGCAGAAACTGGTATTCTTTGTCTGTAAGCGTTTGCGCGGGCGCTACGGTGATGCTGTCGCCGGTGTGGATTCCCATTGGATCAACATTCTCGATCGGGCACACGATCACCACGTTGTCGTTCAGATCCCGCATTACTTCGAGCTCGAACTCGCGCCACCCGATCACCGATTCCTCGATCAGCACCTCCGAAATCGGCGACGCTTGCAGCCCCCAGACGACCTGTTCCTTGAACTCTTCTACATTGTACGCGATGCTGCCCCCAGTACCGCCGAGGGTAAACGACGGCCGAATGATCACTGGGTACGGGATGTCCCGAACGACATCAAGCGCCTCTTCCACCGAATGGGCAAACCCGCCTTTCGGCAGTTCCAGCCCGATGCGTTCCATCGACGCCTTGAAGGCCTCGCGGTCCTCCGCCTTGCGAATCGCGTCCAGCTTCGCCCCGATGAGCTCGACACCGTACTTGTCCAGTACGCCCCGCTCGGCCAGCTCCACGGCGAGATTCAGACCGGTTTGGCCGCCCATCGTCGGCAACAGTGCGTCTGGACGCTCACGTTCGATCACCATTTCCACGTACTCGGGCGTGAGCGGCTCGACGTACGTGCGGTCCGCAAGCCCGGGATCCGTCATGATCGTTGCCGGGTTGCTGTTCACCAGCACGACCTCGTAGCCTTCCTGCTTGAGGGCCCGGCACGCCTGGGTGCCAGAGTAGTCGAACTCGCAGGCCTGCCCAATCACGATGGGACCAGACCCAATAATCAGAATCTTGTGGATGTCGGTACGCTTCGGCACTACGCTCTTGCTCCGCTCTGTTCTGTAGCTTTGCGATGTGTCTCCACCATTACCACGAACTCGTCGAACAAATACTGTGAATCGTGCGGACCGGGTGAAGCCTCCGGGTGGTACTGCACAGCGAACACCGGAAGCGTTTTGTGCCGGAAACCTTCCAGCGTTTGATCGTTGAGGTTCAGGTGTGTAACCTCGATGTCATGCTTCACAAGAGAATCGATATCGACTGCAAAACCGTGATTTTGGGCCGTGATCTCAACGTACCCCGTCTTGAGGTTCTTCACGGGGTGGTTCGCACCGTGGTGGCCGAACTTCATCTTGAACGTCTTGGCCCCCAGCGCAAGGGCCATGATTTGGTGACCCAGACAAATGCCGAACATCGGTACTCTGCCAAGCAGCTCCTTCGTCGTTTCAATGGCATATTTCACTGCAAACGGGTCACCCGGGCCGTTGGAGAGGAAGATCCCATCTGGATCTTGCGCCAGTACCTCCTTGGCCGGCGTGCGAGCTGGTACGACGGTCAGGCGACACCCGCGGTGAGCGAGGGACCTCAGGATGTTGTACTTCACCCCAAAATCGTAAACAATGATGTGCAGCGGATCCCTGCGTTCCACTTGAGGTCCCAGCCCGAGAGGCAGCCAGCTCCGGTGAATGCCCTGGTGCCAAACCATGGGCTTCTCGCGCGTTACTTCGCGCACAAGGTCACGGCCCTCCAGTTTGGGAGCCGCACGAGCGTGCGCGATGGCCTTCTCCGCATCCAATTCCCGCGTGCTTATTACACCGGTCATGGCCCCCCGATCGCGAATGTGACGCGTCAGTGCACGCGTGTCGATGCCTTCGATGGCGGGGATGCCGTATTCCTGCAAAAACGTGCTGAGATCCTTCTGCGCCCGCCAGCTGCTGTGGATCCTGCTGTACTCGCGAACGATCACCCCCGCGAGGAACGGTTTCATGCTCTCGAAATCCAGGTCGTTCACCCCCACGTTGCCGATGTGCGGGTAGGTGAGCGCGACCAGTTGCCCCCGGTAGGACGGGTCGGTGAAAATCTCCTGGTAGCCCGTCATGCTGGTGTTGAAAATCACTTCGCCGAAGGCCTCGCCCTCCGCGCCGAAACTCCATCCCCGAAATACACGGCCGTCCTCCAGCGCCAGAATCGCCGGCTTACGAGTCTGCCCGTTCAACCTTGACCTAACCTCCCTCGTCGAACTTCACATCGCACCAAGTGGCACCCCTATGAGGCACCAGTTCCCGTCTTCCACGCTGCGTGGGCCACTTGCTGGCCAGATACAAAAACAGGAACCCCCTGCGGGGTTCCGGCACCTGGACTCACCGAAAAAGGTCCGCAACCCCATTAGCCACCGACGTACCGCCTGCTGGCATCCTGCAATTTCTCAATCACGCCGCCTTCTTTGACCGAGGCCAGCTCCTCTTGGACTACACCAAGGAGCTCTTCTCTCTGGACCGGTTTGCGGAGGTCGATCATGTAGATCCCAAAACGCCCGGTACGGTTTGAATGGAAGAAAATCCGCTCGCCGGCGTGGTCAAACACAGGCGCGTGATCTACAGCCGACGCCCTGGTCAACCGCTGCGGGAGGGATTGATCGCGGTCCAGCAAGTAAATGTCGTAGTTTCCGTCCAGGGTGCCGACGAAGACGATTCTGGAGCCATCCGTCGTAACAGCAGGTGAACCCAGGTCTTCAAGCCCAACTTCGGCTGCCGTTAGCAGCGGAACACTTTCCATCTTTCGAAGGTCCATCACGAACAAATCGTAGTGACCACCCTTGTTCGCAGTGAACAGTAACCTCCTGTCGTGCTCAAAGGGCGCCGGTGCGTTGTCATCGTAGTCGTTATTCGTCAGTCGCGTCACGCTCTTTTTCGCAAGATCCAGCAGGTAGATGTCGCTCAATTTGTCGGAAGGCGGTACAGCCCGACGATCGTCACGTTCGGACACGAAGAAGAGACGCTTTCCGTCGTTGGAAAAACGAGGGTACCAGTCATCGGCGGAATCCGTCACAGCGGCCACCTCCGAACCGCCGTCCACCGGGATTAGATAAATGTCCCGTTGGCCGAGTTGCCCAACCTCCGAAGCCGGACTACGGGCCTTGGTGTAAGCGATCACTTTCCCATTCGGCGAGAAGGTCGGACTCTCCTCCGCAGCCCCTGAGCTCGTCAGCTGTTTTCTCTCCCCTGTTTTGAGATCGAGAATGTAGATGTCCCACGTGCCGTTCTCGACACTTTGAAACGCGATCTTGCTGCCGTCTGGCGACGGATACGGGAAAGCTGCACTCGCCTGGCCTGCAGCAATCGCTTCCACGTGAAAAGGATGACCAAGCAAAACGCCCAACTGGGACACCGTCTCAGCGGGCAACGTCGGATCCGAAAGAGCGGCAACCACGTGCTCGAGCCCAGTTTTCTCCTGCCGATTTCTCAGTTGACAAATACCGAGAAACGCTTGAGCCGCGGCCGACGTCGAGTCCGCACTGTAAGCCCGTTTGGCTTCGCGTAACGCTGCGGCGTTTGAATCCGCGTCCAAGTATGCCAGGACAAGCTTAAGCCGCAGCTTAACGTTTTCGGGAGCTGTCTGAACTTCCTTTTTGAGATTACTGAGACTTTCACTCTCCACGCCGACCTGTGCTCCGCGCTTCCCGGCACAACCACCGGCCAGCAGAAGCCCAACGGTCACCGCAGGCAACCATCTCGAGATCATCCTGACTCGTCCCATGCGTCCCATTCCTCCTGTGCAGAAACTGATCGCCCTTGTGCCACCTCGCCGGAGGCACTGTTCAGGTTTTGGCCAGTAGCTTGCTTCCGAAGCCTGCCTTTCGGGCACCCCGTGCCTGTGCTCCCGTTGCCACCACCTCTTGCACTGGGTCCTCGCCACATCCGGGGCCTCACCAGGCACACTTACTCTGCCAAGCGACAGCCCCGCTTAAGCCCGATGCCCGCTCGAAGAAACCAGGGCTCGGTTGTGGCAACGTAATCGAGTCGCCTCAGAAGGCACTCTGGCCCCCGCCGCGGATTCAGAAAACCCCTCGGCTTCTTACGGCACACTACTTGCAAGAGGTTACACTGAACAACCGGCGATCAAGTCTGCAAACACCACGCCTGCGAGGCAAAACAATGCTCATCAGATTTCTCTTTCGGATCCGGCTGGCTCTACTGCGTTTCAGGCTGGCTCGCCTCGAGCGCCGCTTCAGCACGCGTTAGACCGGATTTCTGTTCAACGCCAGGCGGTGAAGGTTTTTCCGCTTTTTCCGGAACGTTCTTCCCCGTGGGGCCAAGATGCCTTTCCGCACGGCTCCCACGGTGAAAATGCTCCCAAATCCGCTCCGCAACCTTCGTCGGCATTCCTGGCACCTGGCGAATGTCGTCCACACTCGCGTGAGCCAGATTGCGCACAGAGCCGAAAGCCTCCAGCAATGCCCGAAGGCGTTTCTCGCCTACCCCGGGGATTTCGCTCAATTCCGATTCAAGGGCCCGTTTACTCCGCAAAAGTCGATGGTACGTGACGGCAAAACGGTGACTCTCATCCCTCACCCTCTGCAAAAGCCGTAAACTCGGTGAACCCTTCGGCAAATTCTGGGGATCTGGCACACCTGGGAAGTACACCTCGTCCAGTCGCTTCGCCAGACCAATCAGCGGAATGTCTTTCAGCCCTACTTTCTCCAGTGCACCGACCGCCGCTGAAATTTGCCCTTTGCCCCCGTCGATCAGGATGAGATCTGGCACAGGCCGCTTCTCCTCAACCGTCCGTCTGTAGTGACGTTCGACTGCCTCTGCCATCATGGCAAAGTCATCTGGCCCACTGGCCCGGATCCGCAGTTTCCGGTAGCCGCTCTTGTGGGGCCGGCCGTTCACAAAGCAAACAACCGAAGCAGTTGCATGCTTGCCCTGAATGTTCGAGATGTCGAAGGCCTCGATTCGCTTTGGTGGCTTCGGCAACCGAAGATCCCGCTGCAAAGCCTCCACAGATTTCGCGACGTACTCCTCGCTGCTCAGCCGCTGCAGCTTGATTTCTTGCAGCACAAGCTCCGCGTTCCGTTGGCACATCCGGACGAGTTTCGCCTCGTCTTCGCCTCGCGGCGTCCGGATTGTTGTCTCAATTCCCTTTTTCTCTCGCAACCACGCCGCCAGGTTAGTCTGATCCTGCAACTGGACAGGTACCAGGATCTCTGGCGGCACAAAGTCCGCACGGAGGTAGTGTTGGTTGACGAAGGCGTTGAGAACATCTGCGAGTGAATCGCCAAGCCGTGCGCTGAGCTGGAAGTGCAGACGACCGACAACCCGGCCCTCACGAATCTTGAAAATCACCGCACAGGCGTCGGTCACGTCTACCGCACCAGCCACCACGTCCCGGTCGATTAAGTCGGTAGAAACCACTTTCTGGCGTTGTTGAAATCGCTCGACCGACTTCAAAACGTCGCGGATCCGCGCGGCCTCTTCGAAGCGCAGCTCCGAGGAAAGCTGCCGCATCTTTGCCTGAAGCTGTCGAACCAGTCTCTGGTCACGCCCCTCGATGAAATCGACGACGTACTCCACGAGCTCGTTGTACGCCTTCCTGTCGATGTAACCTTCACACGGCCCTGCGCAGCGCTTAATGTGATAGTCGAGACAAACTTTGAATTTGCCCGCAGCAATGGATTCTTCTGTAAGCTTCAGGTTGCACGTCCGAATTGGAAAGATCTTCTGGACGGTCTTGAGAAGCTCCCGTAGCGCTCCAGCGTCTGTGTAGGGACCAAAGTACCTCGAACCGTCACGCACAACGCGCCGCGTCGCGAACACACGCGGGTAGGGTTCGTTCGTAACCCGAATGTACGGGTAGCTTTTGTCGTCTTTTAGATTGACGTTGTACCGCGGCTTGTACTCCTTGATGAGATTGTTCTCCAGAACTAAGGCCTCAACCTCGGAATCGGTAACAATGGTTTCCAGGTCGGCAATTCGCGAAACCAGCCGCGCCAATTTCGGCCCCTCGTTTCGGCTGGCCTGAAAGTACGACTTCACACGGTTCCGGAGAACCTTGGCTTTGCCAACGTAAAGAATACGGCCGAGACGGTCTTTGAAAATGTACACGCCCGGCCGTGCTGGCAAATTGTCGAGCTTCATTTGAAGCTCTTCGGACAACTTCCGTTTCATGGACACCTTAATCAGGTGATCGAACCGCTGAACAACGTCCAGATCCTGTGCACAACCGCCTTCGACTCGCCTGCCGCAGGCCAGCCCCTGTTGTCGGGGTTGCGACGTTGATCCCCGTCGTCTCCAACTTGTGCAGCGAGCGAGAACCACAATTTCCTGCGGCGTCCGAGCGCGCTGTACTCAGCACTCTCGAGCGACAAGGCCCTGGGACTCCGTTGTCCCACGGATCCCGAATCCGCCACGCCCTTGAGCAAAGCCTGCCTCCGCACGCCAAGCTCACAAACAACCAACTCGCCGCGTGACAGCGCCAATCAGAGAGAACCGCTTCTCGTTCGCTTCCAGACGACAGGCTTTCTTCACCCTTTCAGAGCGCCGGAAAAATACGACAAATGCCGTGCAAAATCAAGCGAAAAGGGGGCTCCCACCGAAGCAAGAAAGGGCTAATTCCGGCAAAGACTCTGCAGAGATCCGGGGTCCCACAGCCGTTCACTTTGTGGGACATCCAGGCGCAAGCGCCTTCTTCTTTCCTCGCTTCCGTTGGCCGCCCCTTTTTGATCTTAGCAGCACACCGCTCAAGACCTCGCAAAAACCACGCGGTCAAGGTTGTGGCCGAATTTTCACAGCCTCAGAAGCGCTGTCCGGGAACAAAAGTAGGCTCTACAATGTTGCAAAGTTGGAGCGATGATGAGGATCCTCGGAGCTCCTGGGTCGAGATGGGCACACGCCTCCAGCCACCGGTAACCCCCCTAATCCCGGTTCTGGACAGCCCGCTCGGCCCATTTCTTTTTTGTCCTTTTTTTCTGAAAACAGCAGACCGCAGCTGGCGTTCGCTAAAGGCAGGCATGGCCCGAGCAGGCCGCGTTCGCGGCGCTTCCGGCCTGAGCCACAGCTCGCAGCCCCTTGACGGTGTCGTGAAACTGACTTGCCCCGCGACACACCGAACCGCCGGGTAGCACTCAGGAAGCTTGCGGGTCAAGGTGCGCCGCTGGTGCCACTCGGTCCGGCGAGCGCAGTTTGCGCTTCCCGATCCGAAGAGTCGTCTTCAGGCTCACTTGGCTACCCCGAAAAAGGTCGCTTTTCCCCTTCCCCTTGTCAGGGGCGCCGCCATTCAGGACCCGAGCACGCACCGCGGCTCTGCTCGCCTCCGGACGCCACAGAACCCTGGCAGTCAGGGCTCCTCCCCTGGCCAGTAAGTGGGCGCTTCTTGATCCGCTGCCTTAACGTCCACATTTCTGGAATCCTCGCGGCCCACGTGAAGGAGATGTGCAAGTTGATCGCAGGTGCGGAGAATCGTCGCGGCCTTGTTGCCTCCGGCGGTTTACACAGACACAGTCCGATTCAGCGCGGGCCCTTTGCACGCAGCACGTGTTTTCTCAAGCCGCACAAGGGTCAACCTGTGCGTGCGATCGTGAACAACAGAACACCAGGTCGAGCAACGGACGCCATGTCCTAAGCAAACGGAAAGACCTCATGTCTACAGCCAATCACCCGAAAGTTCCCTTTTCTCCTGGCGTCCTCCGCAAGCTCGCGGCCGAACTGACCGAACGCGTCGCGGCTGCAGAGGTCACTAACTCATTTCAGCAGGATGAACACGTGTTCTGGCTGGTTCTGGCGGGACCCGAAACGACCTCCTCTCTGGTACTCAGTCTGCACAAGCACTGGCCCGGTGTGTTTCTGGAGTCCACAGTTCCGAGGAAATTCCCCAGGGCTCGCGACTACGACTTTTCCCCACTGGCTGGGACAGTTTTCAACCGGGCGCTCGCTTCCGCGACGTCCATCCGTTTGCTCTTTTCCGGTGCGGAAGATGCCGTCTACACGCTGACCCTTTCCCCGAACTCGTCGCGCCCAACTCTCGACCTGCAACCGTATCCTCAAGACGCCGCTGGAGAGGCTACGTCGCTGTCCCAGTCCGCCGTCGCCGACCCCGTTGACCTCGTGGAGTCCCCACAGTCAGCCAGCTCTTCTCCGGAGGCGCACGCTGAACCGGTGCGCGTCTGTTACCTCCCGGCCACAACGGGTCCCGATATTCCCCTGTTTGTGCAGCTCTCAACTGAGGGCTGCCCGCCCGGTTACCGAGAGCGGTCCTTTTCCAGCGCCAACGAAGCCGTTCGGACTTTTGTCCTTCACGGATTGCACCGTCATCGCTTTGAGGAACTTCAAGCTCTCCTTGAGAAAACACTCAAGAAGAGACTCAAAAAGGTGAAGCGCAGGATAACCAATCTTGAACAAGACCTGGAGGAAGCTCGCCAGGCAGACCGCTACCGAGCTTTTGCCAACCTGCTCCTGGCCAACCCGGGCGGAGGCCGCAAAGGAGAGTCCTCCGTTACGCTACCAGCCTTCGATGGTCTGGGGACAGTAACCATCCCCCTTGACCCGAGAAAGACTCGCGTAGAGAATGCCCAGGAATACTACCGAAAAGCTCGAAAACTGGACGCCAAAGCGAAAATTGCCGCGGAACGGCTGGACCAAGCAAGGGCCGAGAAACGGCAACTGGAAGTTTTGCTACTCAGGGCCAAGGAGGCGGATTCTCTGCGAGCCCTGCGCGCTTTGGTGCAGGACGAAGCGCCGGAACTGCTGGACAAGGACAGACGCGCAAACGCAAGCGCAGGCAAGTCCCGTGCAACGGAGGCAAAACGGCCTTTCCTCGAATTTGTCTCGGAAGATGGTCTGCAAATTCTGGCAGGGAGGTCAGCGGAGGCCAACGAGCGGCTCACATTCCAGGTAGCCAAGGAACACGATTTTTGGTTTCACGCGGCTGGCGTCAGCGGCTCCCATGTGATTGTCCGCAATCCCCGCCGCCTTGAGAAATGCCCCCCGCGAACAACTAAGCAGGCGGCCGCGTTGGCAGCTTACCTGAGCAAAAACCGAAACAGCAGCAACGTCCTGGTGCACTACACCCAGCGTCGGTACCTCAAAAAAGCCAAAGGTGCCCCCCCAGGCACCGTGATCATGAAAGCATTCCAATCCATCTTCGTGAAGCCTGCGCTCCCAGAACAGCCGCAGGACGGCACGGCGGGGTAAACGCAGTTTCTCAGGGATTCACGATTTCTTCCGAGGCAACGCACAAACGGCTGAACGCGGGTTTCGCCGCTACCCAGGTTAGCGCCAGCCTAAAACAAGTCGCTCGGCGTAGGCTGGACACCCTGCGTCGAACCCCGCTTTACAAGAATGCCAACGCGCCCCCAACAAGCTCGTTTGACCCCACGTTTGCCCGGGCACGCCCCATTCTGAAAGGGTCTGGTCACCCAGCAATGGTGATCCTGTCCAACCGCGCTGTACTCCAGACCGCACCCCTGCGGCGGATTTCCGCTTCCAGAGGATTCTCCTCGCCCCTCATTCCGGACAGGTGGCTTTTTTGCCCGCTGTCTTGACCCGCAGGAGCATGCTGGATCTACCGGTCAACGCGCACCTGTCCGCCGGGTCCGTCCACGACTTCCCCGATTACCGCAGCTGCCGGGGCCGCCTTCTTTTTCAGAGCTTCCACCAGTGCGTCCACCCTGCTTGGCTCGACCGCCATCAGTAAGCCACCGGACGTTTGGGCGTCAAACAACAGCGTCGTTTCCTCCCACGTCAGGGAATCGTCGAACGTGGCGATGTCCTGCAAGTAGTAGCGGTTGTTGTTCGTACCTCCGGGCACGTGCGCTTCAGCGGCAAGCTCCAGGGCGCGTTCAAACTTCGGTACCGCACTGTAGCGAATCCGGAGCGCCACGCCCGAATCCTTCGCCATTTCATGGGCGTGGCCGAGCAGACCGAAGCCTGTAACATCCGTGGCGGCGTGCACGCCCACTTCCAGCATCGCTTCAGCCGCACCCGCGTTGAGAACAGCCATCGTTTCCACAACCTGGGTCAACAAGTCCCCGAGCTCAACGCCGTTTTTGAGCGCAGTTGTGATGATTCCGGTGCCGATTGGCTTAGTCAGTACCAGCACGTCCCCTGGACGCGCACCTGCATTCGTCACGATCCGGTCAGGATGCACAATGCCGGTGACGGCCAGCCCGTACTTGATTTCCTCATCCTGAATTGTGTGCCCACCCAGGATTGGGACATCGGCCTCCTTGGCTTTAGCCTCCCCACCCTTAAGGATGTCCGCAAGGACGTCCAGACCGAAGTACTTCACGTGATAGCCGACAATGTTGAGCGCACAAATCGGTTTGCCCCCCATCGCGTAGACGTCCGACAGAGAATTTGCCGCCGAGATCCGGCCAAAATCGTACGGATCGTCCACAATCGGCGTGAAGAAATCCACCGTTTGGATGAGGGCAATTTCATCCGTCAAGCGGTAGACGCCGGCGTCGTCTGTGGTGTTAGTCCCTACCAGCACCGCCGGGTGCTTGAGAGGAGAAAGTTGTGACAGTACTTGGCCCAGCTCCGCCAGGCTCATCTTTGACGCTCAGCCAGCGCACTTAACAACCTGGGTTAGTCGCGTGCGCTTATCCTGGTGTTCATCCATTCCGCCAAGTCCGCGTTCCTGTTTTGTGTGTCGGCAGAATCGCCGTAGACAGTCGATTTCACAGCTGAATAAGCAACAAGATCCGAAGGGATGTCACTGCGAGCGGCACCCACTCCCCGTGTTCTTGCGACCCTAACCTCTGCTGTCCGGTTGTTGACCGCGAAATCCGGACATCAATCCGTTTTCTTGGTCACAAGCACAGCGCACGGTGCACGGCGAATGATCCGTTCTGTCGTGCTCCCGAGCAACATGTGTTCAATCCCTTTCAACCCCCTTGTTCCCGCGACAATCAGGTCAGCCTTTTCCGCCTCCGCGTACTGTGCAATCTGAACGTGCGCTTCTCCTTCCAGTACCCGGATTTTGTGCGGCAAACTTCCCGCTCTTACCCGCTTGGCAAAGCGAGCCAAAGCCTCCTGAGACCGCTCCAGAACGTCCGGAATTAGCTCGAAGATCGAGGTCTTGCCCGTCACGAAGTAGGCGGGATGGATGTCGTCCTCGACCACGTGGACGAAATGGAGTTCGGCGCCGTACTTCTCGGCCAGTGTGACGGCCCATTTGCCCGCCATTTCAGAATGCTCGGAAAGATCGGTCGGCACGACGATCTTCTTGTAGCCCTGCGCGGGGTCCACAGGCCTGCTCCCCGTACGCGCGGTCAGAACGGGTGCTGGGCCGTGGCGAATCACGTGGTCAGTCACACTGCCAAGCACCAGGTGCGCCAGCCCTTTCCGACCGTGCGTACCCATCACAACGAGGTCGACCTTGTTTTCTTTGGCGTAGCCCACGATTTCTTCGCTGGCGCTGATTCCACGGGCGACCACCCGTTCCACACGCAGTTCGCGAAGCTTCTCCCCGAGCTGCGCCAGGGAAGCTTCGGCCCTCTCCTCCATGGCCCGGTAGAGCTGATCCAGCTCCGGGAAAGCATCTTCCGGCAAATGCAAACCCTCTTCGTACATGAGGACAGCGTGGAAAAGGATCAGCTTGGCGTCGAAACGGCTCGCCAGGCTGACCGCGTGGTTGAACGCCACCTCGGCCGACTCCGAGAAATCCGTCGGAAACAGTATTTTGCGCAGCCTCGGCATAACTGGTCCTCCAAAACGTTCACTGCCGAGCAAATCTCATGCGGCTTAATGATAACGATTCGTAATGAAAAAAGCAAGTGAGACGCCTGGCGGGAATGGAGTGATCACTCCTACACATCAACTCGTGCTTGCCAACAAAACACAAGCACGACCTGGAGCAGTGACACCCGGAGCTTTCAGTCCACGGTTGATTTTGCTCTACAGGGATCTTGGGGGGCCCACAAGGCGATCGACCCACTGTCACGTTTTTCCGCGGCTGGGGGCCCCGTGTCGCCAGCGGCCCGAGGAACCCCAAAACCCCTTCCCAGAGCTTGTCCCGGCCGAGGACGAAAACTCACCGGTGTCTTTCATTCAAATGAAAACCAATTCAAATGGTCGGCCCGGGAAACATCTCGAGCCCACGGCCCAAGGCGTTCAGCCGCCGCAACTCACGCGACGCCCGACGCGCGTACCGATCTCGAAACTCCTCCCATTTGCTCTTGTGCCTTTGAGGCGAAGCAGCCTCTCTTGGAACGTCGGTTCAAGGCTACTCACACCGCGTGGACCCAGAAGCCAACGCAAGTTTTTTCCGAGCAACACCACTCAAGAAGCGTTCCAAGGGGATCCCCGACTCGATTGCCACAAGTTCTTCCGCCGGACCCTGGTTTTGGCGCTGCCAAACCCGTTGCCGGGCAACACGAAGATCAATCTGCACCTTACAAGGCCAGAGCTGTTCTTCTCGGTAGCTTGTTCTCGAGGCGCAATTTTCGCTTCTCGCAGCATCCTCGATTACCGACCTCACGGTTAGCCCACGGCCTGACCAGCCACGGTGGTTCCTCGCGCTGTCTCGGACCCTTTCGAACGCCCTGTCTACAAAAAAGCGGCCACGCCCTGTCTTCCGGGCTCGCGGCCGCATCTTCCCAGTCAAACACATCGAGCAGAGTTGGTCAATCAGCTCTGGTAACCTCACGAGGCGTTCTTTCCCTGTGTGTACGCCTCCTTGATCAAGTTCTCCAGTCGCTCTTTCGGATGTAGGACAGTTTCCGCGTCGACGGTGAATTCCTGTCGCCCCAAGAGGCGCAGACCGTACTCGTAGTCCTTCAGGAGATCGTAACAAACGTCCTCGAGCTTGGCGCCCTTCCGACTTGCTTGCTCTTTCAGAATCGCCACAGCCTCTGGTGTGCAGCGAATGGCGATGCCCGTCGACGCCAGAAATCGACGCTGGAACGCGCGTACTGCCTCCCGTGTCAGCAACTTCTCGAGCTCACCCTCTGGATCCTCCACCATTTCGGGCGTTACCGTGAGCTCGCGGATTTCGGTGGACGGTAGCTTCTTTTCGTAGCGGAGAAGTACACGCTCGAACACACTTACCAATCCGCGTGCTCCGGTGTGCTCTTCGTAGGCCCGCTCAGCCAGTTTTCGTAGCGCTTCGTCGGTGAACTCCAGACGGATACCGTACGCCGCGAAATCCCGCTTCTTCGCCTGCACCACCGTGCTCTTTGGATTCCGCACAATTCGGTACAACCCGTCCCCGTCCAGATCGTTCAAAACGACCACCACAGGGAGTCGACCGACGAATTCAGACTCAAACCCGAACTCGATCAGGTCCTCCGTGCGCACCTGTCGGAGCAGTTCGGTGTCCTGCGTTTGGTGCACATCCACGTCGGACAGAAAACCGACCGGCTGGCGGTTCAAGCGTCTCCGGATGATGTCCTTCAGATCCGTAAACGCGCCACTCATCACCCAGAGAATGTTCTTCGTGTTGATTTTTTTCCGTTGAACCTTGCCGGTGCGCTGCATTTCCATCGCCGCTTCGAGTTGCGACGCCAGGTCGTGTGGCGTGCGCAGGTCAACTTCGGACTCTTCCATCAACTTGAGCAGATTGCGCTGCACACCGGAACGGGAAACGTCCGGGCCGACGTGGCTCCCACTCGATGCAATTTTGTCGATCTCGTCCAAGTAGATGATTCCGTACTCGGCCAGCTTAACGTCTCCATTGGCCTGGCGTACGAGATCGCGCACGAGATCCTCAACGTCCCCACCTACGTAGCCGGTTTCACTGAATTTCGTGGCGTCGCCTTTGACAAACGGCACACCAATTTTCTTCGCGATCAGCCGAATCAAGTAGGTTTTGCCAACTCCCGTAGGGCCGATCATCAAGATGTTTGGCTTGATGTTGCCGACGAGATCTTCAAGTTCTTCTTCATGTTCGTGCCGCATTCGGTTGAAATGCGTGCAAATTTTCGTCGCCAGGACTTCGATGGCTTCATCCTGGCCGACAACGTACTCCTTCAAAAAGGCCTCGAGTTCCTCGGGCTTCATGTCGAACCGGATGCGCTTAACACCTTCCCCCTCACCCTTGTCGCCGGGTTCCTCGCTGGCTGTGTCTGGCTGCGGGGGAATCACAACACGGTCGCCGTATTTGCTTTTCAAAAACTCGGCGACTTCACGTTGAATTTGCATCGGGTCCGGAAAACGCTTGTCCGACACTCTGTTCCACCTCACTTTTCGATTGATTTCGACGTTGGTAAACTAACCAAAGCAACGCAGCGTTGTTCCGGTTACTCGTACGCGCCTCCACGACAAAAGTTCGGCTTCTCGGAACGGAATCTGCCCTGGTTATTTCCGTGGTCAAGTCGGCCGGTCCCGCAAAAAACCAAGCCAGCTACACGCTCCAGCGTACGGACAAAAGCGTTGCATCCACGCGGCTGGATCGCCCCGACGCTCACATCGCAGATCCACGTAGGCGCTTGCTTCCCCCTGGCGTTGCTTTTCACGGGTCAGCGAACAGCAACAAACCGCATGCTGAAATCGAAAACCGGCGCCGAATGTGTGATTGCGCCCACGGAGATGAAGTCTACCCCGGTCTCGGCGATCTCCCGCACAGTTTCGAGCCGCACATTTCCGGAAGCCTCCAGCTTTGCCCTCCCAGCCACCGTCCGAACTGCCTCTCTGAGCTCTTCCAGCGTCATGTTGTCCAACAGAATTCGCGAGACGCCTGCTCCCAAACACTCCCGCACCTGGGTAAGTGTTGTTGCTTCCACTTCGATTTCCGCCTGAATGCCGCTCCTGGTGAGGTACGCACGGACGCGCTCAACCGCCGCCTCGATCGATCCCGCAGCAGCAATGTGGTTGTCCTTGATCAGAACCATGTCCCACAGACCCATGCGGTGGTTCTGCGCCCCTCCGCATCTGACCGCGTACTTTTCCAGGCGGCGCCAACCCGGCAGCGTTTTGCGGGTGTCCAGGATTTTCGCTCGTGTGCCCTCGATCGCTCGTACAAAACGGTTTGCAAACGTGGCAATTCCAGAAAGGCGGCCCAGAAAATTCAGCAGCGTACGTTCGCCGACAAGGAGCGCGCGGGTGTTCCCACGCAGTCGCACCACTTCAACGCCGGCCTGCACGTAGTCGCCATCCTGAACCTGGGCGTCAACCCGCACCGGGCCACCCAGTTTTTCGTAAACCCATCGGACAATCGGCAGTCCAGCCACGACGCCATCCTGCTTCGCCACGATGACGGCTTCGCTCTGCAGGTCGGCGGGGATTGTGCCCAGCGTGGTAATGTCGCCCCAGTCGTCCAGATCTTCTTCGAGAGCTTTCTCGATCAAAGTCTCAACATCTTTGCGCTCGAGCTCCATTTCTTCCTCTCACTCTCTGTGGTTGTGCCGAACGGCACCACTCTCACTTTTGTTTCAAAATGCTGCTGAAAACCCGGCCGTTCTTCTGCTTGACGAACCTGTTCGGATTTGGCCGAGCCAATCTGGGGGACTCTGCCCCTGAAACGGACGCCAAGGCGTTGCGAAAAAAGCCCACTGAACCAGATCAAGTACGCCCGGGGACCTTACTCCAGAAAGATGCAGTGCTAACCGAACACGCCCACGGCAATTTAGCAAATTCGGCTGTTCGTGCAAGGGCCATCAGCACAGGGATTCCCCTTTTTCCAGTAGCAACTCGCGGGCACCTCAGGGCGGTCTGGCTCTTGCTGGTAAAATCGCTTCCAGAACAAGGCAGAAGTTCAAACATCGCTTTGCGTTTCAGCCCGGGATTGGAAATTCCCCGCTAATTCAGGTGTAGACCGGTTGAAACCGGTTGGATCTCGAACCACGCTTTGGCGGGTCTGCGCCTAAGACCGCCCGGGCATCCAATTCCCAGATGTTTTGGACACAGTCCGGAACTTCCAGCTTTCGGCCCCTTGCTCGCGGGAATCTGCACCACAACGCAGGGAAAGTGAAAATCCTGGAAAAGGGATGTCGCTGACCGTCACCGGCTCTCGATCCGCGCCGAGCCATTTGGAGGGAATTCGCCGTGGCAACGGCAGGGGGCTTCCTCGACTTCTGCAGGGCGCTTCGAAAGGCCTTGTGTACACCCTTCAAACCAGCTCCGGGCAAGCGTGGACGGAGGCGAACGCTGTGCGTTCACAATTGAACACGCATTCGGGACTGGGCACGGTAGCAGTGCAAGTGCGCCTCCATTTGGGGGACTTGAAAAAACCAGCGGTGGCAAGATTTCATCAAGGGATTCTGTCGGCGGGAGTTCGTTTTTACCTCAGGAACACCTTGCGGACGAAGCGCTGCCAGGAAGAGAACTCCCCCTCACAGGTTGTTTCTGACCCCGTCGCACCGGCAAACTCGCCGCGTCAGTCTCGAGCGGAGCACGCTTTCCGCTACCCCACTCCCGCCACAACCTCGGGTGTACGGGCACGGTTTCCTCCCCGAAGCCGTCGCAGGGTCTGCCACGAACACGGGGCCCAGCCGTCGCCGGCCACGCGCAGACTCGCGAGCACACTCGGGGTTTGAACGTTTCCCAGATTTCGGTTCGCGGCAAAGCTGCTGAAAGGGTTCAATCCCAAGCTGTGTTTGCCCGTCCCGTGTGCTCCGAACGGGGCAGGCGTGCAATTGAAGCGAGAGTTCGCTTCCCCAACACAGAACAGGCAGGAGGTAGCCGATCCCGCGACTTTCGCCCGCAAAAGAGGGTCCACCGCCCCGCGCGTGCCCGTCCGCCAGCTCGACCCGACGCAGTGCACCTCGACGCCGCGTGTCCACAGCCGTCTCCGGTGCATTCGTTTGCAGCCCGCCCTGTGCATCCGAAGACCGAACGGTCGCGAATCGGTGCCCACCAGCCGGGTGGGAACCCGTTTCCTCTCCCAAGCGCCACCCCAGCTGCAAGCCTGTGCCCGCTTTCACAAAGGGACCCTCAGGAAGTCAGGATCCGCCTCAGCTCTTGAGGATCCTGAATGCCTGAAGGCCCGATCTCCAGTCGGGCGTTTCTCCAAATGAAATGCACGCGTTTTCCAAGGCTCAGGATCTGCCGTACTTCAAGCCCCTGCCGCAGGAGCCAAAAGAAAGCACGGCTGCCGTACTGAACCTTCGCCGCTTTGAAGAAGGTCGTGTCCTGGTCCATCAGGTGCACTTCGACCCACACTGAATCCTGGAACACGAAAGTCCGCCCGGCAGCGTAGCGTACGCCTCGGTGCACGGGCACTGTTTCCGCTCTTTTCAAAGCCCCGATCCTTGCCGCTGCCTGGACACTCTTTGCCCGCAAATTCGGGAGGCCAGCCCCACTCGGAGCGGCAATCCCGTCAGGCGCCGTTTGATCGATTTCCATTCGAGGCCTTGGAACGAAGCTCAGACTTCGATCTTGCGAAGGTCTCGAGAGAACAGGAGGACTCCAGTCCGGAACGGAAGCCTGCAGGGCCCGCTCCTGCGTCAGGAAACTCGTGTACGGGGTCAAAAGGCCGAATTTCCTGCTCAGCCGTCTCACCTCCCGAACCAGCTCGTCCGATTCGCCGTTCATCCGGATCTGGTCCAGCAGGTAACCGATCTTCCGAGCCGCCCAGACCCTGGGCACGAACGGGTGCATGACGTCGCGCTCCGGCAGATCCAAGTCAAAGTGGTACACAACTTCCCTGCCCCGCAACTTCCCCCGGAGAGTCGCCTTGCACTGGCCAGGGGCTCTGTAACGACCCGCAACCCGGATCTCTGATCCGTAGAAGAGATCCGGCAAACTTGGTGGGTACACGTCGTAAATCGCGTCTGGATCCCCAAGGTCCAGCCTCAAATCGGACAGCACCGGGCGACGAACGCGCATGAAGAAGCTTTCAACTGCCTTGGCCACTTCCTGTTCGCTAATGTAGAAGGTAAAGCCGCGCCCGCGCTCGGCAATTTTGTCGAGAAGAACGGCATCGACGTCCGAGCCGACGCCAAAAGCGAAAACGCGAGCCTCTCCGAGGTTGTCCTGAACAAGTCTCACGATGGGACCCAGACGCGTTTCGCCCGCAGTCGGTCTGCCGTCCGTGAGCAGCAGAATCAGCTGGAAACGCTCGTTGTCCTGCGGCAGCCGCAGCACCCTTTCCAGAGCACCGAAGAGGTTCGTACCGCCTCCTGCGGTCTGAGCGCGCACAAATCCCCGTACGTCCTGACGTCGGTTCGCGGGTAGCCAGGCATCGTGGTAGGCTGTCACCTGATCGCTGAAGGTCACGATCGCGAATCGGTCGCCTGCAGACAGAGAGTCAAGACACGTTAGAAGAGCCCTTTTCGCCTGTTCAATCTTGGCGCCGTCCATGCTTCCCGAAACGTCGAGGACGAAAGCCACATCCACGGGAATCCGTTGCGCCCCCGCCCGCCAGGCAGGTGCCACGGAAAGCAGGAACGTGCCGTCCTCCCCTTTCTCGCGCTGGGCCAACAAACCAACGGCCATTGGACCACGCGCCAACGTCCAGTAGAGCACGAACTGGTTCGCTCCGCCGGCCGCCTCCACCGAAACGCGAGCATCATTTTCGCCTTCGCGCTCGACGCTCAACGTGTGCGTCGGCGAGTAGAGGTTCCCGATCGGGTACCGGGACCTGATGTGAATCTGCAGGCGCACGTTTTCGACGACCGTCGTGTCAGTTCGGTGTTCAGGAGCTACGCGCCCAGGCCGAGCTCCCAGGATCGGCAGCGGCGTCGACCGGGACCGCCCCTGCCCGACGTCAGTCCGCAGGGGGTAGCGCAACTCCGTCGTGTTCCGTTCCACCGGAAGTTCCATCTGGTACCGAACGGTGATCTTTGCCTCCTTCCCGGATTCCAGAGGGTAAATCGAGAGTTTCAGAATTCGGTAGTCGAGCAACTGCAGAAGAGCGGGGTCCAGGTCGCGCCGAACGATTTCCTCATAGACGCGCTCGGCTTCTTGGTTACCGAGCAGTCTGCCCTCCAGCGTTTTCCCGTTGACCTCCGACGTCAAGTCAGTCACGGTCGCGTTGCGCGGAAGCGGCAGGTAGAACACTCCCTCGATGACCTGCGAGCTTTTGTTGTGGAACACGTGCGTGGCGCTCACCCTGGCCACGTTTTCTTCCACGTCGATCCTGACGACGTTCCTAACCAGCTCCGGCAAAGCGGCGTGTTTTCCAGGAAGGAGGAGTCCTTGCGCCCACCCGAATAACGGCAAAACCACAGCAAACAGCGCGACCGCCGCAAAACGTCTCTTCGCCTTACCCATGGACCTTGCCTCCTCAGTTGAGTCCCCACCGAACGCCAATGCTGCCTCCAGCCTCAGCCTACTACGCTCAGACCGCGACTACCAGGGGCCAGGCATGAATCCGTCGAGCACGGCGCCCTCTGCCAACTCAGCAGGGCTCCTCTCGCTGCCCAGCGACGACCGGAACGTACCAGATCACGGAGCTTCTGGTTTCGCAGGTCGAGCGCTCAGCAGCCGTTGCTCAAGCGCCTTCAGCCGCTCCCTACCGAGGTAGTGAATCAACACCTCCCGGTGCCGTTCAACAACTTCAAGCAAACGGGCCTTCGCATCGGGTTTCGTCGTCCACCTCAGACCCTGCGAAAGCTCAAGGACGCCTTGACACGCCAGGCGCTGTGAAACCGTGTCCCTCGAAACCAGCCCCCATGCGACAAGGCTGACGGGATCCGAAGAAACGCAGCGGTTCGCACAGCGTCTTCGCAGCGAGTCCAGCGCGGCGCTGCCGGCCGGGTACCTGGCCGGAGGGCCGATGACCACCGGAGAGATGGCACGTACCGGGATCTTGGCCGGTCTTCGCGGAGCTGGCGGTTTCTTTTCGTTCCCAAGGCTACCTGTCGCCTCATCTCCTGCAACGCCCTTCCGCAGAGCAGTTGGGGATGGGAAAAAACCTCCGAGCCGACGGGAAACGCCCCCTTGATTCTCCGCTGAACCGGGTAGAGTACTTTCCAACCGGGTCGCCTGTGGAACCTCGAGGGCTGGTGCCGTTTCTTCCCTTGGGGCAAGCGCGTTCACACCTCCCGCAACTCCCCGTGGCACGGCGGCTGAATTCCCGGCGCGCGTCCCTGTCTGCTTCGGTGCCGTTGCGGTCAGGGCGCTCTCGCCCCCCGTCCGTTGCTCCGGCGCAATCGCAGGGGAGGTCTCCCGGGATCTCGCCCCTGGCGTGCCCGAACCGGAACGCCAGATCTCCACAGACAGGATCGCGACACCCACGGCCAGAGAAACAACCAGTGTCGCGGCGAGTCGTGGCCGCCACCCCAGAAGCGAGCGTGCCTTCTGTTCCCGGCGTGCCTCACCACGGACCCGTCCCCGAATTTCTCGCCGCATGGCCTTGCGTAAGTTAGCAAAAAAGCCCGGTTCTTCCGGGGGAGGTACCGTGGTTTTTTTCACGACAGTCGTCATCCGCTGAATCTGGGCCAGCTCTTGCCTGCAACTGTGGCAAACACGCAGATGCTGGCGCACAAGCCTTACCTGCTCGGTGTCCAGTTCGCCGTCTGCGTAGGTTCCAAGCAGCGGACGGATTTCGTCGCACGAAACGTTTCTTTTGTTTGTCCGCTCAGACTGCATCTTCGTAGTCCTTCAATTCTCGCCTCAGTAGTTCGCGCGCCCGGGCAAGCCGCGACATCACGGTTCCAATGGGCACCCCCAGCGTTTCCGCGATTTCCCTGTAGCTGAGCTCTTCAGCCGCACGTAACACGAACACAGCTCGAACTTCGGGCGAAAGCCCAACCAGCGCCTTCCGAACAGCCTCCCGAAAGTCTGCGGCCTCGGCTGCATCCAGTTCTCTGCCCGTGGCGCTCGTCGCCGCCTCGGCGGCACCCCGTTGTTCCCACTGTTTCCGCCTCAGTTCCTCTCGAACCGCGTTGAGAGCAAGGTTAACAACAATCCGACGAAACCACGGCCAGAAAGGCCGACCGACGTCGTACGAAGCAGAAAGAACAGAATTGATCGCTTTCAAGAACGCCTCCTGAACGACGTCTTCTGCCACTTGCACCTGAAGGACAACGCGGTAGGCGGTGCTGTACGCGCGTCTTTGGTAGCGCCGTACAAGCAAATCAGCTGCTCTGTCGTCGCCGCGCTGAATCCGCAGCAGGAGTTGACGGTCGAGA
Organism: uncultured Cytophagia bacterium; assembly: GCA_964644845.1. Classification (GTDB taxonomy): domain Bacteria; phylum Zhuqueibacterota; class Zhuqueibacteria; order Oleimicrobiales; family Geothermoviventaceae; genus Geothermovivens. The sequence continues at coordinate 17,823 of CAZXXS010000029.1, read as the reverse complement.
AAATCACCGATCGACATCTTCATCCTTTCCCGGGCCCTTCTTCACCCACAGTACACCGGCCAAAGCCACTTTATTCGTTAGAAAATCGCCCTGACAGCCATTCGTGCGCGGGCTTGGGCTGAGGCCGTTTTCGAAATGGCTTGACTCGAAGGCACCAGCGTAGCCGCTCAGGTACGCTTGCAGGCAAGACCTTGCGGGGCTGAGACCCTGCGATTTTCAAAATGGCTCAGCGAGCAAGGATCGGTGCAGCCACTCAACCGGGCTCGGAAGCAACAGGAGTTCCATTTGCAACTGGGGTTTACTCAGCAAACTCGGCCGCAGATCCACGGGGCTCGGTCACCGCAGTAGGTGACGCGTTGCCAGCAGAGTCAGGCTTCTGTGCCACGTGTCTGCACACCAGTTGAAGGACGCTCCGGCTGCAGTAGGAACGCCAAGTTCCCGGCAAACAGTGACGGGTCCCGCTGGTGCCTGGTCAGGACAGGCCAGGTAGAAACCAAAGCCTAACGCCTTTTCGACCAAACAATTCTGCCCCCGGATCACCCAACGGATCTGTCCGCCCCGGTCGCCCGAATCCGCGTCCTTTCGGCTCCGGGAATCTCGCTGACGAGACCGAACACAAAAAGCCTAAGACGGTGAACAGGGCTTCAAAGGTGGCAGTCGTTGTGCCAGCCGCTTTCTGGCCACGTACTTCTCCAACGCTCACGGCTGTTCCTCACCCCTCCAGACGCGAGGCCCGACACTGGTCGCGGTGATTGAACGCTACGGGGGCAGGTTTGGTTTGGTCCGGTTTTCGTTCCCCGCCTTCGGTTAGGCTACCAGGCCGCGCTCCCGGGAAACCGCGATTGTCTTGGTCCATCCTTATTTCGACGCGAACTCTACTCGGATGACCGTTGTTCAACTTCAGGCAGGGTTTCTCTCAACGCGGTTCAGCCCGTGCAAGCCGCGCGGGGCGTCAACGGCTCCGGCCCTGGTCTTTCTCTGTGCAGCTGCGGTGCGGCTTAACGCTTGAGCCACGGCCGGGCTGTGCCGGCCGTCGGGTCTTCCGGTGGGTGGGCCAAAACACACTTCGTCGCTGTTTCGAGTCCCGGCGACTCCGCCTTGCTTCAGGGGAATTCGGTCGCGACACGCTTCCCTCTCTCTTCTTGACTGGCACGTTCTCGCTCAGCTGTAGACCTTGACGCGACTTTATCGCCCGCTACGCAGCTCTCTCGTCCTGCCCCGGTCAAGCAGAACGCGCTCGGTCGACGAAGAACTCGTACTCGTAGCGCGCACTGTCGCGGGTTGCTGGTCCGTCAGCGCCCCCCGACGGGTCATCCACCACCCTCGGCAGACCGACTCGAGGGTTCGCGTTCACGGGTCTCATGTTCAGGATCTCCCGGCAGGGACTGCCGGACAGGCACTGACGGAAACATTGTTCGCACCTGCGTGCAATCTGGACTTGGCTGCTCTGCTGTGCTGTTTGATTGCATTTCGCCCCGACACAACATTTCAGTCCGAGATGTCGGCCGTTGAACAATCGACGTAAGTGCCGCATCTCTACCACACGTAGCCATTTTTCACGTTGCACCACAATATGTGGACTTTTTCCTTGACAGTTTGGGGAGTTTTCTCTATATTTTGCGCCGCTGACGGGAAGGATACCCAAAGCCAGTTGTCACAATTCTGAACATTGGCCTGGGGGCCACGGTCCAACACTCACGCACCTACGTGCAACAACGACAAGGGGAGTAGGTCATGCCTGAAGTCACAAGAGAACGTAAGCAGGAAGCAGCCACTGGTGGGGAACGTGGCAAGCGAGGACTCGAATTCGACCACTTTTTCTCCACACCGGGGATCCATCCTTTCGACGAAATCGAGTGGGAAAAGAGAGACGCCGTGATTGTGGGAGAAGGCGGCAAGGTCGTCTTCGAACAGCGGGGCGTTGAGGTCCCCAAGTTCTGGTCCCAGCTTGCCACAAATGTCGTTGCGTCCAAGTACTTCAACTACGATCGGCGAACCGGCGAACGCGAGAACAGTGTTCGCCAGCTCATCGATCGCGTCAGCAGAACCATCACGGAGTGGGGCAAGAAAGACGGCTACTTTGCATCCGACGAAGACGCGGAAGCCTTTTACAGCGAACTGACTTCCCTGCTCGTGAACCAGCAAGCCAGCTTCAACAGCCCTGTCTGGTTTAACGTGGGTGTGGAAGACAAACCGCAGTGCTCCGCTTGCTTTATCAACTCCGTGGAAGACCGGATGGAAAGCATTCTCGATCTTGCCAAGATCGAGGGCATGCTATTCAAGTACGGCTCCGGCGCCGGCGTGAATCTTTCTCCTCTGCGCAGCTCCAAGGAACCTCTTTCCACGGGCGGTCTTGCCTCCGGACCCGTGTCCTTCATGCGTGGCTTCGACGCCTTTGCCGGTGTCATTAAGTCCGGCGGCAAAACAAGGCGGGCCGCCAAGATGGTCATCCTGAACATCGACCATCCGGACATCGTGGAATTCATCGAGGCAAAAGCACGCGAGGAAAAGAAGGCCTGGGCCCTGATCGACGCCGGCTATGACGGCAGCTTCGACGGCGAGGCGTACCGTTCCGTCTTTTTCCAGAACGCGAACCACTCCGTTCGCGTGCCCGATGCGTTCATGGAGGCCGTTGAAAAGGACACGGAGTGGCAAACTCGTTACGTTCTTTCCGGCGACGTGGCCGACACCTACCGCGCCCGCGATCTCATGAAGAAGATCGCCGAAGCCGCCCACGTTTGCGGCGATCCAGGCATGCAATTCGACACCACAGTGAACGAATGGCACACCTGTCCCAACTCGGGTCGCATTAATGCGAGCAATCCTTGCAGTGAGTTCATGTTTCTCGACAACAGCTCGTGCAATCTCGCCTCTTTGAATCTGCTCCGTTTCCGCCGACCGGATGGGGAGTTAGACATCGAGGCCTACCGCCGGGCGGTCGACATCATGATCACTGCCCAGGAAATCATCGTCGACAACGCGGGCTACCCCACTCCACAGATCGAACGGAACAGCCACAACTTCCGTCCGCTTGGTCTCGGCTACACCAATCTCGGGGCCATGCTGATGGCCAGAGGCCTACCTTACGACAGCGACGAGGGGCGAGCCTACGCCGCCGCGCTCACGGCCTTGATGACTGGCGAGGCCTACCGAATGAGCGCCGTGATTGCAAGCAAAATCGGTCCGTTCCGCAAGTTCCGCGTGAACCGTCGGCCCATGCTCCGGGTCATCCAGAAACACCGCGAGGCACTGAAACGCATCGACCCTAAGGTCGTACCACCAGATCTCCTTGAGGCAACCCGAGAAACCTGGGATTCTGCTTACGCTCTTGGCCGGGAGTACGGATACCGAAATGCCCAGGTTACGCTGCTTGCACCCACTGGCACGATCAGCTTCATGATGGACGCCGACACAACCGGCATCGAACCGGACATCGCACTGGTCAAATACAAGAAGCTGGTTGGCGGCGGTGTCTTGAAGATCGTGAATCGCACCGTCCCCGAGGCCCTGCGGCGACTGGGTTACAGCAAAGAGCAGATCGAAGCCATCACCCGATACATCGACAAGAACGACACCATCGAGGGCGCCCCGGGGCTCAAACCGGAACATCTTCCCGTGTTCGACTGCGCCTTCAAGCCAGCCACGGGCGTGCGCTACATCCACCACATGGGTCACGTCCGCATGATGGCGGCGGTCCAGCCCTTCCTCTCGGGTGCGATCTCGAAAACCGTGAATCTGCCTAACGAGATCACACCCGAGGAAATCATGGATGTCTACATGCAGGCCTGGAAACTGGGCCTCAAAGCAATCGCCGTCTACAGGGATGGCTCCAAACGCACCCAGCCCCTGGTGACGGGTGAAGGCAAAGGCAAAGCCGACGAACAAGCGTCAGAAAAGGCTGAAAAGCCCGTGTGGAAGCCCGTACGCCGACGTCTGCCACCTGAACGCAAAGCGATCACTCACAAGTTCAGCATCGCCGGACACGAAGGCTACATTACGGTCGGGATGTACGAAGATGGTACGCCAGGTGAGATCTTCATCGTCATGGCCAAAGAAGGTTCGACAATCTCAGGCCTGATGGACAGCTTTGCCACCGCGATTTCCCTCGCGCTCCAGTACGGTGTGCCCTTGCAAGTGCTTGTTGACAAATTCACGCACACGCGTTTCGAGCCTTCCGGGTTCACTTCGAATCCGCAGATCCCGATTGCCAAATCGATCATGGATTACATCTTCCGCTGGCTCGCTCTCAAGTTCCTCACGCCCAAAGAACAAGAAGCAGCCAACGCGGACGAGGGCCTTTTCGGCGAAGCGGTGACGGAGAAAGCCGCCACTCAGGGGACAGAAACATCCGCTCCTGAATCTCCAACTGTTGAAGAGCACGAGGAAGGTTCGGAGGAGTCCCAACTGCAGACGCCCGGTAATGGCCAAACCAGCCTCGAGGAGGATACGCATCTACAGGAGTCGCTGGTCTTTCAGACTCAAGCCGACGCCCCCCCTTGTCCCGAGTGCGGAAGCATCATGGTCCGGAACGGCTCCTGCTACAAATGCATCAACTGCGGCGCCACCAGCGGTTGTTCGTGATCGTTACCTTCTCGAGAAACGAGCAAAAAGCCAGACCGGCCTAAGGGCCCGTCTGGCTTTTTCTTTGCACAGAATCCGGGTTTTAACCAAAGCGAACGTTCCCCCTCGAACCGGTACACAAGCCAGGACAACCCCGGAACCAGCAGCCGTTCCCGCCGCGGGGCCAGCCACCCGGAGTCGGGTCCGCGTGTCCGCCCGCCTCGCCCGGGGTTTCCGGCCGGCCTGAAACGCGCCGCGGCACCAAGCTGTGCTCGGGCATTAGACCGCCGGCCCATGACCTGGTCTCAGCTGGTTGCGTTAGCGTCGCGATTAGCGTCGCGAAGCGAACGTTTTCACTTGCGCCGCAATCACGTGCAACAAACCGCATCATCGAGAAATAACTTCAGAGCGCGGCGCTGCGCCAACGCCCGTAACCCGAGTAGAGTTCTCTCAGGACGCAACACAACTCCCGCAGGTGCACGTTGTCGGTTTTCTCCCCTGCACAGAGGCTCGTCTCAGTTCAGCGGAAAAAACTCTTTCGCGGCCGGAATAAAAACGCGAACTTCCCTCGTATTTCTCCGGAATCTTGCAGCACAGCCTACGAAAGTCAGATCGCTCGTCCAACCTCGCCCCTTGGTTTGTCGGCGTCAGGCAGTTGAGAGATTTGAAATCCACGTGTTGTCGCAGTTTGGAGTTTTCGGCGTCCTACCACGCCTGTCCGATTGCCAGAGATCGGCGGACACTGCACCTACCCGCTCAAGTCCGCTTTGTCCCGGTCGAAGCATTCGCGCCCCACGCCGGCCTGCGCATCCTGTGGACCGACAGTTAAGTGCACGCTGAAAGACCTTGCGATTTCAGGTCAGCAGCATTGGTCGGGGTCAGCTTTCTGTACCTCCACCTCTTCAGGACCAAGACAAAACCGTAAGAACTGTTCTCACACAGCCACCGAAGATGCGGGACTTCAACGGAGAGAAGGGTCAACCGTCGACACCTGCTCACCTTTGAAGACCGTCCTGCCAGAGAACGAACCCTCTAACACCCCCGACAGCCTGCGAAAGAGTTCGCCCGACCGAGCGGAGCCCATTGCCCACACATTTCAACCCGAGCAACAGTCGCATCTGGTTAGCCGTTTCTGCGGGCTCAACCCTCTCGTGCAGTTCCTTTTCCTGTTGCCCGTGTTTCTGAGGCTACTTCAAGAGCGCAGCCTTACGAACCACGGTCCGTCCAGTCGAGCTGACCCGAATCAGGTAAAGACCCGATGCCGGAATTTCTCCAGTGTCTGTGTTACCATCCCACCGAAGCACGTGCACGCCGGGGTTAAGTATCCCGTCTTCCAGCACACGTACGATCCGTCCGAGTGCGTCGACTACCTCGGCACGGAAATACGCCCTTCGCCGAACGTTGACTGTGACCGCCGTGCTGGGATTGAACGGGTTAGGGTAGCAAGCCGACACGGCAAAGCTTTTGGGCACAAACTCCCCTGCCTCACTGGCAACGGCGGAAGGTTCACTCGGTGCTGAATTCACAGCGACAACCGCGTCCAGATCGAAGTCACCGTTGTAGGGTCCCTCTTTCCAAAGATCTCCCAAGTCCGTCAACCGAACGTAGCGGATCCATTCCAGACCAAGTTCCGCCAGGTCGAAAGCGTCACCGCCGGATGAGTCGGGGTTTGTCGGACAAAGCGTACACCGCACCGGGTGGACCCCAGCAAGACCGGTGAGGTCCGTTGTGTCGTACGGAAAGGTGTACCAGCGCTCGCCGTCCTGGCTTACGGAGACCGTGGCAGCTTCGACAAAAGGTTCCCCAGTCCAAAGATTGATGAAAACGTTTTCGAAAACCGTGAAGTCCGGCCCGGGGCCGTCGACCACCACGTTGTCTGTGAACTTGAGGGTAATACTGCCCCCGTCTCCCAGAGAAAGGATTTCGTCCTCAGAGTTGGAGGGCGTGTACGGCCCCACAGCCGCGGACGGCGTCGGCGGACCAAGAACGTTGTCGGGAAAGAAATCGTACCCGAAGCCCGACCATGGGGAACCGGGTACAAACTCAACCACTTCGTCGGCCCAGGGATCGCTTGCCTCAATCGGCCCGAGGATCGCCAGTCCCTGGGGCCCATCGCCAACCCGATAGGTTGTCACCACGCTGTCCCCCTCAGTGTCGAACTTCTGCACCGTGTCCTGATCAAAATTGCTCACGTAGAGCGCTTCCGTCACCGGGTCCAGCAACAACCGCATTGCCCCACGTCCCACCCGCACAGGATTCGCCCTGTCGTGGAGGACCGAGTCCGCGTAGACATCCACGACGTACAGAAAACCACCTGATTCGTCCCCCCAGTCCGCCACGTAGGCCTTCCCCGACGACGTGATGGCAATGTCCCCGGGGAAACCACCCAGGGCGATTGTGTCCACCACTGCAGGTTGGTAGTTTGGCGGCGCCCAGGGATTGATCACGCACAGCTTTCCCTGGTTTTCGCCCCATTTGCCGGAGCACACTACGTACACGTTGAAATCCGGCCCCATGGCTACAAACTGCGGATTTGTCGGCACCGGCAGAGTAGCCACGACAGAATCTGTACTCACGTCGATGATGCTGACCGAGCTTTCCGCAAAGTCCGGGTACCCCCCCGTGTTGGTCACGTACGCCCTCCGTGACGTCAGATCCACAAACACACCCTGCGGGGCCGTGCCCACATCGATGCTTCCAACGACGCGGCCTTCCGCCAGATCGACGACCGCAACCTGGTTCGCCACCAACAACGTCACATACGCCTTCCGAGCCCCGACCAGACACATGTCGTACGGATTCGATCCCTCAGGCAAAGCAATCTTTGCCACCACTTCCGCGTTTACAGGATTAACTTGAACAATCTCCGGCGGGACACTGTTCAGCACGTACAATCGATCCCGGTAAGAAACAACCTGGTTCGGAACCTGGCCAAGCGTGACCAGGTCGTTACGAACTTGACCACTCTCAAGGTCCACCCACGAAAGCGTTCTGCCCAGACTGTTCTCCACGAAAAGTCCCCGCGGTAGATCTTGAGCACTCGCCGAAAAGCAACTGAACCCAACCAGCACTGCAATCAGCGCCCACTTGATCTGTCCCGATAGCCTTCTGTCCATCGCGCCGTTCCTCTCCGTTTGATTTCGTCGCTACACCAAAAGGTCACTTGCTTCGCACAATTCTATCCTGGACTTCATTCATTTCTGTAATCGTCAACACGGCACCTGTTACCAGTCCGAAACCATCTTCCCACCTGCAGGCACGTTTTGCTTGAAAGTTCAGTTCCCTTCTCCCCGGGAAACGGTCACACTCAGTCGCCACTCTCGACCAGGCAAAGGCGCGTTTTCCAACACCTCGTACTGCCGATCGAACGCGTTGTACACGCTCAGCGCCAAACGCCATCGAAATCCTTTTAGCTCGCCTTCCGTCTGCGCAACCAGATCGTCAACTTGAAACCCTCTTAGCCGCACGGTGTTGGCCTCTGTCACCCAGCGTGGCCCGGTCACCGCATGTGTCCAAGCCAAGTGCACGCGGCCGCACGTTCTTTCAACACGGACCTTCCAGCGAAAATCTGGCCTGAAGGGCAAAGCCTTGCCGTGGACTGTGGGATCGGCGACGAGGTTCTCCGTTCGCAGCAAGTCGGCGCTAACACCAACCTGCCACGTCCCTTGTTCCGGTCGCAAAGAGGCGGAAAACTCTTCTCCAGTCACCCGAGCATCCACATTCACTGGCGAGAAGCTCGCAAAGTTACCCAGACGCCAGATGATTTGGTCCTTCACGTCTCGCCGGAAATGCACCGCTTGCCACTCCAAACGCAGATTCGCACGGCGGTGCTTCCCACTCAAGCCCCAGGAGACTTCCCACGCCCTTTCCGGCTTCAACGAAGGATTCCCGCGCACTCGGTACTCCTGGTAGAACAGGTCCCCGTAGGTGGGAAGCCTGAAGGCACGACGAACTGCCACGTGTAGCTGTACCCCACGTCCATCCCTGCGCATCACCTCGACAGTCAACGAAGGGCTCAACGTCCTGTCGTGCCTCCTTTTCTGATCTGCGCTGATTTCCGAGTAGTCAAAACGTAACTCGGTCCGGGGCACAGCCACCCAACCACCCCGTTCCGGACATGCTGTTCGCCAGCTTGCCCAAGCCGCCACAGCGCGCGTTTCTGCCTCGCCCACCGGTCCTACACCCCGACGTAACTGATCCCAGTCCCGGTAGGTGAGCCACATGAGTTCCACACCAGCTGTCGTTTTCCCACGCCCTCCAGAACGACTCCAGTGCCCACGAACCCGCACATCTTTATTTGTCGCCTTCGTGTCGTAAGGAGGCACAGAACGGTAACGGACGGGCACATCATCGGGAACACGGTTCCTGAATTCCGTCCTGCTCAGCCTTCCTGCAACCTGCAGCTCAACCTTATCCCGGTTTACACGCCCCTTAACCCGGCTCGAAAAGAGGCACCGTTGACGCCGCGACCGCGCGTACGGAGACAAAGCGTAGACACTTCCTGGAACTCCACGCTCCCATTCCTCGTAGTGGGCGAACGCTTGTCCAAGCCAGCCCGCACGCAGGTACGACCACAGGTTCAGCCCCACGAGCTGCGTCCTGTAGTCCGCATTCACGCGCTGATCCGTCCGACTTTCTGAACCGATTTCATAACTGTAGTCATAGTTGCCTTGCCACTGCATTTGTGAAACTCCCAACAGCAACCCGTGTGTCGCGTCCCTGAACCCAACAGTCGGCCCGATGGTCCGAAAACCGTAGCTTCCGAGAGCAGCGTTAAGCGATGTCCCCGAGTGAACAGCGCTGCGCAGTTTGAGTTCAACAACACCTGCCAGAGCTCCACCTCCGTAATCCGCAGATGCAGGACCTTTCACAACTTTCACAGACTCTACCCACCGCAGCGGTAAGTTTGCCACATCCGCACTCCCCAAGAGCGGGTCATTCAGCGGTACACCTTCGAGCAGTACCAGAACCTGATCAGCGTTTCCGCCGCGCAGTACAATCCGCGCCCCCGTCACAGCGTTCTGAACCTCGACACCCGGTACCGCCCGGAGCAACTCACCCAGGGTTGTTGCCCCGGACTGCTCAATGTCTTTCCTGGAAAAAAACAGATCATTTTGTCCCTCTCCCGCGGCCTCGGCGGTCACACGCACCGATCTCAGCAAAAGCACGCGCGGCTTCAATCGAAAACGAACAAACTCCCTGACCTCCTTTCCTACGTCCACAGCCGCTGTGCTCGGTAGGTAAGCAACGTGCCTGGCCATCAGTTCGTAACGTCCGGGAAGAAGTCCCCTTAGCTCGAAATGCCCTTGCTCGTCCGTCATCGTCCCAAGCAGCGTGCCCTCGATGAACACCTCGGCGTGAGCAATCCCTTCGCCTGATGAGTCGTCGACAACAATTCCTTCGAGCCCGAGCTCCGTCTGGGCCAAGGTCCCAGTCGAAAACACGAGGGAAACCGCTGCCAATGCAAGCAGTCGGACGAATCCTTCCGAGAGCAACACCTGTGTCAAACTCCTCTTTTCACACACCGGAACGTAAACGTTGGCCTTCCGAAATTTCCAGGTCACAGAGCTCCGTGGGGCGATTTCCAGCGACGTGTTTGCTACGGCGTGAAAAAACTGAACAACAAATCTGAAACGCGGAAGCCTGTAGCGTTTTCGGGATGGCCATTCGGGGAAGGCCAGCAGCAGGACAATTCAGAGGTTGGGTTACAAACAAAAAGACCCAACCTCCGGGGAAGAGGTTGGGCAAGTAGAAAACAGCTCCACTCGTCGGACCTCACCCGCGAAGGCCACCAACGACGACGCTGCTCCGGCAGGTCTCCTGGCTTCGGGCTTCAAGCCTACTCGTCGCGCCTTCCCGGTGAACCCAGTGGCGTCAACCGTCTCACGGACGGGTGCGACTTTCGTAGCCCGTCACAGTAGCGGGGCTGCGGCGGATTTTCACCGCTCTTCCCTTTTGATCCCTCTACGGGAACCGGAACAGAGTTGCGATTGTCAACGCGTACAATGTAATCAAGTCTCGCTTTCTTAGCAAGAAGAAAATGAACAGTTTCAATCCCTCGAACTTTTCCTCCGGCACAAGGGAGTGTTCAACTCGGAACCCCCGACGGCTGAGGCGTCACCTGTAGCGGGCCCCTTTTTTCGAGGATGCGCTTGGGTCGGAAACCAAACAAATGCGAAAATCAACGAAACCTCGCGCTAAATCAAACCCTTGGGTTCCTTGAGGTGCCCGTTCCGTGAAACCTTCTGACCCTCGTCCAAAACAAGCGGGGGTTCAGAACTTCTCAGTGAGCGTACAGGAAGAACAAGGCGAACAGGGACACCGTCGTGTCGTTGGGCAGTCGCTCACGTGTCCGCACAGGCCGACTCTCTCACTGGACTGAAACCGAAGTCCTCCAGTTTGCTCGCCAAATACCGAATCCGCTCACCGGTTGCTCGGCCTGGCTCTCGATCCTCCTCACTCATCCCTCCTACCCGTGTGCCCTGCAGGCTTCCTACTGTAATTGGCGCTTTCTCGGAACGTCCGGGGCATCGGAGCTTTCTCCAGGCCACGAGCACCTGCATTCACGAACTGGCCGGGCACGAGGTCTCCTTGCGGACGACTCTTGGAAAGCGGACACAGCGTTCCACCGCCACGGGACGACATTCCGCGGGGTTCCACAAATTTCCGAACTTCAACCAAGCCGGCCCTTCCGCCCGGCAAGGTCGCCAGGTTTGCGCACCCCTCGGTCGAAACGTCACGTGCCCCCCCTTGTTTCAAACCCATTCCGCTGCGTTAGGTGCCTTGGCCGCCGCGCGACCCTGTTTGCCACCCACCTCGTCCGCTTCGCTGAACTCCGTACTGGTTCGGACGCCCGTCCAAGTTTTCCTCAGCGGCTGTCGGCCTCGGCGCTGTTGTCAATCCTCCTGAGAACCACAAAGTGAAATCCACACCGGACTCGCTGATGACTTCCGTACGCCCCGTCTTCAATCCGGCATGACTTAGTTGGACGCGCACGGTTCGCACGCAGCGTCCGAAAAGCCGGTGCCGGTTAAGCTGTGTCCCCGCTCTGTAGCGCTCTTCAAGCCCGGTTGTCAACTGGTCACTTGCGCCCCAGTACTCCAGACAGTTCTACCCCCGTGCATGTCTCGGTGCTTTGCCAGACTCTCGGACACCCTCGCGAATGCTTTCACCCAAGTGCGTGACGATTTCCCGCTTTTTAGCAGGTAGCCAATGCCGTTCAGAGCCAGCTCACCCGAAACAAGTGAAACCCTCAGAAGAAACATCGCGAACTTGCACCGCTGTGACGTTTGCCACATTCAACAAAAGTGTAGAAATTTTCGCTTGCTTTCTTCGCCTTCTTCCTTAAATTCTCGCCAAACTGGAAGCGGTGCGGCAGGATGCTCCGGGGTATTTGTGGGGTACAGTTTGGCAATTTCACATTTGAAATTTCTGCGTCCTCCGTGGACACGCCTCCTGGGACCTACTGCCTTTGCACTGACCCTCTTTTTCCAGCCCGGCTCTGGATTCACGCAGGTTCCAGAAAGCAAAGTTCACTGGTTCGCCGGAGGAGACGTCCGAATCGAAACCGGCCTGTACGTGGCGAGCGGGGTAAATTACGGTCTCACCCTGCGACGTCGGTATTTGTCCGCATTCAACCCCGCGTGGAACCCTTCCTTTGTCTTTCCAGCTCAGAAACCCACCTTCCGTTTCACCGGTGGGCTACCCGTCTCGATCGACATTGGGACCTTTGTCGATCTCAACGCCGAAGCCAAATCGCAGGTCAACGCGGCTCTCGCACCCTACCGAGCCGCCGACACAGAAATAGATTATCCAAATGTCGTTGGCAAGTCCTACCTTTCCTCTCCTTTTGACGAACTCGCGCTTTCTTTTCGGTACGGACGCAACGCGTTTGGCGTACTGGTGGAACGAACCCTGGCGGTACAGGTTTCGGCTGAGCTGTTCAATGCCGGTACACGCGTTTCCACTGCGGTTGACGCTGGTGGCGTACCAATGGATGTCGTCCTGAACGCTCGGATCGACGCCCGGCTGAAGTGGCGTCTGGATTTCTACCGCGTGGGGGTTCGTTGGGCACGTCCCGTGAATCCCAGAACCGTGCTCGGTTTCGCCGTTGTCCGGCAGATTCTCGACACCCAGACCTCGGGTTTTGCACACACTGATGCAGCCATGCTGTACGCTGGCCAGGAGTACGCCTTCAACGATCCGAACAGTTTGTGGCCGACGGACCTGAGCCAGCACGTGGACGGCCGGTACCACGGCGGTGGGTGGCTTTTCCGGGCGGGCATTTGGCGTTTGCTACAACCTACAACCATCCTCGACCTTTCCCTGCAAGCCGGAACTCCGGTCATCGCGGGTGGGAGCCTTGAGATCCTTCAGAACCGAATTCCTGCTTTCAATGTCGATGCCCTGATCTGGGGTGAGCAGGGCGCAGAGTTGCTCGATGCTTCAAAACTGAAACTAACCCAGCTCACATTGACGGAGCGTGTGAACAATCCAACTTACCCCGAACTGCGGTTGTCGGTCCCTGCCGCCTTTCGATTTGGGCTGGTACAGCGGTCGCGAGCAACGGACGCGGCATTTGCCGCTACACTTTTTGTAAGTGACTACACGCTGTCCTACGGTCCTTCGTCCTTCTCATTTGTTCCTTCGTGGCGTTTCGAAGGATTGCTAACCCACAAGAAGTTCAGCGCTCGCCTGGCTCTCACAAGGCTGAACCTGACAGTTCGCGGGTCCGAACATCTTGGCACCCTGGAATCTGTCTACTTCTTGCCAGATGTGTGGTTTTCTTACACAACAATGGTAGAACCAGGCGTGGTCTTCTGCCACATCCTTCGTTTGTTGCCTTTACCTGGTTACTTCGTTCAAATTGGGGTTAGCCTGTGATGAGGTGGTCCCAAAAAGGCCTGCTTTTCACGGTCTTAGCCATTGCAAGTACTCTCTTTCTCCTGCGACCTGCCTCGGGCCAGGCTCAAGGAATCACCCTCAAGCACGTTCCCTACGAGCTGATTCCGCCCAGTGGGACGGTGGAAATCACCTGGGAGGAAAACATCCAGGCTACACTGTACTACGGGCCGGCACCAGGCGTGCATTCTTCGCACCTTGACATCAACGGCCGGAAGTCGCTCCGTTTCAGCCCGCAAGACGTCGGTCTCCAGCCCGGGGTCTACTTCTGTGTCATTTCCAACGGCCTTCTGCAATCCAGCGAGTTTCAACTCATCATCGAGAATCAAAACGCACCTGCCATGCGTGCGCCGGCGAACAACAGCCGGGTCGAAACCGTGCTTCCCGAATTTCGCTGGGATCCCGTTCCCGGTGTGCCGTACTACCACATCGTTGTTTCTGATCAAGAAGCACACATCATTGAGGATCCAGCCACAGGCGACCTGCGGCTGGTGGGCGCCAACATCGTCTGGCAGGCAATTACGCCAAACACAAGCATTCGGTACGGCGACCCCGATCCGTCGCAACAGTTCTCCCGTTTCAACCAACTGTCTCCGCCTCTCGTGAGCGGGAAGACCTACAACTGGGCTGTGCTGAACAACTACGGCAACCACCCTGCTCTCTCTTCCATCGTTCAGGCGGGGTTGTTCGGTTTCACAACCCAGTTTTCAACTTCACTCCAGAAACCAACCCTCGGCTCCCCCGCAGCCGACGCGCACCTGACTGACCGCAACGTGACGTTTACGTGGCAGACTGTGCCAAACGCGCACCACTACGCGCTTTACCTGTTCGAGTTTCTCGAAGAAGAAACCAGTGAATCCAGCTACCCCGTGTACCGGGCGGTGACGACGGGGACTTCCGTTGAGCTGGATGCCAGAAGCCTGCTGAAAGCGGGCCAGTACGTGTGGGAAGTGCTCGCCTTCGACGACGCGGGCTACGCGACGGCCAGCGAAAATCGAACGTTCTGGTACGACGTAGCCGTCAGTGCTGTTACGCTGAACACGCGCATGACTAACGGAGCCACGTTGCCGCGTGTCAAACTTGATCTGGTAGCACAGAACGGTTCTCAGGAGGTAACGAGTCTGCTCACCACGGACAGCGGGGTCCTCACAGTACCCGTACAAGCCGGCAACTACACCGTCTACGCCAGCAAAGAAGGTTTTGCCGACACGCTGACCACATTTCGAATCGATCCGGAAGACAGCATTTCCGTGACCGTCTTCCTGCGGCGCCTGCCAGCCACGCTGAACGGACGCGTTGTCAACGCCTCAGGCCAGGCACTTGACGGCGCCAGTGTGGAAGCTGTTTCTTCGGACGGAGAGCGTCACTTTCAAACCACTTCTGTGGACGGTCGCTTTTCGCTGCACTTGCCGCGAGAAACGTGGCAGGTGTGGGCCACGCGTTCTGGCTACGCTCCCTCAGAAAGCGTCGTCGTCAACCTCAGCGGTGATCAGCAGTCGCTTTCCGAGCCCCTCGTTTTGCCCAGTCTCGAGGTTGCCGTGACCGGCCATGTGAACACCGATCAGGGACAGAGCGTTGCGGGTGCCACGGTCACCGCTCAATCCGACGAATTCAGGGTTCAGGCACGGACAGACGCAAGCGCCGCTTTCACCCTTCACCTGTCTCCTGGTACCTGGGTCCTCCGGGCTGAGATGTCTGGCTACGCTCCATCCGATCCACGCGTTCTGGATGTGTCTGGCACAAGTGTCGCAGTCGACCCACCGCTCCAGGTCCACACGCAAGCCGTCAGCGTGGTCGGCTCTGTCCGAAGCGGCTCGACAGCCTTGCCTGGCGCCCGAATTGTAGCCACACCACCCTCCGGTTCGCCGGTGGAAACGGTGTGTGATCCCCGAGGCAACTTCAGCCTGTCACTCGTTCCCGGTTCTTACGATCTCAGTGCCTCCAAGAGCGGCTACGTGGCAGCTCCTCCCGTGCACCTCGAACTGGTGTCGGGCCAGCAGGTTGAGGCCATCGAGTTCGACCTTTCACCCGCCAGCGCCACAGTTTCCGGACACGTTCGCTCGGCTTCAGGCCAGCCTCTTCAAAATGCTGTGGTTAGAGCTGGAGAAACCGCCGACACCACCGCCTTGGACGGAGGCTACACCTTGCGGCTTTCGCCCGGGCAGCACGTGCTCTCGGCGTCGAGAAGTGGTTTCAGCGCCTCCGCACCTGTGCGCGTCGAGTTGAAGCCCGGCGAAGTCAAGACGGGCGTGAATTTTCAGCTTTCACCCCAGGCTGCAGAAATCAGCGGAACCATCCGTACGGACGGCACCACCGTGGCTGGAGCACGGATTGTGGCCCGCTCCGGCACGGATTCGGTCGCAACGTTTTCCGATGCTCTCGGCAAGTACACCCTTTCCCTGGCGCCGAAAATCTGGACCTTGCGCGTCACGAAGACCGGTTTTGCCGCGGCAGAACGTGGGAATCTCGCCCTTCAGGCAGGCCAAAAACTCGAAAATGTCGACTTCAGCTTGACAGAAAACGCTGGCTACGTCACGGGACTAGTCCGTGACCCGGCCAGCCGCCCAATTGCGGGTGCACACGTCACGACGGCCGACAGCGGTTTAACTGCTTTCTCGGCGTCCAACGGGCGCTACACGCTTCGCCTTTCTCCCGGCAGTTACGTGCTCATGGCCACAGCCGATGGCTACGGTACCCAAGCAGCGACCACGACGATCAACGCGGGTGGCACGGCGACGCTCAATTTCACGTTGCCCACAGAAGGCACTTTGCAGGGGCACGTGAAAGGTAGCGACGGCCCCCCTGTTTGGGCTGCAATTGTGCAGGCCATCCGGGGCACAGACACGCTAACCACGTACACCGACCACAACGGCGACTTCCTTTGTTACCTTCCCGGAGGTTCCTACAAACTGGTAATCGACCAGCTCGGGTACCTGCAGTACACCACAAGCGTAACGGTCAACCCTGGTGCGCAGGTTACACGCAACGTGACATTGACAGCTGACCCGAGTGAAATCGCCAGCCTGCGCGGCCACGTTCGCACGGTGACTGGTCAAGCGATGCCGGGCGTTCACCTTTCGCTCCGCGGCCACGAAAAACGGAACCTCTCCACAAACCCGGACGGTACCTACGAAATCCAACGCTTAGAAGCCGGCTACAATTTCACGCTTACCCCGACGCGGTCGGGCTGGTTCTTCCTGCCGTCCTCACGAAGCTACGGTCCACTTCAAGGGAACCCAACCGGGCAGAATTTCGAGGCGAGTCTGTACGGGGACGTTAGCGCCAACGACCGGGTGAGTTCCTTTGACGGATCCCTTGTTCTGCGAATCAGCGCTCAGCAAGACATTTCGCCGTACTACAAGCACCAACCAAGAGACAGCATTGCCGCGGACGTAAGCGGGAACGGCGCCGTGAGTTCGTTCGACGCCTCCCTCATTTTCCGCTACTCCGTTGGGCTGATTCCGCGGTTCCCTGTGGACAACGCGCCGGACTGGCTTCCGAAACCGGCTGGAACAGGTTCGTACTCGGTCCGACTCGATCTGGCCCAGGTGTTCCGGGACACGCTTGTCTACGTACTCACCGCGGCCGGCGAACAACCTTTCTTCTCTTGTGATGCCCGCGTTGCTTTCGATGGCACAGGGGTGGCTCTTGCGTCCGTGCAGAGCGCGCCACGCGACTCGTCCGTTCGGCTTGCGTACCGTACCGGTCACGATGGACTCGGGCTCGCGCTCGCTTCGTTGAAACCACTTCGTCCCGGCATTCCTTTCGCTCAGCTTCGCTTTTTGAAAAAGCGCTTGGGCGTAAACAGAGACGTGCACCTCCTCTCGGCACAAATTGACGAGTCTGAGGCCGTCGTTCTCAACGCGGGTCAGGACGGACAAGGAGCATTTCGATTTCTTGGTACGAGTCCGAATCCCTTCAACGCTGAAGTCGTGTTCCGCTTCTTTGTACCGACGAGCAAGGACAAACGGACGTTTGTCGAGATCCAGATTTACGACGTCCTCGGGCGGCAGGTACGGATTCTTCGCCGTTCAGCGCTGAGAGCTGGCTACCTCAACATGCGCTGGGACGGCACAAGCAGGGACGGGAAATCGGTGGCCTCTGGCATCTACTTCGCGCGCATTCGTTTCGGCAGCAATCTGAAAGTGGCAAAGATCGTATGCGTACGCTGACAACACTGCTCAAAATCCCGACGGAACGGCTGCTCATCCTTCTCCTCGCTACCCTCGCGCTTGCGGGTAGCGGGTTCGCGCAGGCGATTGACGTCACGCTGCCAGAAGCCTCTGCCCCTGCGGGCAAAAACAAGACGATCTACGTGGATGTGGGCAACACTACTGGTAGGGGCGTGTACTCTTGCGACCT
>CAZXXS010000028.1:0-5053 GCA_964644845.1 uncultured Cytophagia bacterium | reverse complement strand
GAAAGCCACAGCGGACTTGCTGAGGTTCCTCATTTGTTTGGCTTCGGTTGAGAGAGATTTACCGATGAAGGGCGATTTGAGCATCGTCAGATCGCTTGAGGACATGGAATCTCGCGCCACGGAAAGGCTCCGCGCCTCCTGGAAGCAAGCGGTACTGTCAGCCATCCGCTGGGTCCAAAGAACAGCTTCAGAAAAGAGCGTGGCCCCCGGTGTGACCTCGCCGACCAGTTGCTTCCCGGAGGTCACGATCTTGCCTACCTGCAGAGTGCCGTCACACACTTCCGTTCGGCGTGGCCCCCCGGCGTAGCTCCTGGCATACCACCACACCAGGCCCTCCGTACTGTAAGCGTCGAGTGCTGCCTTTCCCTCGCGCTTGGCCTTTCGCGGCGTAACACCGCAGCCTACGCGTCACCTGGTTGACCAACAGGGAGACTTTCACCGAATCAAGTCCTGTGCCTCCCGCACCGCAAGGTTAGCTGTTTGCCAATGGCCGGTCCGCCCTGATGCACGCCAGTCAGGTCCCCCACAACCACCGCCGACCCGTGTCACCGCCCCGTCCTACGGCGGTTCTCGCCCGCATCAGCTGCCGCCTTGTCTTCGCAGCTTCCCCGCCGACCCAGAAACACTAACGTCCGTTGGCTAAGCTGGCCACCCGCGTTCACCACCGACAGGTAGCCGCTTACTTCTTGTGGCGGGATGCTCGCCTCCGACACTTCCAGTTTCCGCACGAGTTTGATCCTGCCTGCCCCGAGCCGCACGACTTCGCCCCGGCTCTCGCCAACTTCGTTTTGCACCTTCCAGCCCTTGGGCACGTGCCGGACCTTCCACGTTTTCGGAACCTCCACCTCAATCTCTTCTGCAACCGAAACCGGCGCTGTCAGCTCAATCCACGCACCGAGTGCTGGTTCCTCCCCAGAAAGCTTTTCGCCTGAAGGGGCTGGCCACCCTCCAGTCAGCGTCAGGACTCGTAAATCCCCGGTACTTGCGAGTGAATCCTTCAGCGTAAACGTGAAACCTATTTCCGCCCCGCGGTCACTCACAAGGGGAACGTCCTTCAATTCCACGTTGGCTGTTCCCAGACTGGTCGCGAGCCAGTCGCTGATCAAAGAACGTCTCTCCGCGGCTGTCATCAGGTCGAAGCCAAGCGCGTAAGCTCCCGTGCCAATGGCCGTTCCTTCCCCCTGCACGCGGCCGCATGGCATTACAGTCAACTTGAGACTCAGGTCAAGATGGTTCGCATCTGCGTCACCGACAGGAAACTCCTTCCACGTGTACTTTTCGTCCCCAAGGATCAGTACCCGGTCTCCTGGCAGTCTTGTCCCCAAATCCCTCACCGGTCTTGTGGGGTCAAGCCACACCTCCCGTCCGTCGACCTGTGCGGTGACCCAGACGTGGGTCAGCGCCGCGGGACAAGCTGCCTGGCGGGACACGAGCTCAGACGGTCCGCTCAAAGCAACCCAAGCGGGGACTTCAAAGGCCCGTAACGCCGTGGCGAGCAAAACCGCTTTCTCCAGCGGTGTGCCGTAGCGCGTTTCAAAAACCCTGCTAGCGGGTCGGACCTGGGCGCTTTGAAGAAGTGGATCCACGCGAACCGTGCGGACGTTGTCCTCCAACCAGTCCCTGGCCGTGCGGATCAACGTAAGCCCTCGTCCCTTCCCGCTCAGGAGCTCCGTCAGGCTTCGCTTTGCCGCCTCGCCGAGCTGTTCCGCGCCTGAAACCTTTTCCCGCATCTTTTTAGCCCACGTCTGCCAGCTCACGAAGCTGTACGCCACGGTCAGCCCGTGCGCCGTTTTCGCACCACGTCCACTCCCTACCGGAAGCGCAGGCAGATCGTGCAGGCTCCAGGTGTACACCTTTTGATCCCCAGACTGACTGACACTCGGTTTCACATCCCGAGGCCAAGTGCGGTACTCGAAATGCATCCCCTGCGGCACACGGACTTCAAAGACGCGTTGCAAAGTCGGAAACCTCGTTTGCAGCGGCTCAACGCCTGACGCCCTGAGTGCCACCGGCCCAGTCCTGCGAACTTCCAGATCGATGACCGCCCCTTTCTCAAGCGCCGTGTGGTCGACCACGTACTGGTGCAGGGCCAACCAGTCCGGTGCAGAAGCCACCGCTGACCAAACCATGTCGTGGTAACCGTTGTCTGGAACCGGCACAACCGTACCGTCAGCCATGAAAGTACGGGCTCTAACAGCCTTGATTTGCTCCCTACCGGACCAAAAGAGGAAGCGCGGATCCGCGTAGGCACTGAGGCCCACCTGCGTGAAGATCTTGAAAACGCGCGTGTACGTTTCCGTAAGCGAACCGTCTGTCCCAACTTCCAGAACCCGCTTTTCCAGGAGAATCAAGCCGTCCTGGTCAGGGTAGTCTTTAGCCGAGGGCGCGTTCTTGACCCATTCAACCGTCACGTCCTGAGCGAAAAGCGGGATAACGCAAAGCAAGGCCGCGCTCAGAATCGCCAGAGCTTTTTTCTTGCTCACCATTTCGCTTTCTCCTACCTGGCCAAAACGACCAACGCATGGGTGTGCTGTTTCAGGCAAGACACCGCCTTCCGAACATTCGGGTAGCTCTCAGCGGGCAGAATTCGGTGCTTGATCGAAAACTGCACGCGCAGGACAAGCTTCTTTTTGTCACGCCGTACCTCGTACGCGTACTCTGCCTCTGGGCCCGAAATGTGCTGATCACGTGGTGCCTTCAGTAGCCCAAAACCTTTCGGCAGCCTCAGCTCTTCTGTGATCTCAACCAGCCTCGTGGCACGCACCCTGAACGGGTACTTCCTTTGTTTCGGTCGATCCAGATTCAGGAAATCCGCCCCCCAAGCACGGCTGAATGGAAGAAACTGGCCGATCGGCTGAACGAGCATCGAGTCGCCCGCCACCACGGCGTAGCCTGGGATTTCAACCTCTGCCTCCAGGGAACTCGGTCTCGAAAAGTCCTCGGGATCTGACCAGCTCACACGTCTTACCTTTGCCGCTGGCAACGCCTCCGAGAAGAAACGCCGCAAGGTACGTTCCCTGTCCCGCAAAGGCGTACGGGCAAGGCGCCGACGGATTTGTGTGTCCGGTGCGCCGTCAGCTGTCACTTTTACGTGGGCAATCAGTGCCCCGTCCGGTTGCAGCTGGCTCCTGATTTTCATCCGCAAGTAATTCGTTTCTGGAGGGAAGTACGGGGCTTGCTCGAGATCACGCCCCTCGGGCGTTCCCACCACGACGTCCTGACGAGCTTCCGCGGAAGACCAGAGCTCACGGCTGTTCGGTGCCCACGTTGGGTCGAGAAGCCGCAAGTTCCCGTCCCGAGTCCGTACGGCGGCCACACAGTGATTGAACTGGTCAGCTGGAATACGCTCCACTCGGGAGCCGGCTTCGGTCATCACCGCGTAGGCTTCGTAACCCAAGGACCGCAACATCGCGATCAGGAGGCCTGCCTTGTCCTTGCACACGCCACCGCGGTCCCGAAATGTCATCCATGCCGGATGAATTGTGTACCCCTCACCCTTACCCATCGACAGACCGAGGTAGCGAACGTTCTGCGCAACCCAGTGAACCAGCGCCGCAATTTTCTCATCATCCGACCTCAGGCCACGCACGATTTCTTTCGCTTTCTGGGCGATCTCGGGGGTTGCCTTCAGACTCGGCTCGTTGATCTTGAAGAACCACCTCGACTTCGTGAACCAATCCGGAACCGTGGCCATCACTACCTTGGTGGCGACGTCGGAAAAAGAAACCATCTGAGGTTCCCGTTCGAACGGTTTGATGTTCTTTTTCTCCCACACGTACACGAGCGTGTCGCCATTAAAGGTCTCCGAACTGCTCACTTCTCCGTTGTACACCTTGAACTGAATCGGCTTGTCTTTGGGTAACCGCAGCTCGTAGCGTCGCTCCAGAACCGGCTCCCAGGCGGAGAAGTAAACGACGTCGTAGAAATGCCCTCGCATTGGGGGAATAAAACGCTCTTCGGGCTCGGTCTGTAAGTAGGCCACGCGAAAGCCACGCCGAAGCGTCGTGACTTCAACGGCATCCCCAACCTCCAGGTGGGGTAGTTGCAGGACCTTCATTCGGTTGTCCCACAAGATGATCCCAGCCGGCGCTGACAGGTCTTCCACGCTGCCCAGATCCACATCCACAATTTTCCCATCCGCCTTGTGGACCCGTACGCTCACGATTTCCGTTTCGTTGGAGAGTGGATCGTACGTCACGCGGAGCACACTCCTGGCCTTAACGGCCGATGGCTTGAGAAGTTTTGTGAGGGTGTGTTTTCGCGTCTCTGCGTATCCGGTTTCGTGTACGTGCACCACTGTGCTGTCGAACACAACCACGCTACTCGCGCCGGGGTACCTGTCAGGCGTCACCTGCTTCAGGACCAGGTGAACGTCCTTGCTGACGGGTCTCACCTCCGCAGCACAAGACGCCGCTCTGGGGCTCGCCAAAACACCTACCACTAGCACGGCAAGTGGGGCGACGCGGCTAAACACACGTTTCCTCATGGGAACCGCCCTCCTCTGATTGGAAATCGAGTCCGGCACGGTTGTTCTCAGAATTGAAAAAGACTGAAACGGCTTCGGCTGGGAATCGAAACTGGCCTCGTCTTCCAACGGAGCCGCCGTGCCCATCACGCCCCTCTGACTCCTCGCGCAGCCAACACCTCAGACATCACGTCGGGCCAGGCGCAACCAGCCGCTCTCGCGCGAACGAAATCTGGAGCGACACTCCAAGTTCACCCGCGGTTCTGGAAAGTTCTGGCAACTTCAACCATGGCGCGGATGTTCTCCAGGGGTGTCTCGGGCGGAAGGTCACAACCGCTGCTGAGAACGAAGTTTTGCCGGCCAGCCATGCGGCGGATCAGTTCTTCCGTGGCGGCAGCCACCTCGTCTTGACTGCCTCGGGAAACCACGCCCGCGGGGTCGAGATTGCCGATCAAAACTACGTCCTCCGGAACCTGTTCTGCAGCCGCAAGCAGGTCAACCTGGTAGTCAAGGCTCAAACCCTGCGCACCCGTTCTCGCCATCGCTGGCACCAAACGACTCGCGTCTCCGCAGATGTGCAGGATGCAC
>CAZXXS010000027.1:0-45370 GCA_964644845.1 uncultured Cytophagia bacterium | reverse complement strand
CTGCGGAAAAAAACGCGCTCTGCACAACACCCGCACTTCTTCTTGCTCCAAAAGCCCCAGTTTGGCCTGCCTTTGACGCGGTGCCCACGATCTGGTTCCCAAAAAAGAGGAGATGTGGAGATGAATGGGGATCTGGACATGTCCGCCCGGGGATCCAATCCCCGGGCTACGTGGAAAAGGCGCCGCCTGAAGGCGGCTTGCTCGCGGCGAACACGGCACGTCGAGGAAACGCCGAGGCCTCGCGACCAGAGCCGACAGGGCTGGCACAGGCAGGAACCAGGTTACCCTGCAACCTCCAACCGGCTTCAGCCGGTTTCCATCTGACGTAGCCGGGGACTTCAGTCCTCGGCGAAAGGGCAGAACTGGATGCCGAGCCGAATGCTGCTTCGGAAACACTGCTTCGCCCGGAGATCAAATCTCCGGGCTACGAAAAAAAGGTCGCCGCCTGAAGGCGGCTCATTCACGGAGAACACGGCACCTGGCCGAACCGCCACGGTCTGGTGCGTCCTGACAGTAGCCCGCACTCCGGAGCGGTAGGATGCTCAGCGAAATCCAACCGGCTTCAGCCGGTTTCCACCTGACGTGGCCGGGGACTTCAGTCCCTGGCGAAAGCCGGTCCCACACCCCCAACCATCCCCTCCAGAAATCGCGCTAACGTCCACGGCACACCAGCCGCTGCCCGTACAGGGAACCCGAGAAGCCCAGGAAAGGGTTTGTTGACAAGAGCTCCTTCTACGCAAAAGCGCCCGTTCGCACCTCACTGCGCTTTCTTCACCGGGAAACGCGGTGCCGACGGGAAAACAACCGACTTCTCCTCCAAATCTTGGAGAATCTCTTGCACCGCCCGCTCGAGTTGCGGATCCTTGCCTTCCTCCCACGATTTCGGGTCGATATCCACTTCGATGTCCGGGTCGGCACCGTGGTTTTCCACGACCCAGTGCCCCTGGAAATCGTAAAAACCCACGTTCGGTTGGGTGACAATCCCACCGTCCACCGTCGGGATCACGTTGATGATGCCGATCAATCCGCCCCAGGTACGTGTGCCAATTACCTTACCCAAATGTCGCGCCCGGTAGTGCTCCGTGAACAACTCGCCATCCGAACCGGTGTCCTGGTTGATCAATGCCACCGACGGCCCAGCAAACGACACCATCGGGAAGCGCATCGGTTTGAAATCGCGCATCTGGACACCGAAGACCAGTTTTCGCTCAAGTTTGTCGATCACAAAGTAGTTGGTGAAGCCGCCGCCGTTGTAGCGAACATCAATGATCAGGCCTTTTCTGTACTTTTCAGCCTTGAATTGCCGCTCAAAAGCTGCGAGTCCGGCCTGGTCCATGTCTGGCAGGTACATGTACCCAACCTGGCCTTTCGTCTTTTGCTCAACGTAGCGGCGGTTGCGCTCAATCCAGGCCAAGCGCCGCAATCCGCGCTCGCTTCGCACCGTTTTCACTTTGAATGTGCGAGCCCCCTCCAAGCTTGGCGAAGTGTTGACCGTCAACGCCACTTCTTTGCCCTCTTTCCCTACCAGGTATTTCAAGTAGTTTTCGGAGGCAGAGACCTTGTGATCATCGATCTTCAGCAAGTAGTCCCCGGCGCGAACGTGCACATTCGGCGCCGCAAGCGGCGCCCGGTAGCTCGGTTGCCAGCTCGATCCCCGGTAGACGCGCACAAAGCGGTAGTAGCCGACCGATTTGTCCGGTACAAGATCAGCGCCAAGCAGCCCCGTGCCCTCGTGTTCAGTCTGCACCGACGGGCCGCTGTCCCCACCGAACACGTAGCAGTGGGAAGCGACAACCTCGCCTACCATTTCCGACAGCAGGGCATTCAGATCGGAACGAGTTTCGACGTAGGGCAAAAGCTCTGCGTAGCGATCGTGTACGCCCTTCCAGTCCACCCCGTGCATGTTCGGGTCGTAGAAGAAATCCCGATACCATCGCCACACCTCGTCAAAAATCTGTTTCCACTCTTTGCGTGGATCCAGCTTCACGGACAACTGGTTCAACCTCACCGCCCCTTTCTCTACCTTGCACTCGGAAAGTGTGTTCAGGTCCAGAATGCCAACTTTTTTCCCGCTCCGGTAGGCGAAATGTTCTCCATTCACGCCAATCCGGAAGGAGCCGATGCCCTGCAAAACTCGGGTGGTTTTCTTGTCCTTAAGATCAAAACCCTTCAGCCAGTAGTCCTGCACACCACCCGGGTTGAAAAATTCCTCGATCCCGGGAAAACCAAACTCATCCTTTCCGCGTACCAGGAACTTGTTCTTGCCCGCTTCGAGCGCTACGAAGTTGGCGGGTTCAATTGGCACCTGGAAAATGCGTTGCTGGATCCCTTCCAGATCGATCCGGAAACTGTCGCGCGGCACTGAACGCGTGCGTTCTTCCTCGTCTGCGTCAAATGGGGCCTTCTCGCCAGCCCTTAACGCCACCACGTACACCCTGGTCATCGGGTTGATGATGTAATTGTCTTCCGACGGATCCATCTGGGGATTGAAGTTTCGCTGGCTGAGAAAGTAAAGGTAGCGACCGTTGAAATCAAACGAAGCTGAAAAGTCGTCGAACCCGTCATCGGTCAAGCGGTACCGTTTTCCGTTGATCACGTCGTACAGGAAAATGCTGCTGTTCAGGTTGTCATCTACCTTTGAGTAGACGAGCCAGCTGCCGTCCGGCGACCACTGGTAGTCACTGATTTCCCAGTAGAATTCGTAATCTTTGTGATTCAGACAACGGTCCACCTTGGCCAGCTTCTTCTTCTCGACGTTCAGAACGTAGAGATTGTAGTCCTTGTCGCCGAAGGCCAGGTACTCGCCTGAAGGAGCCCAGCGAAGGTGGTAAAGCTGCCCGCGCAAATCCCTCGTAAGTTGAACCCAGTCGCCTCCCTCAGCCGGCACTTTGTAAATTTCGTACTCACCGGACCTGTCCGAGATGAACGCAATCCATTTTCCGTCGGGTGACCAGGTAGGGTACCGCTCCCGGGATCCCGACGTCTCGGTTAGATTGACCCACCGGTTGCCCTTCTTGGGAACAACGAAGATGTCCCCCCTGGCTTCCACGGCCACCTTTTTGCCATCTGGCGAGACGTCGTAGTCACCGATGTAGTCGGCAGGGTTTACCGTGCGTGGGCGCGAACGCCAACGGTCACTCGGGACGCGGATGTGAAGCCTCTTCTCTTTTCCCGCCGCGGGGTCGTAAATCCAGAGCGCTCCACCACATTCGTAGACGATTCGTTTGCCGTCAGTTCCCGGAGCGTAAACGGGGAAGTCCCGATGCCCGGTCAAACGCAGGATCTCCCCGGTCGTCGGGTCCAGCACGTAGAGATTGTTCACGCCAAGCTCGCGATCGGACACGAAGTAAACCTTCCCTTCGACCCACATGGGGTGGCGATCCACACCCTCGTAGTGAGTCAAACGACGGAAGGACTTCGTCGACAGATTTGCGAGCCAAATGTCTTGTGCCCTACCTCCTTTGTACCGCTTCCAGTTGCGAAACTCGCCCCAATTCCTGTTGAACACCACTCGCTTGCCGTCGGCTGCCATCGAGAGGTACGCAGCCTGTCCAATCGGAAGCCGTTCGGGGTAGCCTCCGTGAAGCGACACTTTGTAAGCCTGCGGACCACCGAACCCAACGTCCCGCCAGGACACGAAAATTACCGCTTTGCCGTCCGGCGTCCAGCCTTGTACCACATCCCTGCCAGCGTGGTAGGTCAAACGACGGGGTTCGCCCCCGTCGGCAGGGATGACGTACACGTCGGTGTTGCCGTCGTAGCTGGCGGAGAAAGCAATCCATTTTCCGTCAGGCGAAAAGCGCGCGTACGTTTCCGATCCGGGATGCGACGTAAGCCGCACAGCATCGCCGCCAGTGGCCGACGCTTTCCAAAGGTCACCGGCGTAGGTGAAAACGACCTGATTGCCCGAGATGTCCGGCTGGCGCAGCAACAGCGTCTCCGCGCTCAGAGCCACGCCGCTGGCAACGATCGTGAGTACCAAAGCCGTCAGAGCTGCACGCAGGTTCCTCATGACCCGTCTCCCTTGTTCCACGCCAAACGCCTAATTCCTCGTGGTTCCAACGACTGGGGAATCAACCGACATTCTCCAGGTGTGCCTTTCGGCGCCGGGTTGGCAAACACCGGATTCTCACCGGTCCCCAAAGCGTTCCGTTGCTCCCCTCTTCCCAACACCTGGTCGATGAGCTTCGTGTGGCTCCTCCCACGGACCCAGCACGGAAAATGCTGTACCGCTCTTCAGCGTAGCCGAGCGCGCAGGCATCGCGGAGTCTCCAGTGACGCCCTCGTTATGGCCAACCACAGCCGGCCCACTCCACACGTTCGCCTTACCTGAAGGGCCCGGAAGAGCCCGAAAATCCCACCGACACAAACGCGGGGGTCGTTCCAATTTCGCTGGAACCGCCCAAAACACAAAAGCCGACGTTGACCGTCGGCACAAAACTCTACCACAAGATGTTGTTGCCCAACCGAATTCGAAGGGGAAAACCAAGGCACCAGTCTTTCGACACGGGCCTCCCCCTCACTGCTTGATCTGGGCCTTCAGCTTTTTGATTTCGCGTTCGAGCTTCTGAATGCGTCGCTGGATGTCGCGTCTGCTGATTGGCTCACCGAAGGCGTGATCCCTGCCACCCGGGGTACCCCTCAGTCCAAAGTTCGTGCGCGCCTTCCCCGGGCCCTCGCATTCGCTTTCGACTTCCACACCCACCGACCGATGTGGCGGCCGCTCACTAACCTGCACCAGTGCCCGAATCATGCGTTTGCCACGAATCAACGTGAGATCCAGCACCTGACCCGGACGCGCCTGCGTCAGTTGAGCCATCAGCCCCTCGAGGTTGTTGACCCGAAGAGTGCCCACACGCACCACGTAGTCTCCAGGACGAATACCAGCGAGGTCAGCCGGGCCATCCTCAACCACGCGAATCACCCGCGGTCCCGGTGCTGCCGTGTCCGCCGCTTCCAACGTGAAGCCCAACCAACCCTGGGGCACCATTCCTTTGGCAAGAATTCCTTCCACAATCGAACGCACCATGGGAGCGGGGTAAACAACCGCACCGCCCGCCATCGAACTGCTCAGGCCGGATCCGTCCGCCGAATTCGCTTCCAAACACGCCGCCAGGATACCGGCTACCCGTCCCTCCGAGTCAAACACAGGACTCCCCACGCTCCCTGGGCTCACAGTCGTCGACACCTGGATGAGCCCGTCCGAGCGAATTCCGTTCACCACGCCCACGGAAACAGACGGCGACACACCCATCGAGTTGCCAACAATCGTGAGCCACGCCCCAGGCACAACCTTGCCGTCGGAAAACACCGGTACCGAGTAGCCATCCGGAGCCATTCGAACGACAGCCAGCCCCGTGCGAACGTCGGAGCCGAGGTAGGTAGCCTGCATTTGGCGGCCGTCCATCAGTGTGACCACGATCTCTTCGGCGTCCTGGACAATGCTGCTCTTCGTGATCACGTCGCCACGTTCGTCGTAAATCAACCCGGAACCCACGTTGCACACGCTTTCGGTCACCGGTCGTTTCGACTGCTGCTGTTCAGACTCGTGCAGAAACGAAAGGAGCTTTTTCTGTTCTCTGGGGATGACGATCACGCGGTAGGAACGCCCCGTGACCGTGACCACGTAGGGTTTGACTTTCTGTAGGAGGTAGGCAATGTCCTGCTCAAGCGATTTGAGTACACCCGTGGGCTGCTGAGCAAGAACGGAGGGAGTCAGCCCTCCCAGCAGGATCGACAACACCGCAGCCGCAGTGCCCCATTTTACGAACCCCACCCGTCTCCGAGGGTTCGCTGCACCGAATTTTGGCTTCCCGAAATGCATGTCCGCCGCTGTCAGAATGAGGCTCGCCGAATCCGTTCAGCAACAAGCCTGTAGGTTTCCTGCCTTGCCGAAGAGTCCGTGACAGCTCTCGTACCCAATGAGCGCGACGCCACCACGGCCGGAGCAGCACTCAGCGTCTGGGCCGGAACACGGTCCAGAACGTAGTGAACCCTCCGCATCACGGTGTCGACCGGTGCCTTCAGCATCGTGGCCATTTCGGCCGTCTTGTAGACACTGGTTACCGCCACCGCTCCACGCTGCGGAATGCGGCCGCTGTTCCAAATCACGGCGATCAGCAAGAGGGCCGCCGCCACAGCAGCCAGTCCAAAAGCGGGGACACGCCAGGTGGGAAGAGACGGAAAGAAGCGGCCCGCGTTGCGGTTTTCCAGGCGAATTCTCGCCCGTAAGATTGCCCCAAACTCCGGCGAAGTACTCACAGCGGGAAGAGACTGGAGGAGACGGCGGAGACGACGGACGCGAGACTCAACCGCGCGGCACTCAGAACACTGCTTCAAATGGGCTTCGAGAATCGCTTTTTCTTCTGCTGTCGTCTCTCCATCTACGTACGCCGGAATGAGCTGCTGGTACCGTTCGCAAGGGTTCATAGGCCTCCTCAAGCTGCATCGCCCTGGAAACTACCCGGTTCCTTCACTCAACGACCAACAGGCTCCGCAGGTTCCTCTTCCCTCCCCCTCACTGCTATTTTCGGCACCTGTCAAAATTCGTCCAGGTGCCCGTCACTTTTCCGTCTCCAGTAGATGCTTGAGCCGCTTCTGCAACCGCAACCTGGCGCGATTGACGCGGGATTTCACCGTCCCGATCGGGATCTTCAAAATCAACGCGATTTCTTCGTACGACAACCCCTGGACGTCGCGCAGAATGATCACTTCCCGAAATTTCGGCGGCAACTTCTCGATCTCACTCTGGATGATCTCCTCTTTCAGCGTACCCTCAACGTCATCTTCGGGGTTGTGGCTGAGGTCAGAGATCTCGTAGTCCTTCTCTTCAAAACCCAGATCCGAGATCGAAAACAGCTTGCGCCGCTTGCGCTTGCGCAGCTCCGTTTTGGCCAGATTCCCGGCAATCGTGTAAATCCACGTCGAGAAACGAGCCACGCGGCGGTAGGCTTTGCGGTTCCGGTACACGCGCAAAAACGTGTCCTGAACAACGTCCTCCGCCTCCTGTCGACTGCCAAGGAACCGGTACGCAAAATTCAGAAGCTGATCTTTGTAGCGTTCAACAATTTTCTCGAACGCTTCACGGTCTCCCTTCTGAAACCGTTCGATCAGCTCTTCGTCGCTTGGCTCAAGCTCTTTCGTTCGCTTGGGCGTCATCGGATTTCTCTGTCGCTTGTTTTACCTGCCCGATCCCTGAAAGTTCCAGAATGTCACCGGCAGGCAGCATCCGTTCGAATTCTCGTTGTCCAGCTGTTCCAGCACCAATCCTTTGTCCCAGGGATGGCCTCATTTCCGGACTTTTTCCTCCCGGTACTCTTTGTCACCTTCCCCGGGCAGCAAAGTGCTTTCTTCCACCACTTACAGCACCGGCTCGGGTGTACTCAGCACGTCTGCAGACACATCCTTCACAAGGCAGTACACCAGAAGTTCAACAATCCTGCGGCTGTCGCGCTTTCCGGCCGAAGACTTCAGGGCGATTTCGGCCTTGAGCAGCGCGTCAAAAGCCCGCTCCAATCGTTCTTCAGAGGTTGCCACCTTCGGCACGTAGCGCCGTAACTTCCGAAGCACAAACTGCTGTTTCGGCGACAACCCAAGTGTGTCCAGCGCCTCGGCGTCGCTCGCCCCTCTCCTCATCAGCTGCCACATGACGGCAACCTGCCTGTAGAAATTGGCAAGATGAAAAACGATCGCCGTGTCCTTGGCCCCAAGTTCCAGCAGCCGGTCGACAATCAGCAGGCTCTTGCTAAGGTCCGCATCCGAAATGGCATCCTGCAAATCGTAGAAGCTGTACCCTCTGGCTCCGACCACAATCCGGCGGACGTGTTCAACGCCGAGCGAACCGTCTTCTGGCACGCCCAGGAGTAGCTTTTCAATCTCGTTTGCCAGTGCGCTCAAGTCCGTTCCCACTTCCGCAACCAGCAGCTGAGCCGCTTCAGGTTGAATGGTTCTGCCCTGTGCCTTAACCCGCTCCAGCACCCAGCGCACAGCCTCACTGTCAAACAACGGTGTGAACTCGTAGCAGAGAGCATTCGGGCTTTTCCAAAAAGGTCGGAAACGCTTGTCCCCTCTGTCCCCCAGCTGAACGCCGCGCGCCTGCAAAATGACGCAACCGGTTGGCGAAGGCCTCTCAACGTAACGCGACCAAACGTCCACGCTTTGGGGCGGCAGCTCTTCTGCATCCTCCACGACCACCACACGCCGCTTCGCCATCATTGGGTACGTGAGAACAGCCGTAATGATGCGCTTTACGTCCCAATCCCGCAGCGAAACACGATCGAGGTTCAAGTCGCGCGCTTCCTCCGGCAAAAGCCGTTTCACAATTTCGTCTGTGGCGTGCTGAATGAGGTACAGTTCCGAGCCACCAAAAACGTAAATGGGGGCAAGTTTGCCCGCTTCAAGTTCCTTGAGAAACGCGTCGTAAGCGCTCTTTCCGCGAACAGTGCTCATCAGTTGTACACTTTCGTAAAAAAACCGCTTCGATTCGGCCGAACTCCCGCGTACACGGTGCACAAGCTGCAACGGGATTTCCCTCTCTCATCACGGCACTTTCGGGGGACAGCCACCGCACCAGCAGCCTCAACCGACAATCCGAAACACTACCGTGACCCGGGGACACTTAGCACGGGCACCAGCAAGGAGCGGAATCCAAGCCTGGTTCAACCTCTCACAGAACGTTTCTGGCGAGCCGTCCTGCCCGTTTCTGGCAAATGCAGGTAAACCCGGATCTCCCGACGATCAAATCGCCAAAGCGCTGCCACGCGGTGTTCGTTGCGATGCTCTTGCTTCGTGAACCGCTCGGGCCGCTTCCTGACGTGGCAGAGCCAGACTTAGCCGGGCACCAGATCAAGCCTGTCGGGACTGCAAGTTAACGCGAACGTTTCCGCGTTTCTTTCCTGAGGGCCAACCACAGGAGCACCAGAAACCCGCCCCAGTTGGCGCCCAGCATGGTCAGCATCATCACCAGCGCCGACGCGCTCACAGCACCGTTTCCTCACCAAGGGTTCTGGCCACGATCCGGCGGTTGAACACCACAAGAAGCGCAATCACAACACCCCATTGTACGATGCAGGTGCCAAGGGAAAAGCGGTGGAACGGATTCCACCAGCCCCTCGGATCGTACGACGTGGCCGACTGGTAGAACCACCATCCAAGCATGGCCACAAACAGCGTCGGGATGACGTAGGCCATCGTCCAGTCGTACCAGCGTCCCACCGGCAGATCGTTGCCTGCCACGTTGACAAAATCGCGGCGGAAACGCGCTGGCCCGTAGCGAATGACAACCACCGCGAAAAACAACCCACTGACAATGAGCCCCAAACCCCAGGCCCAATCCTGGTTCTCGAAGAACCCCATGTCAACGGCCGAAGGCAGGCCGAGGAAAAATCCCGCGAGCACGAGCACCAGAACTGCTTTTCGCCGTACCCAGCCGGCGTCCATCAGGATCCTGGCGCCAAGCTCGATCATCGACATGAGCGACGTAGTGGCCGCAATGGCGAGAGCCAGAAAAAAAGCAGTCAAGAAAACGCGACCGGCTGGGATCTGCCGAAACAGCTCCGGAATCCAGATGAACGCCATCCCCGTGTTGGCTGGGCCCGTTTCGGCCACGATCTTCTCGGGCACCAATCCCAGGCCCGGTGCCAGCGCAAACACGGCCGGAAAAATCATCAGTCCGGCAAGCAACGAGGCACTGTTGTCGCCAAACCCGGTCAGAAACCCGTTCAGCACACTGTCCTCATTCTCGCGAGCGTACACAGCGTACGTCAACACCAGCCCCCAACCGGCACCCGTGGACCACGCGGACTGGCTCAGTGCTTCCAGCCAGACCCGGTGGTCAGCCAGGGAACGCCATTCCGGGTGGAAAAGAAAATTGAGTCCAGCCACCGCACCCGGCAGCGTAACCGCACGAACGGCTCCGACTACCAGCAGCACAATCAAGGTCGGCATCAGGACACGGCTTGCCTTTTCGATGCCACCCGAGACACCCCTGTACACGATGGCGCCCGACACTAAAAACGCCACCGCGTGAAACAGAACGGGTTGAGCAACCGAAGACGAGAAACGACCCCAGTACTGGGCCGCCGAAACGCTGTTCAGTGCACCGACGGCCGCGGACACGACGTACTTGTACGTCCAGCCGGTTACCACAGCGTAGTAAAACATGATGGCCAGCGTACAGAAAGCTACGAATCCCCCCATCCAACCGAAACGCGGCCCCAACAGCCTGGCGAATGAACCGTACGCACCCAGACGGGTCTTTTTGCCAATCGAAAGTTCGGTAATCAGCAAAGGCACGGACCAGAGAAAAAGAAAAATCAACCACGGAATCAGGAACGCACCGCCCCCGTTCTTCGCCACGATCCGGGGAAAGCGCCAGATGTTGCCGGTACCCACGGCCATCCCGAAAATAGCCAGCAACATGCCCCAACGCGAGCTAAACGAGTCCTTTCCTGCCGCACTCTGCTGCACCCTTCAGAAGCTCCTGGTGTTTTGTCCTGCAGTCACCCCTGTTTCGCGTAGGTGCGCGCTGCCTCCACGAACGCCGCCAGCAATTTCTTCTCCTCCGGGCGCTCAAAATCGCGCTCAGGGTGCCACTGTACCGTGAGACAAAACGGCTTGTTGGGAAGCTCGAGCGCCTCGACAATGCCGTCCGGGACGCTCCTCGCAACCACACGCAGTCCTTGCCCGACCTTGCGCACGGCCTGGTGGTGGTAGGAGTTCACCTCCAGGCGCGTACGGCCGAGAATCTGGGCGAGTTTGCTGTCGGGTTCAATTTCGATTTCGTGCCGCGCAACAGGTTCGCCTTTGCCAGCCCTGTGTTTAACAGCGCCCGGCACCTGCCTGGGCAAGTGCTGGTACAAATCGCCGCCTAAAGCCACGTTCAAAGACTGATTCCCACGACAAATTCCCAGGATCGGCAGGTTCCGCCCCAGCGCCTCCCGAATTAGCGCGAATTCGAAGAACGTCCTCCTCCGGTCGAACTCCGACGTTTCTTCGAACGGCTCTTCCCGGTACGACGAAGGATCCAGGTCCGTACCTCCAGTTAGCAGAATTCCGTGCAGCGGCTCAAGCATCTCAGCCACGGTGTCGTGCCGGTCCGTGGCCGGTAGCAGGTACGGAATGCCGCCGCTTTCCTCAACCATTTGCAAGTAGTTCTCGTTCACGTAGTAGACGGCTCTGCCCCGGCTGAAACTACGCTCATCCGTACCGGGGCTGTAGTCCACACTAACTCCGATTCTTGGTCTCATCTTGCCGTGGTTCGTTCCTGCTGGTTCTTTCTTCCGTGTCCGTTCCGGTCTTACGCCGTCTGTCAACAGTCCTCAGAACAAGTGCAGCCCAAACGCTGCGATCCCAAGTAGCCCAATCGCAAAACAGTAGTAAGCAAAGCGATCCAGTCGGCCGCGCCGGATGACCCCAAGCAGCCACTTCAACGCCAGAACCCCCGCTACGTAGGACGTCACTGCCCCGACAGCCAACACCAGTTCCTCGTGGCGAGAAACGCCCGTTTCTGCCAGCTCCAGGCTCTTCAGCACGGTAGCACCGAAAATGGCCGGGAGCGCCAGCAAAAACGAAAAGCGTGCTGCCTCGCTTCGCTCAACGCCGAGGTACATTCCCGTGGCAATTGTGGAACCGGAGCGAGAAATCCCCGGCAAAATCGCCAGGCTCTGAGCTACGCCGATCAGAAATCCGCGGACAACCCCAAACTGGCGGTCCTCACCGTGCGCCCAGCGCGTACCGAGCAGAATGCCCCCGGTGAGGATGAGCATGAATGACACAAACAGCGGACTGGAGAACGCGTTTTCAATGTTGCTTTCGAAAAGGACACCGATGACACCCGCCGGGATGCTGCCCACCAGGATCAGCACCACCAACCTAAAAAACGTGTCCCGCTGGTACAGCGCAACCCAATGACTCGGCAGTGGCTTTCGCACCGCCTGACCAACTGCCACAAACATCCGCCACACGTCATTCCAGAAAACCGTCACCACCGCCAGCAACGTACCAAAATGCACAAACACTTCGAAAGCCACTCCGTGGGTCTGAACACCCAGGATGGCTTTCCCCAACACCAGATGCCCGGAGCTGCTGATCGGCAGGAATTCCGTGATCCCCTGCAACACCCCCAGCCAGAAAGATTGCCAAATGCCCAACCTGCTCTCCTTTCACCTGCTGATCCAGCCACGACCGCGTCAGCCGATTTGCTGTGCTCTCGTCCTGATCCCCAACCCGAGACGGCCAGATCGAGCCCCTCCCGGAGCCGTCGGCAAACGCTCCAGCGCAACGGCGGCACCGCCGGTTTGCCAACTTCGGAGACCTGCAGGGTTTGGCCCTCAAGTTGTCTCACGGTTGAAATGGGCTACCCTCTTGATCGCGCGCAATTTAGGCCTGAGACCGGTAAATTGCAAGACCATTTTCCACCGGCGCGCCTCCGATTCGCGCAAGACAAGCCCAGCCGACTGCCTTTTCCGCAGTCACCCCACACAGGCCTTCCCGTTTCGCCGTTTTCGTGCTTGATCGGGCCTACGGAATCGGTCCTGCAGGCCTGTTCTCACTGGTAGTGGTTCCGCTCCACAGGGCGTCCACGCGTTCGAAAAACTCCCTCCTTTTCCACTCTCCAAATTCTACACCTCCGCTTCACAACGGTCTACCCTCCCAGCGGAGGTAGTCTTTCCAGGTGCACGCCGCTCTGGTGCGCCGCGGCAGAGCCGCGTGAACGGCGGATGCACAGTCGCGATCCAGCAGCCAGGCCAGAATCACCGTGATCTCTCGAATTCCCAGCGCACAACCCCACGCAGCCGTGACACAAAAAACCCGGACCGCTCCAGCAGTCCGGGTCTTGACGTCGCATCTTTTCCAGTTCGACTACTCAGCCGCGGCAGCTTCCGCCTGAGCCGCAGCTTCGGCCTCCTCACGCTCCTTCTTTTCGCGCTCCTTCCGTTTTTCGCGCTCGCTCTTGGCCTTTTCCTGGCGCTTAATCAGCGTGCCCTCAAAGCCAACCAGCTCCAGAATGGCCAGTTCTGCGGCGTCACCGCGACGCTGGCCAAGCTTGATGATCCGCGTGTAGCCGCCCTCACGGTCCTGCATCACCGGTGCGATCTCATGAAAGAGAATTCCGATCGCTTTCTTGTTGGGCAACACGCGCAGCGCACGACGGCGTGCAGCCAGATCGCCCTTTTTTGAATACTGCACCAGGCGATCCACAAGCCCGCGCACTTCTTTGGCCTTGGCCAGTGTTGTCGTGATCGTCCGGTGCTCGATTACCGCGATGGCCAGATTCCTGAGCACCGCTTTGCGATGCGACCTGGAGCGGCTCAGCCCGCGCCCTTTTCTCCGATGTCTCATTTCAGAAGTCCCTCAAAACTGAGATCACGTGGTCGTCTTTTCTTCCGCCAGGTACTTGTCCACATCCATTCCGAAGAACAGACCGCGCTGCTCCAGCACTTTCTGCAGCTCCTGCAGCGATTTGCGGCCGAAGTTGCGGAATTTCAGCATCTCACTCTCGGTCAACCGCACCAGATCCGCCACCGTCTCGATGTTTGCCGCCTTCAGGCAGTTGCTGGCGCGCACCGAGAGTTCCAGCTCGTCCACCGGCATCTTGAGGAGTTTGCGAATCCGAACAATCTCCTCGTCCATCTGCACCGGTTCTTCCTCTTCCGGCTCGACCTCGAAGGCGATGAAGAGGTTGATGTGATCGCGCAAAATCTGGCCGGCGTACGTCAAGGCGTCGTCCGGCGTCAGGCTCCCGTCCGTCCAGATTTCCAGAATCAGCTTTTCGTAGTCCGCACGCTGACCACGCCGCACATTTTCCACGTGGTAAGCCACCTTGCGCACTGGCGTGAAGATCGAATCGATGGCGATCGTGCCAATCGGTGCATCCTGCGTCTTGTTCTCCTCGGCCGGCACGTAGCCTTTGCCACGCCCGATCTTCAACTCGATCTTGAAATCGGCGTCCTTGTTCAACGTGGCGATGTGATGTTCGGGATTCAGGATTTCCACATCCGTTGTCGCCTTGCCGATGTCGCCAGCCTTGAACTCGCCCGGTCCCTTCAAGTGCAGCGTCACTTTGTCCGGCTTTTTGTTCAGCAATTTCATCCGGACTTCCTTAAGGTTGAGGACCATTTCTGCCACATCCTCAACCACACCCGGAACCGTGGAGAACTCGTGCAAGACGCCGTCAATCCGGATGGCCGTGATGGCTGCGCCCGGAAGAGACGACAGCAGGACACGGCGCAGCGCATTACCGAGCGTCACGCCGAAACCGCGCTCCAGCGGCTGCACAATGAAGCGACCGTAAGTGTTCGAATACGTCGCTCCGTCCAGCTCCACGCTCTCGGGCATCAACAAACCGAGAATACTCATCTATCTTCACCCTCGCTACTTTGACATTCGATTGCTCCGACCCCAGCAGTGTCGGAAGGACTACTTCGAGTACAGCTCCACTACGAGCTGCTCGCTCACGTTGACCGGGATGTCCTGTCGGCTCGGAATCTCGCGGAACGTACCCACCAGTGCCGCCTTGTCCAGCTCCAGCCAGGGTACCAGGCGTCCCTCCTTCACGCGACGCATGGACGTGTGAATCACGTCCAGGGTCCGGCTCTTCTCGCGCACCTGAATCCGGTCGCCCGGCTTGACCAGGTAGGACGGGATGTCCACCACCCTCCCGTTCACCGCGAAGTGGCGGTGCCGCACGAGCTGCCGGGCAGCGCGTCTGGAGGGAGCAAACCCAAGGCGGTACACCACGTTGTCCAACCTGCGCTCCAGCAGCTGGAGCAGGTTTTCACCGGTAATGCCCTTCTGCCGCGAGGCGATGTCGAAGTACCGGCGGAACTGACGCTCCAGAACGCCGTAGATCCGTTTCATTTTCTGCTTTTCACGGAGCTGACGACCGTACTCCGACTGTTTGAAACGCCGCGAACGCCCATGCTGCCCCGGAGCGTACGCCCTCTTCTCCATCGGACACTTGTTAGTGCTGCACTTAGCGCCCTTCAGGAAAAGCTTCACGCCTTCGCGGCGGCAGAGTTTACAAACTGGCCCGGTGTAACGCGCCATACTTTATTGCCTCCACAATCCTCTGAAATTCAGTAAAATCAACCAGCTTCCTCACACGCGTCGACGCTTCGGGGGACGACACCCGTTATGCGGAATTGGCGTTACGTCCCGAATGGCGGTGATCTCCAATCCAGCCGCCTGCAGGGCCCGAACAGCAGCTTCACGGCCAGAGCCCGGCCCCTTGATTTGCACTTCAACGCGCTGCAGGCCCAGGTTCATGGCCTCTTTGGCCGCCGCCTGGGCGGCTTGCTGGGCCGCAAACGGCGTGCTTTTACGCGAGCCTTTGAAACCAACCCGCCCGGCTGATGCCCACGAAATCACATTCCCGTACACATCAGTCAACGTCACGATCGTGTTGTTAAACGTCGCTTTGATGTGGGCAATCCCGTTGGCGTCAACGCGTTCTTTCTTCTTCGTCGTTCCACGACGCTTAGCCAAGACTAACCTCCACGCTCAACTTTGAAGCCTGCCTTTGCTCCAACCTGCCCCAACCGCAACTGAGGCTCATTTGCCTTTCTTTTTGACACCTACAACGCGCCTCTTGCCGCGGCGGGTACGCGCATTCGTGTGCGTCCGTTGCCCACGCACAGGCAAACCCCGCCGGTGGCGCAAACCGCGGTAGCAACCAATGTCCATCAACCGCTTGATGTTCATGGCTACTTCCGTTCGGAGTGCACCCTCCACCTTGTAGTCGGACGCCACAATGCCACGGATGCGGGCGATTTCTTCCGGGCTCAGCTCCCGCACACGTTTGGCAGGATCGATCTCTGCCTTTTCCACGATCTGCTTGGCCGTGGTGCGCCCAATGCCGTAGATGTACGTCAGCGCGATGTCAATTCGCTTGTCACGCGGCAAGTCAACACCAGCAATTCGCGCCAAAACTCACCTCTTCCGTTGCGTTCCCTCACAACTTTACCACAACTTTACTTCTACGCCACTAACAGCCGAGAATTCGATCCACTTCCCCCGTCACTGTCCTACCGCTGTCCGGCGCAAGGATTTCACCTGCAAGGATGAGCAGGGCTCTTGGGACGGACAGCCGCCGAGCCCCTACCCCTGACGCTGTTTGTGCCTCGGGTTGGAGCAAATGACTCGAACTGTGCCGTGCCTTTTGATGATCTTGCACTTGTCGCACATCTTCTTAACCGAGGAACGAACTTTCATGGCTTCATCACCCTTTCTAACGTGCTCATTTGTAGCGGTAAATGATTCGCCCGCGTGTCAAATCGTAGGGCGAAAGCTCCACTGTCACTTTGTCGCCGGGCAGGATGCGAATGAAGTGCATCCGCATTTTTCCCGAAATGTGCGCCAGTACCTGGTGACCGTTCTCAAGCTCGACGCGGAACATGGCATTGGGCAACGTCTCCACAACCGTTCCGTCTACCGTAATGCCCTTTTCCTTTGCCATCGCTCCCTCGCGTTCGTTCGCTAAAGACCCAGCGTCAAGATGTCCGCTTCGCCGTCGGTCACAGCGATGGTATGCTCAAAGTGTGCAGCAGGCCGCCGGTCCTTCGTGTAAACGGTCCAGCCATCGGACGCTATTTCCACCTCGTGAGTTCCCGCGTTGACCATCGTTTCGATGGCCAGTGTCATGCCACGACGCAATCTGGCGCCTGTGTGAGGCCGGCCAAAATTCGGAATTTCGGGCTCTTCGTGCAAATTCCGACCAATCCCGTGGCCACAGAATTGCCGCACCACGGCAAATCCACGCCCTTCGGCCGTTCGCTGAATCGCGTGTGCGACGTCGCCGATCCGATTGCCCTCACGCGCCACTTCAATGGCTTTCAACAACGCGGCTTTCGCAGCAGCCATCAGGCGCTGCTTCTCCTCCGACACCTCCCCAATCGCGTACGTCTTAGCAGCGTC
The DNA here is from genome assembly GCA_964644845.1 of uncultured Cytophagia bacterium. Lineage (GTDB taxonomy): Bacteria > Zhuqueibacterota > Zhuqueibacteria > Oleimicrobiales > Geothermoviventaceae > Geothermovivens. Next base: position 28,456 of record CAZXXS010000027.1, on the reverse strand, counting down.
GCTGTAGTAGCCGTCCAGAATCACACCCATGTCCAGCGTAACGATCTGGCCCTCTTCCAGCACCTGATCGCCAGGGATTCCGTGCAACACCACTTCGTCCACTGAGATGCAAACACTGGCCGGGTAACCTCGGTATCCCTTGAACGCTGGAACAGCCCCGCGGGAGCGCACGTACTCTTCAACCGCCGCGTCGATCTCCGACGTCTTCACCCCCGGCCTCAAAAGTTCTTCCGCCCGGCGAAACGTGTCCACGAGAATCGCACAACTTTTGCGAATTTTCTCAATCTGCTCGGGCGTTTTGAGAACGATCATTCCGAAACCTGCCTCAACGCAGCCTCAATGCGGCTGCGAACCTCCTCGATGGAGCCAACGCCATCCACTCGGATGAGCTTGCCCCTTTCTTCGTAGTATTTTTTCAGCGGGGCCGTCTGCTCGTTGTACACCCGCAGACGAGCCCGCACCGTCTCCTCGTTGTCATCCTCCCGCTGCACGATTCGACCGCCGCACACCGGGCACTTACCATCCGCCGGGGGAGGGTCCGTGATCAGGTTGAAAACCCTGCCGCACTTCTCGCAAACCCGGCGGTTCACAGAGCGCTGCACGATCTCCTCATCCGGCACCTCCAGACTCAGAACAGCATCCAGAGGCCAGTTGCGCCGTGCCATCAACGCCTCCAGAGCCTCGGCCTGAGGCACCGTGCGGGGGAAGCCGTCCAGGATGAAACCCTTGGTGCAGTCTGGCTCGGAAAGGCGCTCCTCAATCAGACCAATAATCACGTCGTCGGGTACCAGCTTGCCAGCGTCCATGTAGCTTTTGGCCTTCTTCCCGAGCTCGGTACCCTGACGCACTGCCTCACGCAGAATGTCGCCCGTTGAGATGGCCGGAATTCCGTACTTGTCGCTGAGCCAGGCTCCTTGCGTGCCCTTGCCAGATCCCGGTGGTCCGAGGAGAATCAGTCGCATCGCCCATCCAGTCTGTTACGCGAACCGTCTGCGTCCGCGGATCTTGGAGCTCTTCAACAAACCGTCGTAGTGCCGCATCAAAAGGTGCGACTCGATCTGCTGCAGCGTGTCGAGCGCCACACCAACGATGATCAACAGCGAGGTTCCGCCGAAGAAACTGGCAAAACCGTAGGACACGTTCGTGAAACGCGTCAGAAAATACGGCAGGATGGCGACTACCGAGATCGCGATGGCGCCCGGCAGTGTGATTTTCGTCAGGATGTTGTCAATGTACTCAGCCGTCTTCTTGCCCGGCCGTACGCCGGGGATAAACCCGCCGTACTTCCGCATGTTGTCGGCCACGTCCACCGGGTTGAAGGCGATGGCCGTGTAGAAGTACATGAAGAACACGATCAGAACGGCGTACACCGCCCAGTAGACGAACGATTCAAAACTGAAGTAGGCCGTCACCGTCTGCACAAATTCCGAGTTGGGGAAGAACGTGGCCACCGTCTGCGGCACAAACATGATGGACTGCGCGAAGATGATGGCCATCACGCCGGCCATGTTCACCCGTAGCGGGATGTGCGTACTTTGACCACCGTAGACCTTTCGCCCAACTACCCGCTTCGCGTACTGTACAGGAATCTTCCGCGTACCCTGCGTTAGAATGACGACGAAAGCCGTGACTGCAATCATCAGGGCCCACAGGAAAACTTCCATCAGAACGGAGCGGTTACCGGCCTGCAACTGCTGCAACTCGTCGAAAACAGCGTTCGGGAACCGCGCCAAAATGCCGACCATGATGATCAGGGAAATGCCGTTGCCGATGCCGCGTTCCGTAATTTGCTCACCAAGCCACATGATGAGCACTGTGCCCGTGGCCAGCGTTAGCATGGTGAGCAGGCGAAACCCCAGTCCCGGGTGCGGTACTACCAGCTGGCCGCTCGTAGCCTGGCCGATGTTCTCCAGAAAAACGGCCACACCGTAGGCCTGCAGGGCCGAAATTAGCACGGTACCGTAGCGGGTGTACTGGTTGATTTTCTTACGCCCTTCTTCGCCCTCTTTCTGCAGCTTCTGAAAGTAGGGGAAAACAGCACCCAAAAGCTGCAAGATAATGGACGCGGAAATGTAAGGCATGATGCCAAGCGCAAAAACGGTGGCGCGCCGGAATGCACCACCCGCAAACAGGTCGTAAAGGCCAAGCAACCCGCCTCCACGCGCCTGCTCGAAAAACTGGACCAGAGCCTGACCGTTGACGCCTGGAATTGGAACGTGACCGCCTATCCGGTAGACAACCAGAATACCAAGGGTAAACAGAATTCGCTTCTTCAGCTCGGGGATGCGAAAGATATTCTGGAATTTCTCCATCATAGGACGGTGGCCCTCCCACCTGCAGCCTCAATTTTCTGCACCGCTGACTTACTGAAAGCGTGAGCCGAAACGTTGAGGGCCTTTTTCAATTCGCCGTCCCCGAGGATCTTCACCGGCTGATCCAACCGTTTGATCAGGCCAGCTGCACGCAGGGTCTCCAGCGTCACCTCCTGCGTACCCTCGATCTGTTCCAAGTCGCCAACGTTCACAACCTGGTACACAACTTTGAAGATGTTTCGAAAACCGCGTTTCGGTACCCGCCGCTGCAGGGGCATTTGCCCGCCTTCAAACCACGGGTAGTTCTTGTGTCCGGAACGCGAGCGGGCTCCTTTGTGGCCGCGGCACGATGTCCCTCCGTGTCCCGAACCCTCACCACACCCGACTCGCTTGCGCTTTTTCTTGGCGCCAGGCGCTGGTTTCAAACTGCTCAGATTCATTCGTCACCTCTCTCAGTCCGAAAAAATCACGTTCCGCCGATTCGGGTTCAGTCCACAAACTCGACTTTCACAAGATGGCGCACCTTCTCGACCATGCCCATGATGGTTGGCGAGGCCATGTGCTCCACTGTTTGATGCCTTTTCCGCAACCCCAGCGCGCGCAGCACAGCCCTCTGGTTGGGCTTCTTATCGATGGTGCTTCGAAGCTGCGTAATGCGAACCTTCTGGAGTTTTTGCTTTTTCGCTGTCATGGCTTAATCACGCCCTTCGTGATTCAGTTCGCGTTCGTTCAGGACTCCGTCTTCTCGGTTTCCGCCTCGGCCACCTTCTCCGGCTCGCCTTCGGGCATGCCCAGAACCTTGCGCGGCGGCAAACCGCGTTTGCGCGCCACAGTACTGAGATCGAGGAAACTGGTCAGCGCTTTCATGGTAGCTTTCACCGTGTTGTGCGGGTTGCGAGAACCAATGCACTTGCTAAGCACATCCTTGATACCCGCCAGTTCAACTACCGCACGTACGGCGCTACCAGCGATCACACCCGTACCGGGAGCCGCAGGCTTCAACAGAACCTTGGACGCTCCGTACTTGGCAATGATCTCGTGTGGGATGGTGCCGTTCACGATCGGTACGCGCACCACACTTTTCTTTGCCGCTTCAACGCCCTTGCTAATGGCGTCCGTGACCTCATTGGCTTTGCCGAGGCCAACGCCTACGTGGCCGTTGTAATCGCCGACGACCACAATGGCGTTGAAGTGAAATCGGCGCCCACCTTTCACCACTTTGGCGACGCGATTAATCTGAACAACTCGCTCTTTCAGGTCAAGCTCGTTGGGATTGATCTGTTCCTGCACTTTTCCCTCGACCTCTTAATTCACTTCCGCGAAAAACGCACGTTCCTAAAATTCCAGGCCACCCTCGCGAGCGCCGTCTGCCACCGCCTTCACACGACCGTGGTAACGGTAGCCTCCACGGTCGAAGACCACGCGCGTTACGCCCAGTTCCTTGGCCTTCTCAGCGATGGCCTTGCCGACGATTTTGGCCTTCTCGGTTTTGCCCGACACGCCCTGCAATTCTTCCCGCAGGGTTGGTGTAACCGTCGACACACCGGTTAGCGTCTTTTGGTTCACGTCGTCGACAAGCTGGGCGTAGATGTGCTTGGCACTGCGGAACACCACCAGACGCGGTCTTTCCGGCGTTCCGTGTACTTTCTTTCGAATCCGTTTTTTGCGGCGTAGCCGCGCCAGCGTTTTGTCTGCTTTGTTCTTCGCCATCCCTTTTGCACCTTCCTATTCGAAAACCACCCGGCTACGGCTGGCCCTGCAATCGACTACCTGGCGCCGGCCTTACCAGCCTTCCGGCGCACGTACTCGCCAACGTAGCGAATGCCTTTGCCTTTGTACGGTTCCGGCGGACGCACAGCTCGAATTTGCGCCGCCACCTTACCAACCAGCTCCTTCTCGATGCCCCAGACGGTGATGATGTTGCCTTCGACGGACAGTTTGATGCCTTCCGGAGGCACGATGACAACCGGATGCGAGTAGCCGACGTAAAGGGTAAGCCGGTTGTTCTTCACCTCGCCCCTGTACCCGACACCCTCGATCTGCAGCTTCTTCTCGAACCCGCTCTTGACGCCCTCGATGATGTTGCTGATCAAGGTACGCGTCAGGCCGTGAAGCGAGCGGTGCACCTTGTTGTCCGTCGGGCGCGTCACCACAACCTGACCGTCCTCGATCTTCACGGTCAGGTCCGGGTGAAAGGCCTGACGTAGCTCGCCATGCGGGCCCTTCGCCACAACCTCCGATTTTTCGATCGCCACCTCAACACCGTCTGGTATCGGAATGGGCTTTCGACCAATTCTCGACACGTCAATCTCCCTGCCTTAAGCACATGCTGTTCGGTAACCCAGGGCCGCAACCGATGCGACCAGCGGCTCACCACACGTAGCACAGAACCTCGCCGCCAACGTGCTCGCGCAACGCCTGCTTGTGCGTAATTACGCCGCGCGAGGTCGACAAAATGGCAATGCCCAGATTGTTCATGACCCGAGGCACCTTGTCCGCGGGCACGTACACCCGGCGTCCGGGCTTGCTAATGCGTTTCAGGCCCGTGATGGCGGGCACTTCCCTGGCATCGTACTTCAGGTAAACGCGCAGCAAACCCTGTTTGCCGTCCTCAATTTCTACGAAGTTGCGGATGTACCCCTCCGCCTGAAGCACCTTGGTGATCTCCCGCTTCAGATTGGAAGCAGGAATGTCTACTTTGCGGTGCTTCGCCTTGAGCGCATTTCGAATCCGCGTCAGGTAATCCGCAATCGGGTCCGTCACGGCCATTGAAGAACTCCCTCTCTCAGCCTCTTGTCACCAGCTGGCTTTAATCACGCCGGGAATCTGGCCTTCCAGAGCCAGCTCCCGCAGGCAGACACGGCAAAGACCGAACTTCCGGTAGTACGCACGCGGGCGTCCGCACCGCTTGCACCGATTGTGCTGACGAACCTTGAACTTCGGCTCTTTGCGCATCTTTGCCCACTGACTTTTCCTTGCCAAGTCCGACCTCTCCTTTCTTTGCGCCTTACTTAGGTTGTTGCTCCGGTCTTCCTGAAAGGCATTCCCAAGGCCGCAAGAAGCTCGTAGGCCTCTTCGTCGGTCTTGGCTGTCGTCACAATGGTCACATCCATCCCGCGGATCTTGTCGACCTTGTCGTAATCGATTTCCGGGAAAATGATCTGCTCACGCAAACCAAGGCTGTAGTTGCCCCGTCCATCGAACGACTTATCCGAAAGTCCGCGGAAGTCGCGAATGCGTGGGATCGCGATGTTGATCAGCCGGTCCAGAAACTCGTACATCCGCCAGCGCCGCAGAGTCACGCGACAACCGATCGGCGTGCCCGCCCGCAGGTGGAAATTCGAGATCGCCTTCTTGGCCCGTGTGATGGCCGGTTGCTGACCGGCGATCATGCGCAGATCCTGCACCGCAGACTCAAGAAACTTCGGGTTCTCCGTCGCCTCCCCAACACCCATGTTGATGACGATCTTCTCGAGACGCGGGACCTGCATCACGCTCTTGTAGTTGAATTTCTTCATCAACTGGGGGACGACAACCTTCTGGTAATGCTCAATTAGCCTGGGAACGTAGTCCATGGTTCACCCTAACCGACGCTCAAGCGTTGCTTACAATCATTTCACCGCATTTTTTGCACACACGGATGTGTTCGCGTTTCATGCGGCGTTCGTTCCACACGATTTTGTTGGCCACACGTGTCGGCTGGCCGCACTTCGGGCACACTACCATCACGTTCGAAGCGTGAATGGGTCCTTCCTTTTCGATGATGCCGCCTTGCGGATTCTGGGTGGACGGCCGCGTGTGCCGCTTGATGAAATTCACACCCTCTACCACAACCCGGTTCGTCTTCGGGTACACCTTCAACACCCGGGACACTTTGCCTCGGTAGTTCCCGCTCAGAACCAGGACCTGATCGCCTTTTCGTACGTGCATGGCCACAAACCTTCGCTTACTCAAATGTGCGCTTACAAAACTTCAGGGGCGAGAGAAACGATCTTCATGAACTCCTTTTCACGCAGCTCGCGTGCCACCGGGCCGAAGATGCGCGTGCCCTTCGGCTCCATGGCATCGTTGATCAACACGGCTGCGTTGTCGTCGAAACGAATGAGCGAGCCGTCCGGACGCGGGACTTCCTTCTTCGTCCGCACCACTACGGCCTTGCTGATGTCGCCCTTTTTTACCGACCCGCCCGGTACGGCCGACTTCACCGTTACCACAATTACATCACCAACCGAGGCGTAGCGTCGGGTGCTACCCCCCAACACCCGGATGCAAAGCACCTCCTTCGCCCCGGTGTTGTCTGCCACGTTAAGTCTGGACTCCTGCTGGATCATCGCCGAACCTCAGATCACTTCGCCCGTTCCAAGATTTCCACCACCCGCCAGCGTTTCCTCTTGCTCAGCGGGCGGGTCTCCATAATCCGCACCACGTCGCCCACATGGCTCTCGTTGTTCTCGTCGTGAGCCATGAACTTGGTCGTGCGGCGAATGTACTTCTTGTACAACGGGTGCTGCACGAGCCGTTCGACCGCTACGATGCGGCTTTTATCCATCTTATCGCTTACCACACGACCGATGCGAACCTTTCTGCGACCTCTTTCAGCCATCGAAATTCCTCAACCTTGGCTTCTCACGCCTTTTCCTGCTCGGATGCCTGCTGCGCCCCGGGAGCGAGCCGAATGCCCAGCTCATGCTCGCGAATGACTGTTTTCAGCCGGGCAATGTCCTTGCGAATCATCCGCAAGCGCAGCGGATTGTCGAGCTGGCGCGTAGCGTGCTGAAAGCGCAAATTCGCGTACTCTTCCAGCGCGTCGCGCAAGCGGAGCTCGACTTCTTCAATGGGCAGTTGCCGAATTTCCTCAATTCTCATCAGACCTTAAACCTCTTCCTCTCTGGTCACGAACTTCGTCTTAATGGGGAGCTTGTGCGAAGCCAGCCGCATGGCCTCGCGCGCCACATCCTCGGGCACCCCGTCCAGTTCGAAGATGATTCGGCCGGGTTTGACAACCGCCACCCAGTACTCCGGTGCACCTTTGCCTTTGCCCATTCGTGTTTCCAGCGGCTTCTTGGTTACGGGCTTGTCCGGAAAGATGCGAATCCACAGCCGGCCACCGCGCTTCACGTGACGCGTGATGGCAACACGAGCTGCCTCGATTTGCCGAGCTGTAATCCAGGCGGGCTCCAGCGCCTTCAGGGCATACGAACCAAAAGCTACCGTGTAGCCCCGCTTGGCCATGCCCTTCATGCGGCCACGCTGCTGCTTGCGGTACTTCACACGTTTCGGCATTAACATCGCTGCTTACTCCGGAATATTTTCGTGAGCCAATCTTCGCTACTCCAAGCCGGGGCAACGCCCATCCGGCGCAGCCGACCGCTGCCCCGAGCTTTAGCTCTTGCCTTCGCTGACGCCCGGAAGCGGCGGCGCACCAATCACCTCGCCCTTGCAAATCCACACCTTCACGCCGATGGTGCCGTAAGTGGTCCGCGCAATGGCGCGGGCGTAATCGATGTCGGCGCGCAAGGTGTGCAGAGGAATGCGGCCGTCCTTGTACTGCTCGGTACGGGCCATCTCGGCGCCACCCAGTCGTCCGGCCACCGCAATGCGGATTCCCTCAGCTCCCATGCGCATGGCAGCCACAATGGCCCGCTTCATGGCGCGGCGAAAGGACACCTTCGCTTCCAGCTGCTGGGCGATGTTTTCGGCCACAAGGTAAGCATCCAACTCCGGCCGCTTGATCTCCACTACATTCACCTGCACATCTTTGCCGCCGGTGATCCGCTGCAACTCCTCGCGAAGCTTGTCCACCTCGGCGCCACGACGGCCGATTACAATGCCAGGCCTGGCAGTGTGGATCGTCAGCGTCACCCGGCGCGGGGTCCGCTCAATCTCGATGCGCGAGATCCCGGCACGCGGTAAACGTTTGCGAATGTAGTTCCGGAGGTAGATGTCCTCCTGGAGCTTGTCGGCGAAGTTTCGCTGGTCGAACCAGTTCGATTCCCAGGTCTTGATGACACCGAGTCGAAAACCAATGGGATTCGTCTTCTGACCCAAATTTTCCTCCTCGTTGAGGTCCTGCTTGTGGCCCTGCTACGCCTGTGCAGCTTCGGCCGTGGCTTCAGCCGATTCTTCCTCAATGTCCGCCACCACCACCGTGATGTGGCAGGTACGCCGCCGAATCGGCATCGCCCGCCCCATCGAACCCGGACGGTAGCGCTTCATCCGGTAGCCGTCGTCCACGCGGATTTCTTTCACGTAAACTTCGTCCGGTTCTACTTTTGTCCGTTCTTCGTAGTTCGTCATGTTCGCCACCGCCGACCGAATGGCTTTTTCAATCGGCAGCGCAGCCTTCTTGGGGGTGAAATGCAACATGTTCAGCGCATCTTCCACCACCTTGCCGCGCACCATGTTGGCAACCAGCCTGGCCTTGCGGGGCGACATCCGAACGTATTTAGCAACAGCCCGTGCTTCCATTCCGTTCTCCGAACGTCTTTAACGATCCGCCGCCCTACTTCTTCATCCTGGCCTGTTTTGCCGCCTTGCCACCGTGCCCGCGAAATGTACGCGTCGGCGCAAACTCGCCCAGCTTGTGGCCCACCATGTTCTCCGTGATGTACACCGGGATGAATTTGTTCCCGTTGTGCACCGCCAGGGTGTGGCCCACAAACTCCGGCGTGATTGTGCTGCGGCGCGACCAGGTCTTGATGACCTTCTTTTGATTCGCCTCGTTCAGCTGACGGATCTTCTTCAGCAGCTTCTCGTCTACAAACGGACCCTTCTTTAACGAACGCGCCATAGGGAAACCACCTACTTGCGTTTCTGAATGATGAATTTGTCGCTCGGCTTCTTGCCGCGCGTCTTTTTGCCTTTAGCCAACAAACCCCATGGGGAGCAAGGATGACGACCGCCGGAACTCTTACCCTCGCCACCGCCCATGGGGTGATCGATCGGGTTCATGGCAACGCCGCGTACAAAAGGTCGCCACCCAAGCCATCTGGCACGGCCCGCCTTGCCAAGACTCACATTCTCGTGATCCACGTTGCCCACTTGCCCAATGGTTGCACGGCACATGACCGACACCAGCCGCATCTCACCCGAAGGCAGCCTCAGGGTAGCGTACTTGCCTTCTTTGGCCATCAACTGGGCATAGGTGCCGGCGCTACGCGCCATCTGGCCACCTTTGCCCGGCTTCAACTCGATGTTGTGCACCAGCGTGCCCAGCGGAATGTTCTGCAAAGGCATGGCATTACCCACACGCACCGGTACCTGTTCGCCGCTGAGCACTTCGTCGCCTACGTTCAACCCCACCGGCGCCAGAATGTACCGCTTTTCACCGTCTGCGTAGTGCAACAGCGCGATGAACGCCGAACGGTTCGGGTCGTATTCGATGGCGGCCACCTTGGCCGGCACGCCGTCCTTATTCCGCTTGAAATCGATGATCCGGTACTTCCGCTTGTGACCGCCGCCGCGGTGGCGAGCCGTCACACGACCGAGATTGTTCCGGCCGCCCGTCTTCTTCAGCGGTTGTACCAGTCTCCGCTCCGGCTCGGTCTTGGTGATTTCCTCAAACGTCAGGACCGACTTGAACCGCAGTCCCGGAGTGACCGGCTTGAATGTCTTAATCGGCATTTCTCAACTCCGCAACGCTATCAAACGTTCGTGCCAGCGAAGAAATCAATTGAATCGCCGGGCCTGAGCGTCACGATGGCCTTCTTCCAGGACCGGCTTTTGCCACGAGTGATGCCGCGGCGCGTTTGCTGCCGCTTGCTCTTCCCGTGAACGGTAATTGTGTTCACCTTCTCAACGGACACGTCAAAGCGGGCTTCCACAGCTCGTTTGATGTCGATCTTCGTAGCCCGTTTGTCTACCTCGAAAGCGTACTTACGCAGATTTTCTTGCTGCATAAGCATCTTCTCAGTTAGAATCGGCCGAATCAAGATCTCGTAGGAAGTCTTCATTGCGCCAGCACCTTCTCAATCTTCTCCACAGCGCCCTTCTGCAACAGAATGGTGTCGCAGTTGAGCAGATCGTACGTCGAAGCCTGCTCCGCAGGCCGAACGATCAGATTCGGAATGTTCCGTCCGGCACGGTAGGTCATCAAATCTACGTTCGACGTCAGCAGGAGAACCTTTTTGTTTTCCAGGCCGAGATTCCGAAGCAGCGACGCCATCTCGCGCGTCTTTCCAGACTCGATCTGGAAATCCTCGACCACCATGACCTTGCCATCCGCAGCCTTCGCGGAGAGGGCAGAGATCCGCGCCAAACGCTTTACCTTCTTGGGCAAACCTAACGAGTAGTCCCGCGGCACAGGACCGAACACACGTCCACCCCCGCGCCACAGCGGCGATCGGATCGTACCGGCCCGTGCTCTGCCGGTGCCCTTCTGGCGCCATGGCTTGCGGCCGCCTCCGCGAACGAGAGCGCGATTCTTGGTCATCACCGTGCCCTGCCGCATGTTAGCCAGCTGTGTACGAACCGCCATCCACACGGCGTGCCGGTGTGGCTTGGCCGCGAAAACCGCGTCGGGCAGCTCAACCTGTTCACCGGCGGCGTTTCCGTCTGTTTTGTAAAGGTCTACCTTCATCGTCCCTACTGTTTCCTGATGGTGACAATCCCTTTGATCGAGCCCGGTACAGCGCCTTTGACAACGAGCAGGTTGTTCTCCGGGTCGACTTTCACCACTTCCAGGTTCCTCACGGTGACGCGCGTGTTTCCCATCCGGCCAGCCATCCGCAGTCCCTTCAGCACACGCGACGGAAAAGACGACTGACCGATGGAGCCCGGCGCGCGCCAGCGGTCCGACTGTCCGTGCGTTTTGGGGCCGCCTCCGAAACCGTGTCGCTTCACAACGCCTGCAAAACCCCGGCCCTTCGTGTACCCCGTCACCGAAACCTTGTCGCCCTCCTTGAAAATGTCCACGCGAATTTCCTGACCGAGCTGCAATTCATCCTCGAGCTGGAAATTTCGGAACTCGCGCAACACCCGCAGCGGCTTCACACCTGCCTTCTTGAGATGCCCCAGGATCGGTTTCGTGACGCGCTTCTCCTTCGTCTCATCGAAGCCAAGCTGCACGGCGTTGTAGCCGTCGCTTTCCTCGGTTTTCACCTGGGTCACGTAACAAGGGCCAGCCTCGATGACAGTTACAGGGATGGCTCGACCACGCTCGCCAAAGATCCGCGTCATCCCCAGTTTTCGCCCGATAATCCCAATCATAACCTGTACTCGTCTCCTTGATCCCGATTTCAGGTCGTCAGACCTTGATCTCCACGTCCACCCCTCCAGGAAGCTCCAGCTTCATCAGAGCGTCCACTGTCTTCGGGGTAGCGTTCAGAATGTCGATGAGACGTTTGTGGATGCGAGTCTCAAACTGCTCGCGAGACTTCTTGTCCACGTGCGGAGATCGGAGGACAGTGTACACAGACCGCTTGGTGGGCAAAGGCACCGGCCCGGAAATGGCCGCTCCTGTGGCCCGCGCGGTCTTGATGATCTTGTCGGCCGACAGGTCGATCAACCTGTGGTCGTACGCTTTCAACTTGATTCTGATTTTTTGTCCTGCCATCTCCCAATCCCTGTTTGCTCAAAAATACGGGAAAACCTGCTATTCAAGGATCTTCGTCACAACACCAGCACCTACCGTCCGTCCACCCTCTCGAATCGCAAACCGCAACCCCTCTTCCATCGCGATCGGCTTCAACAACTCCACTTCCATCTGTACGTTGTCCCCAGGCATCACCATCTCTACCCCCTCAGGCAACTTGATCGACCCCGTCACATCCGTCGTCCGAAAATAAAACTGCGGCCGGTAACCCGTGAAAAACGGCGTGTGACGACCCCCCTCCTCCTTCTTCAACACGTACACCTCTGCCAAAAACTTCGTGTGCGGCGTAATGCTACCAGGAGCCGCAATCACCATCCCACGCTCAAGCTCATCCTTCTCCACACCTCGAAGCAGAAGACCTACATTGTCCCCAGCCTGACCCTCATCCAAAATCTTCCGGAACATCTCCACACCCGTCACCACCGTCTTCCGCTTCGCACCCAAACCTACTATCTCTACCTCATCCCCTACATGAACCTTACCTCGCTCTATCCGTCCCGTACCAACCGTCCCACGACCCGTTATCGAAAACACATCCTCCACCGGCATCAAAAACGGCTTGTCAATGTCCCGTACCGGCTCCGGTATGTACTCATCCACCGCATCCATCAGCTCCAAAATCGGACCGCAGTGCGGACACTCCCGCTTCCCACACCCACACTCCAACGCCTTCAGCGCACTCCCCTTGATCACCGGTACCTCATCCCCAGGAAAATCGTACTCGCTCAAAAGCTCCCGAACCTCTAACTCCACCAACTCTATCAACTCCGGATCATCTACCTGATCCGTCTTGTTCAAAAATACCACCAGGTACGGCACATTCACCTGACGCGCCAACAACACGTGCTCCCGCGTCTGGGGCATCGGACCATCCGCAGCACTCACCACCAAAATCGCCCCATCCATCTGCGCCGCTCCCGTCACCATGTTCTTCACGTAGTCCGCGTGCCCAGGACAGTCCACGTGCGCATAGTGACGCTTCGCCGTCTCGTACTCCGCATGGTGCACGTTGATCGTCAACCCTCGCGCCTTCTCCTCAGGCGCATTGTCAATCTCCTCGTAACTCTTCGCCTGAGCCAACCCCTGCTTCGCCAATATCTGCGTTATCGCCGCCGTCAACGTCGTCTTCCCATGATCCACGTGACCAATCGTCCCAATATTCACGTGCGGCTTCGTCCGCTCAAATTTCTGCTTCGCCATCGCTTCACTCCTCCATCGGATCGTGATTCACGAATTCCCCTGTCCCGCGAGGCTCACCAAGCCCTAAGCTGCAACACCGGTTTTCTTCATTACCTCCTTTGCCACCGCCTCGGGCAACTCCTCGTAGTGCGAGAATTTCAGCGTGAAGATCGCTCTACCCTGGGTCATGGACCTCAACGCCGTGGCGTAGCCGAACATCTGAGCCAGGGGCACCTGAGCCTGAATGACCTGGCCATCCTTTCGCGGCATGATCCCTTTGATCTTGCCCCGGCGTGCGTTGATGTCGCCCATCACGTCCCCCATGTACTCATCGGGGGTCACGACTTCGAGTTCCATGATCGGCTCCAGCAACACTGGCCCAGCCTTCTCAGCGGCCTGCTTGAAGGCCATCGATGCAGCGATCTTGAACGCGATCTCTGACGAATCCACCGGGTGGTACGAACCATCCAGCAGTTTCACACCGACGTCGACCACCGGGTAACCGGCTTTGATACCCGTGGTCATGGCGTCTTTCACCCCGTCGATGATTGGCCGGATGAATTCCTTCGGAATCACCCCGCCGACGGTCAGATCTTCGAATTTGAACCCCTCACCTGGTTCCAGCGGCTCCACACGCAACACTACGTGACCGTACTGCCCCTTGCCACCGGTTTGCCGCACAAATTTCGCTTCGGCTTCGGCGGGACGGCGAATCGTCTCCCGGTAAGCAACCTGCGGCCGCCCCACCCGGGCCTCCACCTTGAACTCCCGCAGCAGTCTGTCCACGAGGATTTCCAGGTGAAGCTCACCCATCCCCGAAATCAGAGTCTGACCTGTCTCTTCGTCCACACGCACGTGGAACGTCGGATCCTCTTCGGCCAGCTTTGAAAGGGCCATGCCCAACTTGTCCTGGTCCGCCTTCGTCTTTGGCTCCAGCGCCACGCTGATCACGGGCTCCGGGAAGTGCATCGACTCCAGCACGATCGGATGCTTGATCTCGCACAGCGTGTCGCCAGTTTTCACATTGCGGAGCCCAACGGCCGCCACAATGTCACCGGTACGCACTTCCTCCAGGTCGTACCGCTTGTTGGCGGCCATTTCGAGCAAACGCCCAAAACGTTCCTTCTTGCCCGTTGTGGCATTCAGAATAGCCTGACCCGTTTTGGCCACGCCAGAGTACACCCGAAAGTACGTTAGTTTGCCGACGTACGGGTCCGTCTGAATCTTGAAAGCAAGCGCCGAAAAAGGCTCGTCATCGCTCGGATGCCGTACTTCCTTTTTCCCGGTCAACGGATTCTCACCCTCGATGGCCGGGATGTCCGCCGGAGAGGGCAGGAAGTACACCACGGCATCCAGCAGCCTCTGCACACCTTTGTACCGGGCTGCCGATCCACACAGCACGGGCGTTACCTTCGTGTCAAGCGTGGCCTTCCGCAGCGCAGCGATGACCTCTTCCTCGCTCACCGGCTCGCCGTCCAGGTACTTTTCCATCAAAGCGTCGTCGTAGTCGGAAACCGCCTCGAGGAGCTGCGTGCGGTAGTACTGAGCCTGCTCCCAGAGATCCTTCGGGATATCGATCTCGTGCCACTCGGTGCCAAGCTTGGTCTCGTCGTAAACCACGCCTTTCATGCGGATCAGGTCGACGAGACCCACAAACATGTCGCCACTACCCATCGGGATCTGAATGGGCAAAGGGTTCGCGTGCAGGCGCTGTTTCATCATTTCGAGCACGTTAAAAAAGTCCGCGCCCACGCGATCCATTTTGTTCACGAACGCAATCCTGGGAATGTGATAGCGCTCCGCCTGGTGCCACACCGTTTCGGATTGCGGTTCCACACCACCGACTGCACAGAAGAGCGCCACCGCGCCATCCAGCACGCGCAACGAACGCTCCACTTCGACCGTGAAGTCCACGTGGCCTGGGGTGTCGATGATATTGATCCGATGATCCTTCCAGTACGTGCTGATGGCAGCCGATGTAATCGTGATGCCGCGCTCTTTCTCCTGCTCCATCCAGTCGGTTGTGGCCGTTCCCTCGTCGACCTCGCCAATGCGGTGCACCCGACCGGTGTAGTACAGGATGCGCTCGGTCGTCGTCGTCTTACCGGCATCGATGTGCGCCATGATGCCGATGTTGCGAATTCTTTCAAGAGGTACTTTTCTTGCCATAAAAAACTCCACTCAAACGTGGAGCCCTTCTCTCTTTAGGTTCAAAACTACCAACAACTTATGTCATTCAAAAGGCCGGTCCTGCGCGTCCCTCCAGCTTGCTCGACCAGACCGTGACGCCGTGACCCAAAGTGGGCCGCGCAATTACCAGCGGAAATGAGCAAAGGCCTTGTTTGCTTCCGCCATGCGGTGTGTGTCTTCGCGCTTCTTGATCGCAGCACCCTCACCGCGCGAAGCCGCGATCAGTTCGGACGCCAGGCGCTCGGCCATCGTGTGTTCCGCCCGCGCCCGTGCCGCGTTGATGAGCCAGCGAATCGCCAGCGACTGCTGCCGCTCCGGCCGAACCTCCACCGGAACCTGGTACGTCGCACCACCTACACGGCGCGACTTTACCTCGAGCAACGGCTTGGCATTTGCCACAGCCTTCTCAAAAACCTCCAGCCCGTCCTGACCCGTCTTCTCCTGGATCCGGTCCAGGGCGGAGTAGAAAATCCGTTCCGCCAGGCTCTTCTTCCCCCGCATCATCAGATTGTTGATGAACTTCGTGACCAGAACGCTGTGGTATTTTGGATCTGGCAGAACTTCCCGCTTTTGCGGCCTTTTACGTCTGGGCATTCCCTGTATCCTATCCCTTGACCGGGTTCACGTTACTTTTTCTTCGCACCGTATTTCGAACGGCCCTGTTTGCGCCCTTCCACGCCGGCAGCGTCGTACACACCACGGATGATGTGGTAGCGTACACCTGGCAAATCTTTGACACGACCACCCCGGATGAGCACGATGCTGTGCTCCTGAAGGTTATGCCCTTCGCCCGGAATGTAGGCCGTAACTTCGTAGCCGTTGGTTAGGCGCACACGGGCCACCTTCCGCAACGCTGAGTTCGGTTTCTTCGGTGTGGTTGTGTACACACGGGTGCACACACCGCGACGTTGCGGACATCCAGTCAGTGCAGGCGCCTTGGTTTTCCAGGCGACCTTCTCGCGACGCTTCCGAACAAGTTGATTGATGGTCGGCAACTTACCTCCTCAAATTTGACGAACGCGAATATAGTGAACTTACCGCTAAAGTTCAACTGATTTTTTCGACAATTGCTTTTTTCTCGCGCACTTACTGAGAAAAAGCCTCCCTATTTATCCCGCTCGCCCCGGCGGCACAGGGCTACTTCCCCCTGCCTCAACGCTTCGACCTGAATCGTCGAAACCGGTGCAGACCAACGCGATCCTACGAGGCGGCTGCACTCTGCACTTCTTCTTTCGGCGCCTCACCACCTTCGGCTTCTTTCGTCGCGTGCTCTTTCGCGAGAGCCTCGGCCTCCTGCTCCAGCTGCGCGCCGGGACCGAACACCAGCATGTTCTGGTACTTGCGCAGGCCTGTTCCCGCCGGGATCAGGTTGCCCATCACCACGTTCTCTTTCAGACCACGCAAGCGGTCCACCTTGCCTTCCACCGAGGCATCGGCCAGAACACGGGTGGTCTCCTGGAAGGAGGCCGCCGAAATGAAGCTGTCCGTCGTCAGCGAAGCCTTGGTGATGCCAAGCAGCACGGGCTGGAACGTGGCCGGACGCGTTGGGCGAGCCGTGGCCGGCTGCTTCCCTTCGCTCTGCAGCCGCATGTTGGTCGCCTCAAATTCGTCCGAGTCTACCAGTTCATCTACCTGCCAGCCCGAGTCGCCCGGATCGGTAATCACCACCATGTTCCGGATGCGCTCGTTCTCGCGCAAAAAGCTGCGCTTGTTCACCTGATCGCCAGGCAAGTAGTCGGTGTCGCCCGGGTCTTCCACACGGACTTTCTGGAACATCTGCCGGGCAATCACTTCGATGTGCTTATCGTTGATCCGCACACCCTGCAGCCGGTACACTTCCTGGATCTCGTTCACCAGGTACTCCTGCACCGCATTCGGGCCCTTGATGGCCAGGATGTCCTGCGGCGCCACCGCACCTTCTGTGATCTTTTCGCCGGCCTGCACAAAATCGCCGTCGTGCACCAGGATGTGCTTACCGTACGGAATCATGTAGGTTTTGCGCTCGTGGCCATCCGGCGAAGTCACCGACACCTTACGGATGCCGCGGCGGATTTCGCCAAACTCTACGTAGCCATCGATTTCGCTGACGATTGCCGGATCCTTCGGTCGCCGTGCTTCGAACAACTCAGCAACTCGCGGCAAACCACCGGTGATGTCGCGCGTCTTGGCAATCTGCTTCGGAATCTTCGCCAGCAAATCGCCCAGCTTCACGTGCTGCCCTTCGCGGACCATCAACATGGCCCCAATGGGCATCATGTGCGCACGGCGCTCCTCGGTCTCCTCGTTCACAACCACCACAGACGGGTTCAGCGACTTGTTCCTCGATTCGATGACCACGCGCTGCCGACGACCTGTGGCCTCGTCCACCTCTTCGCGGTAAGTCACGTTCTCAACCAGGTCCTCGAACTCCACGCGTCCTTCGGCCAGAGCCAGGATGCTCTCGGAGTACGGATCCCACGTGAACAGCACCGAACCGCGCTTCACCTGGTCGCCGTCCCGCACTTCGAGCTGGGCAGCGTACGGGATGTTGTACGTCGTCAGAACACGACCGTCTTCGTCCAGGATGTTCAGGCGACCGTTTCGGTTGATGGCAATCAGTTTGCCCTCGCGCTCGATGAACCGCAGCCCTTCCAGCTGCACCTTGCCCGAGAGCTTTGCCACCACTTTTGACTCCGCCGCAATTCGAGCTGCCGTACCACCGATGTGGAATGTACGCAACGTCAGCTGCGTGCCCGGCTCGCCAATGGACTGGGCGGCCATCACACCCACCGCCTCGCCGATCTCTACCATCCGGCCGGTGGCCAGATTACGGCCGTAGCACTTCACACAAACGCCGTGTGGCGCCTCACAAGTCAGCACCGAGCGAATGTAAACTGAATCGACACCAGCTTCGCTGATCTTCTCGGCCTTTTCCTCGTCGATCAGCTCGCCGGCCTCCACGATGACCTCGTTGGTCACCGGGTCGAACACGTCCTCAGCTGCTACCCGACCCAGCACGCGGTCGGCAAGCGGCTCAATGATTTCCTCACCCTCTTTCAGGGCGCTCATGCGCACACCCATGATGGTGCCACAGTCTTCCATGGTCACCACCACATCTTGCGCCACATCCACCAGACGGCGGGTCAGGTAGCCAGCATCGGCCGTCTTCAGGGCGGTGTCGGCAAGGCCCTTGCGAGCGCCGTGGGTGGAGATGAAGTACTCCAACACGGACAACCCCTCGCGGAAGTTGGCCGTAATCGGGTTCTCAATGATCTCGCCAAGCCCACCGGTCATTTTCTTTTGTGGCTTGGCCATCAAACCGCGCATTCCGGCGAGCTGTCGGATCTGGTCCTTCGAACCACGAGCACCCGAGTCGGCCATCATGAACACGGGGTTGAACCCGTCGCGGTCCTTGCGGAGGGCGTCCATCATGCGCTCGGCCACTTCATTGGCCGTTTTGGTCCAGACGTCGATCACCTGGTTGTAACGTTCGCCGTCCGTGATGGCACCTGCCTCGTACTTGGCCTGAATTTCCTGCACCGCCCTGTAGGCCTGCTCAAGCAGCTTCGGCTTTTCCTTCGGGATCACCACGTCGTCAATGCCGATCGTTGCTCCCGAGATCGTGGCGTAGCCGAAACCGAGGTTCTTGAGTTTGTCCAAGAACTCAACTGTACGCAGGTTACCGAGCTTTTTGTACGCCGTCGAAGCGATGGCCGCGATTTTCTTTTTCGTCAGCAGCTGGTTGATGTATCCCAGCTCCGGTGGCAGAATCTGGTTGAAAATGATCCGTCCGGTCGTTGTCTCCACCATTTCACCGTTGATCCGCACCTTGATCTTTGCGTGCAGACCCAGCTTACCCTCGGCGTGCGCTATCAGTACCTCGTCTGGCGAGGAGAACATCTTGCCTTCGCCCGGTTCGCCAGCGCGTGCCTTGGTCAGGTAGTAGAGACCCAACACCATGTCCTGGCTCGGGATGGCCAGCGGGCCACCGTGAGCTGGCGACAGAATGTTGTGGCTCGACAGCATGAGCAACCACGTTTCCACCTGGGCGTACTGCGAAAGAGGCACGTGCACGGCCATCTGATCGCCGTCGAAGTCTGCGTTGAACGCCGCACACACCAGTGGGTGAATTTGGATGGCCTTGCCGTCGATCAAGATCGGCTGAAAGGCCTGAATGCCAAGGCGGTGCAGCGTCGGCGCTCGGTTCAGCAGAACCGGATGGTCCTCGACAACCTCTTCCAGGATCTCCCAGATGTCCGGCGTGGCGCGTTCCACCAGCTTCTTGGCGCTCTTCACTGTCTTCACAAGCCCGCGCTCGATCACTTTCCGAATCACGAACGGCTTGAAAAGCTCCAGCGCCATTTCCTTCGGAAGACCACACTGATTCAGTTTCAACTCCGGGCCGACCACAATCACCGACCGGCCGGAGTAGTCGATGCGCTTACCCAACAGGTTCTGACGGAAGCGCCCCTGCTTGCCGCGCAGCATGTCGGACAGCGATTTGAGCGGCCGGTTGCCGTCGCCACGCACCGCCGAGACCTTGCGCCCGTTGTCGAACAGCGAATCCACCGCCTCCTGCAGCATACGCTTTTCGTTGCGGAGGATCACTTCCGGCGCCTTAATCTCCATCAACTTCTTCAGCCGGTTGTTCCGGATGATCACGCGCCGGTACAGGTCATTCAGGTCCGACGTAGCGAAACGACCACCTTCCAGCGGCACCAACGGACGCAATTCCGGCGGAATCACCGGAATGACCGTCAGCACCATCCACTCGGGCTTGTTCACCTTGCCGCTTTCACTCTTCCGGAACGCCTCCACAACCTTGAGGCGCTTTAAGATCTCGGCCTTCCGCTGCTCGGAAATCTGCGTGCGCAGTTCAGCCCGAAGCTCACGCGACAACTGCTCCGGATTCACACGCTTGAGCAGCTCCAGAATGGCCTCGCCACCCATCTTGGCGACGAAACGACGGCCGCTGTCCTCCGGCGCTTTCTCGATGTCGGGGAAGTCCGCCAGAATGCGGTGATACTCTTCCTCGCTAATCAGCTCCTTGGGACGCAGACCCGATTCGCCGGGCTCGATGACCACGTACGACTCGTAGTAGATGATCCTCTCGAGATCCTTGGTGCTCATGCCAAGGATGTTACCAATCTTCGAGGGGATCGATTTCCAGTACCAGATGTGCACAACCGGCACAGCAAGCGTAATGTGCCCCATTCGCTCGCGGCGCACGGCTTTGGTCGTCACTTCCACACCACAGCGGTCGCAAACGATGCCTTTGTACCGCACTCGTTTGTACTTACCGCAGTGGCACTCGTAGTCTCGAACTGGCCCGAAAATCTTCTCGCAAAAGAGCCCGTCCTTCTCCGGCTTGAACGACCGATAGTTGATCGTTTCCGGCTTCGTCACCTCGCCGTGAGACCACTCCAAAATCTTGTCCGGAGAGGCCAAGCCGATGGCAATTCCAGCGACGTGACGGGGCTTGATGGTTTCTGAGCGTACTGCCAGGGCCAAAATATCACCTCCAGTGAGGTTGCAACTTCCGCCGCGACCTGCTTTGGCCTGAAAGCCTTGTTACCAGGGTACCCGGAAAATCTTGAATCTCGCCAGGGCTCCACCCACTGCCGGCAGCAGAATCTCCCCGGCGCACCCAAACCGGACGTCTGTCCGGTCCTTACCCGTCTTCCGCAGGCTACGGTTTCGACTTTTTCGTCTTCTCGTAGGTAGCATCCAGAAGCTCGACATCCAGCGCCAGACCCTGGAGTTCCTTGATAAGCACGTTGAACGACTCCGGCAAACCGGGCTCTGGCAGGTTTTCGCCGCGAACAATGGCTTCGTAAACCTTCGCCCGACCGCGGACGTCGTCCGATTTCACCGTCAAGATTTCCTGCAAGGTGTGCGAAGCGCCGTACGCCTCCAGAGCCCACACCTCCATCTCACCGAATCGCTGACCACCAAATTGGGCCTTGCCGCCCAGTGGCTGCTGGGTAATCAGCGAGTACGGTCCGATGGACCGCGCGTGGATCTTGTCTTCCACCAGATGCGACAGCTTCATCATGTAGATGTATCCGACCGTGACGGGCATCTCGAAAGGTTCGCCTGTGCGGCCGTCGTACAGTGTTACCTTGCCGTCCACCGGCAAGCCTGCCTTGCGCATCTCCTCTTTGACTTCTTCTTCGGTGGCGCCGTCGAACACCGGCGTGGCGTACCGCACCCCCAGCCTCTTGGCCGCCCAACCGAGGGTCGTCTCGAGGATCTGCCCCAGGTTCATTCGCGAAGGCACACCGAGCGGATTCAGCACGATGTCGACTGGCGTACCATCTTCCAGGTAGGGCATGTCCTCTTCAGGCACGATGGTGGCCACCACACCTTTGTTTCCGTGGCGTCCGGCCATCTTGTCGCCGATCATGATCTTGCGACGCTTGGCCACGTACACCTTGGCCATCTGCACGATGCCCGGGGGCAGTTCGTCGCCGATGTTGATCCGGAGCTTGCGGTGGTTGTACTCCTCCTGCAGCGACTCGAGCTTCTGCTTGTAGCGCGCCTGGATGGCCCGCACCAGCTCGTTCGCTTCCGGGTCGTCGACAAGATCTTTCGAATAGTCGTAAGTATCAAAGTCGATGCGAGCGATGTGCTCCGGACGCAAGACCGTACCCGCCTTTACGACCGTTTTGCCCGTAATGCCGTCCCGGATGCCCACCGACTTCTTGCCTTCCAGCACCTTGGTCATCTTCTCAAGACGAAGTGCCTGGACTGCCGCGAGCTGATCCTCGTACCAGCGCTCCAGCTCGTCCATCTTCTGCTTGTCCTGCTTCTTCGTCTTGGCATCTTTCCGCTTGCGCGAAAAGAGCTTCGTGTCGATGACCACGCCCTTCAAACCGCTCGGCGCTGTGAGCGACGCATCCTTCACGTCGCCGGCCTTCTCGCCGAAAATCGCTCGCAAAAGTTTCTCTTCGGGCGTCGGATCGGTCTCGCCCTTCGGCGTCACCTTGCCGACAAGAATGTCGCCAGCGCGCACCTCAGCGCCAACGCGAATCACGCCGTTCTCGTCCAGGTCCTTGGTGGCTTCTTCGCTGACGTTCGGGATCTCGCGCGTCAGCTCCTCCTCGCCACGTTTGGTGTCGCGCACCTGGCACTCAAATGCCTCGATGTGCACGCTGGTGTAGATGTCTTCCTTAACCAGACGCTCTGAAATGACGATGGCGTCCTCAAAGTTGTACCCGCGCCAGGGCATGAACGCCACCAGCACATTCCGCCCGAGAGCCAGCTCGCCGTGGTCCGTCGAAAATCCGTCCGCGATGACCTGCCCCTTCTTCACGCGGTCGCCTTCCCGCACCACCGGTCGCTGGTTGATGCAGGTGTCCTGGTTGGTGCGGCGCCACTTCACCAGCTTGTAGGTAACCTTGTCGCGACCATCGAAGTCCAGCAGGTTCTGAATACGCTGACTCTCATCGCTTTCGTCCACCTCACGCCGGATGGTGATGTGCTCGGAGTCGACTTCTTCCACCACGCCGTCCACGTCCGAGATCACCACAGCGCGGGCATCGCGAGCCACCTTGGCCTCCAGGCCAGTACCCACAAGAGGTGCTTCCGGGCGCAACAGCGGCACAGCCTGGCGCTGCATGTTTGAACCCATCAACGCACGGTTGGCGTCGTCGTGCTCCAAAAAAGGAATGAGCGCCGCAGCCGCCGACACCATCTGGTTCGGCGACACGTCCACGTAGTCCACCTCTTCCGGCTTCACGACGGGGAACTCGCCGCGCGTCCGCGCCTTGATCCGGTCGGTCTTGAAGTAGCCATCCTCGTCGACCGGCGCGTTGGCCTGGGCGATGATGGCGTTCTCTTCCTCGTCTGCCGAAAGGTAAACGATCTCGTCGGTTACCCTGCCGTTTTCGACCTTCCGGTACGGGGTCTCGATGAAACCGAAGTCGTTGATGCGTGCGTAGGTCGTCAGCGACGAAATCAGGCCGATGTTGGGACCTTCCGGCGTTTCGATCGGGCACAATCGGCCGTAGTGCGTGTAGTGAACGTCGCGCACCTCGAATCCGGCACGCTCGCGTGTCAAACCACCCGGCCCAAGAGCCGAAATACGCCGTTTGTGCGTCAGCTCGGCCAGCGGATTCGTTTGATCCATGAATTGCGAAAGCTGACTCGTGCCGAAGAACGTGTTGATCACCGACACCACGGTGCGTGCGTTCACCAGCTCGCTCGGCGTCAGGCTCTCGCTGTCGCGCAGGTTCATGCGTTCCTTAATGGTGCGAGCCATGCGGGTCAGCGCAAGACTCATTTGCGCCGACAGCTGCTCGCCCACGGTGCGCACGCGACGGTTGCCGAGATGGTCCACGTCGTCGGCACCACGCAGACCGTTCCGCATCTCGATCATGTACTTGACCACGCCCACGATGTCCTCGGGTGTGAGCACGGTCTTGTTTTCGGGGATGTTCAACCCCAGCTTACGGTTGATGCGGTAACGACCGACGAGACCCAGGTCGTAGCGTTTCGGGTTGAAGAACAGCCGATCGAGCAGCTGCCGAGCCGTGTCCAAGTCGGGCGCCTCGCCGGAGCGAAGCTGCCGGTAAATCGCCTCGAGCGCGTCTTCCTCGGAGCGCGCCTGATCCTTCCGCAGCGTGTTGGTGATGATGTCCGGCTCGCCCGGCTGGAACTCGCGAATCAGCTTGACCTCATCGATCCCGGCCTCGCGCAGGCGCTCGATGGCCTCTTCCGTCAGCGTTTCTTCGCGTTCCATCAGCAATTCGCCGGTCTCGAGGTCAATCACCTCACCAGCGACCCGGCGCCCCAGGATTTCCTGCACCTTGCCGTCTTCGAGCGAAGCCTTCTCCAGCAGTCCAAACAGTTCGAGCAGGTCTTCGTCCTGAGAGTAGCCGATGGCGCGCAACAGGGTCGTCACGGGGAATTTGCGCCGCCGGTCGATGTACACGTACATCACGTCGTTGATGTCCGTGACAAACTCGACCCAGCTGCCCCGCAACGGGATGATGCGTCCCGAGTAAACCTTGAGGCCGCTCGGGTGCGTCAGTTCGTCGAAAAACACACCGGGAGACCGGTGCAACTGGCTGACGACAATCCGCTCGGCACCATTAATGATGAAAGTGCCGTACGGGGTCATGTACGGCAGGTTGCCGAGGTACACGACCTGCTCCACCGTGTCGGCGTGCGAGCCGTACTCGTCCTTGATCGTCAGCCGCAATTTGGCCTTCAAAGTGGCCGCATAAGTCATCCCGCGTTCGCGGCACTCTTCTACGTCATACTTGGGTTCCTCGACGTAGTACTCCACGAATTCGAGGATGAAATTCTCCCGACTGTCCGTGATCGGGAATGTGTTCAAGAAGACTTCCTGCAGGCCCTGCGCCTTACGCTTGTGCGGCGGCGTATGCGCCTGCAGAAATTCATCGAACGACTTGAGCTGCACCTCGAGGAGGTCGGGCAGCTCCAGCACGGACTTCAGCCGGGAGAAAGATTTGCGCGGCACAGTCATCGTCATGCGGAGATCAACTCCCGAAAAGTCTAAGTGAAACGTCACACTTCGTCAAATTGGGGCTACGCAGCAACTACTTCAGCTCCACGGTCGCACCCACTTCTTCGAGCTGCTTCTTGATCTGCTCAGCCTCATCCTTGGAGACGCCTTCTTTCACGGTGCTCGGAGCGCTGTCCACGAGTTCTTTGGCCTCTTTCAGACCCAGATTCGTGATCTGGCGGATCACCTTGATCACCGGAATCTTGTTGGAACCGACGTTGCTGAGCACCACTGTGAACTCCGTCTTCTCTTCTTCAGCAGGCGCGCCTGCCGGTGCAGCAGCACCAGGTGCAACGGCAGCAGCCACAACCGGGGCCTGGGCACTCACACCCAGCTTCTCTTCCAGCATCTTCACGAGCTCGGCCGTCTCGAGCAACGTCAGGTTCCCGATCGCTTCAACCAGGGACTCGAGGTTCCCGTTACCCTTGTTTTCCATTTTTCCCGCTGCCTCTTTTTTCTTTGTTTCCTTCTTTTCTGCCTTTACCTCTTCAGCGACCTTCTCTTCAGCCATCGAGAATTCCTCCTTAACACAAACGGGCTACCAACTACGCCGCTTCTTTTTCCTTCTTCTCTTTCACAGCCTGCAACGCGTACAGCAGCTTGCTCATGCCGCCAGTCAGCGTACGCACAAGCTGTGTCGCTGGCGCATTCAGCAGAGCCAGAAGCTGAGCTTGCAGTTCCTGCTTGCTCGGCAAATCGGCCAGCTTTTCCGTCTCCTCGGCGCCAAAAACCTGGCCTTCGATCAGGCTGGCCTTCAACTTCAGCTTCTGTTTTTCCTTGGCAAAATTCTTCAGGATCCTGGCCGGACTCACCGGATCTTCGAAACCGAAGGCCAACCCGGTCGGCCCTTCCAAGAAGGCGTCCAGCTTGCCGCTGTGGCCCGCCTTGTCGAGGGCGAGCTTCATCAGGGTGTTCTTCGTCACCCTGTACATCACATTTTCTTTGCGTAGCCGAGCCCGTAAATCGGTAATCTCCTCGACGGTCAGACCTGTGAAATCCGTCAGGAAGATGCCCTTGGCCTCCTGAATTTTCTCGGTCAACAGCTCGACTTCTTGTATTTTCTTCGGGGTAGGCATGACGTCAAGTCCTCATCGACACCTGGTGGTCCTTGTTCCCAGACTCGTTAGCGAAGCTCGGTCAGTAGCTGGTTGCGGTCAACCCGGATTCCTGGGCCCATCGTGCTGGACACCGTCACGCTGCGCACGTACTGACCTTTGGCTGCAGGTGGACGCAGGCGCAAAACCGCTTCCATGAAGGCCTTGGCGTTCTCCACCAGCTTTTCCGTGTCGAACGACACCTTGCCGATGGGCACGTGCAGAATACCGTAGCGATCCACCCGAAAGTCAATCCGGCCCGCCTTTACATCGCGCACGGCCTCAGCCACATTCATGGTCACCGTGCCACTTTTGGGGTTCGGCATGAGGCCACGCGGCCCCAGGATGCGTCCCAGCTTACCAACCTGAGGCATCACATCCGGCGTGGCGATCACAACGTCGAAATCCAGCCAGCCTTCCTGAATCCGTTTGATTACATCCTCAAAACCCACGTAGTCGGCACCAGCTTCCTTAGCTTCTTTCTCTTTGTCCGGATTTTTGGTGATCACAAGCACGCGCACCTGCTTACCCGTACCGTGCGGAAGGCTTACCGTACCACGCACCTGCTGATCCGCGTGCCGGGGATCGACACCCAGCCTGACGTGCATTTCAACGGTCTCGTCGAACCCTGCTGTGGCCGTTTCCTTTACAAGCCGAAGCGCCTCCTCCAGCGGGTACTCACGGTCCCGTTGAACCTTCTCCTTAACCTCGAGGTACCGTTTGCTTCGCTTCATTCGTTGTCACCTGTTGAAGAATCCACGTCTCCAAGCGTTTGTGGAGGCACTACTCCACGACTTCGATGCCCATGCTCCGAGCTGTACCCTCGATCATGCGCATCGCCGCCTCGATGTCGTTGGCATTCAGGTCCTGCATCTTCGTCTCGGCAATCTCACGAACCTGATCGCGCGTTACCTTGCCCACCTTGATGCGATTGGGCTCGCCCGAACCTTTTTCGACGCCGGCCGCTTTCTTCAGCAGCACAGCTGCTGGCGGCGTCTTGGTAATGAACGTGAACGAGCGATCGGCGTACACCGTGATGACGACAGGAATGATCAGGCCCGCTTTGTCCTGCGTCTTGGCATTGAACGCCTTACAAAACTCCATGATGTTCACGCCGTGCTGACCCAACGCTGGCCCAACTGGGGGCGCTGGCGTGGCCTGCCCGGCGGGAATCTGCAGCTTGATTGTAGCGAGTACCTTCTTGGCCATCGAAGTTGACCCTTACTTTTCCAGTTCCACCTGAAGAAAATCCAGCTCCACCGGAGTGGCCCGGCCGAAAATACTAACCATCACCTTGACTTTGTTCTTCTCCTCGTTCACTTCTTCCACGTACCCCGTGAAATCGGTGAACGGGCCATCCACAACGCGGACGGGATCGCCAACCCGAAAAGGCACGGCCATCGTCGTGCGTTCGCGGGTACGATCCACACGCCCCAGAATGCGCTGCACCTCGTGCTCCTGTAGGGGTACCGGCTTGGTCCTGGCACCAACGAAATTCGTCACCCCCGGCGTGTTCAGTACCAGGTGCTGCGTTTCCTTGTCCAGCACCATGTTGATGAGGATGTAGCCCGGGAAGAAGATTCGGGTGCGCGTGCGCTTTTTGCCCTCGCGCATCTCCGTAATCTGCTCAGAGGGAACCAGGATTTCACCAAACCGATCTTCCAGGCCGTGGGTGCGGATCTCGTTTTCCAGGTACGCCTTCACTTTCTGCTCGTGCCCGGAAAGAACGTGCACGGCGTACCACCGTTTTTCGGGCTCCCTGGCTTCTGTCGCCTCAGCGGCCAGTGCCTCTTCTTCCGGCGCCTTTTTTCCCGCTTCTTTCTTCACCAACTGCGGCCTTCCTCGGTCTTAATCCACAAATGGGCAAAAAGAGCCCGCCTCGCGCCAGGCGCGATGAAGGCGGGTGGCGAACAATCCAACTGCAATCAGTAGATCAGCCGGACAATCTGTGTGAGGATCTGATCCGTCACAAAGATGAAAACGGTGAGAAAAAGCGAAAACAGCAGGACGACCGCTGTCGATTCCTTCACTTCTTCTTTGCTGGGCCAGCTAACCCGATCCATCTCCTGCCTGACTTCGCGCAGGAACTTCAGCGCTTTATTGATCATTGGTCAGGATCCTCACGCAAACCCGTCACTTCCGGCAAACACAAATAGCAGGCCCGGAGGGACTCGAACCCCCAGCCGCCGGATTTGGAGTCCGGTGCTCTAGCCAATTGAGCTACGGGCCTGTCAGCAAAATCTCGCGCAGATGTCGTCTCTACCTTCAAATAGGCGAAAGCCGCGAGACGCAGCTTTCAGCGCGTCTCGCGGTGAATGGTGTGCTTACCGCACCATCTGCAATACTTACGAAACTCAACACGCGACGGGTGCTTGCGCTTATTCTTCGTGGTCGTGTAATTCCGGCGCTTGCACTCCGTGCACTCTAATGTAATGATCTCTCGCATCGAACCCTATCCAACCTGGCAACCAGAACCGAAGCTATTCAAGGATCTTCGTCACAACACCAGCACCTACCGTCCGTCCACCCTCTCGAATCGCAAACCGCAACCCCTCTTCCATCGCGATCGGCTTCAACA
>CAZXXS010000026.1:0-13841 GCA_964644845.1 uncultured Cytophagia bacterium | reverse complement strand
CATAACCCGATCCCTGGCCCTGCCCGAGGCCAGGAGCTTGGCCCGGAAAAGCACAAGGGTGCTCTTGGCCGTGAACGGAACCTCCTCCGAAGCAATGTCCAGCGCCGCCTTCCAGGACAGATCGGTGCGCACCCGGCGCGTGGCTTCCTCGTCGGTCACCCGGTCGTACATCTGCAGGAGCAACGTGCGCATCAGAAGCGAGGGCGGCACGCTGAGACGTCCCTCGGTGGGATGGTAAAAATCGGCGAAGTCCTCGTCCCGAATGAACCTGTGACCGTGTTTGGCCAGGAACATGTAGAACGAATCCTCGCCCACGATGTGGACAAACTGCCTGGCTGCGCTGAAAAGATCCCTTTCCGATCTACAAGGATTAAGCATGGGCTGGCTCCGACGTTGCTCCTACCTACATCTCGCAGCCAGCCAAAACATACCACAGAAACAGAAAGCAGACAAGCGACTTTTCGACCGGGTTTAAAGACGCATCCTCCACGGAGAGAACGGTGTTTTCCTTCCGCGCGGAATCCCCTCAGTGCACTCTTCTGTTTCCCGACCAAGCATTCCCTGTCCAGTAAACCACAGAGCCAGTACGGCCTCGAACGACCTGCAAGCCCACTTACGTAGGGCCCTCTCCTCTCCCCTCACCCTCCACCCGTTCGAGACCCTGCTCCAGGACCTTCCAGGCCAGCAAGGCGCATTTGATCCGCACCGGGAATTTGCTAACACCTTTCAGGGCCTCGAGATCACCAAGCCGTTCCGAGTCTCCTTCCATCTCACCCTTCAGCACTTTTTCAATCTCGTTTGCGAACTGACGGATCTCGTCCAGGCTTTTTCCGCGCACCGCCTCAGTCATCATCGAGGCCGACGCCTTGCTGATCGAGCAGCCCTTCCCCTCAAATCGCACATCAGCTACCCGCCCGTTCTCAACCTTGAAGCTGATCCGGATCTCGTCGCCGCACAGCGGATTTACCCCGTGTTCGAGCACATCAGCATCCTCGAGTACACCAAAATTTCTCGGACGCCGGTAGTGATCCAGAAGGATCTCCTGGTACAGCTCCTCGAGATTCATGGTGAAAAGAACTCCTTTGCTGCTTTCACAGCCTCGATCAGGGCCTGCACGTCATCGGGGCTGTTGTACACGTAGAAGCTCGCTCGCGCCGTCGCGACCACACCCAGCCGTTTCATCAATGGCTCTGCACAGTGGTGGCCTGCCCGAATGGCGACGCCCCTGGCATCCAGGAATGTAGCCAGGTCGTGTGGGTGTACCCCCTCGACGTCAAACGCAACAAGACCGACGCGCTCGTCCGGGGGCGGTCCAAAGATGCGCACACCGTCAACCTGCATCAAGCCCTCGTACGCTTGTGCCGTGAGAGCGCGGTCGTGCTCCGCAACCCGCTCCACACCGAGTTCTTCCAGAAAACGGACTGCTTCCGCGAGCCCAACGGCTCCAGCCACATTCGGCGTACCCGCTTCGAATTTCCAGGGTAGATCATTCCACGTGCTGTCGTACCAGTCCACCGTGGCAATCATGTCCCCGCCGTAGAGAAAAGGCTCAGCCTCCCTAAGCCGGTCCTCCCTCGCTACCAGGACGCCGACGCCCATCGGTCCAAGCATCTTGTGTCCGGAGAATGCGAGAAAATCACAGCCAAGGTCCACGAAATTCACCCGCACGTGTGGGACACTCTGAGCTCCGTCCACAGCCAGAGCCGCTCCAGCCTCCTTCACCATTCTTGCAATTTCTGCAATTGGATTCAGCGTGCCAAGGACATTCGAAGCCTGCGTAATTGCCACAAGCAAGGTCGGTCTCCGCAGTTTTTCTCGCAGGTCGTCCAGGTCAAGTCGCCCGGAGTCGTCCACCTGGACGTAAGCAAGTTTGGCATGGGCCCGTTTGGCCAGGGCCTGCCAGGGAACCAAGTTGCTGTGGTGTTCCATTTGCGAGACCAGAATCTGCTGCCCGGGCTGGATACGCGGCGAGGCCCACGCGTACGCCACCAGGTTAAGCGCCTCAGTAGTGCTTTTCGTGAACACCACCTGTCTCGTGTTCCCGACCCCTACAAATCTCCCCACAATCCTCCGCGCTTCCTCGTACAACTCAGTGGATTTTTGGCTTAACGCGTACGCTCCTCGGTGCACATTCGCGTTCGAGTCGGCGTAGTAAGCCAGCACCGCGTCCAGTACGCGCTGCGGACGTTGCGTTGTTGCCGCGTTATCGAGGTAAACAAGCCCGCGCCATTCAGGCGAGCTGAAGATCGGGAACGCTTTCCGCAACGTGTCGACGGGTAACAAACGTGCACAGTCACCGTCAGAAACTGGTTCAGAAATCACCGACGTTCCACCTCAGTTTTGTCGTCAACCATGCGGATTTGGAAAGTTCTGATGGGGCCAGTGCCGGACAAGCCCTTCGTCCCTCCAGCCCTTAAGTCGAACCGAGCACCGTGCAACGGGCACTTCATCTCGCGATCCAGCGTACAGCCCTCCGACATCCAGGCAACTTGGTGTGCGCAAACGCCCTCAAAAGCCGAAGGGCTCGCCGCTAACCCGGACGAAAGCAATTCTTTGATTGCGCATTCTCTTCGCAACCGGTCATTTTCCTTCCGGAAGTTCGCCCAGAAACAATGCTGTGACCCACAGTTCCGAACACTGCTTGCCACCTAATCCAGTAGCAGTTGATCAACACGGGCCTCAACGGGACCCTCCAGGGCATTTCTGAGCGGTTCTTGCATCCCGCCGTCTAACAATTCCCCCACAAAGCCTTTGATGATCATCCGACGTGCTTCGGCTTCGGGCAAACCCCGACTCTGCAAGTAGAAGACCTGATCAGAGTCGATCGGCCCGGAAGCTGATCCGTGACTACAGCGAACGTCGTTAGCCTCAATCTCCAGCATCGGAATCGAATGCACGTGCGCATTCGCGCTCAACAGCAGGTTCTTGTTGGCCTGGTAGGCGTTCGAACGCTGAGCACCGGGGAGAATCCGAATCAGGCCACGGTACACCGCGTGCGCCCGCTGGCCCAGAACCCCTTTCACCAGCAGGTTCGAAACGTCGTCGCCAACCACGTGATCCTGCAGCGTGTTCAGTTCGAAGCGCTGATCGCCGCTGAGCAGGTACGCGCCCCGCCACTCGAGTTCGCTTGCCGTACCCCTGAAAACCAAACGCGCCTCTGTCTTCACAACAGCACCGCCCCAGTCCAGCCGGAACAGACGCACGTGAGACCCGCTCCCCACGCTCAGACGCAAACGTTGTAGGCGGTTGTCCGCACCACTCAGACGCTGCAGGAAGAGGATGTCCCAGTCGGCGCCGTCACCCACCTCCACGTGAAGGTGATCTGAGCCGCACGTGACCCTGCCGCCTTTCGAAGGGGGGAAGTCCACGACAAGACTGCCTTTCGAGTGCGCACCGAGCGAAATGTAAGACAAGGTACTTTGCCAGCCATCTGGGCCCAATCGCGGCTCGAGGCGAACTGCCACCGGCGGGTCCACCTGACTGCCGTCCTTCACTTGCAAGAAGACGCCTTCATCGAAGCTCGCCAGAGCGAGACTGTCGAAACGGTCGACGACGTGCGCCTCAGTCTCTTCCAGGAAACGGCGCAGGGAGACCTCCTCCGTGCGAACCGCTTCCAGGAACGGCGAAACTTCAACCGAACCCAAGGAGCCCGTCGACGAGGCACCGGGCTCCAGCTTCCGCACAACTCCACTCAAGTCCACCTCCGGTGCAGCCGGCACAGCGATCACCGTCGCTTCTCCGCCGAGAGTTTCAGGCACAAGGCGCCGGTAGTCCGTGAAACGCCAGTTCTCGTTGGTTCGCTCGGGCCACGATTGTTTCTCGAACAACCCCAGCGCCTCGCGCCTCAACGATCTCAACCAGGCCGGTTCCAACCGTTCCTCCGACTCGTGCAACAAGGCTCTCCGATCCAGAGTTGCCACCGTTTCAATCATTTTCTCCTCCAAACCTCAAGGCGCCCACAGGGGCACTCCGACAGTGTTCTCAGAATGGCCCACTGCTGCGCCGAAAAAACCCAAAACGCAAAACCCCTGCCCGAACAGCCGTCCGGAAGCCGGTGGGCCTGCTTCAGCCCACCGAACCATCCATCTGAAGTTCAATCAGTCGATTCAGCTCCACCGCGTACTCCATCGGAAGCTCTTTCACCACCGGTTCGATGAATCCCCTGACCACCAAAGCCGTTGCCTCCGGCTCGGTCAAACCCCGGCTCATCAAGTAGAAAAGCTGCTCTTCGCCAATTCGCGACACGGTCGCTTCGTGGCCCACGCTCGCGTCAGGCTCGTGGACATCGATGATTGGGTAGGTGTCCGACCGCGACCTCTCGTCCAGGATCAGAGCGTCGCACCGTACACCGCTCTTGACACCCCGAGCCTTTTTCTTTACCTGAACCAGGCCTCTGTAGCTGCTGCGTCCACCGCTGTGGCTGATGGATTTCGACACGATGTTCGACGACGTGTCCGGAGCGAGATGAATCACCTTGGCCCCGGCGTCGAGATGCTGCCCCTTACCCGCGAGGGCTACCGAAAGGATTTCGCCCCGCGCACCACGACCCCGGAGAATCACCGCGGGGTACTTCATGGTCACCTTGCTGCCGATGTTGCCGTCCACCCACTCCATGACCGCGTCCTCGTGAGCCACAGCTCGTTTGGTGACGAGATTGTACACGTTTTGAGACCAGTTCTGGACCGTGCTGTAGCGCACCCTGGCCCCTCTTTTCACAACAATTTCAACCACCGCCGCGTGCAGCGAGTCCTCCGAATAAATCGGAGCCGTACATCCCTCCAGGTAATGCACGTAGCTGCCCTCGTCTGCAATGATCAGCGTCCGCTCGAACTGCCCCATTGCTGCCGTGTTGATCCGAAAATAGGCTTGCAGAGGAATCTCCACATGCACTCCTTTGGGCACGTAGATGAAACTCCCACCGCTCCAAACGGCGCTGTTCAACGCAGCGAATTTGTTGTCCCCGGCCGGGACCACCGTGCCAAAGTACTCCCGAACCAGCTCCGGGTACTCACGCAGCGCGGAATCCATGTCCAGGAAAACAACCCCTTTCTCCGCCAAGCTCTTCTGCAGGCTGTGGTAGACCATCTCGGATTCGTACTGCGCACCGACGCCGGCCAAGAATTTCTTCTCCGCCTCGGGAATACCGAGCCGGTCAAACGTGCGGCGGATCTCGTCCGGCAGATCGTCCCACGAGCGCTGAGGACGGTCCGTGGGGCGAACGTAGTAGTGAATCGCATCAAAATCGATTTCGCTGAGATCCGGACCCCAGTTTGGCATCGGTTTACGGATGAAGAGGTCGTAAGCGTGAAGGCGAAAGTCCCGCATCCAGTTCGGCTCGCCCTTCATTTCCGAGATCTCTGCCACTCGCTTCCGCGAGAGACCACGAGGCGACTTGTAAGCGTAGTTTTCGGGCTCGTGAAACCCGTACTTGTACTCCTCAATCGGGATGTCCGCAATCCTGGGATCTCGCATCTCCTAAGCCTCCGCAGCCAGATTCTCCGTTCGAAACGCCTCGTAGCCGGTTTTCTCCAGCTCCTTGGCCAACTCCGGACCACCCGAACGGACGACGCGCCCCTGCACGAGAACGTGCACGTGGTCCGGCTTCAGGTACTCCAGAATCCTGTGGTAGTGCGTGATGACGAGCACTCCCAGCTCGGGTCCCACAAGCTTCTTGACCCCGTTAGCAACGACACGAAGGGCATCAATGTCAAGGCCCGAGTCAATCTCATCGAGAATCGCGATCTTCGGCTTCAGAATGGACATCTGCAGAATTTCGTTTCGCTTCTTTTCGCCACCCGAAAAACCCTCGTTCAGGTAGCGGTCCGAAAACGACGGGTCCATTTCCAGACGCTCGAGTTCCTGGTGCAACAACCGGTAAAACTGTAGCGGTGAAACCGGTTCCTCGCGTACAGCATTCACTGCTGTCCGCAAAAAGTTAGACACCGTCACACCGGGAACTTCGCTCGGTTGCTGAAAAGCAAGGAAAAGTCCCATCTTGGCGCGTTCATTCGGAGGAAGATCGTTGATGACCTGACCAAGGAAACGGATCTCACCCTTCTCAATCGCGTACGCCGGATGTCCCATCAGTACGTTTGCCAGCGTGCTCTTGCCCGAGCCGTTCGGTCCCATCAGGGCATGAACTTCGCCTCGATTGATCTCCAAGTCAATGCCTCGGAGAATGCGCTTACCCTCGATGTTGACGTGCAAATCTCGAATCTCGAGATCCGGTTGTTTTGCCATGGTTCACCTCGAATGATAAAACCTATGTTGTTCGCTATTTGTTTCAGCTTACGCTGGTTAATGCGGATTTTGTTTGTCCGGTTTAATGTAACCAATCCGCCCCGGAATGTCAAGAGCTAATTCAGATTCTGAGGAAACACCACTCCTCAACACGGCCGGTCCGCTGGTTCCGTCTGAACCAGAACCCTAAACCTGGGAGTTCCCACACAAGAGTGCAGCTCGGCACGGTAAGTTGCGGTCTGTGCTCGACCTAACCCGCCTCCAAGGATCCGGCTTTGCCTGCACGGTCATCGAACTTCGTGCGAGCAAGGCGGGATAGTTGGAAGTTCCGGATTGTCTCCAGAGGACCCGGAAATTCAACCCCCAACCAGGCTGTTTCAGGCGCAGACACGCTGACGCGGCTTCGAAACTGAGTGGCTTCAACCGGTGCTCGCCGCAATTCGCTGGGGCTTTCCAATTCCCAGCCAAAACACAGGGCGATTCTTGAGCTCCTGCCCTGGCGTGGAACGATTCTACCAGCAAGACCGAAACCGCTCTGAGGTGTCCGCAAACTCCCACGGGAGGACGGGAGAGTCCCTGTTCCTGAATCCGCTTGCACTCTGCTGTGGATTTCTTTAAGTTCTTTTACAAGCCAGATGCTGATTCCCGCCAAACAACCGTTCACAAAATGTGAGGTGTTGCCGTGCGAGGACTTAGCGCTTTGTTCTTGCCCCTTTTCGTCTTTTTGACATTTGGCGCAGTCATTTCCAAGACCAGCGCAAGCGCGCCTTCCAACCGGTCCGAACAGGCCATTTCGTTGCTTAAAACACCCCCTGCAACTGGCTCCAACCCTTTCTACCGTGGAAATCGACGACCTCTGTACGCTAACCCGTTGATCAAGTTGCCCGTTGGCTCCGTGAAGCCGTTGGGCTGGTTGCGTCACCTGCTTGAGCTGGAAGCAGACGGTTTTGTTGGGCATTTGACGGAAATCAGCAAGTACTGCAGCTTTGAGGGAAACGCCTGGGTCAGTCCGGGCGGTCGCGGTAAGCACGGCTGGGAAGAAGTCCCCTACTGGCTCCGGGGCTTCATTTCCCTCGGGTACGTGCTTGGCGACGAAAGAATCGTGAGCGAGGCCGAACGCTGGATCGAGGGTGTGCTGCGCACCCAGGGAGAAGACGGTTTCTTTGGTCCCCGGGCCAACTGGGAACGGGCACAGGTGTCGCACACCACGGCGCACGACATCTGGCCAAACATGGTTATGCTCTACGCCTTGCGCACCCACTACGAGGCTACTGGCGATGAGCGCGTGCTGGATTTAATGACCAACTACTTCCGCTGGCTCA
Source organism: uncultured Cytophagia bacterium (assembly GCA_964644845.1). Lineage (GTDB taxonomy): Bacteria > Zhuqueibacterota > Zhuqueibacteria > Oleimicrobiales > Geothermoviventaceae > Geothermovivens. The sequence continues at coordinate 6,279 of CAZXXS010000026.1, read as the reverse complement.
ACACGGTACCCCTGGAGTACTTTCTCACAGGCACCTGGCAACACTGGCGCGGCGGCGACAACCTGGACCACATTCAGTGGCTGTACAACCTCACCGGTGCGGAATGGCTTCTGCAGCTCGGCTTCGTGAATCACGACCAGACAGCCGGATGGTCCTGGGGCATTCCTACCTGGCATGGCGTAAACCTGGCCCAGGGGTTCCGTGAACCAGCGCAATTCTACCAGCAATTCGGGGACGAACGCTACCTGAAGGCCACCGTACGGGACTTCCACGCCTTCATGGACGAGTACGGGCAAGTGCCCGGCGGAATGTTTGGCGCCGACGAAAATGCACGCCCTGGCCACACTGGACCGCGCCAGGCTGCTGAAACGTGCACCATGGTCGAGTTCATGCACAGCGATGAGATGCTCGTGGGCATGACCGGGGACGTACGCTGGGCTGACCACGCCGAGAACGTGGCCTTCAACTCGCTCCCCGCCGCTGTGACACCCGACTTCAAGGGGCTCCACTACCTGACGGCACCGAACCTGGTACAGCTTGATCGAAAGAGCAAGGCACCGATCTTCGACAACGGCGGCGACATGCTCAGCTACACCCCCTGGAAATACCGCTGTTGCCAGCACAACGTGTCATTTGGCTGGCCGTACCTGGCGGAGCATCTCTGGATGGCCACCCGGGACAGTGGGCTGGCCGCCGTGTTCTACAGCGCGTCGCAAGTGAATGCCACCGTGGGCAAGGGACGCACAATTCAGATCACCGAAGAAACTGGTTACCCTTTTGAGGAAACCATCCACATCCGCATTTCAACACCGAAGCCTGTCCTCTTCCCGCTCTACTTACGCGTACCCGCTTGGGCAGATGGAGCAACCGTCGCCGTGAACGGCAAACCCGTTGCCCTGCGCACGGAACCGGCAAACTGGATTCGAATCCGAAGGGAATGGCAGGATGGCGACACCGTTACGCTCACGCTGCCCATGTCGCTAACCGTCGAGACCTGGCAGCAGAACGGCAACAGCGTCTCGGTGCGTTACGGTCCCCTTTACTTCTCCCTCAAGATCGGGGAACGCTGGGTTCGGTACGGCGGTACAGACGCCTGGCCTGCTTTTGAGGTCTACCCCACAACCCCCTGGAACTACGCCCTCGTCCTGCCCCACTCACAGCCCGAACGCGCCTTTCGCGTGGTCCGGCGGGCTGATCACGTGTCCGGTCAACCGTTTACGCCGGAGAATGCGCCGATTCAAATCCGCTGCAAAGCCAAACGTGTTCCAGGCTGGGGGCTTGAGGAGAACGGCCTCATTCAGCCGGTACCTACCAGCCCGGTCAGGCTGACAACGCCGGTCGAGGAGGTCACACTGATTCCCATGGGTTGCGCGCGCCTGAGGGTGTCCGCTTTTCCCTGGACGCCAGCCACGAAGTAGCTTCGCGCTCGCAAAATCGGGTCCCCTCCGGGATTGAGGCAAAACGGGACGCGGGGAAAGTGCACGCTGACCGCGGTACGGCTTCCCCGTGGCGGGCTTCTTGTGGGCAACCGGGCTGTCCCTGGGGTAGAAACCGCTTCACAGTGGGTAAATCCAATGCCTTCGAGACACAACTCCGGGCTGTGCAAGCGCGGTGTCCCCGCTCCCGCACGGCACGCTCGGACTGCTGCGGGGGAACGGCGCACCCGGAAATGTCGCATCCCCTCGATGACCTCGGGTGTTTTCCCCGTGGCGCCCGCGTTCTGGGTGGCCCTCGGTTTGTCTTTGCTGGTCGAGCCGCCGGAGCCCCGTGTTGCTGGCTCCACCCGCTCTTCGCTGGTCGAGCCTCCAGAAAGCGTTTCCAGTCAGGAAACCAACCCTTGCTCGCCCTCCGCGGAGAAGTCCCTCTACACGAGGCCCTTCGCCACCAGGTACTCCGCAATCAGAATGGTACCGCCGGCGGCACCCCGAATCGTGTTGTGAACCAAGGCGACGTAGCGGTAATCCAGCACCGAACATTCCCGCAGCCGGCCGACCGTCACCGTCATCCCGAGGTCGCGTTCGCGGTCCAGCACAGGCTGCGGACGTGCGAACCCGCGCTCCAGAACCACCGGCCGTGCCGGGGCTGAGGGCAGGCGCAATCCTTCCAGAGGCGAGCGAAACGTCTCGAAAGCTTCTTCCACTTCCCCAAGATTTGCTTTTCGTTCAAGACTGACGGAGACTGACACCAGGTGGCCGTCGCGTACCGCCACGCGATTGCACTGAGCACTCACGTCGAGAGGCGCCAGTTCCACCTGTCCGCCGCGAAGCGTGCCGAAAATTTTCCGCGGTTCTTTCTCCATTTTCTCTTCTTCACCCGCAATTTCGGGCAACACGTTGTCCAAAGCGTCCAAACTCGGCACACCGGGGTACCCCGCGCCAGAGAGCGCTTGCAGCGTCGTAACCAGGACCTGACGCACACCAAAGGCACGCCGCAGGGGCTCCAGCGACAGCGTCAGCCCAATCGTCGAGCAATTCGGGTTGGTTACAATCGCTCCACCGTAACGGGCCTTTTGGCTAACGACCAGTTCGAGATGATCAGCGTTAATCTCCGGCACCACCAAAGGCACACACGGACTCCACCGAAAGCTCTTGGCGTTGCTGACTACGACAAACCCCGCATCCCGAAAACGTGGCTCAACCTGTTCGGCCACAGCGGCGTCCAATCCCGAGAACACCAGGTCGACCTCCATGTTTTCGGGCTCGGGCGTCACAACCACCATTTTCGCAACCGCGTCAGGAATTCCTCCTGGCAGTGTCCACCGGACTGCCTCCTGGTACGACTTCCCAGCCGACCTTTCAGACGCCGCTACAGCTGCGATCTCGAACCAGGGATGCTCGGCCAGCAGCTGAACGAATCGCTGACCAACCGCCCCAGTCGCTCCCAGAACTGCCACCTTACGCCTTTGTGCCACCGACTGCCTCCTTGGATTTCTTTCGCGTGTCCGGGGTCCGTTGCTTCGCTCCTTCATCCTGACGCTCAAAGAACCGCCGGTGCAACCGAGTGATCACTTTGGGCAGCTCGTCCTCGTCCACAACAAAGCTCAGGTTGATTTCCGAGCCTCCCAACGAGACCATCGAGGTCTTCACGTCGCACAGATCTTCGAAAATCTGGCAAACAATGCCCGGTGTTTCCTTCAGGCGCTCGCCAACCACGCACACCACGGCCTGGTTCGGCTTCACGGCTACGGAACCGTACTTTTCGAGCTCGGCAGCGATCAGCGGTAAGCGACTGGCATCCCACACGGCGATGGCCACGGACACTTCGCTTGTTGCCACCACATCTGCAGACACGCGGAAGCGATCGAAGATCTCGAAGATCCTGCGCAAGTAACCGTGCGCTTTGAACATTTCCGTGGACACAAGGGTGACCAGGGTCATGCCCTCTTTGTAGGCAATGCTCTTCACGCGCTGGCCGTTCGGTGGCGCCTCGGCCAGAATCACTGTACCCTGCCCCTCGGGCCGCCGCGTGTTCAGCACACGGACGGGAATGCCGCGCTCCACCGCGGGTACCAGCGTCTTCGGATGCAGCACCCGGGCGCCAAAGAACGCCAATTCCGCTGCCTCGTTGAAGCTCATCACCGGGATGCGCCGCGCTTGCGGCACAAGAGAAGGATCGGCCGTCATCACACCGTCCACGTCCGTCCAGATTTCGATTTCGTCCGCCCCCAGAGAAGCGCCAATCAGCGAAGCCGTGTAATCTGACCCCCCACGACCGAGAGTAGTCATCACACCGTCCGCAGAGCTGGCAATGAATCCCTGCGTAACCGGGACCCGGCCGTCTTCAAGGAGAGGCAGCAGCTTCTCTCGGCAGCGCTTGGCGGTTTCCTCGAAAATGGGGTCAGCCGCCGTGTGCTCGGGCGTGGAAACGATTAGCTCCCGGGCGTCTACCCACTCGACCGGGATGCCCTCCTGACGCAGTACTTCGGCCAAGATGCGCGACGACAAGATTTCGCCGTAGCCGAGCAATCGGTCCTGGACCGCTGGGGAGAAATCCGCCAGCACCGACAGACTTCTGGCCATTTCCTCGAGGGTCCGGAACGTTCGGTCGCAGAATGCCGTCACTTCGGCCTTTCCCGGGCTGTCGTCGAGCAGCTGGCCGATGATCTGAAAATGCAGCCCGCGCAGCGACGAAATGACCGCGAGGCTTTCTTCGAACTTCCCCTGGGAGGCCAGATGGCCAATTTCCTCCAGTTTGTCGGTCGTGCCGCCCATGGCCGAAAACACAAGTACCACCGGTTCGCCCACTTTGGTCTTCACGACACGAACCACGCGCCGGATGTTTTCCGCATCTCCGACCGACGTTCCACCGAATTTCAGAACACGCATCACCGCCTCCGTTCCAGAAAGTCGCGTACCAGACGGTTGAGTTGCTCGTACTCAATTAAGAAAGCGTCGTGACCGTAAATCGACCGGATCTCAGCGTAGTCAGCCCTCTTTCCAAGACGCCGCAACCGTCGCACGGTATCCTGTAGCTCGTGCGGAAAGTAAAGCATGTCGCTGTCGATGCCTACCACCAGGACGTCGGACTGGATCCGAGCCAGTGCGTCGTCCAGCGAGCCGTAGCCACGCGCCACGTCGTGCAGGTCCATTGCCTCCGTGAGATACACGTAGGTACGCGCGTCAAACCGACGCACCAGCTTCTGCCCCTGGTAGTGGAGGTAGCTTTCGACCTGGAACCAGTTGTCAAACGCCAGTTCCTGTTCCGGCTCTGGGCGTACGCGGTCGCGAGCGAACCGCTGCCAGAATTGACGGTCGCTACGGTAAGTTATCATGGCGATCATGCGCGCCAGGGCCAACCCCGCCTCGGGCCCCTTGTCTTCGTACCGACCGTCCTGCCAAGCCGGGTCGTTGAAGATGGCCTGGCGGGCGACTTCGTTGAGCCCAATCATCCAGGGAGATCCCTGTACAGTACCAGCGATTGGCATGGCTGCTTCCACAAACTCGGGGTGGTCCACCAGCCACTGCCACGTGAGCATGCCACCGAGGGACCCGCCGATCACGAGCCGGAGCTTCCTAACCCCGAGCCTTTCCAACAGCCGTTTCTGCGATTGCGCCATGTCGCGCGTCGTCACGGCGGGAAAGTCCATGCCGTAGACGCGACCCGTCTCTGGGTTCAGGCTGCTGGGCCCTGTGGAGCCGTAGCAGCTGCCGAGCAAGTTGGCGCAGACAATGAAGTACCGGCTGGGATCCAGGGCCTTTCCCGGGCCAATGAGGCCATCCCACCAGCCCGCCACCTTGTCCTGGGGCGAGTTGTAGAAAGCCGCGTGTGCACTGCCCGTGAGCGCGTGGCACACGTAGATGGCGTTGTCACCGGCCACGTTGAGCTCGCCGTACACCTCGTACGCCAACTCCACGTGATTCAGCGTCGCGCCAACCTCGAAGTCAAAAGGCTCTTCAGGCGACGCGATCACCATTTTGCGGGTCTCAACCAACGTCTTTTGCGTCTCAGTCATGCCTTCGCGATTGCCTGTTCCAGATCCTCGATGATGTCGTCTACGTTCTCGAGCCCCACGGACAGTCTGATCAAATCGTCCGTCACGCCCGAGGAAACGCGTTCTTCGGCTGAAAGCTGCTGATGCGTTGTCGTGGCTGGGTGAATGATTAGCGTGCGTGCATCGCCAATGTTGGCCAGCAGCGAAATCAATTTCACGTTGTCCACCACCCGCTGCGATTCTTCCCTGCCGCCCTTCATGCCGAACGTGAGGATGGCGCCGAAGCCCCTGGGAAGCAGCTTTTTCGCAATCTCGTGCGACGGGTGGGATTCCAGTCCCGGGTAGCTCACCCACGCCACGCGTGGGTGTTGCTCCAGGTACCTGGCGACAGCGAGCGCGTTCTGGCAGTGCCGCTCCATGCGGAGAGGAAGTGTCTCCAGGCCCTGCAGGAACAGAAAAGCGTTGAACGGACTCAGAGCCGGCCCAAGATCACGGAGGTACTCAACCCGGGCCTTCGTGATGAAGGCGATGTTTCCGGTGGGACTGTCCGCACCGAAGGCTTCCCAGAAGCGCAGGCCATGGTACCCTTCGCTCGGCTCGGTGAAATTCGGAAACCGACCGTTGTCCCAACGAAACTTCCCGGAATCAATCACCACCCCGCCAATGGACGTGCCGTGACCGCCGATGAACTTGGTGGCTGAATGAAAGACGATGTCCGCACCGTGTTCGATGGGACGGCAGAGGTAAGGCGACGCCACCGTGTTGTCGACGACGAGTGGAACACCGTACCTGTGCGCCACGTCCGCCAGAGCGGGCAAGTCCGGTACATCGCCCCGCGGGTTGCCGAT
>CAZXXS010000025.1:0-11831 GCA_964644845.1 uncultured Cytophagia bacterium | reverse complement strand
CGTGCGTCGACCCCACCTGCCAGTCCTCGCCACCGTTCGGAGAGGTCACCGTCAGAGACGGCGCAGGGGAAATCGTGAAGACCGCGTCGCTCTGATCAGAAGGGCTGCCGTCGGTGTCACTCACCTTCACTAGGCACTGGTCCGACGGCGTGTCCGGAATTGTCCACGAGTAGCTGCCGTCGTCCGCCGTACTCGACGTAATCGTCGTCCAGCTCGTCCCGTTGTCCGTTGAGTACTCAATCTTCACATTCCCGCTCGTCCCACTCGACGTCCACGTGATGTCGTGCGTCGACCCAACCTGCCAGTCCTCACCTCCGTTCGGGGAAGTCACCGTCAGCGAAGGCGCGGGAGAAATGGTAAAGGTCGCATCCGAAACGTCACTGGGCGACCCGTCCGTGTCGCTCACCTTCACCAGACACTGGTCCGAAGGCGTGTCCGGAACCGTCCACGAGTAGCTCCCGTCATCCGCCGTGCTCGACGTGATCGTACTCCAGCTCGTCCCGTTGTCCGTCGAGTACTCGATCTTCACATTCCCGCTCGTCCCGCTCGACGTCCACGTGATGTCGTGCACGGAGCCCACCTGCCAGTCCTCACCTCCGTTCGGGGAAGTCACCGTCAAAGAAGGCGCCGGCGAGATCGTGAACACCGCGTCGCTCTGGTCGGAGGGGTAGCCATCAGTGTCGCTTACACGGACGAGGCACTGGTCCGAGGGCGTGTTTGGAATTGTCCAGCTGTAGTTCCCGTCGTCGGTTGTACTCGAGGTGACTGTCGTCCAGCTCGTCCCGTTGTCCGTTGAGTACTCGATCTTCACGTTCCCGCTGGTTCCCCCACTACTCCACGTGATGCTCTGCGTAGAGCCTGCCTGCCAGTCTTCACCACCGTTTGGGGACGTAACGGTCAACGTGGCGACATCCACATTTCCATCGTTCACCGTCAAATAGGGCAGCAGATCTGTGAACGTGTACGCCGCGGCCATCGCAGAAAACTCAAGGTCCAGAACTGACTGTCCGTACCCGACGGCTTCAAAGGTAACGTGGATCACATTCACCTTTCCTGACGCACCGTTCGCATACGCGTCCGAAAACCGCAGGATACCTGAGGCCGTGTCTGCTTCGTTCACGGTGGGGCTGTCGAATCCACTGGTGGTACCTCCGCTGTAGCCCTTGTACCGCAGCACCGACGTGTCCCACGAGAGCGAAGCCGTGTAGCTCCCCAGCTTGTCATTCGGCGACGACATGTTCGTCATGTCGATGTTCACCGCCACATCGATTTGCTGGCTTACACTCGGCCGCTCATCCGACGGCACGGCTTCAGCCACTACCTGGTCCTGAGCTCGCGCCGAACCCAGTCCAAGAGCACCCACCGCCGCCGCTGTGACAAGCGCAATCAGTCCCGCACGACGAATCTTTCCGCGCAAAGCTGCCATTCCAAGATCTCCATTTCTATCACCACAACCCGCCCCGACGAGCCGGGAAACAAGAACTCCACAATCAAGAACAATTCCAACTAAAATCTAACGCCCTGCCCACTCATCTCTGCAGCCACAAATTCTATCCCTTAATGGTAGGTTAGAACTATCTTAAGAACAGCATCTTCGTGTGAGCACGAAAGTCGCCGGCCACCATCTTACAGACGTAAATGCCACCCGGCACAATCCTTCCACTGTCGTCACGACCGTCCCATTTCACGACGTAACGCCCGGCCGCACGTTTGCCCTCCACAAGCGTCCGAATCTTTTGGCCCACCTGGTTGTAAACTACCAGCTCAACCTTCGCGCTACGGGGTAGTTCGTAAACGATCTCAGTCGACGGGTTGAATGGATTCGGATAGTTCGGCGAAAGGCCGAACTTTTTGGGCAGTTCGCCGACCTGGACATCCTGCCCGACCGCGGTCGTCGTGGCGTGAACGTACGGTAGCAAGTTGTGAAACGTGTAAGCCGCGGCCATGGCTGTGAAGGTAAGTTGCAGCGGGCTGCTACTTCCCGTTTTTCCAATGACTTTGAACGTAACGTTCAACACCTCTGCCTTGCCTTCGGCCCCGTACGGATTGGCCCCGGCGAAAATCAGCTGTCCCCGATTTGTTTTCTTGCTGTTTACCACCAAGGTGCGAAACGAGCTATTTGCGCCAGCACGGTAGCCCAGGTAGCGAAGCACACTGGGGTCCCACTGCAGTTTGCCGGTGAAACTGCCCAGCTTCTCCGGCATGTTCGTCATGTCAATGATGACCGGAACGTGAATCTCCTGGCCCGGCTTCACTGCGCTCAGATCTGGACTCGCAGATGCTTCGATCTGACCCGCAAAAGCGACTTCCCAACAGCTCAATGCCAGCGCCACGACAACCCCACAAAGCCAACAGCGTCGCATGGTTTTCCTCCCTTACGGTTCATTCCCCAACTTCGTTGGGGTCCCCACACCAAAAAAGCTGGTCGCCATTCGCAAGGATCTGCGCATCACGGGTTGCAACCGGAGCAAGGTTGAACATTCGAGGGACACCCCGGCTGCCCAACATCGTAGGGCACATCAATGCCAACATCGTACGAGAGAATGATCAGTGCGTCCGTTGAATTCACGTAGGTGTCTGCATTGCAGTCGCCGCAGTTCATCGGGCAGTACTGAGACACGTCGATCCCCACGTCGCAAGACAGAATGATCAAGGCATCCGTGGAATTGGCCAGGTCGTCGCCATTCACATCACCAAGAATTCCCCCTTCGGACTCCGTAATCGTCAGAAACTGATCCACACCAACACCGGTCAGAACCTGCACGATTCCCGACGGCCACTCCACGCGAATCGAATCCACAACGGTTGCGCCGCCCAGTCCAAAATGAGCGTTCAGACTGCTCTGCGAAGCGGAGCCCGTCTGGCCTGAGATCTCGCGCAGCTGCCACACCTCGGCACCGCCGATAGTCGCTTTCAGGCGGACTTTGGCACCAATCGCTGCCGGGTTCGATGTTGTGCCCACAAGGTGAATGTTGATCCAGTGATTGCTCGTGCCGTTGTTCAGGTACAGGCGGTTGTCTCCGTCCCTTGCCACAAAGAGGTCAAGGTCTCCGTCCTCGTCGATGTCGGCAAAGGCCACCCCTTTGCCGAAGTTTGTGGAATCGACAGCGATGCTTGTTTCGTCGCGAGTGAATGTCCCGTCGCCGTTGTTGAAGTAGAGAAACGCCGGATTGTCTCCGTCGTTGGCGACAAAAAGGTCGAGGTCTCCGTCGTTGTCGATGTCAGCCCACGCGCTTCCGATTGAGTAACCACCGTCGTTGACAACCGGCCCTGTGGTAATCTTGGTGAACGTGCCATCTCCGTTGTTGTGGTAGAGGCAGTTGTTCTGCTGGTCCCAGTTGGCCACAAACAGGTCAAGGTAGCCGTCGTTGTCGTAGTCGCCCCAGCTCGCCCCCTGAGACTCCCCGCCGTCAGAAACGATGTCGCCGCTCGTGACCTTCACCAGATTGCCCGCCCCGTCGTTCATGAACAGCGCGTTGTTCTGGTTGCTGTCACGACAGATGAACAAATCCAGGTCGCCATCGTTGTCGAAATCCGCCCAGGCAACACCGGACCAATTTCCGTCTTCCGAGACCACATCTCCGGACGTCACTTTCGTGAAGGTGCCATCACCGTTGTTGTTGTAGAGGCTGTTGCGCCCGGCGCTAAGAAAAGACCCGTTCGCCACAATCAGATCGAGGAAATTGTCACCTGTCCAGTCGCCCCAGGCACAACCGGCGGACGCCTCCACATCTTCCACAGGAGCACCAGAGGTGACCTTGGTAAACGTCCCGTCCCCGTTGTTGCGGTAGAGAAAATTGGCCTCGGGTGACAAACCGCCGGAGTTCGTCACGTACAGATCCAGATCCCCGTCGTTGTCGTAATCGCCCCACGTGCAAGCAGCCGAGTAGGTGGCATCCGTCACGATGTCGCCACTTGTGATCTTGGTGAACGTTCCATCGCCGTTACCTTTGTAAAGAAAATTGGCGAGGGCGTAGCCGTTGGCCACGAAAAGATCCTGGTGGCCATCCCCGTCGTAGTCGCCCCAGGCGCAACCGATGGAACCGCCGCCGTCGTTCACGATGTCGCCCTGGGTAACCTGCGTGAAGGGGTCCGACTGTGCCAGCACGACACCCGCGCTGCTGAGGAAAAATGCCACGGTCGTGAGAAGCCACGGGAAAGCTCGTTTGACGGAGAGAATCATGCGTCGTTCCTTGTGTTGAAAGTTCGGGCTCAGAAGCACTTGTGTCATCGAAAGCAAAGTCTAACCGCAAGCGAAAAGGGCTTGTAGCAACGCTGAGCTTCCGGGAAGTCGTCCCCCTCTCGTCTGAGTAGCAAAGACATCCCGGGCAGGACGGATGATTCTCCGCAGACCGCGTCGCTCCCGACCCATGCCCACCGATTCCAAACAGGAATGCCCACTGAGTACGGCCAGCGCCCCCTCTCTCCAACTCAGGCGTGACCGATTTGAATTACGGGCAGGACCCTGCAGGTGCAGAGGAGTTGTTCCTTCCGGTTCTTCAAATCTTTCCGCAACAAAAGGGGCAAGCAGGTACAGGTTTCCTCACCCTTGTTTCCGGGCGCACACAGCTTGAATCGTGCGGCACCAGGCTCCGCTTTTCCGGTTCGAAAACAAACTGCGGTCGAATGCAGACAAGAAGCGGAGATTGGTCTGCTCCTTCGTTCCGCTAATACTACAAAGCGGCCGTTGTACGGGTGCCCCCACGCGCTGGAGGGCAGGAGTAGCCCACCGGTGGCACAAAAACTGCGACATCTCGACGGGTCTGCCTTCATCGTCCTGGACCAGGCTCAAACCGATTTTCGCTGTGTCACCCCGCGACAAATTCAGAGAGGAAGGAGCGGTGTTGCTCTGCCCCTCGGCAGGGCCCCTGGGTACCGGTTCGTGGAGAAGAACACGCGAACCGGCGGAGCTTACGTCTCGGGATTGAGAACCGCGGGAGAAGCTTTCGGATGCGAAAGCACACGCTTGCGCCGTCAGCGGTGGCAGATAACAGGGCCTGTGAGGTCGACTTGCTTACAGACAGACAGGCCAGTGCGCGGTCCCTGTGAAAGCCCTGCTCGGGCCGAGCGTGGAAACGTAGCTGGGGTGTCGCCAGTGTGAAGTGTTCTCTTTTTCATTCCTCCGGAGGGTAGCTCGCCCGGAGGGTCCGACTCACTGACGTCAGGACCGCGACACCCAACCGGCGAGAAGCGGCGGGGCTTCGAGCCAGCGGCCGCTGGCGTCGTCAACTGAACTGCCGTAGGGACGAACCGTGGAAAGCAGAAGACAGGGAGCGTGGGCCATGTGGCGAAGACGGATGTTCACGCTGGTTCTCAGCAGCGTGGTTTTGCAACTCAGTGCTCTGCTGTTCGCTCAGGAAATCAACTGGACGACACCGGTCAACATCAGTGCCGACGGGCTGGCAACAGACAGGACGCCAGCTCTTGCCGTTGGCACAGACTCTTCCGGAGTCGCATGGTTGCACGTTGTTTACCAGAAGCTCGACGAACGGGAACTCTACCACGCCTACCGTCAGCTCAGCGGGGCCGCCAACTGGCACGTGGAACAGGCTACAGACCACACGCGCTCCGGCTGGCCGGACTGCGGCTCCTGGAACCCAGCGATCGCGCTCGATTCAACGGGCGTAGTCAAAATCGCTTACCAGGCGAAGTTTTCCGGAGCGGACCCGGAAATCCTCCTCACAAACAACGCCGGTGGTTTCTTCCACGTACCGTCCTACGTCACCAGCGACATCTGGGACGACTCCGAGCCCGACGTGGTTTGCTGGGGCGACAGCACGTGGGTTGTGTACGCCGGTCAGGGTGGTAACGCTCCGGACCAGGACCAGGAAATCTGGCTTTGGGGCAGTCAGATCACCGACAACAGTGCCGAGGAGGCGGCCCCTCGAGCGGCCGTCGACAGCGCGGGGCATCTTCACCTCGTTTTCGCCGGGAACGGCAGCGGCGGCAACATCGGCATCTACTACGCCACAAACGCCTCGGGCGTGTGGGACACAACCCAAATCGTTGGGCCCGACGCCTTTAACAGCAACCCGGACATCGATCTGGACTCCACAGGTCACGCCCACATCGTGTGGGAGCGGTCAGTCAGCGGCGCCCAGTTCGACATTTACTACGCCACAAACACAACCGGGGTTTTCGACACAACCCGTCTGACACACACCGACTCCGACGAACACACGCCAGCCATCGCCGTTGATCCCCAGGGATTTTGCCACATCGTCTACCAGGGGAGTGCTGGAGACCCGCCGGACGAGGCCGTTTTCTACACCAACAATCGGGAAGGCACTTTTACCTCTCTTACAACCGGCGCACAGCGGATTTCGCCCGACAGCCTGGCAGATGCTCGCTACCCGGACATCGCCATCGGTCCCAATGCTCACGTTCACGTGGTGTACCAGGCGGCAAACGGGCGAAGCACAGACATTTACTACAGCAGCAGCGTCCAAACCGTGCCGGTTGAACTCAAAGTTGCCAGCGCTGCCCGAACAAAGGCTGGCATCCGAATCACCTGGACAACCGCTTCGGAGCAAAACGTGGTGGGCTTTGCAATTGAAAGACGTCAGGACGGAAGCTGGCGGCAGGTCGGCTTCGTGAAAGGACACGGCACCACAACGCGAGAGCACAGCTACGTCTTTCTGGACCCGGACGCGCCTGCGGGAACGGTGACCTACCGGCTGGTGGAGATCTCCCCAGACGGTCAACGCACAGTGCTGACTGAGCTGCACGTGCCCGCAACGGTACCTGCTCGTTTCAGCGTTAGCCGTGCCTACCCAAATCCTTTCAACCCCGCTACGTCTTTCGCGCTCTCCCTCCCAACCTCCGGCAAAGTGCGTCTTGAGGTTTTCAACACCCGTGGACAACGGGTGTTCACGGAGCAACCCCGCGAGATTGAACAAGGCGAGCACCGCTACACCTGGCGTGCGAACGTTCCCAGCGGCGTTTACTTCGCCCGTTTCGTATTCACCAATGGGGGTAACCGCCAGGTTTCGAGCGTGCAAAAGGTTGTGCTTCTGCGGTAGACGCCGACACAAAAACACAAAGCCGCCACTCCTGAACCGGGAATTCTGGGTCAGCGGGGTGGCGGCTTCTTGTTACACAAGGGCGGATGGAACTGGTTGGCTGCGCTGTGCTTCCGTGGTCTCGCCTCACCAGGACCGGGATGAGGTCCGATCAATGTTTCACTCGCGCAGGCAGTTCCACACGACGCAGCCGCAGGGAATTCGCCCCTTCTCGCTTTGGTTCACGCACGAGAACGTTCCGGCACGCCACAAATTCCCTGGCAGTGCGCTCCTCCTCAGGCCTCTTTCCGGCCAAACTGTGTTTGCCGAAACCCCTGTGGTTTCGGCAGGGAGTTCCCAGGCTGAAAGAAGCAGACGCGCGGCCCTCGCTTTCACGCTGTCCTCAGGTTCAGCCAACGGATTCCGTGGTTTCGCTCAGTTTCCACCGCAGCCCAGACAGGGCTCCACGTTGGCCGGACAGCCGGGCTGGCCCACGTCGTACGGCACCTCGATGCCCACGTCGTACGACAGGATGATCAGTGCGTCGGTGGAGTTCACGTAACCGTCACCGTTCACGTCGCCGCAGCTCATCGGGCAGTACTGCGAGACGTCGATCCCCACGTCGCAGGACAGAATGATCAGCGCGTCCGTGGAGTTGGCGAAACCGTCTGCGTTCACGTCGCCAAGCACACCGTGGGGAGCTTCAACCTTGAGCTGTTTGTCCGCCTGCACGTTGGTGAGCGTCGTTTCCGAGCCGTCCACAAAATGCACGGCCACATCCACCGTCTGGTGCCCCTTAAGACCGAAGTGTTGCACGAGATCGTTTTCACCGAGGTAACCGAACCCTGCCTGAACCTCGCGAAAACCCAGCAAATGGTCGGGATCGTTCAGGTAGCCAGCTTCGTAGACGTAGATCTTCGCTCCGACACCGCCCCAGTCTCCCCCGGGGCCGATGACAAGTACGTTGAGCCAGTGGTTGTCGTTGTCGAGATCGTTTCGAGCGAGCAGGTTCTCGCCGTCTTTCACCGCGACGTAGAAGTCCAGGTCCCCATCACCGTCGTAGTCGGCCACAGCCACGCCCCGCGGATCGCCAAGTACCCTCGAAAGGCCGTCATTTCCATTCGGGCGGAAGTGTCCCGTGCCGTCGTTCAGAAACAATCTCGGGGCCTGGCCGGTCGACGCCAGAATCAAGTCGAGGTCACCGTCGTTGTCCATGTCGGCCGCTGCCACGGAGTAGCCGTCGTGCCCAATCTGGTGCTGATCCGTCTCATCCGTGAATGTGCCATCGCCGTTGTTCCGGTAAATGCGCAGGTAAACCGTCTGACCACTGCTTTCGTGCGATTCCGCCAGCAGGAGATCGAGGTCGCCGTCGTTGTCAATGTCCGCAAACGTGGCGCCGTTTCCCTTTGCCGCAGCCCGGTCGATCCCGGCCGCCGACTCACCGCGGGTGAAATGCCCCGTGCCGTCGTTCACAAACAGACGGTTGGTCGTGCCCCGCATGACCACGTACAGGTCCACGTCGCCGTCCCCGTCGAAATCCGTAGCTGTCACCCCCTGTGTGCCGTAGTCGTTGCCCTCGGCATCGTTGGCCCCCACATCCTCCCGGGCAAAATGGCCGCTGCCGTCGTTGCGGTAGAATTCGTTTTCTCCGCCCCAATTACCGGCGTAGAGGTCCAGGTCCCCGTCGCCGTCGGCATCGAACGCTACAACACCTCGCGTACCGCCGTTAACCTGGACAATGCCCCGGTCTGCACTTTCATCGACAAAGGCGGTACCGTTCCAAATGTAGAGGCGGTTCGGCTTGTCCGTGTTTCCGTTGAAGTAGTCCAGATCACCGTCGTTGTCCACGTCTGCCGCCACAATTCCGTGAGACAGGCCGGGATCCTGCAGTCCGTACCCTGACGTCTTGTCCTGAAATGACGTCCCGCCGACGTTTTCGAGGAAAAGATCGTCCAGTTCCTCGTCCCGAATGGCGTTGGTAACGTACAGATCCGGCAGCGTGTCGCCAGCCACGTCGACAAACGCCACGCCGTGGCCACCGTAGGTTGCCCGTCCACCCGTGCCCGTAGCGTCCGTCACGTCCGCAAAGATCGTCCCCTCCGTACTGGCCGTGGCTGTGGCCACGAACTCAACGCTGTCTACCCCTGCGTAGTCGGCCCACGGCAGTACGGCCCGCGTGCGCACCTCGCCGCGTTCGTTGCCGAGCGTCAGCCAAGCGCGAGCCAGCCCCTGACGATCCGTCACAATGTAGTCGTCCCACTCAGCTCCACCGGCCTCGCTGGGTGTGTAGCCCAGGTCCGCGGTCAGCAGAATCTTGTCAAGGCGCGTGCCTTTCTCGCGACAAAGAATTTCGACCGTGTGCGCCCCTCTGGAGAGGTCGAACACCAGGTCTTCGTCCGTTTGCCACTCGTAGTCCGAGGTAATGTCGATGGACCAGCGCGTACCGTCCGGGTAAACTGTGTCGGCCTGGTCGACGACCACGGCGAGGAAGCTGTCGGACACGTTGTCCACACCGCGTGCCCGTGCCCAAAGTTTGTAAGAGCCACTCTCGGGCACCTGGACGAAGAACTGAAACTCCCCGTGACGGTCCCAGGTAGTGGCTGCGTAAGCTCCCCCGCTGGCCGCTACATCTTGCAGGACCTGCACTTCGTACGTCAACCCGGCGTGCTCCGCCTCCAGCCAGATCTTGCCGTCAAAATCCAAACTGTCGGAAGTGACCCTACCGGTTCCCTCCACCACTCGGTAATCCACTTCCACGCCGGGGACCGGATTTCCAGCCTCGTCGCGGGCCCGTGTCACCAGCGGTTCCGGCAAAGCCTGTCCCGCTTCGGCCTCCTGGTTGTCGCCCGAAACCAGCTCCAGATCACCTGGCTGGCGCTGTTCCACGCCGGTCTCGAAGAAGTCCACCTGCCAGAGGTCCCCGCCGGGTAGCCACAGTCCAGCCTGACACTGGCTTCCATCACCCAATCGTCCAGAATCGTTCAGCGTTGCCTCAAACTCCCCGTTCAGGTACACGCGCAGGTCAGTCGTCTCGCCGTTCCAGGACACCCCAACGGACAGCACGTCGCCGGCCAAAAGATCAGCACCACTGGCCGGTGCAGCCTGATCCAGCACACTGTTGAAATCGACCTGCCAATCATCTACGGCGTAAGCGATCACGTTTTGGGCTGTGTACCGCACGGCCACGCCGCTGCCGTTGTCTTCGCGCACGAGCACCAGGCACGGGGGCTCCCCGCCAGCGGAACCCTCGAGTCCCGCACGCACTCCCTCCGCTCCCGTGCCGATCGTCGTGTACGCGATTTCGCTGCTGCCGGCACCGCTGTTCGTCAGACGGCCCTCCGAAAGACCGTAGCCATCCGGTACGTGCCAGTCTACACCGAGTTCGGTCCGATCGAAGTCGTCCCGAAGGTAGACGAGCGGCGGCTCGCGCTCCGTTGTCGCGGAAACAACGTTCGACACGTCGGCCATGTTGTCCGTCTCGTCGAAAGCGCGAACGGCAAAGGTGTACCTCGTGTTCGGTTTCAAGCCGCTGACCACGACTTCTTCCACGCTGCCTGGAGATCCAGGTACCGGGACCCCCGCGACTTGCTCAGCGTCAAAGAAATTGTGAGCGTCGATTTGCGACGTACTGTAGCGAAGATCGTAGCGTGTCGCCTTGCCCCAGTTCTGGTCGTCTCCGGGAGCCGTCCAGGTCAAACGCACGTGGTGTGGTCCGGTTTGCGTTACTTGCAGATCGTTTACCGTGCCGGGCAGTTCTACGTCGGGGACCATGTGAGAGTCGTACCAGCGCACACCGGGTGTGCCCCCGTTGCCCCGTAGAAGCAGCCCGGCGTAACCGTGGCGGTGAATCGGCGGCAGGAGCGTGCTGTCCACCAGGGTCGCCTCTTCGATCCCGTTCACCCGGACGGTAAACCAGCGTCCGTCGGCATCTTCTCTGATCTGGACACTCAGCGTGTCGCCAGCCTGCAGCGCCGCACTTCCTGAAGCCGTCACGATCTCTGCACCCAGGGCGCCGTTTTCGAGCCGCTCCAGAACCCACGTTTTCCCGTTATTCTCACGGTAGAGTGCGTAGCCGCTTGCGCTGGTACTTGTCGTGTCCAGCAGCAAGGCAAACGCTGGGGTGTACGGGGCGCCTGCGGCGCCGTCCCCCAGACCCAGCGACAGCCTCCGCGGGTCGCGATTCCAGAGGTAGCCTGCCACGTCGCCCCATGCGTCGCTGCCACTTTGGCACACCAGCTCAGAGTCCTGCACTGCGTAGTCCGACGGGATCTCCCAATGTTCCAAGTCCGGATGTTCCGCGAACACGTACGCACCGTCTTGCTGCTGCAGGAACTCCAGGACGCCGTCGAAGTAGCTGTTGGCCATTTCGCCGTAGCCAAGATCGTTTGGGTGAATGCTATCGGCGTCCACCATCGTGGACTGATCCACGCCGGAGTACTGATCCACAAGAATGAGTGAGCCCGGTGGGAGTCGGGGGTCCGTGCCTTGCTCAGAGTCGTGATACGCGCGCAGAATTTCCCGGTTGAGTTTCCACGTGCGGGTGAGCAGGTCGAGGCGAGGAAAAATCTTACAGATCAGAATCTTGCGGGTGTTGTTGTCCTCTTCTCCCGTGTGCCACTTGTCCACGTACTCCCACAGGCCCACCAGTTTGCCACTCACCTGATCCGTGAGGGTGGCTCCGTTGTTTTCCGAGTAGGGAACGATGTCCGGGTCGGTGATGTCGTTGGTGCCGAGGTGAATGAGCACCAGTTCCGGATGGTAGGTGTTCATCTCCGGCGTGATGTCTTTCTCGTCGGCCTCTGGCGGGTAGAACTCCGGAGCCTTCGCGCC
>CAZXXS010000024.1:0-30094 GCA_964644845.1 uncultured Cytophagia bacterium | reverse complement strand
CAGTGCTTCTAACCTGAAACTCACGGGCTCGCCTTTGCCGCTCACTAACCGAGCCTGAATCGTGACCACACCCGGCTGGCTGCCAAGGCGGACTCGCACACTGCCCTCGCCGTCAGCGTTCGTCGCGCACCAGTCGACCGGAAGCAGAGAAGCGTGGCCAGAAGTCACCGCAAAGGCCACCACTTCTTTCGCGGCGGGCTCAGCGCTCCCCAGTACCGCCTTCACCCGCAAGGGCACGGGAACGAGGCTGCCGGCACGAACCCGCTGGGAGTCGCCTGCCACCTTTTGTAACTGCACGGCTTCGCTCCGGCTCACGAAGACGTCGCGGAAAAGGACGGGTCGTGCCTCAAGCCCGGAGGTCCAGGCCCGTACGGCGACTTTGCCCGCGGCGGTCCCAGCTTTCAGCTGGGCCCTGGCAATGCCGAAAGAGTCGGCCTGGACGCTGACCAAAGTGTCTTCGTTCTGCCAGGTCGCGTAGTGGTTACAAGCGAACGTCACCCACGCCTGGGGAATCTCGTTCAGGAAAGAGTCAAGCGCAGCGACTGCGAACGCGTTTTCAAACGGCTCGCCAGGAGCTGCTATCTGGTGATTTCCTTCGACCACGGACATGAGCTTCGGCGCCGTGGGCAAACCGGTCAGCTCAAAACGCGCCGGTGACCCAGAAACTGGTTGCCCGTTCCACTCGACCACAGCTTCGACTACGTAACCATCCTTTCCGGCCAGTGTCCCGAGCTTGTACTGAACCGAAGCCTGCCCGAGGGAGTCCGTCACCACCTCAAGGGAGTCGCCGTCGCCAACCAAGTGGCCCGAACCCACCACCTGACGAAACAGCACGGGGATACCCGCAACACCGTTACCCACCGAATCGAGTACCGCAACAACCAGTGGTTCCGGCGCCAGGTGCCCTACGATCACCCGTTGACTGTCGCCGCGCACAATCACTACGCGGCTCGGAGCAAGTGGGAGCGCACGCGCTTCGAAAACCGCCGGAGAGCCCTGGGGCTGGCTTGACACGTCCTGAACACTTACTTTGACCTGCTGCGTACCCACACGCGGGCCAAGAGTCCACGCGACCTCACCCAAACCTGACGAGTCCGTGACCACTGTTACCGGCTCCGCCGAGCCGTTCAGACGCCCGCCGCCGCTCACAATCTCGAAGAGTAAATGCACACCCGGAGTGGGATTGTCGTAACCATCCTGAAGCTTGACCGCCAAGGAGTCGGCCAGGCGATTCATGACGTAGCCAGTCTGAGCATCACCTTTCAGCTTGGACAGGTGCGAAGGGGCTCCGGCCCGAGCCGTCGCGCGGAAAACCAGAATTTGCGGGTCGGCGCTGTCGACTCGTGCTTCAACTGTGTTGTTCCAGTGTCCGGCTGTGTGCCCAAGCGTCCAAACCACAGAAGCGAGTCCGGCCGAATCGGTGTTCACCGTGGTAAACGGCGCTCCATTTACCTGCCCACCGCCAGCGGTCACCCGAAACTGCACGGGCCAGTCGACGTGTGGATTGCCGTACGGATCGCGCAAGCGCACAACCAGTCGTTCCGGCAGTTCCTGCCCGACCGTCCCGGTCTGATCGTTGCCGGACACAATTTCGAACACAGCAGTCCCAGCGGCTAAAGGTTTCGCCTTGAATTCAACGGGTGAACCATCCAGTGGGATACCGTTGTTTTCCGCTTCAGCCCAAATCACCACGCTCCCCGTCGCCGTCGTGTCGAGACGTACCTGCACCTGTGCATGCCCAGCGGAGTCGGTCTGTACCGTCCTCACGCTGTCTGCGCCAACAATCTGCGCGTTCCCCGAGTGCACCCGGAAGATCACCTGGTAGCTCTCAATTCCGTTGCCAAAAGCGTCCGAGACTTTCACGACGAGCGGCTGCGGCAACACCTCGCCAACGTAGCCCGACTGGTTGTTGCCGCTGACTTCCACCAAGCTCTTCGCCGGTCCAACCAAAGCAGTTTCGGCAAACACAATGGAGTCGCCCAGCACAAGGGACTTCGCAACGGCACGGTTGTTCAGCTGGCCAGGCACTGTACCCAACACCAGGCGTTTTTGCGCGAACCCCAGCGTGTCGGTAAGTACGGTGTCCGCCACACTTCCGTCCGCGAAATGCCCGCCCCCCGCGGTGACAGCAAACCAAATTGCTGAACCAATCACACCGTTTCCGTACTCATCCAGCAGGCGCACTCTCAGCGGTTCCGGAAGGGTGTCGCCGACCACAGCAGTCTGGGCATTCCCACCGGAATCCACCACGGCCACAGCGGGGCCCGGAACAGGCCACAGAGCAAAAAGCGCCGGAGGAACATCCGGGGTTTGTACAGCCGCCTTTACGCGGGTACTGTCTAACTGGGTGTAGCCCGACGTTGTGCCAAAAGTAAAGGCAGTCTGCGCAAAACCTGCCGAATCCGTCTCGACCTGTCGGGAAGCGCCACCTTCAAACGTCCCTGAACCGGAAATCACACTGAAAGTCACCGCCACGTGAGGCACGCCGTTTCCGTGGGTGTCCACAACCTGCACCTGCAACGGTTCGGGAACCGTTGTAGAAACCTGACCCTGCTGGTGGTTTCCGCCAGCCACCACGACTTTAGCAGGCGGACCCGGTTCGGCTGTGGCCGTCACCGTCAACGGCGAACCCTGGAGGGCTCTGCCCTCCCGCGCCGCTGTGAGTGTGAGGGTTTGTGGCACACCGGCAACGGTGCCGAGTGTCCAGGTAAGAGAGACTCTCCCGAGCGAGTCCGTAGCCACACTGCCAGAGTCGGTGTCGGCCACCGTACCTCCGCCTTCGGTCACCCTGTAACCGACGGTGAAGTTGGCTACGCCATTGCCGTAACGGTCCTGAACCTTAGCCACGATGGGTTGCGGCAAAGGCTCGCCGGCCGGTCCAGTTTGGCCATCGCCGCTAATTAGCACAAGGCTACGGGCTGTGTCGGCCACTGTCGTGACCACAAACTCGAGCGGGCTACCATCCAGAGGATCTCCCTGGAAAGAGCTGGTCACCTCCACTTTGTGATTGCCTTGGCCCGCGTGTTCTCCGAGCAGCAGATCGACAAGGGCGTAACCAGACGTGTCGGTAAACATCACCACGTCGCGCGCGCTGTCCGGAGCAAACCAGCCCTGCTCCGTCTTCACAGAGAAACGCACGCTGTCTCTGGGCACAGGTCGGCCCTGGGCATCCAGAATGCGCACAATCAGTCGCAACGTGTCCACCACCACGGTGGACGTGTCGGTTGGCGAAATGGCCACTAACGTGTGCGGGGTACGTTTTACGTGCAGGTGGAAAAGCGCCGAGTCTGCCTCTTCGCCCACGGCGGAAGCAGAGATCACGGCTTCGCCACTGTCACCTGCTGCAGTGAAGGTCACCGCCGCCTGCCCGTCAGAGCCCGTGATAGCCGTGTCCGCAGGGGTAAACACACCCTCGCCACGCAGTACGCGGTAGAGGATCGTCTTGCCCGGCACGGGCTGCCCTCCTTCGCTTACCGCCTTGACGGTTAAAGGCTGGGAACTCGGTCGGCCAACGTAAACCGTCTGCGAGTCGCCAGACACCACAACAACCCTCGCCACCTTTGTGTAGTGGCCGTGCAGTGTCCAGCTGGCCGTTAAACTCGGGTCGGCCAGCCGAGCCTGTACCACAATCTGTGTGTCGGGGGGCTGCGGTGTAACCGTCGTTTGAAGCCTTCCCGAGGCGTCTGTGACCCAGGGCTGGCCAAGGTTGGTGCCACCGAAGCCCACAGGCACAAAGTCCGAGTCCGGTGTGGCGACCCACTTGTCAATCCACAGAGCCAGTGAGTCGTTCTCAATCAGCAGGCTCACAAAACCTTTGCGGGTGTGCAGCTTCCGTTGTGCACGTCCCCAAATCCAACCGCTGCCGACAGGGTGGGAGACCAGAACAGAATCCGACCCGATTTTGACCCAAACTTGTTTGGATTCGCTGTAACCTTGCATTCTGAGCCACACCCACACCGTTGTGTCGGCAGGCGACCAGTAGTCCAGACTCAAACTGTCGTCGGTGTCGAGCCACACAAAGTGTCCACCCGACGCTGTGCTGTCGTAGCCAACCCAGGTGGAGTCGAGATCTCGAGCATCTTCGGCTTCTCCCCAGTAGGGCTGTCCCAGAGCCAGGCTGTCCACTGAAAAGTCTGCTGCACCGGAGACAGCAGCGAAATCCACCGCCACACCGGGCAGCGGGTTACCCTCTGCGTCCTCCACCAGAACCTCCAGCGGCTCAGGCAAGGGAGAGCCAAACGGTCCCGACTGATTGTCACCTCCGGTAGCTTGCAGGAAGCCTGGCTGAGAGCTGACGAAACGCGCGAAGTCGCCGCGAATGTGGATTGTCTGGTTAGCCGCCACCGAACGTAACACCAGGCGCGTACCGTCTGTGAACCGCGCCACCAGATCCACGCTGTCGCGCAGCCCCAGGCCGAAATGCTGTACGAGGTCGCTCTGGCCCACGTACCCGGAGGCCGAAGTGATCTCGCGGAAACCTACGAGGTGACCTGCCTCGCCCGCGTGTCCGGCGTCGTACGCGTAGAGCCGCGTACCGATCCCACCGTAGTCGCCATTCCAGCCGGTTACGGCCACGCGCAGCCAACGGTTGCTGTTGCTCAGGTTGTTGCGCAGCAGTACGTTGTCGCCGTCTTTGACGGCAATGTAGATGTCCAGATCGCCGTCCAGATCCATGTCGGCCAGGGCGATGCCCCGCGGATCACCCCGGTACGGTGCAGACCCGGGATTTTCGAGTCTGCTGAAATGCCCAGTGCCGTCGTTCAAGTAAATCTTGACCACGTCCTTGTGCGGCGCCGTCACAATGTCGAGGTCACCATCGTTGTCCAGATCCCCCACGGCGGCCATGTAGCCGTCGTAAACGATGTCGTGCACATCCGTTTCATCCGTGAACGTCCCGTCGCCGTTGTTGCGGAACACGTTCATGTACACTGTCTGCCCAGTGTACTCGTGGTACTTCACCACGAACAGGTCCAGATCACCGTCGTTGTCGATGTCGGCAAAGGTACCGCCGTCCGCCTCGGCATCTACCAGGATCCCCGCCGCGGATTCCCCGCGCGTGAAATGGCCAGTCCCGTCGTTTACGAACAGCCGGCATTCCGTGCCTCGCATCGCCACGAAAATGTCCATGTCCCCGTCGTTGTCAAAATCCGCCGTGGTAACCCCCTGGGTACCGTCATCGTTGCCTTCGGGATCATTGGCCCCAACATCTTTTCGCGTGAAGTGTCCCGTGCCGTCGTTGATGTAGGTTTCGTTTTCATCGCCCCAATTACCAGCGTAGAGATCCATGTCGCCGTCGTTGTCGATGTCGAAAGCCACGACTCCCCGGGTACCGCCGTCGAAGTACTGAATGCCTCGAGCAAAGGTCTCGTCGGCGAAGTAATTGCCTTTGTTGATGTACAGGCGGCACGGCTTGTCCGTGTTTCCGTTGAAGTAGTCCAAATCGCCGTCGTTGTCCACGTCCACGGCCACGATGCCGTGCGACATGCCCGGATCCCAAAGCTTGTAGTCAGACGTACGATCGTCGAAATTGACCCCGTTTTCGTTGAAAAGGAAAAGATCATCCAGTTCCAAATCCCGCACAGCGTTGGTCACGTACAGATCCGGGTAGCCGTCACCGTTGATGTCCACAAAGGCGATGCCGTGCCCACCGTGGTCCTCTCGTCCCTGGGCATGGTACCAGTACGTCACCTCTGTGAAGGTTGTACCCTCCGCCGGCGTTTGGCCAAACGACTCCCAGGCAGAACCAAACACCCCGAAACCCACTGCAAACGCAAGAGTAGCCGCTGTAGAAAGTCGTGTACGCAGTGACATTTTGCCTTCCCTCGTTTCCAAAGACTCGCGCTGGAGTTCCCCCCTCGACAACTGACCTGCGTTAACCTGAAGCCCCCACCAAACCCACGGATTTCCCCCTTAGCAGGCGCACCGTGTGCCCGTTGTTTCCGACCAGCTTTCACGCAAGTGCACGACTCACTCCGTTGACCGGTGCTGATGCGGCTCCACTTCCCCTTCGCCACCCAGCCGAACCAGTCTTCGTCACTGTACGTTAGCGGAACAACCCGAGACACACACGCCAAACGAGAGGATGCCGCCATCCCGATCTACCCTGCAGGATGGCGGCACGTCTCCAGCTTGTCCCCAGGTCCACGCAGACTACCGCAGCAACGTCATCTTCCGGACTTCTTGCTTGTCCCCGGCCTGCACACGGTAGTAGTACACCCCGCTACCCACAGCGCGTCCGGCGTTGTTTGTGCCGTCCCAGCGGACCACGTGGTAGCCGGCCTCACGCTGCGCGTCCAGCAACACTTTCACCTCGCGACCCAGCGTGTTGTACACCACAATCCGCACGTGGGTTGCTTTCGGCAACTCGAACCGAATGGCAGTTGTCGGGTTGAACGGGTTCGGGTAATTCTGCGACACAGCAAACCTTCTGGGAAGCGGCACTTCGAGGCGTACCGGGTCGTGCTGGAACTTGCGACCGGAAACCGAGACGTCCTCGAGCTTGTAGTAGTACACCTGGCCGGGTTTGGCCGAGTCGTCCACAAACCGGTACTCGTGATCGGCACGAGCCGGGATCAGTTTCTCGTTAACCTTCACGTACTCGCCATCCTCGGTCAGCGAACGGAGTACGTTGAAGCCAAGGTTGTCGCGCTCGCTGGTCGTTCGCCACACCACGTTCACACCCTCGTACGGAACCAGCTCGGCCTGAAAGCTTTCGAGCTGCACCGAGGTCAACACGCTGATCGTCCACACGTGCGAGGTCGTGTCTGTGCCGTCGGTGACCCAGGCCGTAATCTGCACCATCCCTGGCATGTAGCGGGTGCTCTTGAAGAGGTAGGTTGTGGTGTGCGAAACCACGAACTTCTGTCCAAGCGTCTCCGTGGTCCAGAAGTAGATCAACGAGTCACCGTCGGCGTCGGAACCGCCCACGCTGAAGTAGACGCTGTCCGGGTGTTGCACGGACAGGGTGTTCTCCGGTGGGAAGTACGACGTGATGGACGGCGCTCGGTTCGCGTTGTGCACAGTGATGAAACAGCGCTTGTAGCTCGTGGCCCCTTTGCTGTCGCGTGCGTAGAAGATCACCTCGTAGGCACCGGCTTGCTGAAAATCGGGTTTCCAGGTGAACTGGTGCGTGCTCAAGGAATCGAACACAGCTCCGCGCGGCAGCTGTTTCGCACCAAGCTGAACCGCGTCGCCGTCAGCGTCCGTCGCAGACACGGTGAAACTCAGCACCTGGTCTTCCCGGATGGTCGTATCGGACGGTGCCGAGATGACCGGGTAGTTGTTGGCCTCACCGGTGGCCTCGAAGATGATTGGGGAACCTTGCAAACCGGTCTTGATGGCCCAGGCCTCGTTGCGGCCAGGATTTTGACCAAGGATCCACGTTGCCTCGGCGTACCCGGCGGAGTCCGTGGTTACCGGCTGAGGTTCCACCAGGCTGCCGCCCCCTTCGGTGACAACAAAGGTCACCTGCACGCCAGGCACACCGTTGCCGTTGGCGTCGCGTACTTGCACACGCAGCGGCAAACCGAGGGCTCGACCGGCCTGGCCACGCTGGTGGTTACCGCTGATCTCCACCAGCTCAACAGCTGTCCCCGCTGTAGCCGTAGCGTTGACGTATGTCGGCGAGCCTTCCAGACCGTCCGATTTGATGCGCAAGGTCTGAACACCTGCATTTGGCCCAAGGGTCCAAGTGGCAGAGGCAAATCCTTCGGCATTTGTCAACACCGGCTGACTCCCGGCGACCGTCCCGCCGCCAGTGGCCACCTCGAAACTCACTGGTACCCCGGCCACACCATTGCCAAAACCGTCTGTCACGCGCGCCACGATCGGGCTGGGCAACGGTTCTCCAACCGCTCCAACCTGGTCCTGCCCGCTGTGTACGAGCAAGCGTGCTGCCTCGCCTGCCTTGGCTTCGAGTCTGAAAGTCACTGTAGACGTCAGACCCTGGGCTTCCGCGTTTACCAGGTACGTACCCTTGGTCATGCCGAGTTTAAAGAAACACTGGGCCATGCCGTAGGCGTCCGTCGTGTCGGCAGCAGGGTAAGGCTCGCCACCCAGTGGAGCTGCGAAGGTCACGGGCACTCCCCAAACAGCGTTCCCTGCCCCATCGACCACTTTCACCACCAGCGGGTCGTGTACGTACTGGCCAACACGCCCGCTTTGGCCGTCGCCGCTCACAGCAACAATGGCCGCCGGTGTACCCTGCACACCCGTCAGCGTGAACGTGACAGGGGAACCGTTCAGTCCGGCTGCCCGAGCTTCGACCACGTTCAGCCCTTCGTTGGGACCAAGCGCAAACTGAACCGAAGCAATTCCGTTCGCGTCGGTGGTCACAGGCTGCGGCGTTAACACAGTACCGCCGCCCTGCACAACCGCAAACGTCACCGGGTAGCCTTCGATCCCGTTGTCGTACTGGTCGCTCACTTTAACCTGAAGCGGTGCGGGCAGAACCGTCCCGATGTTGGCCGACTGGGCGTTGCCCGCGTACAACGCAATCCGCGAAGCCCCAAGAGGCGTGAAGGTCACCTTCGTGCCCGCCCGCAAATCGATCGCATCGGTTACATCACGCGCCGTCACCCACTTTTCCTCAGCCTTCGTAGAAGCCACGCTGCCCGTGACTTTACCTTCGGCATTCGTCGTGGTTAGCGGCTGCTCCACCTGATTCCCCGATCCGGAAACGATCAACACCACAGCGTGCCCCGGAATCGGGTTGCCGTACGCGTCCCGAACTGTCACCGTGATGTTCGACCGGCTTTGACCATCCGCAGGTAGCGTCTGCGGGTCAGCCGCCACAACGCAGTGGGCCGAGTCGGCCTTTCCGGGCCGGGCATTGGCCCAGAATGTCAGCGGCGAGCCCTGCAGCGGATGGGCACCATCCGTTGAGCTGGCACGAACCACGTTGTTGCTGTCTCCAGCGGTCGTGCCCAGGGTTAGTGTGGCTCGGGCTACACCTGCGTTGTCGCTCAGACTCACCTTTACTGTTTCGCCGTCGAAGTTGCCACCGCCTTCCAGCACTTCAAAACGTACCGGGTGTCCCTGGACAGGGTTGCCGTCAGCGTCCAGCACCTTCACGGCCAGAGCCTGAGCCAGCGGCTGTCCAACCGTGCCCGTCTGTGCGTTCCCGCCGGCGATTTGCATTTTGGCTGCGTTGCTTGAGCGGGCACTGGCGTAGAACGTGTACGGAGATCCTTCCAGTGGCTGTCCTTCGTACTCAGCCGAAGCGTCGACCACGTTGTTGTTCTGTCCTGCTTGCTGGCCGAGGGTCAGGTGTACTTCCGCTACCCCAGCAGCCGTCGTGTTCACGGTCACGCGGGTCTGGCCGTTTTCCAAACTACCGCCACCCGCTTTGACCTCGAAGACCACCGGGAAGTCCGGGATTCCGTTGCCCAGCTCGTCTGTAACCTTCACTTTCAAAGGTTCCGGCAACGGGTTGCCGACGACACCAGTCTGATTTTGACCCGACAGGTAGACCAGTTTGGTCGGGTTTCCTACGGTCGCGCTCGCCACAAACGTGACGGGAGAACCGAGGAGTGGCTGACCGTTTCGCGCGGCGCTCACCTCTACCAGATTGTTGTTCACGCCGGGTTCGGGACCGAGTGTCCACACCACCTGCGCAACACCATTCACATCCGTGAGGATGTCACGAGTCTGGTAGCCAGCCAGATTGCCTTCGCCCTGCTTAACCTCAAAGTGCACCGGGTAGCCGACTACCGGGTTGCCGTACTGATCCTCCACGCGCACCTTGAGAGGTTCCGGCAACGTGCTGCCCGCGGGACCTGTCTGCTCGTTGCCGCTCACAGAAAGCAGCTTGTAAGCGGAATCGGCCCGTGCGCTGGCCGTGAACACCACTGGTGAACCCTGAAGCCCGTTGGCCACAGCGCGGAGAACGTTGTTGTTCTCGCCAGCCACGGTGCCGAGCGTCCAGCGGACAGCGGCCTCGCCCAGGCTGTTCGTCGTTACCGTCCGGCTCTCTACACCGCCAATTGTCCCGCCACCCTGGGTCACTTCAAACTGAACCGTAAAGCCAGGAACGCCGTTTCCGTAGCTGTCCGTCACGCGGACTTTGATCGAGTCCGGCAGTGGCTTACCAACCGTCCCGGTCTGCCCGTTGCCGGACACGGCGGCGATGCTGTGGGCATCGCCTGCGGTAGCGCTGGCTTTGAACGTGACCGGAGAGCCCTGAAGCGGCGAGCCATTCAGACTCGCGGAGGCCTGTGCCACGTTGTTGTCCGTGCCAGGCTCGGTGCCCAGTGTCAACGTGGCACGCGCCAGACCCAAACTGTCCGTTACCACACTGACCGACGCCTGCCCGTTGAAGCTGCCACCGCCAGCAATCACACGAAAGGTCACCAGGTGGCCCTCTTTCGCGTTCCCGTACTGGTCCGTTACCTTGGCTACAAATGGATGCGACAGAGCCTTGCCCACTTGCCCCGTCTGTCCGTTTCCGCTGAACTCAACCAGCTTGGCCGCCGCGTCAGCCAGGGCGTTGGCGTTGAAAACAACTGGCGACCCTTCAAGCGGTGTGCCTTCGCGCTCAGAGGTCGCCCACACGGTTTGGGCGTTGGATCCCGCCTGGGTTCCCAGCGTCCAGTTCACCTGCGCTGTACCCTGGGCATCCGTGCGGACCTCCACACTTGCCTGCCCGTTCACCTTGCCTCCACCCGCCTTTACCTCGAACCGAACCGGGTGGTCGGCTACCGGGTTTCCAAAAATGTCTGTTACACGCACAACCAGCGGCTGGCCAAGCGTTTGACCAACTGTGGCCGTCTGGTTGTTGCCACTGATGTAGACGAGTTTGCTCGCCACCCCGGTCGTGGCGGTCGCTTCGAACGTCACCGGAGATCCGTTCAACGGGTTTCCGTTCAATGTGGAAGTCGCCTGGACGCGGTTCACAACACCGACTTCGGAACCCATCGTGTACGTTACCTGGGCCAGACCGTTCGCGTCGGTCACCACACTTTTTGAGCTCTGGCCATCGATGTTTCCATTGCCATTCACCACGGAGAAAGTGACCATCTGACCGGATTTCGGGTTACCGTAACGGTCCACAACCCTGACCACGAACGGCTGTTCCAGCGGCAATCCCACCGGTCCGGACTGACCGCTGCCACTGACGTACTTGAGCGTGTCCGGATCGCCGGCAGTCGCCGATTCCCAGAATGTGACAGGAGACCCGTTCAACGGCTCACCGTTCAGCGACGCCGTAGCCTGAACCACGTTGTTGCTGTCGCCAGCGGCTGTACCCAAGGTCAAGAAAACGCGGGCCTCGCCGTTGACGTCGGTGTCCACGGCGTAGTGCTGCTGGCCGTTGTCGAGATGGCCGCCGCCAGCCGTCACGTTGAAATCAACTGTGATCCCTTCAACGGGATCTCCCACGCCGTCAACAATCTTGACCACCAGCGGGTCGGGAAGCTGCGTGCCCACGGTACCGGTCTGCCCGTCCCCGCTCACCTTGGTAATCTGGCGAGGGATGCCTCCCGAGGCCGTCGCCGTGAAGGTCACCGTCCCGTTGACCCCCTCGGCCGTCGCCTGAACCGTTTGCGTCTCGGAATCGTACCCCAGCGTGTAGGTAACCGAGGCCAGGCCGGAACTGTCTGTCTTCACCGGCTGGCTTGCCGGGTTTAGTGTGCCTCCGCCAGTCATCACCTGGAAGGTCACATTCACATTGGGCACACCGTTGCCGTACTCGTCCTTCACTTTCACGACGAAAGGATCGGGTAGCGGGTCCCCAGCTCTGCCCGTTTGGTTGTCCCCCGTGTACTTCTCGATGGCCACGGGAGGTCCAGGCTCAGCGTACTCGTGGAAGTCAACGGCCTCGCTCACACCTGGAGCTTCCGCGTGTACAGTTACCCAGCCAGCTTCCGTCGTAAAGCGTAGGCGGGTCCAGGCGTAACCGTCGTCGTTGGTCATGTTGTCCACGACCAGGGGTTCGCCACCTGTACCGCTGGGTGTGTAACCCGGAATGTTGGTCAGGAGGATTTTGTCCAACCGCGTGTCCGGTTCGCGGCAGTAGAAGTAGAGTTCGTGGTAGCCCTTGGTTAAGTTGCTGAAAACCAGAATGTCGTCCGTGTACCACTCGTACGAAGCTGTCACGTCGAAACGCCACTGGTCGCCGTCGGGCTGTAGCGTGTCGCCCTCGTCCATTCGCACTCCCAGGAACGAGTTGGACGTACTGGTGGGTGCAAACACGCGGGCCCACAGCTTGTACGTGCCCGTTTCCGGGATGTAGAGCCCGAACTTGATGCTCCCCTGGCGGTCCTGGGTTGTGGCCACGGCCTTCCCGCCGGAGGCGTCGGCGGCATCCAGAATCGTGACCGGCGGGATCAGGTTTGCGTCTTCGGCCTCAAACCACACGTTGCCGTCGAAATCGAGGCTGTCGGTGCTCAGGTAGCCCGAGCCCTGCGTAATGCTGAAGTCCACGTACACACCGGAACTCGGGTTGCCGTACTCGTCCTTCACCTGCACCACCAGCGACTCTGGCAATGCCTGGTTCACACCGGCCGACTGGTTGTCGCCCGAAACGATGCGAATCTCGGCCGGATCACCTCGCTCCACGGTGATTGTGAAGTCGTCGATCCCAACGTTGCGGTTGCCGTAGATCATGACACCGGCGTAGTAGTAGTCCGGCTGTTGCGACGGGTTGGTGTCGTCAAGCTGACCGTCCAGAACCCCGTTCAGGAACACTTTGAAGTGGTAGCCAGTGTCGTCGGACAAAATCTGCACGTCGATGACGTCGCCCACATCCGGGTACGTGGAAACGTTGGGCGTAACCTGGTCGATCGTGGTCTCACGCTGGGCCACGCCGTTCACAATCGGGTGCAACGTCAGATCGTTGTAGCGACGCAAAATCAGGTAACCGTCTGCGGTGGAGGAGGGTTCGCTGAGCATCACAGCCACACCACTCGAGTTCACGCCTTCCTGGTCGCCGGAAGCCCACTTGAATGACACCTCCACGGGGTTCCGGTAGGCGCTGAACGTGGCCAGGTAATTCCAACCGGTGGCAACGGCTGTGTTCACAAGTTCGCCGTTCTGAATCTGGTAGTCGGGGTGAGCCGACCAGTTTGGCCCCAGTTCGTCTCGGTTGAAATCGTCCACGTACGTAAACTTCGGGGCTTCGGTCTGCGTGGTGCTCTCCACTACGTTCGAAATAGCGCTCGGATTGTTGGCGTCGTCGTATGTGCGCAAAGCGAAGTAGTACGTGGTGCCCGGCGACAAACTGTCGACTACGGCACTCTCCAGAGTACCGGCGTCGCGCGGGGCAGGCGGATTGGACACCGCCGTAGCCTGGTAGAAGTTCTCTTCGGTGATCTGCGACGTACTGTACCGGATCTCGTAGCGCGTGGCGATGCCCTGGTCGCCGTCGTCGCCAGGGGCTGTCCACTGCAGTGTCACAGAGCTCTCGCTCACCAAAGCCGGGGTCAGGTCCGTGATGTCGGCCGGGAACTCCAGGTCCGGGATCATACGCAGATCGAAGTCGTCGATGTTGTTGTTGTGGTTACCTTTCAGCATCACGCCGCAGTAGTAGTGCGCCGCGTTGCCCTGCTCCTTGTTCGGGTCGTCGATGGTCGCATCCAGCTGTCCGTTAATGTAGCATTTGAAGTGGTGACCGTTTGGATCCGTGTCGATGATCACTTTCATTTCGTCGCCGGGCTGGGGATTAGGAAGCACCGCATCCCCAACCGCCACGCGATGTCCGGGCTGACCGTACTCGATCGTGTACAATTCCCACCGCTGCACCGACGTACGGCGCCAGAGCAGGTAGCCATCGGCCGAGGTGTTTGCTGCATCCAGCATGATCGCGAAGCCGCCGGCGTCGATCCCAGCCTCGTCTGCGCTGCTGGCCCAGTGGAATTTCACTTCACGAGCGTCCCGCACTTTCTTGTAAACGGCGAGGTAGTTCCAGGAGTCAACAGCCGAAGTGTTGGCCAGCTCCCCATTCTGGATCTGGTACTCGGGTGAAGCGGCCCAAGCGGGTCCGAGGTCCGTGCGATCAAAGGTATCGGGGCCTTCCTGCTGGTGCAGGTAGTCCATCGTGTAGTCGAAATAAACGTTGGCCATTTCCTGGTAGCCGTCGTCGTTCGGGTGGATGCCATCTCCCAGCATCATCGTGGTGGTGTCGATGGCAGAAAACTGGTCCACAATTGTCAGGGTACCTGGCGGGATGTCGGGGATGTTTCCTGCTTCGGAGTCGTGGTAGATCTTGACCAGTTCGCGGTTGAACAGGTAGGTCCGATCCATGTGGTCTTCGCGGGGGATAATCTTGCAGACCAGGATCTGCTTCAGGCTTGTGTCAAATTCGCCCGTCTTCCACTTGGCCAGGTAGGCAAGAAGGTAAGCCAGGCGCCCTGTGATCGTGTCGGCAAAATTCTGCCCGTTGTCGTACGAATACGGGATGACCGTGTCGTGCGTGATGTCGTTGGTCCCCAGGTGAACCAGCACCAGGTCCGGCTGGTACGTGTTCATCTGGTTGGTAATGTCGTACTGGCCGGGCGGGTAGAAATCGGGAATCTTGGCGCCACTGTAGAACCAACCTTCGTACGGACTGTCTCCGGTGTCGCCCACGAAGTCGAAATCCACTTGGGCGTCGGTCAACTGCTCGTACAAAGGACGCCGGAAGCCGAGACTGTCCGACGAAAATTTCCCGAGTGTGATGGAGTTGCCCACCATCATGATTTTCCAGGTCTGCGCCGACGCGGCATCGGCGGACCCCAGGACAATTCCGAAGAACAGTGTCACAACCAGCGCTTTCGGAACTCGGACCCGTCCCATTCTTTCCTCCGCTGTGTCATGCAATTTGGGAATTACAACCTGTATCAATTTCAACCACCCGGCTGCACGTAACGGTGTCCCACGAGCGACCAGGCTCGAAAGAACAAGAGGTTACACTACTCCCTCTCCGAAATTATCGGCGGACTGCCGGATTTCTGACAACATTCGTGCCAAGACAGGGATCCGAAAGGCAAGTCACGAAGCGCTTGGGAAGCGGTGTTACGTAGGTCACGAGAAGAGCGTGCTGAGGCCCACATTCTCGCGCGTCCGAAACAGCGAAATCCAGACAGGAACTCTTTTCCGGGGGGTGGAAAAAATGTCCAGACCGCGCGTCAGACGACGAGAGTGTTTCAGCCGGAAACAACCTGTCCACAAGCCCTGGGTAGGCGGACACCCAGCCCTCGGCCACATGGAAGGCGACCTTAAAAGAGGAAGTGAGGGAATCGGCCGGCCCTGAGGTTCCGTTCCGGTCCCGTAAGGCCCCGGAGCAGCATCAAGGAAAGGGGAACGGGAGACGGTGGCGAGACCGCTGAACTGTCCTGCACCCACCAGCGGCTGAGAGTTTTGGGGCTTTGAAACCCCGCCAGGTCCGTCGCACTCTGTTTCAGGAACCCGGCTATTTCGCGCTTTCCTGCTTCTTGCAAGGGTTACCTCGTAGCGAACTGTGGTGAGCAGATCTGCCGCTCGGGTCGGCCCACGCCGTTGTTCGCGGTTCCCACCGGATCTTCTTTACGGAACGATGTGTACCCCTTTTGGTGGCGCAGGGGGTTGCAAATCCGCTTTGAAATTCATGCCGCGGTAAACCCATTTCATCGCGTCGGAGATGACGTATCCGTTAGCGTCGTTGGAGATCCTCACGTAGCCTTCTGTCCCCCGCTTGAAGTAGTACACACCGAGGCTGTTCCAGCGCCCGATGTTCTTGGTCTGATCGATGGTCCCATGTCGCACACCATTGGCATGTTTCAGTTCAAACGGCACGTTGGAGGCCTCGCGGTAGTCTTCCGGCCGGTCGCCGTGCCAGCCGTGCCACTCGAACACCTCGTAGTAGCCCGGCACACCGATCGTCGGACGGTAAGTCGCAGTCATTTCGCCGTGTCCAGGCGGAGCGACAAAGTATCCGTAGCCTTCGCAGGCTCCATAGGGACAATCTGTGGAAACCCACTGTGTCCAGTAGGGATTGTTTTCCCCGTCTGCGTTGTACTTCGAAAGCATGGGTTTCCAATCACCCACGTACTCCACCGGCGCAGACCCCGGCGACGTGTCGTTGTTGTGGTGATTGCCCACGTAGATGTCGGCAATGGCCACCGTAGGTTGCTTGAAAAGGAGGATCCCGTCCCCGCGGATGTCTTTCTCACGAGAGCCTGTAGCGCCGTAGAGCTCAACGCGATCAAAAGGTTTCCCGTTGTTGAAGTCGGGATCCTGACCGCCCTGGAATCGGTAGTACGGACCGGCGTAGCCCGTAAGGCCGCGCAGGTCCGCATCCGTCACGGTAATTGTCTTGCCACTTGGATTACAAATCGCCACACCGTTGTCGAAAAACCGCGCGTAGGCCCCGTTACCAACTGGCTGCATGTCGGAAGTTGGGTAGCCGAGATCAGTCTCAAACTCGTCGTACCAAAGCGAAATGTAGTAGTAGTCGCCAAACGTTCGGCCGTAGTAGGCATCGCCCATCAGCGCGGTGGTCAACCCGAAACGCATGTAACGGAAATCGTTCTTACCACGGTCCTGTTTTTTCTCGCGAACGTAGTCCTCGATGATGTACACAAGCGGTTTCTGGCCCTTTTCCATCCACAGGTGGAGGTTCTCCTCCATGTGCTGCCAGTTCCAGGCGAAACGCATGAAACCTTCCCACATGATGCCGTTTGCCACGTCGAGAAGGTAGTCATCACCACCACCGCCGCAATTGACCACCACGATTCCACGCCGATCCCGCGCCACTTCGGCGATCTTCTGGCGTTCGTAACGCAACATGGCGCTAATACCGGCTTCCCAGCGCTTGTTCACCCATTTCAGACCGTGCTCCTCGATGTCGTTGGCCCCGTTGTTGTCGAAGTCCACGTCGTTCAGTTCTTCCGAGTAGAAAATCTGCCGGAAAGCATCGTAGAACGCACCATCGAAGTGGCTAAAGTCGGTCTTGGTCATCCGGTAGTCGATGAAGTACTCCCAAGAGGGTTTGCCGTCCACCTGGGGCGCTACATCTGTCAAATTCGGCAGGTATCCAAAACCCCCGAAGCGAATCGGCACACGGACAGGTTCGTCGGCGGAATGGTCCTGTACAGCGAACTCCCCGCTGCTTGGGATACCGGTAACGCGGTTCCCATCGATCCCCGAAAACCGGATGACGTCATCGCCGATGAACAGGTACTTGTTCCGGTTGTCGGCGAAACCCTTTGTTGTGGTCACCACGATTTCCGACGCGCCCGCTCGAACAGGTTCAGCAAGGCGGGAGTAGATGGACCGAAACGCAAAAAACTCCGGAGGATTTGACCCCGGCCACGCACCCTGCTTGCTTGTCCCAAGAATCAGCGTCTTTGGATTGTAGCGCCGGATCTCGTCCGCAAATATGGCCCCGCCCTCGAAACCCGGAATGGCAACCAGATCAAATCGCGCGAAGATCTGCGCCGAGGCACCCCACGAGTTGTTGGGATAGCCGTTCTCGGCAGGGCGTTGGAAAACCACCCGGGGAAACGGCGGATTGAAGTCCTGTGCGTAGGTGTTCCACGCGACGCTCAACAGCAACACAGCCAAAGCTGCTCGAACTCTCACCAGAACCTCCCTCGAAACAGACGCCCCATCCAATTCTCACTACACTTTGGTCACAGCACTTTCGCGGCCCGGCCCCCTGACGTCTTCCGCCTGCGCCAACACCCCTGTTACACCTCAGGCTCCAAACTACCGGGCTCGTGCCGCAAGCTCTTCGTACAACGCTTCGAAGGCCCTCACCTGACCTTCCAGGGAGAAGTGTTGCTCAACGCGCTTGCGACTCGCGTTCCCCATTTGAGCCCGCAGCTTCTCGTTCTTTCCCATCCGGACGATGGCTTCGGCCAGCGGTTCAGGCTTTTTCGCCGGCACCAAAATGCCGGTCTCTCCGTTCACAACTGCCTCCACCGTGCCTTCGACCGCCGTGGCAACCACAGGGAGACCCGTGGCCATGGCCTCCAAGACTACGTTCGGCAAGCCTTCCCACAACGACGGTAGTACAAAAACGTCGAAACCGTGCAGAAGTTCAGGAACGTCGCTGCGCGATCCGAGGAATTTCACCGCAGACGCCACTCCGAGATGGTTGGCCTTGTTCTGAAGCGACTCTCGCAGAGGGCCGTCGCCCACGAAAACGAAACGTGCCTGGGGTAGCTGGTTCAAAATCTGTGGCATCGCATCCAGAAGGTACGTGTGCCCCTTTTGTACGGTCAGGCGAGCCACGGTTCCGAAAACCAGCACGTCGTCGCGGCCAAACCATTCCCGCCGCAGTTCGGGCCGGCTGCCGGGCCGAAAGACCTGCAAATCGACACCGTAGTAGATGGTTCGTACCTGTTCCCGACGCTGGCTACGGTCGTTCAGGATCATTGGCCAAATGGAATTCGAAACAGCAACCACCACGTCGAAACGGGGCCCAAGTAAACGGTAGGCAAGTTTGTGCTTAGTCCCCAAAGGTTGTGTGATGACTTCCCAGGAGATCAGCCCTTTTGGCTTGTACAGGTAGGTCGATGCCGCGCCGACAACATCCGCGTAGAAAAGGGTCGTCATCATCAGATCCGCACGTTCCGCCCTGGCAACTCGGGCAAGTTTTTGCGGAAGCGACACGTCCACTGCCCTTTTCTTGGGCAGAATGTACGTTGCCTCCGCCGCCTGTCGGAACGCGTCCTCCAACGGCCCTGCCTGGCCTACGCTGACCACCACATTCCGGAACCGATCTCGATCCAGCCTCCGAATCAACTCGAGTAGTTTCTTCTCACCCCCGCCAATCCCAAACCCGTTCACCACCTGCACAACTGTCAGCCGACCGTTGCTTTCAGCTCCCATCGGACGCCTTTTCGTAGATGGCCATCAATTTACGGTAGTGTTGCTCCGGTTCAAAGAGCCGTTCCGCTTTCTCGCGAGCCCGTTTGCCCATCTGTTCGAGCTGGGCCCCTCGATTCCACATCTCTGAAATTGCCTCTGCAAGTCCTTGGCTGTCCCCAGGCTCACAGAGTTCACCGTCCACTCCGGGGTCGATTAGTTCCGGAATGCCGCCGATCCTGGCTCCCACGACAGGTTTCCCAAGGGAAAATGACTCGTAGATGGTCAGGGGTGAGTTGTCGTAGACCACAGAGGGCACCACGGTAAAGCGCGCACCGGCCACCAGCTTGCGAAGCCGCTCGCCCGACTGGTACCCGGCAAATTCCACGTTGTACAGCCCCAACTCCTGCGCTCGCTTCTTGAGGGCCTCTTCGAGGGGTCCGGTGCCGATCACCACCAGCTTGCCGTGTCGTACGTGCCGCATTGCCTCTATCAGAACTTGGATGCCCTTTTCACGCTGCAAACGCCCCACGAACACGAAGTAGTCGCCGGGCGCGTAATTCGGCTCGTACTCCGACACAGCCAGTGTGTACGGGAGCCAGTCGATCTTGTCGCCACTCCAGCCGTACTGGATCATTTTGGAGCGCAGGAACCGGCTGGGCGAGTGAAACCGATCCACGTTTTTTCGGTAACTCCCCAACCAGCTGTGGACGTACGACTCGACAGCCACAAGAGCGCCACCGGCGAACGAACCGCGGAAACAGCGGTTCACGGCGGCGTGCCAAAATGCTTTCCCCGCACACTTTTCGCACACCCGGCCTTTGCCGTCCAAAAAAAGGTAGCCCGGACACAGAATCTTGTACTCGTGTAACGTGAACACAACGGGTAATCCAGCCTGTTTTAGCACTGGTAGCACGGCCGGACTGAGATGATGGTACACGCCGTGCACGTGAGCGACGTCCGGTTGCGTTTCTGCAATTAGCGCCTCCAGCTTGCGTTGCGCCTCGCGGTTGTACACGAACCGTACTGCATGTGACAGCCCGTGTAACAGCCCACCACGCTCTCCGCCATTCGCTTCCACAAGTGAAGGGAAGTAGCGCGCGTAAGGTGTAGGTTCGTTTCGGGGGTGCTGCATGGCGAAGGGAATGACCCCGTGGCCGTGTTTCTCCAGCAATTCCTTCACGTTGAAGAGGTAGCGTTCGGCACCTCCCTCCACGTAGAAGAACTTGTGAACCAGGAGCACTTTCATCTTAGGCACGCAAACTCGTCGCTTGTTCAGCGGAAACTCCACGTGCAGGAACAGCAGAGGCGCTCCCTTCTGGCACGTTGCGTTCCCCCTGGCGCGACCGAACGGCTCGCTCCAGGACCGCTTCCCACTCCGCCGCTTTGTGATCCCACGTGTGGTGCCGTAACAACTTTCGCCTTGCCGCTTGCCCTAAACGCCGTCGCAGGTCCGAATCCGAAGCCAATCGGGCTACAGCCGCGGTCATGGCTTCCAGATCATCTGGCTCGCACAAGATGGCGTCCTTTCCATCTTCCAGGTACTCAGCAATTTGCCCGATACGTGTCGTCACGATGGCCTTGCCGGCTGCCATGTACTCAAAGATCTTCACCGGAGAGAAGTAAAACACTGGCAACCTGGGGTAAGGCGCAATCACGATGTCCATTTCAGCTACGTAACCGGGAACTTCCGCAAACGGAACAACCCCAACGAGATGGACAAATTTGCTAAGCCCCTTTTCGCTCAAATGCTCCTCGAAGAGGTCTTTTGGCACTCCACCCCCACCCACGAGCAGAAATCGTGCCCGGGGTTCTCTGCGGATGACCCGCCGGATCAAGGACGTCAGGTGGTCCAGACCGTGCCAAACGTTGAATGAGCCCACAAAACCGATCGTTACGTTGTCGGCCCAACCCAACCTGGCCCGCACACCGCTGGGGGCGACACTTTCGAACTTCGCAGGATCAGCTCCATTGGAAACCACCGTGACCCTGGCAGGATCCACACCGTAGCTCAGGATGTAGCGTTTCAGCGTGTTACTCACAGTAACCACAGCGTCCGCACGGTGAAAATTCACTTTTTCCAGCCAGCGGGCCAGTGCACGGATCCTGAGGTACTGTGGCTGAAAAAGCTCAGCTTCCAGAAGAGAAGGACAATCGGCCTCCAACACGAAGGGTAGACCCGCGAGACGCGCGGCAGCCAGAGCTGAGGCCAGGTACAGATCCAGTCGTGCCACGACCACGTCCGGTTGCACCTGGCGGATGGCTTTCATTTCGCGAGGGAAGTACAGAGCATTCTCGGCGAAGAGTTTCGGATCGTGAACGTAGCGTGACAAAAATGGCTTCAGCCGCGCCTTCAGACCGGGCACGCCTTGAGAAGAACCGTTCCCCTGAGGCTGCGGTTTCATCCAGCGAATCGTGACCCTGTGGCCGCGTTTTTCAAGAGCACGAAACAGCTCCAGAGGCTTGATGGTGGAGCCCAACGAAGCGCCCCAGAGATCCCAGAGGTAATTGAAGTAGAGAATCTTCACGTTGGCTCTGTCCTCACGCGGTTTTGAACCTTCAGGGTGCAATCGCCCAAAATAGGTGCAAACTTGCCCCCGGCCAGACACGCGCAACCCCGTCGCCCAAAGGACGCAGCACCGCCCGGAGCAGCCGTTCGACCCTTCCAGGCATCAGCGGGTGCCACAGCCAGGGGAAGAGCCCAATTGACACCTCTTCGCCGTAGCCGAGTTTCCGAAAACGGCGAAAACCGGCCTGCTCGAATTTGCTCCGCACGTAGCGCGACGTCACAAAGTGTTCGAGAGCCTGGGGCTTCCAGGCCGCGAACGGTGCCCAGGTGTTCTTCTCGCGCAAGCCCAGTTTTTCGCTCACCCACTTCACAAAGCCAGCAACGTTGCTGTAGTTGGGTACCGAGAGGAAAACAAACCCATCTGGCTTCAGAACCCGGCGGAATTCCGCCGCAACCGCTGCGCCGTCCAGGTAGTGTTCAAAGCTGTCGACGCAAAAAACGGCGTCGAAAGAAGCCCGGCGGAACGGCAGAAAATGGGCGTCGCCGCGGACAAACCGACTGCGAGAGTCGCTACGGATGCGGTCAAGGACCAGATCGTAGCCCGTGTAGCGGCCACCCTGTTGTTCCACAAAAGATCGCAGCAAGCCGCGCCCGCAGCCCACATCCAAGACCTGCTTCCCGTCAACGCTGAGGCCGAGCCGTTCCAGAACACGCTCCAAAACACTGCGGCGGAAACCATCCACAGCAGCAAAAGGCGACGACACAAGCTCGCCGTTCTCACGGTAGTAAGCCTCGACCTGCTTCAGATGGCCCGCTACCACGCTGGACTCCTGGCTTACGATGTCCACGAAGAGGCACCACTTCTCAAAGCAAGCAACGGCCCAAAACGCAAGACCCACAGTGTTGTCGCGTAAAGCGCTGCGCCCATCGCGGCGAGGAGAACCCAGTTCAGATCGAGCAAAAGGATCAAACTTGCCGTCATGACGACAGTGGCCAGAATAACCTTCCAGATTTCTCCGAGACCTTCTGGTCTGGCGATGCGTCTGAGGGCCAGCGCCACAGTAACCACAAAAATCGTGCCTTCCGTTGCAACCGTGGCGGCAGCAGCGCCAAGGTGCGCAAAACGCGGAATCAAAACCCAATTCAGGCCGACGTTCAACGCAAGACCAAGGGTCTGGATTCCGACCAATTTCGTCTGAAAATTTGCCGCTCCGTAGAGCGAGGCTAAGAAAATGTTCAGGAACAGAATGCCGGCCGCAACTACAAGGATCTGGAGAGCTGGAACGGCCTGGGCGTACTCGGGACCGAACACGGTGTGAATGATCTGCGGCGCGAGAAGAATGCCTCCTGGAATCATGGGTAGCGCAAGCGCCGAAAGGTAGAGCATGGCCTGCCCAAACAGGTGCGACAGGCCCTTGGAGTCCGATTTGCTGTACACCGACAACCGGGGGAAAAGTACGGTGGCGGCGATATTCGGCACAACGTTGGTGAAAGCCAGCAGCTTGTACGCAGCCGAGTACCAGCCTACCACGGCCACGCTTTGCATCATCGAAAGCATGACCACGTCGATCTTGTTGTAGACCGTGGCCAGAAAAACAGAGATTCCGAAAGCGACGGACACGCGCAGTGTACCAGGCCAGGCAGGAAAATCGAACGCAATCCCCGGCCGAAAAAAACGGGCCCAAAGCATGCTCGCGGCCAGGGCGGCGCTGGCAAACCCCGCAAGTGGAAACACTGCGGAGAATTCCTCAATGCCGAAGCCCTGCACAAGCAGGAACAATCCCAAGCCAGTGATGAGGGCCTTCTCCGCCACCACCACCAGTGTTTCGAACTGCATGCGCTCGTGGGCACGAAAAATCGCCGTAAACGCCTGCCCCAGCGAGGACGTGATGCCGTACACAGCGAAAATCTCCACAGCGCGGCGGGTTACCTGATCGAAACCCGCTAAAGCCAGAAACAGGACGAGCAAACCGTAGGCGACCGGAGCTGCAGCCAGCTTGATTCCCAACACCCTGGCCAGCAGCCGACGTGACGCCTCACGCTCTCGTGCCGCCTCTCGGGTAAGCCACGTGTTCAGCCCGAGGTCGTTGGCCAAAAACACGAAAAACATTAAGGTAGAAGCCAACGAGTAGCGGCCAAAGTCTGCGTCCCCGAGAAAACGCGCCGCAAAGGGCATCAACAAAAGGGCCAGGAGGAGCTGAACTCCCTGGCCCAGGCTGACGAAAAACGTGTTTTTGCGAAGATCAGGCAATTGGCACCTTCTCCCGCTTCACAGCAACCTCGCTGACTTGCTTTCGGCTTGCGGCCGGGTTGGCCGCCAGGAAATTGCCAATCGCCAGGTAATCCAGATGGCCAAGCTTGAAGGCCCTAACAGCGTCGGCTGGCGTACACACGATGGGTTCCTCGTGCATGTTGAAGCTTGTGTTGATGACAGAATGCAGTCCCGTCAGCTTTTCGTACTCTTTAATGATGCGGTAGAAACTTGGATTGTACGCCTCGTCGACAAACTGGGGTCGGGCCGTCTGGTCGACGTGGACGACAGCGGGGTAATTTTCTCGCATTTCATCCGTGCAGTCGAAAGTGATGGTCATGAACTTAGCCGGAAAATCGTTAGCCCCGATGTTGTGGTAACCCTCCTCAGCCCGTTCACGCAACGTGGCCGGTGCGAAGGGCATGAACTCCGTGCGGTGTAGCTTTTTGTTCAGCCAGTCATTCACAGTTGGATCGGTCGGCTGGTACAGGATTGACCGGTTGCCTAAGGCCCTCGGTCCGTACTCCATTCTGCCGTTGAAGCGAGCCACAACCCGCCCCTCGGCCAGGAGTTCGGCAATCCGCTTTTCAACGTCAGGCACGTACTCGTAGGCGAGTTCGCCGTCATCCAGAGCCTTCTTGATTTCCTCCTCGGAAAACTCTGGTCCCAGGTAAACATCTTGGAGCTGGATTGGCAGAAATGCCTCATCCCGGGGCAAACGCTCGACGTAAGCTTGAAAGGCGGCACCGACCGAGAGGCCACCGTCACCCATGGCCGGGAAAATGAAGACCGATTTGGCCCCACGCAGTTCGGCCACGGTTTGATTCACGCGTACGTTCGCAAAAACACCACCGGCCAGGCAGACATCGATCGGGCCGTACTCATCCAACAATTCCTGAACAAACCGGCCGACCACGCGTTCAGTCAAAACCTGCACCCCGGCTGCCACATCCTCGCGGGGCAGGTCGCGAAGGTTTACGGGGATTGATTTCAGGAACTTGACGTAGTTCGTGCGGTGCGGGTAGCCGTGCTGGAAATTCCTTTCCGCTAACAGGTAACGAAAATCCCCGTCGTAACTGAACAAACTTTCGAACAGATCGGCCACTTTCTTGTAGTCCCCGTGCGCCGCCAAACCGGTAACTTTGCCCTCGTGGCGGTTCGGTTTGAAACCGAGCGCCCAGGTTACCAGGTTGTAAAAGAGCCCGATGCTGTGGAAACTGCTCACTTCTCGAACAAGCTGCATTTTGCCGTCTTGGGCCAGGTAAACTTTGCCAGCCATGCCGTCGCCTTGGCCATCGAGGGTCACCACCAGAGCGCGGTCTCTCCCCGAGGCGTAGTAGGCCGAGGTGGCGTGCGCCGTGTGGTGGTCCGTCACGTGCAGCGGCTTGTCAGCCAGCTCGTAGCGCGCCAGCAGCTTACGGATCCGCCGCATTCGCAACTTGTTGTAGAAGTACGGGTAGAACAACCAGTACCTGTCCCACCGAATCGATTTGCTGAACAGCGAAGCAGCAATCCATCGCCAGTTGCGGTAGCGAACGAACAGATCTCGCAGAACGTACTTTTGCAACTGCCAAGCTGGCATGAGCGGCACTGCAACGGCGTCGATGTTTGAGCGATCAGACCCGGTGATGCGTAGCACTTCCTCCAGAGCGCGCCAGGCCTGTCCGTGAGCCTTCTCGTTACCGTTGTGCAGCTTGATGCGCGAAAGACGCTCTTCCTCGATCGCTGCCAGAATCTTGCCGTCTTCAATGACCGCTGCGCCAGCGTTGTGATCGTCGTAGTAGCCGAGTATCCGCATGGTCTTTTCCCTTGCTCTCTGGTCCCATTGGAATCCTTACAACAGCTTTCGCTTTTCCCTCCCAGTCCTTGTTTCGGTAAAATCCTCAAATGCTTGATGTTGTAGCCTGCTTCTGCCTTCTGTCACGTTTCTCGAACACAGACCCAGCATTCCGAAACGATCCAGCCACGCCTTTCCGCGCTCCGTAACCCCCAAAAGCCAGGATGGTCCGGAGTGTGCAGTCCGGGCTCGTCAATGTGCCACCTTACAGAGACGCCTCGATTTTGCTACCGCGACCCGCGAGATCCCGGTCTGGCCAGACAGAACTCGACCTGCAGGCACGGTGACGCCCTGCAGTGGTACCGCGAAGGTCCGGCCGTTCTGACCCCAGCAGTCAACCGCTGGGAGCCCGCTTCCCGAGGACTGTGTACGTTGTGCCGTCAGCCACCCGCGTTGCCTGCAGCATCCTTCGCCCGTACCTCGGCTGCGCCCAGGTACGCCCCCGAGGGAGTTTCGACAACTGGATTCTCACTTTCGGCATCCAGAATTCGGGCCAAACGCTGTCCGAAAATCCTGGAGAAGTGCTCGGCTCCGGCAGCGTTCATGTGGATGTAGTCCATGAAAAGGGACCGATCGGCAAATTCCGGGTGCTCAGAGGTGAGCACTTTCACAAATGGCACGCCAAGTTGCAAGCAAAGCTGGTCGTAGAAGCTCAACAGCTGTTTCGCACGCCGACTTAAAGGTTCAACTGTGGGCGAAAAACTAATGACCACTTTGCAGCCGTGCTCTCTGGCCGAACGCACGAAACGTTCAAAAATACCCACCTTAAACGAATCGATTCTCACGCGAGACGGGTCCATCGAATCAACAATGAACGGGTTCACCTCGTGGAAACGAACCCGCCCGACATCCACGTAACCGTGGTCGGTTACGTCTGTCTTGTTGCGGTAGTTCGAGAGGATGCTGAGCACCCGCGAGTTGTAACGGTAGAGTTTGGACCGCTGCTTCAGCCAGGCGTAGCGGTCGTGCCGGGACAACAGCCAACGCACTTCCCGATTGTAAACGAAAGGCAAAAGGGTCTTCAGTTTGTCGTACTCGTTCTCCACTCCGGTCAAATCAACCACGTAGCTTGGCAACACATCCAGCACAACCACTTTGGGAGCGTAACGGTCGAACATCAGCTGTTCCAGCGCGTAGGCGTACAACAAGTACTGCCCATTTGCACCGGCGTTGA
The DNA here is from genome assembly GCA_964644845.1 of uncultured Cytophagia bacterium. Lineage (GTDB taxonomy): Bacteria > Zhuqueibacterota > Zhuqueibacteria > Oleimicrobiales > Geothermoviventaceae > Geothermovivens. The sequence continues at coordinate 3,558 of CAZXXS010000024.1, read as the reverse complement.
AACACTCCAACCCTGTGGCTTCCGAAATGATTGACGGCACGTAGTGCCGAAAAGCCCGCGATGAGCCAAACACAACAACTTCGTAGGGATGGGAAAGTAGCAGGTTCTCTTTCGGCCAGTTCTTACCGTAGAGCGTCCTTCGGAAGAAGTACTCGATGGTGCTCCCCAACGCGTAGTCCAGGGCAAGCATCATGAGGCCGAAGGCGACAAGTTTGATCAGAAAACGCCGCACAGCCTTAGAACTGGAAGTAGATGAACTGGCTGCCATTGAACACTCCCATCAACAAGATAATCACGGCGAAAGCGGCGTACACAGGCCACCTCACCACCACAGGCCAGCGCGGCAACAGCGAGCCCACTTGCCAGCGTTCGTGCAAGGCATCCACAAGAACGAGGATGAAGATCCCAACCAACCCGTAGACGAAGTGGTCAAGGCCAGGGGTGAAGAGTTTGCCGCCCAAGTCCGTGAAGATCTTCGCAACGATGTGGTTAGCTTCCGCCAGATTTCTGGCGCGAAAATACACCCACGAAAGCAGGACGAGATGAAATGTGAAAAACATGCGGCTGGTCCGAACCAGCTGCCCCGGCAGTCGCAACCACTCGACCAACCGATCGCGAAGCCCAAGGCTGAGCTTGGAGGTAACGATGAAAACACCGTGAATCGCTCCCCACACCACAAACGTCCAGTTCGCACCGTGCCACAATCCGCTCACCAGGAAAACCGTAGCCAGATTCAGGTACCGGCGGTGGACCGGTACGCGATTTCCACCGAGGGGAATGTAAACGTAGTCCTTGAACCATGTGGAAAGTGAGATGTGCCAGCGGCGCCAGAACTCCGGAATTGTCAGTGAGAAGTAAGGTCGATCAAAGTTTTTCATGAGTCGGAAGCCAAGCACTCGAGCCGCCCCAATGGCAATGTCCGAGTAGCCGGAAAAATCGCAGTAAATCTGAAAGGCGAAGAAGTAGGTTGCAACAAGTAGCGTCAACCCTGAATGCAAACTGGGATTCCCGTACACCGCGTCAACGTAGAGCGCCAAACGATCGGCTACCACGACCTTCTTGAACAGGCCCCAGAGCATCAACCGGAGTCCCGACGACACGCGTCGATCGTCGAAATGCATCCTTTCGTAAAATTGCGGAAGAAGCCGACTGGCGCGCTCGATCGGCCCAGCCACAAGCTGCGGGAAAAACGCCACGTAGAGGGCAAACTTACCCAGGTTGTCTTCGTGTTTGATCCGTCCCCGGTAGACGTCGATCGTGTAGCTCAGTGTCTGGAAGGTGTAGAACGAGATGCCAACGGGCAACAAGACATTCAGATGAGGCAAATTCGCAGGCAAACCCACAGCGCTGAAAACAGCGCTGAGCGAATTGCTGAAGAAATTGAAATACTTGAACGTGAACAGGAGCGACAGGTTGGCGACGAGACTCAAGATCAGATACTTACGTCGCCGACGCTGTTCCTCTTCCCGGCTCATCATTTTGCCGGCGAAGTAATCCACAGCTGTTGACGCCAGAATGAGAACGATGTACTTCGGATTCCAGCACATGTAAAAGTAGTAGCTGCCCGCGAGCAGTAGCACCCAGCGGTACTTGTGTGGAATCGCGAAGTAAACCGTGGTGATCAAGACAAAGAACACCACGAACTGCATCGAGTTGAACAGCATCTTTTAAGCTCGCCTGTTTTGGAAATGCCCGATGCCAGTCGTCGAACGAAGAGTTCGCCATCCGCAGAAGACGCAAGATCTCAGAAAACAGCCGAAACACCTGGAGCTGAAGCGTCAGCACAGCCCCAACACCGACCGCAGTGTTCCAGAGCACACCGCAGAGTTCCTGCACTACGGGGGTCTGGGTTCTACCAACCCGGGTGACATGCCCGGCCCGGTCACAGACGGGTTCCCACCGCGAGCCTGCATCTGGGCCCGCAGCTTTCGCATTCGGAGAATGGCTGCCCTCCTCTGCTCCGTCCAGTAGACGTTGTTCAGCGCCACCGCCAGGCCCATCAGCAACCAAACATGTGATCGAATGTAGGTCAACCGGTAGTCTGGAGACACCAGGGAAGCGACGGCGAAGGCGATCAAACTCGTCTCCAGACCGATGGCCGTGTGTCGGATGTACGGGTCTTTGGCTTTCGACAGTTTGTAAGCCAGCAACATCCCCGAGCCGAGGAAACCGAGAAAAATAACTAACCCCGGGATGCCCCTTTCTGCAGCCACCAGCAAGTAGATGTTGTGCACAATCTTCAGGCCTGGCGTCAAGGGGTCCGCGAAGAAACGGTAATTGTTCAATCCCACGCCCATGGCCGGGTGCGCCTTGATGATCCGGATTGCGTCCTTGGCCAGTCCAATTCGGCTGCTCTTCCGGTTTGCCATCAGCGACTCGTCTGCGTCAGAGAAACGGGCTTCCAGCACAGGGGTGTACTTGATCAAAAACGCGAGCAAACCGATCCCCAGCAGCATCAATGGCCCCATGGCTCGCTTGTTCGTGATGTGACCACGCAGAAAGTCGTAGCCAAAGGCGACCAGCATGCCCGAGACAAAGCCGATCCAGCAACCTCGGCTTAACGTCGTGAACAAAGCCAACGCTCCGAGCAAGAAGCCAGCCATGTACAGGTACCGGTACTTCTTGGCAATGAACATGAACGTCCGGTACAACAAAGGGAGAACCATCATCAGGAACATGGCCAGCACGTTCGGGTGCACAAACGTACCGGAAGTTCGCCAGCCGAAGCTTCGCTCCCCCAAGAACCAAAGGCCGAGAGGGCCAAACTTCCACTGCCAGATCGCCAGTAAACTCTGAAACACCATCCCGCCCATCAACGCCGTGGCCACGATGATCACGTCCTCACGTTTCACGATCGAGCGAGAAATCACCAGAAATATCAGAAAGGCCCGGAAAAGCCAAATGATTTCCTGGTAGTAGTACAGCTTCCTGGCCGCGACAACGTAGTTTACCAGCGCCCACGCGATCGTCAAGATGACGAACGGCATGATCGGATTCTTGGGAAACCGCTTGCCGAACCGGTTGAGACTAAGCAACAAGAGAGCAAACAGAGGCACATCCGAGACGAGAATAACCTCGTCTTTCAAAGCCGGGATGAACAGCCCCTGTGTAATGGGCATGGAGACCACAAAAAGGGCCAGGGCGATTTGACGCGCCGTCATCCCGCGATCTCCTCCACAACGGCTTCCCGCAGTTCGTCTGTGCTCTCACGGCTGCCAAACCAGGCCAGAATCGCCGCCACGGCCAGCACAGCCAGCAGCGGAATGATCGGCATGCGGTACCGCGGAATTGGCAGGAGTACGGCGTGGACGCCGCCAAAGTAGAGCAAAGTCAACAACACATCAGCCCACCGTCTCCAGGCTGCGCGGATAGTCCACACGCCAGCCAGACTAAGGAGCAGCAGCGGGTAGTAACTGAGAGCCAAAGGCAACGAGATCAGCCAGTTGGTGGTGCGCGGTTTCCCACTCGGAACGTTCTCGTAAATTCGCAACCAGAACCGGAAGAACTTGCGCACGGTTAACCAAAGTGTGGCTCCTGGGTGAGCCTTGATGCTCGCCA
>CAZXXS010000023.1:0-28438 GCA_964644845.1 uncultured Cytophagia bacterium | reverse complement strand
TCCAAATATCCGCCAATTTCAGGACAATGTCAAGCAAAAGCTTATTTAGCGCTTCCCCGAATTTTAACAGTCCTACTACGTGCCCCCTGAACCGGGATGCAAGCCGAAATTCACCCGCCACGAATTCTCCGGCCTCAGCTGTTCCCGCTGTTTTCTCACGACGCCCGTGCAGGCGGGAGAAAGAATTGCACCCTAGTAGGGAAAAGCCGGTTGGGGTGTCGTGCTTCAGTCCCCGGAACTCACCAACAAAGCCAAGCTTCCTCTTTTGTCTTCCCACCCTTGGTCACGTGAAGGCAAGTTTCTGCATTCGGGCACTCGTCAAGACCAGCAGTGGCTGCTTCCCCCGCTTTTCTCCGAATAAAGTATCCCGCTGTGCGCCTCGCTAAGGCATTGCGAACTTCTTTTGGAGACTCCGTCGCAAAAACCCACGAATCGGAAACTGCTTCTTGCCCCGGACACCGAAGCTCGCCGGGAGCCAACCAACCAGCGACAGATTTTTCCCGCTTACCCCTCGAAATCAACCTCTCCAGAAACCGGACATCCAGAACACCGCAGGAGCTCCGCCCCTACAACGAACGAGGGCCCTCCTCGCTCACGCGAGAGGGCCCTCTGTCGCAGACTGACATCAAAACGCGGGTTAGTAGTTCACACTGATCCCGAGGTTGAAGTACCGCGGGAGTCCGACGAAGACCTCCGCGTCGTCTGCATCGTGGTCTTTGTCCCACGAGTTGTAGCGGCTGTTGTCCACGGCGTCCTGAATGTACAGCTCGTCTGTCAGGTTGAAAACGTGGGCAAACACCGCGACCTTGGCGTTGCCGAGTTTCAACGGCAACTCGTAGCGCACGTGTGCGTCCAGAACGTAGTAAGATGGCGCTTGCCAGCTCTGCGCCGTGTCTCCAGCCTTTGTCCGGCTGAAGGGGTCCCAATCCGCGTAGAAACGGTCGTACCAGCGGAACACCAGCTGTGCTTGCAGCCCCTGCAACGGGTACACACTACCAGCCAGTGCCAGCTGGGTCTGAGGTGCGTCACCCACCTTCAGATCCTTCACGTAGAAGGTGTACTCTTTGTCCTCGGCCCCGCCCGATCTGTAGTCCTTGTACACGCCCGACACGTTATCCGTGAATTTCCAGTCACCCACGGATGCGGCGAAATCGAGTCGGTACAACTGAGAGGGTTGGAAAGCCCCTTCGAACTCAACGCCGCGGTGGAGTTGATTCATACCGGTCAGGAAAATGAGGCCTTCGCTACCGTCGGCCATGACCACACCCACCGAACGAGCCCGGTCTTTCCAATAAGTGTTGTACACGCTCATCTTGAGCAGCAGCGTGTTGTTCAGGGTAAGCAGGTTCACACCACCTTCAGCTGAAATAAAGCGCTCGTTCTTAGGATTGGCCGCCTTGGTTCCAGTGCGGTCGTTGATCACGTTGTCGAAAATAGGCACCTTGGCAATGTAGCCGAAGTTTCCGTACACCTGCAAGCCTTCAGCCAATTTGTAACTCGCACCACCCTTAACCTGGTAGCCACTGATCAAGTCGGATTCGACAACCAGTTCGTTGCCGTTGGCATCCTTCCGAAAGTGGTTGTGGTGACTGTACTTGATGGTGGAGTACCCGAGGGTGGTGTAGGCCGTTACAGGACCTTGTTTGTACTCGGCCTGACCAAACACCCCAAGCCAGTTCACCGTGTTAGTGAAGTAGTAATCGAACTTGTCGCCGAGACGCCGTTTGGCATCCTCCATCGTCCAGAAGTCGCTTTGCGGCTTGCCATCCCTGGTAAGAGCCAGGTAGTACTCGCCACCCAGCAAGTCGCGCACCTCGCGAAAGTGTTCGATCTCCGCCGTCCGCCAGTCGATTCCAGCCGTCAGGCGCACAGAACTGGTCGCCTGGTAGTTGGCTTTCGAAATGGCGCCGATGGTCCACTGGTTGTTGCGGCTGTTGCGCAGAATGCCCTTGGAACCGGTGCTGCTGGTGTCGTTGTAAGCGATGGTCGAGTTCCAGTTCCAGCGCCAGGGAGCACTTTTGTACCACTTCTGGCCCGGCTCCCAGGGGATCCGGTCAACCTTACCGTACGTGCCCGTGCCACCGCCGTGGCCACCGGAGTAGTAGACCGTGGTGTACAGGTTGAGACGATCGTTGATCAGCGAGTACCAGTTCAAGTTCACCTGGGGTTTGTGGTAGAAGTTCTCGCGCTCGTTGATGAAATCTCTGGCGTGACGCTCGTGATCCGACTCATTCCACCACTGGCGACCGTCGTAGGCGGGATCGACAGGCGCCCAGTTCTGGTTGAACCGCCTTCCTGCCTCGTGGTACTTCTCAAAAGCTGCTGTGTCGTAGTCCCCCATGCTGCTTGCCAGCTCGTGGCTGTACGTGGCGATATTCTGCCTGTACAGATTCTGGCCGTGACGTTGCGGCGCGCCCAAAGCGTAGAATTCCAGGCGGTTCCTGGCATTTACGTTCCAGGCCGCGCCGAAGTAGTACGCCCAGGCATCTGTCCAGGTCTTGTCGACAATGCCTTCGCCCGTTTTGCGCACGACCAACGCGTTGAACGCGTACTTCCCGTTGATCAAGCCAGAATTGGCAGCGATGGTTGTCTTTAGGAACTTGCCGCTGCCGTACTCCTGCTTGAAGAAGACGCCGGCATTCTGCCGCGTTGGATCCGTGATGATGTTCATCATTCCGCCAATGGCTGGTGTAGCCAGATTCACGGCGGTTAGACCACGCTGGATCTGGATCGAAGCGGTGGCGTCGGCAATTCCGTCCCAGTTCGACCAGTACACCCAGCCATTTTCCATGTCGTTTACCGGAACACCGTTGATCATCACCGCCACGTTGCGCTGGTTGAAACCGCGCACGTTGATGCGCGCGTCACCAGGACCGCCGCCCTGCGGGGTAGCGTAGACGCTTGGCGTTGTGTTCAGCGCCAGCGGGATGTCGCGCGAACCCAGCCGAAGCTCCACGTCGGTCTTCTTGATGTCACTAAACGCGACCGGCGTTTCCAAAGGTTTAGCGCGGTCAGCCAAAACGAGGATCGCTGTGCTCGAAATAGCGATCTCCGTCAGCTGAAAATTCAGAACCACGCGCTCCCCAGAACGCACCTTGACGTCCTTGCTGGCCTCTTTGTAGCCGATGAAAGAGACTTTCACCGTGTACCGGCCCGGTGGGACCTTTGCAATCACGTAGCTACCGTCCGTGTTTGTTGCGGCGCCCAACGTGGTGCCAACAATCATCACGTTTGCGCCTGGCAAGGGCTGGCCTGTCTTGGCGTCCGTCACCTTGCCAACGATCGTGCCGTTCGCGGCGAACAACGTCGCCGGCAGCACCAGTGCAAGGATCAGGGCCACGAACATCCATTTTCTGCCTTGCATGAACTCCTCCCTCGTTGGTTTACCGGTTGCCTGATTCAAACACGTTCTTCTGGCTGGTGCCCGGCAGCCAGAGTACCCAAAAGGCTCCCCCGATGACTACGAATCTATCGAGAACCAGCCCGAAGGCCGGGATTTTTCTGCAGGCGCCGCAAAGCTTGCTGCCGTGAGCGCCCATCCTCGGACGGGTCACTACCTCCGCTCAGCTCACCCGCAACGCTGACTACTCTTCAACCCGCACCGTAACTGTCTAAATCCACTCACGCAAGTCTGTCGCCCTGGCTGAAGTAATCTCCCGCACCCCAAACGCGCACGTGGATGTTCGCTCACAGGGATCATGGCTGCCCCACAGCCAACCACCCCCCAAGCCTCAGGCAGTCCACACCATCCGGTCCGGTGGGCGGAAACGTCCGTCTCTCTGAACCACACCTGCACCTGGGCGCACCCATCGTAAGCTTCGGACGTACGAGTCCCACCCAGCGCGAGCCAACAGAACCGCTCTGTGTTTGACGGCAGGTTGACGGACCAAGCTCCTTTCCACCACGCCAAAATGCCACTCTTTTGACCGGTGGCCGCCGCTAAGGCAGACATCTCCTCCTGCCGCCCGCAGTTTTGATCACGGGCCCAGCAACCAGGTGTTTCTTCTGTTTCGTAGAGCAGTCTGACGTAGCGAACTCAGGTGCCCGCGCTTGAAGCGCTTCGCCGGGAAAGACCTCCTGGGCAGGGTAAAGCTGTGGGATCCGTGGTCCTCCTCCCTCCGGCTGCACCCGCTTGTAAACTTTTCGCCAAAATTAGAGCTTTTTTCGGAAAAATCAAGTCCGGAATGACCCCGCGACTTTCTCATTTCTCTCACGAGCATCCCGAAATTACTCCCTCACAACCCAAAGTGAGTGTAGCCTTCAACAGACCGCACATCCCCAGATCCCCTTCTTGTGCCCACGTTCTCTCAAACCGAATCCAAACCGTGCCCCACATGCCAGATGTTCACCGTACCACACTTGTTGACGAGAAGACAAGGAGCCGGTTCGCAAGGTTCGGTGTCTCCCCTGCATCGCAGCGAACTCCGTCGTTGCTCCCAGTTCTGACTGCTCAGTCTCCCAACCCCGGCAAAGACAGATCTTTCCTTGAAAGGCCTTCCCGAGCATCAGCCACGCTCGACCGGCAAGCAACGAACCGTTGTACAAAGCCGGACTGGTAGAGGTCTGCAACTCACCGCGAGACGAGCGACGCCCAGTTCTGGTTAGTTCCTCGATTTGCAAAAAGGCCTACAAGCGAAGGTTGATTACCAACCCAGACGTCAACCGTAAAGCTCAGGGAATTTCTTGTGCAGGAAATACTTGAGTCTACTGAATTCATTTCGTATATTCGCGATGTCAGGCTTGTCACCTCACAGGTCTCCCCTGTTCATCCTGATTGCAAGCCACTCGACACCCGGTCAACCCCCGAATTGCCCTTCCGGTAATTCCCAGGCAGTGAAGAAAGTAAGCAGGGAAACAAAAATGCGAAAATTCGTCCTGCTGGCCCTCGCCGTTGCTCTTGCTGCCGGGTGCAGCAAGAGTCCCGAAAAGACCGTGCTCGCCAAAGTTGGCGACAAAGAAATCACGCTCGCCCAGTTCAATGCCGAACTCGCGCAGGTTCCCGACAAGTACAAACAGCAATTCCTCCAAGACAAAGAGGCCTTCCTCGACGAGCTCATCGTTCGCGAGGTTCTGCGGCAGGAAGCGGAACGCCAGTTCGGCCCCCTGGACTCCACTGCCGCGGCAGCTCAGAGCGACACCGCACACACAATGAACCCGGCCTGGTTCCAGCGAATCAATCAGGTGGTGAAGAACGCCACCGACACCGTGAAGGTAAGCCTGGCAGAGGCGCGCGATTTCTACAACAAGCGCAATGCCGAGATGGGCGGTCGTAGTTTTGGCGAGATGGCCCCGGTGATCCAGGCCTACCTCAAACGCCAAAAACAACAGGTCTTAGCAGCGGCCTACGTCGACACGTTGAAGGCCCACGCTGTGATCTGGAAGAACCAGAAGATCATCGACAAGTGGAACGCTGCACTTGAAAACCCCATTCGCGATGCGCTCAAAGGCGACAAACCGGTGGCGGCCCTGTTTGCAGTGAGCGATTTCCCTCCCTCGATGCAGGCGTGGTCTGACCTTCAAACCGTCTTGGGCGGCAAGGAGGATCAGGTCAAGCCGGTGCTCGTCGATCTCAAGCAGATGCCCTACCTGGGGCGACGTTACGAAATCATGCAGGTCCCCACGCTCATTGTCCTGGACAAAGACGGCAAGGAACTGTCTCGCAAGGTCGGGGCAACGAGCACAGACCAGCTGGCGGAGACACTTAAAGCAGCTGGAATCGAAGTGGCATTCCAGCCTGCAGACACAACCTCAGCAAATGTCAAACAGCCGAAGCCGTGATCTGCCGGGCAGGCGCCTCGTCGCCTGTCACTTCCCGAGGAGGCTACCGCCAACGCAGGGCTGAGTAACTGCGTGTTGCCAAAGGGCCCGGCGCGAGGGCCGTGGCGCGCAGAGCGCTGGTGAGTCCTTCGGGGAACGGCGCGACAGGACGCCGACCAGACGCAACGGCGGAGTGGCTGCAGGCACTGCGGCAAGCCCTTCGAGTCGCAGCTGAACGTCTGCTGGAGAGCTTGAGGTTGCCGTACACCGTTTGATTGCCCCTGTGCCAAGCGGCATGAAACCAAAAGTGCCCCGGTTGCGTCGGCGGGAACATCCACGGTTGCCAGGGCGTAGCTTGGGGTGGAAAGTCCCATTTTTGGCTTGATTTTTTGACGGCGCTGGCGTAAATTCACGCCGTCAATTCGCCGAGGTGGTGGAACTGGTAGACGCGCTGCGTTCAGGGCGCAGTGGGCCTTGAGCCCGTGGGGGTTCGACTCCCCCCCTCGGCACTGCAAGCCAGGTCGAAAAGGCCTGGCTTTTTCTTTTTGCTACCGACACAAGCTAACCCTTGATTCTGCCGAGAGGGTGCAGGGCTCGCCGGGCTCACGAAGTGTGTTCCTTCACGCTGCGCTGGTAGCCGTGTGTCAGCCACACCCGCTGCAGTCTGGATTGCAGTCGTCCCGGGCAAACTCGCCACGGAAAGAGTCTCCAGTGCCGTAATCCCTAACCGACCGCACCGGCGGAGATTGCCATTTGTACGCGTGAGCGGGCGAATCGACGCGTTGCGCAATGAAACCCAACGCCACGTTTTCCGTAGAAAGGACGGCGCTTCCGTCTTTTGCCTTGTCCGCGCGCCGCGTGTTTTTCAGCGACCTTTGGTAAACCCTGGCCTGCCGTGTCACCTGAACCTTGTCCGTTCCTCAAATCTGCGAGGTCGTGAGACAACCGCTCGAAGCCGCACTTGAAGGAGTGAAGTCATGCAGCCGTCTGTCTGGACCAAAATCGCGGGCATCGTGGGAGCCTTGTTGCTCGTAGGCTCACAGCTGGCAGGTTCACCGAGACGACCTCTCCTGCACGATCCCCGCACGGCTTACGACGTCTTACATTACGCGCTCGACTTACGGGTCGACCCCGGGAAACGGCGCTTGACGGGTACCTGCACCGTGACAGCGAAGCTGCTCCAGGCGCAAGTTGACTCGTTCGTGCTGGACGCCGGTGACTCCGTGCACATTCAGCGCATCACACTGGTGCCATCTGGCGCGGAATTGACCTACGTCCACCGCGGAGAGCGCCTGGCGATTGCCTTGCCGCAATCCCGGAGGCTCGGCGACACGCTGAGCCTCGCCGTAACGTTCCAGCGGACAATCACCGAGCAGCTTGGCCTGGCAACCCAGGGCATCGGTTTGACGCAAACACCCGACGGTGCACCGTGGGTTTCTATTTCCTGTCAGCTCATCGGCGCCCACTCGTGGTGGCCCTGCAAAGCTTCTTTTTTCCACCCCGAGGACAAAGCCGATTCCGTGCGTCTGCTGGTCACGGCACCGGATTCTCTTTTCGTCGTGAGCAACGGCCGATTTGTGGGTGTAAGCTCCGCTGGTCAGGGTTGGGAAACCTACCGCTGGGTGTACTCCCGCCCAATTTCCACGTACCTGGTCGCCTTTTACGTGGGCCCGTACGTTGACGTCACGCAGCCGTTCCAGTCGCCGGGCGATTCTGTAGCCCACCTGATGCACTACTACGTTTTGCGTAGCAACGAAGAGCGTGCCAAACGCGAATTCTTTTCCCGCATCCCGCGAGAAGTGGCGCTCTACGAAAGACTCTACGGCCCTTTCCCCTTTTGGAGCGAGAAACTGGCACTCGTGCAGTCCCCGTACCCGGGGATGGAGCACTCGACAGCTGTGGCGGTTGGCCCGATCTTCCCACACACGCTGAAGCCAGGCGACTCGAATCCACTCGCCTGGTACGAAAACTACTTCAACTACATGGCCGTGCACGAGCTGGCCCACGAGTGGTGGGGAAATGCAGTGACCGCGGCCGATTGGGGCGAATTCTGGCTCCACGAAGCTTTTGCCACCTACACGGAGGCGCTCTGGGTAGAGCACCTTTACGGACCCGAAATCCTGCACCAGTACATGGCTGAACTTTCGTTTCGGATCGACTCCACCGAGACTGTGTACCGGCCTCGCCACAGAACCGCACGCGAGGCCTACCACCTGAACATCTACTGGAAAGGGGCTTGGGTCTTACACATGCTGCGCTACGTGATGGGTGACAGTCTGTTTTTTCGGGCCTTGCGCGATTTCAACACCAATCCTCGCTACCGCTACCACAACGCCTCCACATCCGATTTTCAGCGCACTTGCGAACGCTTCTACGGGGATGACCTCTCCTGGTTTTTTCTCCAGTGGGTCTACCGGCCTGGACACCCGCGCTTCAGCGTGACGACACGTGCAGAGGGATCCAGGTTGATCGTCACCGTGCTCGACACGTCTTACAGTCGCACGCGCTTTCGGATGCCACTGGATCTGCTTGTCCACACACAGAAAGGCGACGCGAAACGGCGCTTGTGGGTCAACCCGGGCAAACAAACTTTCCAACTTCGCTTTGACGCAAAGGTTCTCAGCGCAGAGCCAACGGGTCTGCGTTGGATCCTGGATGGACCAAAGACCGGCAAACTCACCTATTTCACGGACCTGGACTTCATCAAAGGGACGTTTGTAGACAGCCTGATGTTCACGGCAGACCGCCGCGTTTTTGTCGGCAGCGATTCGGCAGCGTGGGAGTCCCCACCGCGCTCGCTCTTCCGTGGAGCGCGCTGGCTTCGCTTGCGCGTGGACACCTCGCACGAGCCACGCTACCGACACGTGCGTCTGCTTGTGCGCCGCTACAACTTCCTCAAACGTAAACGAACGGCCTGGGTCCCCCTGCTGGACAGTGGTGCGATTCCCGATTCGCTGCAAACTGTCCGACGTCTCCAGTACCGCCTGGAATTTGGACAACTGGTGGGAGACACCTTGACTTTGCCAAGAGTCATTCTGGACTACGGCAGGTAAGTCACACACTGGGTTGGCACGGCGGGGAACCCTCGCGAGCCCCACCGATCGATGCGGAGAGAAGGCCCTGGTTTGTGCAGCCAGCGCGTCCAAAAGGGAAGGGCGTTTTCTGCTGAACAGGCAGGGCACCGTGGCGCACTGGACGCTTCTCCGTGCGGCAACGAAAACCCGGTGCCAACGAAGATGCCCCAGGCTGCCGTGACGCAGACCGGTGGAACACCTCAGTAAAGCACCGCAAGGCTGCTCTCCTCACTCCCTCCCCAAACCACGCCGTCAAGGCACGTTGAGATCGTGCTCTCGGGGCACCTTACAGGCTGAAGCGGTGGTCCAGAGTGACACTGCCCAGCATCTCGTGGTACGTGGCCGTACCGCGTAAGTAGTCCGTGCGTCGGAACATCAACGAAAGCGCGTCGGCCCGCGTGAGGGACCAACGCACACCCACTCGTGAGACAACCGAGGTGTACCCTTTGCCGCGCCGAACGCCCACGTTCAGGTGATTTGTGATTCGCTTTCGGGGTAACCGGTGTCGAGCCGAGAATCCGAAGATTCCCACCTGCACTTTCTGACCGCGGAATTCGTTGTTGGCTGTACCTACCGAAATTCCCGCCACAAAGTCACGCCACCACTCTACGTCCCAGCGCACCGTTGTGTTCGAAACATCGTACTCGCCCTGCCACCGTTCCGACCGTTGCTCCGTGTGGGAAAGTCTGACGGTGTGTCGTCGTCCAAAAAGTTGGAGACGTTGCGTCAAGCCCCCGTTGTAGCGTTGCCCCTGGAAGACAACCCGCATCGAATCTTCTCGAATCTGGGTGCCCAATCCCACGCTCAGATTAACTGACGTGGACCGCCAGGGCTTCGCCTGCAGGGTTGTGGTCCAAAATTGCCGGCCGTTTGTGGTGGTTTTCTCCTTTTGCAGGTTGTCTCGGTAGCGCGTAAACCGGCTGCGAAGGCTAAGCCTACCCCGAATGATGTGCACTGTGCCGCTCAGATTCAAATTCACCCGGTCGTTTACTGCGTACGGCATCGCCAGGGAGACGAAGCCTGGGCCAAGGCGGTTGTACTGAGCCCGCAGGCTGGCCCGGCGACTACGGAAGCCGAACATCACGCGGTAGGCGTAATCCGCACGCGAGCTCACACGCGGGGTGAAGTAGCGGGTCAAAAGATCGTACGCCTTGTTCATTCCTTGGGGTAGCTGTTCCCGGATCAAGGAGTCGGCACTCGGCGACCGCAAGTCGCGCGTGTGGAGGCTTCCAGCACCCTCTACGAGCAAGGTCAAGCGGCGTCGAAAAAGGCTGATCCCCAGCCGCCCTACGAAAAGCAGGTTTTCCTGCGGTGTCACAGCGCTCGAGACGGAGCTTGTCGTGTCATCTTCAGCTTTTAGGACACCCACCTCGAGCAGGTTACCGTTCTCCCGGCCAATCCCAACTTGCGCTGCCCACATGTTTCGACGGAACGCCTCCCCGGGCACAGAGCGGCGACTCTGGCCCTTGAAAACGGACAGACGAAAGATGCCGGGACGCAGGTCAACACCCGCGCCCCGAACGCGCACGCCGCTGACAAAGTAGTTCAAGCGTGGGTAGAAATCGCCCAGGTGCAGAGTGATCCAGCGCCAGTGAGGATCGATGCCCAAACGGTTGTAAGACTGCCGAAACTGCGTCTCCTCTGTTGAGACCACTACCTCGAATGGAAAGGTCATCCCCAGAGCAGTCACTGTCGGTCGGAAAAACAAGCGGCCTGTTGCCGGGTCGCGCCTGCCTTCCCGACCCTGCATGTGGTACACTTCGCCGTAGGTGCCGAGCGACCCGGAAACACCCAACCAACGGGAGCCCGCCTGGGCGCCAACGGTTGCCCACAAAATCAACCCCACCACAACCAGCCAGGGGAAACGTCGCTGCGCGCTTTGCGTCCTCTCGCTTTTTGTCCTCGCCATCTGTCCCCTTTCTTTCCCCATGCCTTTTTCCGAGTCACCTCACGGATTCGTCTGGAGCTCCCTGCGGGCTTCCTCCAGGTACTTTTTCAACAGTGCCCAATCAGGGTGAAACTCGGCCAAACGCTCCCACGTGTGCACCAATTCGCTTGTCTGCCCCGTCTTTCGGGCCAACCGCACGAGAGCTTGGTAAACAGCCTCGTCGTCCCGATTCAAAGCCAGGGCGCGCTCGTAAGCCCGAAATGCTTCACGGTTGTGTCCGAGCTGCTCGAGTGCGCGTCCCAACCCCTTCTGTGCTTCTTCGACAGACGGATCCAGCGAAATCAGTCGGCGGTAGAATTCCACGGCCTGTTTCCAGTCGCCCCGATCCTCCGCCACCTGGGCACGGAGTAACCACAGAGCCTTGGCGCCCGGATAGCGCTTGAGCAGGTCCTCAACCATTGTATCGAACCGATTCCCCTGAACTTGACGAAGTGCGGCCGCAGCGCGCGTAAGAATCTCCCTGGTCTGCCGCAGTTTCTGCACCGATTCTGACATTCCCTGAAACTGGTCCGCCCGAAAGTTGCGCATCTGCTGCAGGCCGGCCCGCAAGCCGCTTTCAAGCGTGGCAACTGTGCGTACCGCCTTGGCAAGCGCGCGCTCCTCCAGACGAAGGAAGCTCGCGGTGTCTCCACGCGCAAGGGCCATCTGGGCCAATTCGTGGTAAGGGGTCGGATCGCTCGTCCCAGCCCTGAGGGCCTCCTCAAAGCAACGTTTCGCCTGCTCCGAACGCCACCGTCGGGCGTGAATCTCGCCCATCGCGATCCAGGGTTCTGCCCAAAGAGAGTCCCGAGCTACCGCTTGCTGGTACGCGTCGAGCGCCGCGTCGAAACGACCAAGCGCCGCTTCGGCCTGCCCCAGCGCAAACCACACGTGCGGGTCCCCCCCGGCAAGTTCCGTCAGTCGCCTCAGGCTTTTCTCTGCCGCTGCCCAGTCGTGCGCGCGGCGCTCTGCTTCGGCCAAACGCCGGAGAAGCGAGACATCCCTGGGGCGCCGCTGCACGAGTTGCTCGTAAACCTTTGCTGCTTCGTCCCACCTTCCCTCAGCTTCCCAGGCACTGGCGATGGCCAGCCAGGCCGAGGTGTCGTCTGGAACGTTCCTCAGGAATTGCCGCCACGTTTGTCTCACCCCTTCGTAGTTCAGGTGGTCCCAGTAGTACTGGGCCACAGCATCGAACACGCGACGGTCCGTGGGATGTCGGATCATCAAGCTGTCGTACAGCGCCAGGGCTTTTCCGTGCTGGTGGGCCATTCTGTAAAGGAGAGCCAGATCCAGGGCCAGCCCCACGCTGTCGGGGTGTTGCCGCACAAGAGGCTCGATGGAAGCGATCAGTCCCTTTACGTCTCCTTTCCGCTGAAAAGCCGCGGCCTGAAGCTTGAGCAACGTTTCGTCGCCCGGGTGGTCACGGAGGGCTGCTTGAACAACCTGAAGGGCGGAATCCACTTTGCCCAGCTGCAGTAGCGCCCCTGCCAAGTTCCGGGCGGGACGCGCGTCCTGAGGGAGGTAGATCAGAGCTCGACGGTAGTGAGAAATCGCCTCTCTGAGGTCCCCCTTCCTTTGCGCTTCCACACCGGCGTTCAGCAGAGCTGCACCAAGCCCCTGCCGAAGTTCAGAACGAAAAGGCTGCTTTCGAAGCGCACGCTCCAACCACCGAGCCGCCAGGGTGTACCTCCCCAGGCTAGCGTAAACGGCACCAAGCGCCGAAGCGATGTCTGCATCGTCCGGGTAGGTGCGAGCTGCCTTCTCTAAGACCTCGCGTGCGACTTCCCACTCTTCCAGTTCGGAAGCGCAACGCGCGGCCAGCAGCGCAGCCTGCTTGTTGGCGGGCTCCTGCTGCAGCGTTTCCCGGAAAAGGGAAAGGGCGAGCTCTGTGTCCCCCGCCTGGAGAGCCTGGAGTCCGCGCTGGAAAATGTCCGCCGTTTGCCCCCGGGCGGCTGGCAGAATCAAAAGCCACCCCAGGAAAACCAGAAGCACCGCCCGCCTGCACATCATTTCGGACGTACCGCGCTTTTCCACGCGCTTTCGTTACCGGAGGTGTCAACAGCACGAACCTTGTACCAGTGGCCTGCTTCACCTGCCGGATCCACGAAGCGCCGTTCTTTGAGTGGCACGCTGTTCAGCTTCTCGAACACACCCGTTGGCAACTTCGAGCGGTAGACGTAGTACCCGGCCAGGTCCTTGGCGATCACCCGTCCCCAGGTTACCTCCACCCCGGAGTCGAGCAACCGCGCAGCCAGGTCCCGCGGTGAAGGCGGGGGCACGTGGTCTTTCACAACCAGAGCTCGTTCGCGCGGCTTGCTCTCGTTGCCTTTGGGATCCACCGCGGTCACCCGGTAGATCAGTTTCGCCCCTTTGGTCACGCCGCCGTCCACGTACTCCCTGGCTGAAGCCGCCAGCTCCGCAAGCAACGAATCTGGTCCTCCACCCGTAGCTCTGTACACACGATAAGCCTTCACGTCAAGCGAAGGGCTGGCGCCCCAAGAAACGAGCACACGCCGGCCGTCCACGGTTCGCACTGTCAAACTGACCGGTGCTTTGGGCGCGCGCCAATCCGGCACGTTCACCTGGACCGGTTTGCTCAAACTCTTGTTGCCAGCCTTGTCCACTGCGACAACGGAAACCCAGAGAGGTGCGCCGGGAATCAGGTACTCCGGCCCTTCCGCGAATTCCTTCGCGTTTGAAGGCAAAAGTTCGTGCGTGGCGCGTCCCAGGCGTTCCGGGTCCGTGCCCCGAAACACGTGGTAGCCAGCCACATCCTGTGAGGGGGAAGGCTGCCACCGAACACGGAGCCCCTGCGAACTGGCTGAGACCTGCACGCCCCCCGGCGGAAGCGGGGGTTCGGCATCCGAAACCCGCGCGGACACTGCGTTGGAAAGCTCGCTCTCATTCCCCGACGAGTCCACTGCCGAGACTCTGTAAAAGAAAGTCTGCGCCTTTCGCACCTGCCGGTCCACGAAAAACGGCTCGTCTGCGGGAATGTCCCCGGAAATCTGTTCGGGTTTGTCCCGTGGAGAGAGCGACCGGTACACCCGGTAGCTGGCCACGTCCAACTCGGGACTGAGAGCCCAGCTCAGACGCACCGTAGCAGTGTCCGCCAGCGCAACAACGCCTTTTGGAGGCGCTGGTGGAACTTTGTCGACCGGCGTAACCGTCACCGCGTTCGAACGCGGCCCTTCACGGCCCAGCGGGTCGACGGCCACAACCACGTACGAAACGGGCTCGCCGTTCCTCAGCCACAGGTCCGTGTACCGGAACTCCTCTTGTTGTTCGCGCAACAGGACCTTGTGATCGAGAGGACGAAACGTTTGCTCGCCCTTTCGCTTGCGAAGCACGCGGAACTGAATCGCCAGGTCCGTTGGGTCCCCTTTCCACAGCGGGTAGCTCCAGACCAGTGTCACCCGTGCGTCTCCAGGCTCAGCCTTCAAGTTGAGCGGCGGTCCGGGAAGACGCTCCTGTTTGGACACGGTCACTTGAAAGCGGTCCCCCTCCCTTCCCCGGCGGTCTACAAACACAAACCGGTAGACGAAAGGACCGGCGCCCGTCGCGGAGGTGTCTGCGAAAAAGCGTCCCAGAGCCCTGGCTACCCGGGGTTCCAGTAAGCTGAGCACGCCCGCTCGAAAGGCGTCGCTTCGCAAACGTCTCAAGACCTGCACCGCGTCGTCGGCCTCGAGCAGGTCCGCAATCCGGGGGTACGCGCTTCCCAGGATGGCCTGAACCTGGGCGGGCCCTCGAGCCGGACGCACGGGTCGCTCAGTCAGCCGTACGAAGTCCGCCTCACCGGCGACTTTGCGATCGACGAAAAACCCCCAGCCTCTTCCCGGCGCTTCGGCCAGCCAAAAACTAACCGTGTCGCCTTGGACCGTCCACAGGACACGTGGCTTGTCGGCTGCCCTGGCCACTCCACACAGGGACAGCCTCAACACGAACAGCGAAAGAACCCCCCACCAAAGCACCCTTCCTGAATGTCGCATCGCTTCCCTTCCCTGGTCAAAACGTCTTGTGAAAGTAACGCGTTGCTAACGTCGTTCGAAATTTGGTCGTTCTCCCACGGACGAATGGTGGCCTGCAACCCAACGCTACCTCGCAGTCACCCAACGTCGGCGTAACGCTAACCCGCGAAAACAGTAGCCCCAAACACCCGTCCACGAAAAGGCACCTGCTACCCTTGGCATGTTGCCTGAAGAGCACGCAGAGCACCAGCTGGCGCTACCTCCGTGTGGCCGTCCTGGTAGTTTCGTTTCCGGCCCGGTCTTCCACCCGGAGACGCACCTTGATCTCTTGCCAGTCGGGGTCGACTTTCAGGTTTTCCCACGTGTACGCCGAAGCGGAGCCGTCCAGATTCACCACTGGCGCCACCTGCTGGAATTCCTGTCTTGTCGAACCCGTGCGAGCAAAAAGCTCGAGCCTGACGCTCTGGATCCCAGAGCCAGCGTCTGAGGCCGACCAGCTCGCACGCAAGCGACGGTCCACCTGCCTGCCGACGAACTGCAGCTGCAACCACGCGATCGTGGGTGGATCGTTGTCTTTGTAGCTCACAGCAATCGGTTCCGAAGCCGCTTCAGGCCCTTCCTCGTGCAGGGCGTTCACAACCTTGAGCTTAGCCTGGATCTTCGTCCCCACCGGTAGGTTCCGGCGGAAGGTGAACTGCTGCGCTCTCGCCGGAATGTGAATCCAGGAAGAAGCGCCTTTGCGACCACTGGATTCCAGGGCCAGCAGCAGTTCCGAAACAGTTTGTACGGGGTCGCGCAACTGCCAAGTTACACGGAACGTGGAGCGCGTGAGCTGCTCAAGCACCACCGAGGCCGGGGCCCGCGGTGGTCGTTCGATCACGGTGAAACGTGGTCCTTTGGCGTAACCCCACACGCCGTCGACATTGCAAGCACGAGCGAACAGGGTCACTGTACTTCCGTGGTGCAGACCGACTCCTTCCGTCGGAACAGCGGTCTGAACCGTGGGCACGAGCGTGTCCACCACGGTGAACCAGTTCTGCCCACCCCAGTCCGGGCTCGCACTGAAAGCGGCTTGCACCTGTTTCACCTTCGTTTCAGCCTCAGTGGCCGTAACAGCCGGGTGAAGGGCAGTCAGTCGGACGAACGGAGGAACTTGGCCCACCTGCACCGCGGGGCCCGTGTAATCCACACGATGGAAAGGCGTGGTTTGAAGCGTAGCGCGTCCGGCCCGGTTCGTCAGGCGAATCTTGACGCTGTAGTCACCCGGCGGGTACGCGAAGCCCGTCTTCCACTGGAACGCCGCCGGTGGATCAGTAGCGACCGTGGTCCAGGGCAGCACCACCTCACCGTCTGCATGGCGGATTTGGACCTCGACCTTCTCGACGCCGGACTCCGGGTCGCTTACACCCTGAAAATCCAGCCGAAGCGATTCCGTACCGTAAGGCTCCGCTTGAACAACGGCCCCGGGCGGCGGTGTTGTGTCGATTTGGAACTTCGCAGGACCTGTCGGCGGTCCGGGCGTGTTGTCGCCGTTCACAGCACGGACGGACAAGAAGTACGCCTCTTTCGGATTCAACGACAGGCCGCTCAGTTTGATCTGGTGTTCGCCCATCAGCCCTAGACCAGAAGAAGGCGGAGACACCAGCCCAACCGAGCCGGCCCAGCCGAAATCGCCGGACGGAGCTTTCTTTGCGAGCTCCGAAGGCCAGATCCAGCCCAGAACGTCCGTCGCACCGGGACTTGTTCCCAGCGCAACCTGGTAGCCTTTGACGTCTGTCTCGAGGTCTTTGGCTTCCTGCTCTACCGTGAAGACCAGCACGTCCGCACTCGGTTGCCAGGCGTCCACGCTGATTTGTGGCGTGGTTGGCGGCGTGGGGTCGTGCAACACGAAAGGTACCGACGTAACGTCGCTGACCAAACCCGCCTGGTTCACAGAAACAAGGTTCACCCACAGCGTGTCCACAAACACCAGAGAGCCACCGTAGAGTTCGCACTGCAGGGTCTTGCCGAGGTCCTGGAACTCCGAGGCTGACCACGTGTCCAACGGTTCTTCGGAAACCGCGATCTGGTAACTCAGAATGCCAGACTCTTTGTCCGAAGCCGCCAACCACACAAATCGAGCACCAGGGATGAAACGCGGCTCGTACACCGCTGCCAGAGTCGCGGCCAACCACTTCGGCTTCGCTTCGATTTTGCTGATCAGCGGCGCCGAGGGCGGTGTGTGGTCGACCACGAGGGGTCCTGAAAACCCAACCTGGCTTTCCAGTGCCTCGCCGTTCACTGCTTTCACGCCGACTCGGTAGGCGTGGTCGTGCTCAAGCTGCAAATGCCGGATTGTGACGTCGGTACGTCCCCAACCAGGCAGCCAGTCTGTAACCGGTTCCCACTCTTCCAGCAGTTCGCCTACACTCGCCTGGCTGAACAGGCCGGCGCCGTAAACCTGGCCGGAGACGCCTCCGAAGCCGCCAAGGTTGCCAACACTGGCCGCGCCACCCACCAGAGACACGTTGCCGAACCCGGAGGTCATGCCCGTGCTGACAACGGAAGCTCCGGAAAGTAGGCCGCCGCTGCTGAGGGTACTCCCGCTTTGCAAACCGCCCGCCAGGGTGGCAAACACGCCACCAAGCGAACTCAGATCGCCGTTGAAAGCCGCCTGGGCCCAGATGCCAGACGCCTGGTCCATTGGCCCCCCGTACTTTTGACGGAATTGATCACCGGTCCCGTGGAAGCGGTAGACCCGGTACTTGTACTCCACCACGCCCGACTCGTCGTCCTGAGCCTCCCAGTGGGCAGGAAACTCGGAACCGCTCGCAGTGTACAGCGGGATCTCAACCGTGGGTTTTGTCGGCGGTGTGCTGTCGCCGCTCATTTGTACGTCCGTCTGAACGGGCTCGGCATTTACTTCCTGACCCCAGTCCCCGTACTGCAAGTTGATCGGCACGGACCGAGCGTTGGTGTAACCGCCAGAACCGCGTGCCCGAACGTAAAGGGTCAGCTGTTCGGGCCAGTGCGGTTTCGTGAACAACATCTGGAAGTAGCCCTCCTGCCCGAGGGTTAGCCAACCTTCCGGATCCGGCGCCTGCCCCTGAGGCTGCAGCTGGAAGCTGTACTCCACGATTTTGTCCGGGTGCGAGGCGTTGTACCCAACGTTGATGAACGCACCCCAGGGTACTGCGTAGATCGAGGCTGACAGGTTCTCCATCACGGGCACGTGCAGCATCTTCACGGCGTCTTCTTCGGTCTTGAAGATGGCCTGCAACAGGACCGCCCGCCAGGAAACCGAGATGGTGGTCATGCCCACGTTGCCGGACAGCTGCAGACCGCTGCCCCCGGACGGTTGTTGCGCTCCGACCACCTGAACGCTGCCACCGGAGCGAGTCCCCCCAGCCAGGTCGCTGGCAGTGTTGCCGGATTCCTGAATTAGCCGCCACGCGCCCGCGTTTTCGGGACGAAACTGGGAAACATTCACACCGGCTGTTTCCACAACGCGCTGGTTGCGGTAGCGCAACCGATCGTAGAGATCGTAGACGATCTCTGTGAGCTCGGCCTGAACCTGGTACAGTGCGTCCAGAGCCTGCTCCAGCTGCGTCATCGCCTGCCTCAGTCCGTCGAATTTTTCTTTGTACTCTTGAGCGATTTCGTCACGTCGTTCGACGGTCGCCTGGGCCAGCTGCTGGTTGCCTGCGAGGGGAATCTCGTACCAAAGTTCCAGGCCTGCTGTGTAGTTGGCCTGCTTCAGCTCGTTCCCGCTGAGACTGCTGATCAAGTCCCCTGCGTCGCTGATTTGACTGGAGTTGGCTCCCGCCAGCTGGAGAGCCTTTTGTTTGCGCCGCTTTGTGTTCTCCCGCAACTCGTTCACGGTCAAGCGGTCGCGCTTGCTGGCAACGGCGAACTTGATGTCCGGCTCCGCCTGCGTCAGGTACTGAACGTTCTTCTGGTAGTGCCGGTAGAAATCGTTCAGGGTCTGCAGGGACGTGGCGTAGTACAGCATCATCCGGTGTAGCGTTTCCCGGTGTTGCTTCCCGATCGTTTTACTCACCAGCGAGAGTTTGCTGCTCAACCCCGTCAGCTGGAGCCAGACCTGGTTGATCTTTTCGTGAATACGTTTGTCCAGGTCCTGCAGGTCCTGATCCGCCTGACTCAAGGTTGCCTGCTGCTGTTGGACACGCGCCGGGTCCACGCTGAACTGAAGCGACTGTACGTCGGCAGCACTCAGTTGGTCTTTTTGCGCCGCCTGCAAGTTCGCCAGTGTCACCGGGGTTCCGCCGGCGTCGTAGTCGTTGAACTCAACGTCTGGAATGGTAACCGTGATGCCCGTCAGCGTCGCCATCGCCTGGTCGATTGCCTGCGACATGGCGTTAAGTTGTTCCTCCACCTGTTGCCGCTTTGCTTCCAGGTTGGCTTCCACAGTAGCACGGTTGGGGTAGTCCGCCAGGCCGTACTGCACCACACCGGCGAAAGCGGTGTACTCGGAGTTGTTCATGCCTCCAGCTTCGCTGGCTCCTTCGATCTCCTGCAGCCAGGACTGCTTCTGGGCGTCAGTGAACTGCGTGATCCAGTTCACACCCGCAGCCGCAATTTGTTCCGGCGTCAGCTCCAGGGAGGCTGCTTTGGCCGAATTCATGGCCTCCTCAGCCTCTTGTTTCGCCTGCTCCATTTCGTCTGACGCCTGCTTGGCCTCATCGATTAAGCGCTGCATTTCGGAATCCGAACCGAACCCGCCATCCACGTTGCCACCGCTGGTGATTTTGGCCCAGACGCTCCCTTCCCAATCGTAGACGAACGTGCTCACCTTCAGGCCCGCAAGACCGTAGATGAAGAACTCATTCTTGTAAATGACCGCCATTTCCATCCAGCCTTCGGCACTCACAACGCCACCGAGCACTTCGGCCTCAATCCAGGCTTTGAAGTAGCCGCCCCACGACACGCCCTCGATGTACCACGCCATGCCTTTCAGACCCGCACTCACCTCGACGATGACGATGTCGAAGCTCTTGCTGATCTCCATGTCCACGGCGAATCCGGGCGGACCGATGAACAGTCCTCCCTCAGCCGTGACGAACGACAGAATGTTCAGTTCCACTTTGCCCGTCACCGCCCAGGCATCTTCGCCGTAGTAGTAGATGCTGATCTGTTGCTCCCCTTTCAGCAAGTCGCTGACCTTGATTTTGATGGCCAGATCTCCGGTCACGTAGAGTTTGGTGAGACCTACCTCCAGCGCCAGTGTACCGTTGAGGTAAGTGTCCATGTTCAGCAGAACAACCTCAGCATCCAGGCGGAAGTAGTTCTCGGTGAACGTGAGTAGAGCGGCTCCTTTGATGGCGTAGTCGTCCACGACGGCGACTGTACCGTAGAGAAAGGCTGCGAACTTGCCGGGATCGTTGATCTTTTGCGAGGCACCCGAGAAGTTGCAGAGACTTTTGACTAAGGCCAGGTCCGCCGGGTCCGGGTTGTAGAAGAAACCGCCGCCGAAGCCCGTAATGAACACGCCAGGTCCCACCGGCACGCGCACAGCCCCACCTACGAGCACAAAGAAACCGAAACTGGTCTGACCGTTCAGACTGGCCAGTTTGCCAGCCGCGCCGACGTGAACCGTCCCGCCGAAACTACCCGAACCAGCGATCAGGAACTTGTACCCGTTTGGCAGGTCCAGGTACTGGAGATCCACCGTCAAATCGAGCATGTCGGGAACCTCGACGTGGGCGTCTTCGATGACCAACCCCACGCCGGCGTCGGTGCCAAACACCAGAAACCGCTTGATTTCGCCGCCCCCCATGTCCACCAGGTTAATCCCGCCGCCGAATTGGAAATACCAGTTTACGTCCACGGTCTCCACGCTGGTGTCCGGAACCGCGTTGCCCGACGGCTCACCCGCCTTCGTGAGTTGAATCTGGGTCGGGCTGTCGCTGTAGGAAATTCCGTTCACAGAAATCGTAAGCAGGTCGGAAATCGAGAACGAGCCCGCGTTGATCGTGCCTACCTCGATTCCGTTCTCGCTGAACCCCCAGCCTTCGAAGCCCAGCGAGCCCTCAACGCCATCCACTCCAAGCGAAAGCGAACCCGAAAACACCAGCCCGAAACTGGCTCCTTCGGGCACGGCTAAACTCGTCAGACTGAGTGCGAAGCCCTGAAGCTCAAAGCCCAGGTTCGGCGGCAGCGAAACCGTGCCCCACTCCGGAGCACTGCCGTCGAAACGTACGGACACACCTGGATCCACCGAGTTGCCCGAAATCTGACCAAGGCCGATGCGTTTGTTCGGGTTGTTTTCCAGGTAGAAGTCGACAACGGCTTCCACCGCACTGTTGCTCAGATGCCCAAGGTCGAGATTCAGGCCCAGGTAAGTCACGTCCAGCGTACCCAGCCCACCGAAGTCCAGCTCCGTGGCGTCGTTGCCGTTCTGGTCCAGGTGCTGAGTTTCCTTGATCAGCTTCAGGTTGACCTGCCCTGAAAACCCATTTGGCCCAATGCCAAAGCTGAACTGCTGCGGTTCTTGCAGCAAAGGCTCCGGTAACTGGGCCTGACCCTGCACAACCAGGGAATCTCCTTCCACACCAATTCGCGTGATTTTAAGGTACGGGTCGGCGACCACCAGTTCACCTTCGTAGAAGGCGCCCTGTAAGGAGAAGCTGCCGTCGGACCCAATTTTCAGATTCTGAAAAGCGATCGTCTGCTCCAGAAACTGCATTTGTCCAGACAGCAACAGGTAAAAGACCTGCTGCTCGTAGCTGAAAGCCACGTCGGTGATTTGAAAGGTGGATCCAAACGCTTCAAACTGTTGGGGTGCCGACAGATGCATCGCCTCAGCGCTCACACCGGACGGGCTTACGGTCAGTCCCTGAACGGTCAGGGCCAGGTTGTTCAGACTCGGCACACGGAAGATGCCGCTCAAAACCAGCTCGAATTGCTGTCCAACGGTCACTTTGAAAGCAGGGCTGTTCCCAACCGGTTGAGGCTCGAATTGTGCCACGCCCATCGACACGGTGCCCAAAGCCTGGAGATCTACCGAAAGGTCGAGCCCATCGGAAGTCAGCGAGGCTGTGAACGGCATGTGTTCGTCGTTGAACAGGCTGGAAACCAGATCGCCCGTGATCGAGCAGTTGAAATTATCCAGAGCCATTTCGACCCCGGCGAAATTGACCGTCAGCATGTCGCCGAGGGGCAGACTTAAGACGTACTGCTGCCCTTCCCCTGGCTGCAAGCGCGCAGTACCGCTGAGGCCGCCGGAGGTCACGGTCACGCTGTCCAACCGCAAGTCGGCCCCTCCCAACGCTTCCGGCAGGGCCAGCTGCGCGGTCACCAGCAGTGCCGAAGCTCCGTCCTTTTCCCCGTAGTCGAGCTGGGTCACCTTCAGCGGCAGACCGGCCGAATTCAAGTCCAGAAGAGCCTGCCCGGCCGGCGCGGACACACTGAGGTTTCCGCTCACCAGGCTCCAGTCCGAGGGGTTGATCACAACGTCAAACGACACGTTCCACTGCGGAATCGATCCACCGTAGGCAAGAGCTGGTGCGACAAGCGGTACCGCGTTCCCCGCTAGGTGCAACCCTCCCTGAACCTTTTCTGCGGTCACCCGTAGGTTCCCCTGCTCGTCTTTGATGTCCAGGTAAGCGACTGTTGTGTCGGGCAGCGGTACCTTAGCCGGAATGTCGATCAGCTCGAGAAGCCCTTCGAGCGGCAAAAAACCATCCTTGTCGAGAACTGCCACGTGGCTTTGATCGATGTAGAAGTCCACCTTACCCGAGTCGACGGACACGGGGTCAAATGCCAGAGCAAAACCTTCGCTAAAAACAGCCCGCACGTTCGTCAGATCCTGACCGTTGTAGCGGATCTTGACGGTACCCTCACCGCTCGCCACCAGTTTCCCGTCCTGGATACCCACCTGCGGCAATTTCAGGAGAACACCGAAGTCGCTGTCCAGTTGTGCAGCTGTGTCCACCGCAGCCCAGCGAAGCGAACCGTTTTCGGTCGTGATTCGCAGCGCAAAACTCGACTGAAAACTGGCCCCGCCAGAAATGGGCCGCATGTCGGGGAAGGAAAGCCCCAGATTCTGAAAGGTCACCCCCACGGCTGCACCTTCTCCAAGATTCAGCGTCCCTCCTCCGGTCACGGTCATCCCGGAATCCGTTAGTTCGGCGTGCTGAACCACGAAGGAAAACACCGGATCGTTCTGGGGCAGGTCCCAACGGAAAGGCTGGTCAACCACCAGCGAGCCCTGTACGAGTTCGTTTTTCATCAGGTCGTACACCAGCGAACCCTGCGCGGTAACATGCCCACCGTCGGGAGCCGGAAGCTGAAGCTGGCCTTGCAGGCCCAAGATCACTTTTTGCTCGCCGTTTTCCGAGTCGAGGGTAAGCTGCGACTGCGAGACGCTCAGTTGAAACGGGCCAAACGCCAGCGGGCACGGGGGTACAACGTTGCTCACCGTGCCCGTGACGAGCCCGTCGGACGTAATTCGCAGGTGCGTCTGCCCCAGCGACACGGCCTGATTGCAGCCGAACCCCTCCGGCAACGTGAGGTGTGCGGCAAATTCCACGTAGCCCGTCTGCTGACCGTTTTCAGTCGAAAAACCGCCACTGAGGCTCTCGATCACCAGACTTGCCCCTCCGAGTGGAATCGGGCAACCCGGCTGCTGAATGAGCTTGGTCTCGACGGTGGCGGTCAGCTGACCGTCCTGGTAGGAAGCATTCAGGATCGTCAGATCGGCGTGCTTGAGACACTCAGGAAACGTGTCCGGCAGATTGGGCATGTTCAGCTTGAAGTCGAAATGGAGTCCCCAGTCGACCCCACCCAGGTTGGAACCTCCCCCGGTCCACGGCAAATCCAGTTCCGGCATTCGGAATGCCAGAGGCTGCAGTTTGAAGCCCAGGAAGTCGAACGCGGGTACGACGTTCTCCAGATCGGGGAATTCCACCTCGGGAAAATGAAAACCGTCCTTTCCCCACCCTACGTTCTCGATCGTCGGCAGGCTAATGCCCCAATCGGGGAATCCCAGCGACACGTCGAGGTCGAAGTCGAAATCCCAGCCCGTGTCCTGGTTCCAGGCCAGCGTGGCAAAACTCAGGTTCTTCAGGGCAAGACGGATCCAGCCAAGGTCCAGAGTCAAGGAATCGCAACTGGGTGAGAAGTCTTGCACCTGAAAGCCGTCCTGTGTCAAAACCAGCGTGAGGGGCGACTGGCAGGTCTGCCCGTTGGGGAGAGTCATGTCGAGACGACCCAAAGCGGAAAGCTGAAAAGCCGGGAAGCCGGTCAGATCCACGTCCAGCGTGCCGCGAATCGAGTCCAGAAAGGCTACGACTACGTCCGGAAGAATCGTGAAGCCCTGCCCGATCGGCAAGGCCACGTTGCCCGAAAGGTGCCCGCTGGTGCCCAGTTCCAGCGACAAGCCCGGAAAGGCTTGGTCGAAAAGTTGCAAACTGCCGCCGATTTGAAAGCTCTGGCCCTGGTAGTCCAGCGTGTTCAGCTCGAAAGGCAAACCAAACTGACTCAGGTCAATGTGAACCTGCTCCGCGTGGAGGTTCCCGGAAACCAGCGAAAAGGTGGTCAGATCGAAAACAGCGTCGAAACTGAGATCAACTTCCGGCGGCGTTGGAGCGCTCAGCTGCAAAGCCGGAAAGACGAGACGAACGGGTTGACCGGACTTGGACCGAATCCGCACGCCGCCGTTCACCTGCTCGACATCCACAAGAAGTTCTCCGCCCTCTCGCAGCACCAGGTAGGCAATGTCGTCTGAAGGCAGCGGCAAGTGATCAGGTAGCCCCGCCTCGGCGAAGTAGCCAAGATTTGGTACGAAGCCGCTGGGAGTCAGCTGGCCTACTTCCGCCCCCTCGTAGCTGAACACGGCACGGCCCGCAGTCACACCGATGGGGTTGAATCCAATCGTGAAGCCCTCGAACGAAACCGACACTTGCTCGAGTGTCCGGCCCCCGTACTTGAGAACCGCTTGGGCCTGACCCGACGCGTGGAACCCGTCCGCGTCCAGCCCCAGACTGCCCGTCAGATCGAGACGCAGAACATTCGGCTCCGTTACTTCGGCCTGGTACGGCACGACAGACCAGCTTAGCCCGTCGTCTCCGAGCACGATCTTGAGCGAGAAATTCTGCGTGAACGCGACGGCACCGTCCAGAATGCGCGCTTCGAAAGGATCGAAGGTGAACTGATCGAAGTTGACCGGGATCGTCTGGCCTCCCACCTGGAGCGCGTACGACCCGTTCACGTGGAGACCCGCGGTGTCCAGCACCGCGTGGCTAATCACGAAGGAAAAAAGAGGCGACTCGGTGGGGATGTCGAGCCGGAAAGGATCGTTCACCTCCAGCGAGCCGTCCACCAACTGATTCTGCATCAGGTCG
Organism: uncultured Cytophagia bacterium; assembly: GCA_964644845.1. Lineage (GTDB taxonomy): Bacteria > Zhuqueibacterota > Zhuqueibacteria > Oleimicrobiales > Geothermoviventaceae > Geothermovivens. The sequence goes on along the minus strand of CAZXXS010000023.1, from coordinate 3,369 downwards.
TAGCGTAACGCACCCGAGGCCGTAACGGTTTGCCCCTGGTTGGCTCCAGGCAAGTTCAGGTACCCCTCCAGTTGAAGAAGTGCCGACTGCTGACCGCCCTCTCCCCCCAGGAGAACCGACGCATTTTCAATCGTAAACTGAAAAGGTCCAAGGGCAAACGGACACGGTGGAACCAGGCCCTCGATGTTCCCTTCAACCAGGCCGTTTGGTCTGAGCTTGAGTGTGGCTGTGGGCCCTGCGTAGCCCTGGCACTTGAACGCCTCAGGTAACACTACCTGCGCTTCTACCGTGAGGTAGCTCTCGTCGCCGGTCTGAAAGTGCCCGGAAAGGCTTTTCACTACGAGCTCAACGCCCCCACCAAGCGGAATCGGACAGTCCTGAAGCGAAACCGGGGGCAGGTTGGCCGACAAACCCTCGGCTGTGAGAGAAACGTTTTCCAGAGTCACTCCGGGGTTCCGGATGCAGTCTGGAAAATTCGCAGGAAGGTTCGGCAAGCTGAGCTCGCACGAAAGGCTGATGCCCCAGTCGCCAGCTTCCCCTCCACTGAACCAGGGGAACTCCACCTGAGGCATCTGGAAGCCGCGAAGCGCGAGACCAAATCCGCCTACGTCAACGGGTGGCAAGGAAAGGCCGGACAGGTCGATCGCAGGCAGGTGGAAACCGTCGCCGTCCAGGGTCACACCCTCGAGTGGCGGCAGCTCCAGACCGGGAAAAGCGGGCAAATCAAGCCGTAACGTGCCGCTGAAGCGAAAATCCCACTGCCCTGCACTGTAGAGGAGCTGATCGAGGTTGAGGTCTGTCCAGGCGAGCCGAATCCAGCCCAGATCCAGCGACTGTTGCAGAAAGTCGGCGTCGACACTGAAATCGGTCACTTCCACGTTGTCCGGAACCAGATGAAGGGCCAGATTGGCCTCCACCGGCACGTCCTGGAGTTTGAAAGCCACGGCCCCTTGGACATTCAAGTCGAAAGAGGGCACACCCGCGTCGAAATCGATCCCCACTGTGCCACTGACCGAGGCCAGGTGCAACTGCAGAAGATCCGAATTCGGCACCAGCGGCACCCAAAGGTCGGGGTTGCAGACGACCTCACCCTCAAGCTTCCCGTCCTGCCATTCGAGAGCCAGAGGCTGGCACCCCGTAGGCTGCCCGAAGAGAAAGAGCTGCGCTTCCACCTCGACTTGGGGCACTGAGAAGTGAACCGCAACCCTCGTAACGCGCAGCTGGAAAAAGTCTTCGCCCAGCGTGAACACAGGAGAGTCGGCACTACCGTTGGACTCAACGGAGCCGCTCACGCCGGAGGCTGTGAGCTCCAGGCGTCCCTGCAGTGGGAGGAAATCGCCTGTAACCGGGTTCTGGAAAGCGAGTCCAACAGTGAGGCCATCTACCGTGGAAAATCGAACATCCGTTACCTGGATGGGCGCCCCCTCGAAATTCAGACCCAGGTCTTCAGCCGTCGCCTGAGCCACGATCTCGCCGCCCAGGATCTCAGGGTTCTCCAGGTCGCTCAGATCGACTTCCAAGTCCTGAACGGTACACTCGATTTCGGGGGAAGCATCCAGACCCTCGAGAACGAGTGTGGCCGTTCCGTTGAGAACGTGGTGGTCGTTGACCTGCTGAACCTGCAGACCCGTAAGGTCTTCCAGGTGCGCCAGACCTTCCTGAAGGACCAACTGCTGCAGCTCTTCGGCCACACCCTGGCTGCCGCCCACCTTGTACCAGAACGTCCAGATTTCGCTCTTGCCGTCGTTCTCGCCGAGGGGTTCGCCCATGTCGTCGACCGCTTGCACGAGCCAGGCGTACTGACGCCCCACCAGGAATTCGGGGGCATCTTCCGGGTAAACGAGCGAAACTTCGTCGGTGAGTTCGGTCTCAAAGAAAGGACGGTTGGCCTCGACCGCTTCGAACGGGTTCTGCGGCGGGTTGATTTCGTAGATTCGCAACCAGTAGTGCACCGTGAAGCCCGGGTGCTCGGTGGCAGCTGTCCACTCAAACGCAACGTCGCGGGTCGGCAGCACATCGCCGTCCGGCGGCGACACGAGTGACGGCTGACTGAAGGTGAGAACGGTACCGATCGCTTCCCCTTCTGCCAGCAGCTCTCCGGCCTGCCCGTTCTCGTAACGGTAGATTTCAACCGAGACGGTGTAAACATCTTCCGGAATGCGGCCGGTAGAAAAAATCTGGCTCTTGAGGGCCTCGTCGTACTCAGCCGTGTTGTAGTCGACCAGCTCCTCAGAAGCCAGGGGTACCAGCTCGCCGGGATCCGCTCTGAATGGCTTGCTCCAGGCCGTCAACACTTGGCCACGTTCGTCCCCAACGATCCGCAAGAAAGCGCGTAAATCCAGCGCTTCCGATCCGTTGTTGATGACGTTGACCTGAATGATGTCGCTGCGGGTTTGCCATTCGCTGACGTAGGCAGGAGGGTAAGGCTCGAGCTGAACCTCTACTTCTACCTGTCCGAATCCGCCTGTGGCCCAAAGCACCCCCACCGCAAAAATCCACCACTTCCCCATTGAGTGCCTCCTGGCGTTTTTCTTGTAATTCCCCAATTCAGGTGGGCCCCCTTTACTCGCGTGTTTTCTACTGCAAGGTTGGTGAGACCTCAGGGTCACCACACGCCGGGGTGACCGCGGTAACGCGGAACACAAAATTCATGCCGACAGCAGAGTTTGAGTTCTAGACTCACGGCGCGCAATTTTACTTACCTGATTTTGCTCAGGTTAGCTCCTACAGCGTCGTGGACCTGGCACGCAGTGTTTTCCCGCAACCGGGCAAAACATGACCTTTTATCGGCCACTCGGCGGAAAACTGTGCCGGGAATCGGCCGCAACGTTGTCGAGCTCACGCCCTCGACCCCCAGCCCAGGGCAGACTCACCTCATTCAGACACCGAGGAATCTCACGCACGACACCGGCCCGTTGCATTTTTGTCACAAACTCTGGAACCTTCCAGGCGTAAGGCGGTTAGATTGTTAGGTGCCGGGATGGTACTGCTTCAAGAACGTGTTGCTGAGCGCAGCCAATCCTTTCACTACTTAGTCGTCAGAAAACCTTCTCCTCGCCAAGGACCCAACCACGTCGTTTCACGGAGCCGCTGGTCTGGTCACTGGTTGAGCTTGCGCTGCGAAGGTCTGTTCGGCAAGGGACACGGACGCAACGTGTCCCAAGGGCTGTGCCTTCTTGATCCCAGACAGATCTGACGTGGCGGGGGCGGTGAACGGCCGCACGTTTTTTGGCAAAACCACCCGACAAGCGGGGCTGCGTTTTGCCACGGACGTCAGTCCCGGCGACCCAGGTCGGAGTGACGCTTCACGTCGGGGGCTCAGAGTTGGCTACAGAGTTCGCACCTCGAGGGGATACAGGAACAACTTAA
>CAZXXS010000022.1:0-30712 GCA_964644845.1 uncultured Cytophagia bacterium | reverse complement strand
AGCGGCCTCTCCACCGGCCCGCGCCGTGCCAGTCGGCACAGCGCATCAGAACCGCGTCCCTCCGGATGGCACAACCGCTGAAAGGCCCCTGCGGGCCAGGACGTGAACTGTTCCAACCATTTTCGCGTCGCGGGCCAGGTTTGTTGGGTCTCGCTAGCTGGTACGCCACACCGCTACGCACTTTCTCCAGGCTTGCACCGCCGCAGGCCACGGTGCCCTACCGCACCTTCAGCTCCTTCTCGTGGCCACCCTCGCGCCTGATGACCGACACCGGCAAACCGCGATCGTTGAGCTTAAACTCCAGCTCGACACCGACCGTTTTCGAGAAAAACAAACGGTTGTTTTCCGGGAAGAACGGCACGAGCACGCTCTTACTCAGACGAGCAACCAGATGATCCCCTTGCAGAGAGATCAGAAGGTTGCCGTACCAGCCGGTGTAACGTTTCAGGACCTCTGGTCCGAGGTACACTTCCGGTCGCAGTCCACACCACGGTTGGTCAGGATCCGGAAGCTCGCGGACCCAGATGTTCCGGTAGCGTACAGGATTGCCGTGGTCTTGCAGCACGAGCGGTAACTTGTCCAGGTGCTTCTTGTACGGCCGAATGTGCATCCAGTCAGTTGGCCCTTTGATGGCCACATTGTCCTGCACGAGGATGCCGTTGTGGAGCACAGTGACACGAGCCGGCTGCAAAAGTTCGCCGTCCTTTCCGAATCTCGGACGGTGAAAGATGATGTCGTAGCTTTGCCACTGGCCCGGGGGACGACACGCGTTCACCAAAGGCGGGTACTGGCCGTAAACAGCCGCGGCTTGACCGTCCGGGTACGTGTCGTTCTGGTAGGAATCCAGAACCTGAACCTCGTACAGGCCCATGATGTACACGCCGCTGTTTCCGCGGCCCTGCCCGCTGCCTTTTGCGGGCGCGGGCGCAGCCCACTCGATGTGAATCTGGCAGTCACCGAACGCGCGAAGTGAGCGGATGTCACCGCTGCCCCGGACTACAACCATGGCCCCGTCCTGAACCTTCCAGCGGGCAGGCCCTCCCTTTACGCTGCGCCACTGAGACAAGTCTTTTCCGTCAAAAAGCACAACGGCGTCTGAAGGGGGCTTGGTGGGTTCCACCGTCATGCCCGCTGTACCGGGATCCACGACAGGCGGCCGGGGGCGTTCCATGTCGTGAATACGCCAGACGCGTTGGCAGCCCGGCGCCTTGTAAGTCTGCGAGAGACCAGTAGACCCGACGAGGGGTAAAATCCCCAGAACCGCCGTCAGTGCCAGACCCGCTGTTGTCCTTTTCATCTTCAGGCCCCTTTCCTGATGCTGCGGATCTCAGTTGCCAGTTCTTTTGAGCTCTGGAAGAGCGAAAACGCCCAGCTCTGCCATGGTGGGACAGCCGCGCGCGTCAAGAATCCGAACTCTCAAACGTCTTGCCGTCACCCTGTCGAAGCGAACCAAGCGCTTGTGACCCACAGTAGTACCGTTGGCCACCTGCTGCCAACCGTCGCCGGACCGCACAAGCAGCTGAAAACGCTTGATCCGCTGGCCCAGCGCAATTGCCTCCTGGAGCATCAAGCAATTGAACGTCACAGGCCGCGCAAAATCCACCTCCAGCCACGCTGAGCGCACAGAATCGTCCGTGGCCCAGTACGTGCGTGTGTTGCCATCCACTGCTTTCTCGGGTGAAAATTCCAGCTCTTCACCACGCCAGTTCGAAGCGGTGAGCTTCGCGTGCTGCGCCAGATTGACGGAAAATGCTCGGTCCAGGTAGTCCCGGAGCTGCGCCAGGCGGGCGGAATCCACCGGAGTGATGAGGCCGCGGGGATCTGGAGGGACATTCAGCAGCAGGTTCGCGTTTCTCCCCACGGAATGAAAGTAAATGTCCACGAGTTTGGAAAGAGACTTCACCTGGCTGTCCTGAGAGGCGTGGTAAAACCAGCCCGGTCGAATGGAAACGTCCACTTCGGTCGGCACCCAAGACTTGCCACCTTCGTGCCCCCTGGTCAATTCCCGTGGATGCGGGTAGCCCGGGTAGATCCCGTCGCGGTTCAATGTCGACCAGTTGGTCTCGTCTGCGTACCCACGTTCGTTTCCGACCCAGCGCACATCTGGTCCTGCATCGCTGAAAATAACCGCGTTTGGTTGGAGCTGACGGACCAGAGCCCAGTAGCCCTCCCAGTCGTAGACCTGACGTCGCCCGTTTGGCCCCTCACCACAAGCGCCGTCGAACCACACTTCGAAAACCGGGCCGTAGTTGGTCAGCAGTTCCCTCAACTGGTTCTTGTAGAAACGATTGTAGCGCGGCGAATCTCCGTAGGACGGTTCGTGTCTGTCCCAGGGCGACAAGTACACACCGAATTTCAATCCGGCTTCGTGGCAAGCCTCCGAAAGTTCTTTGACGACGTCGCCTCTGCCGCCGCGCCAGGGGCTGTTTTTCACCGAGTGTTCGGTGTACCTGGACGGCCACAAACAGAATCCATCGTGATGTTTGGCTGTCAGGATGACACCCTTCATTCCGGCGCGCTTGAAGACCCTGACCCACTGTCGGCAGTCAAGTTGGGAAGGATTGAACAGGCTCGGATCCTCCTTGCCCGTTCCCCACTCCCGATCTGTGAACGTGTTCATGCCGAAATGGACGAAAGCGTAGAACTCGAGATCTTGCCACGCGAGCTGCCGTGGTGACGGAGTCGGCGGAACGGGTTCCGGTGGGCCCACACCAGCCGAAGACGGTTGTGCGGCCAGCCCAACGAACAACGCGAGCATCAAACGAACCACAGCCCGCCTTCCGAGTCCACCGCACCGCGGACTGGAGGTTGCTGATCCACTGACAACCTGTGACCGACAAGAGCCAAGGGGCTCCGTGGAGCGGCGGGCGAAAAGCAGTTGGTCAAACCCGGAGCCAAAAGGGAAGCGCATCTTGAACGGGGGCAAAAGACAAGGCATGTCTGTCTTCCTCTCCGTGCGTAACCAATCTCCGGCCTGAGCAGGTAAACTCGCCACACATGGCCCGAGTAACAGACCAGCGGTGGCACCAAACCGCGCACGGCTCAGCGGCACTTTCGGTCTTTGACGTATTTTAAACAATTCTCCAGCTAAGGTCAAGTGGGGATGGCACAAGCATCCCCCATTTTCTGGGGGAACTCCCGGGGATGGCACACACCGCGGACCGAAACCTTGCCAGCTTTCGCTTCGAACTTAGAGAATCCTTGCTGAGAATTGCGGCTGAGTCGCTGCGATCCAGAAACCGCCTGCGCGCACGGACGTTCCCTCGCAGCAGCACCCCGCGGTCCAGCAAATTCCCGGCGCTTCGCAGAGCCCCTGGAAGCTCTGCTTTCCGAACTCGCGACTACGCCCGCTGGGGAAACTCCACCTGACCCGGATGACGCCCAGACCGCGAGGCCCCTTTCCCGACTACCGCGTGCGCGCAGACAGAAGCACCCCCAGCGGTCCGTTCCTGCCAGCAGTCACCTGCGGGCGACGCCTGCGCCAGTACAGGCAACATGACGCTCGCCTTACCGGTGCTTTTTACATTTTCGCTTCCGGTGAATGTACTTCAGGTACTCCTCACGCGTGGTCAAACCCACGTAGCCCTCGTAGATGCCCCCGTACTTGCCCACATCCAGCACCCGTACGGCGATGACGTTGTCGCTTGCCGGGTGAATTAAGAAGGGCGGAATGAAGTAGGCTCTCTCCACTTTCTTCTTGTTCTTGTACTCCGCGGGGCTGTTTCCGTGCGGGAAACGTCCCGTGTGCCCGATTTCCGTGCCGTTGAAGTACACCTCGTCGATGTCGTTGATCTTGCCCAGCATGAGAATGAGCTTGCGCTTCGCCAGGGTGTCGGGAATGACAACGTGCTTTCGGTACCAAGCAATGCCGTCGTAGTCGCGGTAACCTTGCTTCTCCCAGCAGGACGGCACCTTGATGTGCTTCCAGCCGGAGTCGTCAAAGTCGGGTCTCGAGCGTGCCGAGTCGTCTCCCACAGCGAACTTCCACTCGCCGCTCAGGTCCAGTGCCAGTTTCAGCACATCCAGCCGGGAAAACAGGCCCACCGGTCCTTCCACGATGCCTCCCGCCCCCCCTACGTCGTACACGCGGACAGCAAGCACGTTTTCCGCACCGAAACGCAGCACGCGGGGAGAAATCTTGTAGGTGCGTCGGTCATCCCAGGCTGTCTTGAAGTTGGGAGGGAAGCTTCCTTTTCCCCCTACACGCACACCATTCAGAAAGGCCTCGTCGACATCATCGATCCGACCGAGACGCAGGTAGAGAGGCTTGTTTCTGAGCTCAGCGGGCACCGTAAAATGAATTCGGTACCACGCGTACCCGTCGTAACCGGGGAAGCCCTCGTTTTCCCACGTGCTCGGTACGGCGATCCGTTCCCAACCTGAGTCGTCGAAAGCTGGATCTTTGAAGCGCGGGTCGTCGCCAATCTCGAGGCGCCACTCCCCGCTGAGGTCGATTTCCAGCTTCAGCGTCTTGCCTGCAGCATTTCCGATCGGTGTAACTGCAACCGTCACAAGAAACAAAAGCAGAGCCATGTGCCGCTTTCCCATGGTTCCCTCCACCCCGTTCCTGAACCCCGGCTGTCTCGCTGCACGTCCAGTACAAGTTCCATTTGCGGATCGGGCGCATTTCCAAACGCCTCTCAAACAAACCCACGATCCAGGTACGGACCGGGTTTCCAGGATTTTTCCCTCAGTTCATCTGGCAACTGAACGACCACGGCCGCCTCGTTTCCCAAGCCTGCGGCCAAGTCGGGCCACTTACTCCTGATGCAAAAACAGATCCAACAAGGTAGCGTCCTTTTCGTAGTCGTAGTAGGTCACCACCATCAGCTTCAGCAACGATCTGCGGTAACCGAGGTAGGCATCCAGAAAATTGTGTTCCGTCGTCTCAACTTGATCGACGTTCTGAAGCATGTCCTGGAGCGAAATCTGCCGGTGACGGTAGCGCTCCAGGTTCATTGCTGCGATCTGCCGGGCCATCTCAAGATTTTTCTGCATGTTGAGCGCACGTTGCTGGTACTCTTTCAGATTGGTCACCGCGTTGGCAACGTCCGAACGGATTTCGTGCCGTTTGGCCTCGATCATCAAGTCGGCCTGCTTCACACTGATGGCCCGCGCCTCAATTCGTGCCTTTCGTTGCCCCCAATCCCAGAGCGGGAGGTAAGCGTTTGCCGACACACTGTAGCTCTTGTCCAGATCGTGAAAGAGCATCCCGAAACGTTCGTCCTCCCGTTCCAGACCGTACGTCATCTCAAGATTCACGCGGAAAGCGTTCCAGCCCTTTGTGTTCTCCAGCTCGATCTCCCGCTGCCGACGCCGGAGGGCCAGGATGCGCAAACGCGGGTTAAGCTTGAATCCTTTGTCCACCGCATCCTCAAGCGTGACGCGCACCGGCCGGAGGTCCACCGCCGGGTCCACCACCACGGAGTCCGGGAGACGGGCGCGGAGTCGTTGTTTCAGATCCGCAATGGCCATGCGCAGGTCACTGCGGTTCTGAGCGATCCGATCCCGCGTGTTGGCAATTTCCACCCTCACCTGGATCAGATCTACCTTGCGGGTCGTGTCGTTGCTCGCCAGTTCTTCCGCGGCGTCCTCCACCTCGCGCAGGAGCTGCAGGCGCCTGCCGTAAATGCGGTCCAGGTAGCTCATTTGGAACAACTTGTAGTAGGAGTCCGCGATTTCATCGATCATACGTACGCGGTCTTCAAGGTAACGCAGCTCGGCCTCCTGGAGGTCAGCTTCAGCGTGCTCGATGTTGTTCTTCAACGTATTCGGCTGAAAAAGCGGCTGCTCAAAGGCCACAAAGTAACGGTTGTAGTAGTTGACCTCCGCGCCCCCATCCTTCTGCCAGTAGCGGTACGTTTTGTAGTTCAGTGAAAGATAGCCGTTGGTGGGGTACCCGAAAATGATCACGGGCTGGCGTACTGAGAGTTCCGCCTGCCAGAGACGTGTGTTGGTGCGAACGATTTCGTCCCGGTGGAGCAGCGAGTTCCACTTGTACTCCGAAACCGCGTTGATCCGTGGTGCCCACAACTGCATGTAAACCCTGGATTTTAATCCAGCCTGCTGGGCGCGTAACCACGCCTTGCGCCGCTGGATGCCCAGCTCCAGTTGTTTGATGTCGTACGAGTTTCGCATCGCAATCTCAACAGCCCTGTCGAGGGTCAGATGCAGGACACGCTGGGCCCAAACGTCCCCGGGTAACAACACGCCGAGGAACAAGATCCCCAACCCAAGCAGCAGCGCTGTTCGTCTCTTGCGGCTCACTCGCATCGTCCGATCTCCTGCACCGTCCAGGTTTTCTCTTTTTCCGCCTTGCCCACTTCCGCCGGCAGGCGGGTGTGCCGTCCCTGCACCCGTCCGATCCGCAAGCAAAGTCAGCGCGAACTGGGTTTCGCCTGACACTTGCCCAGACAAAGGTAAAAATCGAGGCTTACAGTGTGTCATTGCCAGGTAAAACTGCGTCAAAAATTGTCACCGGCGAGCCGATGCTGCGGACCGGAAGACAGAATAAGCAAGGGAGAAGCTTGGCGACCCCGCAGACGCGCCTCGCCGGGTTGCTTTTTCTGTGCCAGGTACCGGCGTTACGCGGTCGGCCAGACCGACCTTCGGGTTCCGTTTGCGCCAAGACACCAAACCCCGTCCCCTGGGCCTGCCCCCAGCCTTGTTCCGGACAACCAGTTAACACGCGCGACCGCCCACCGTGCCTGCCGCTGAGAGTGAAGCAAGCCTTTCTCTCCTGATGGGAAGGCCAGGCCTGACCCGGGATCTTCTCACGGCCTGTCGTCTTCGTCCGCTGAACGGGTCCCCCCTTGGCTGAGGTTGCAACGCGAGCATTCACCAGGAGGTCGCGCCAGGAAACAAGGGCTCTTCGTCCTGGTATTTGAACTACGACCCGGCTACGTAGACGCTGGATGTGGAAACAGCACGCACGGACAAAACGGTGAGCGACAAGGCGGACGTACGCTCCGCCTTTTGCAGCGTCCCCCAAGAAACAGCACAGCAACCATTCGTCATTCTCGTGCGCGAATTCGCCGGATACCTCGGGATGACTTGACCAGAGTAGGCAAAAATGGTTCCGGCCCCAAGCGAATGCTCCAGAAACCTTTGCCGTTCCGCCGGAGCCTCCCAGGTCAGGGCCCCGGCTTTCTTCCCCTTCACGCAGAAACCGGGCTCACCGTGCAAGCAAGATCAGTCCCCTGGAAATGGTCCGGGGCCACTGGCAACCGTTACCTGCCGCGCTCAGCCCGGTCTGCAAGGCAGCTTCCCCAAGCACAGTCGCTTACCGGAGTAAAACGCTCCTCCAGCGGTTCCCTCAGACAGGGGCCGGCACCCGCCTCCTGGCGAGTCTCCTCTACCTTCACTGGCGTCTCAGGCGGGAAAGCCAACAGAAGCAAAATCGGCGGGCTCGCCCCGTCTGCAGGGCTTGTCCCAGAAAATCCAATCGCACGAGCCCGGGCAAAGCGTCTTTCTCGGTAAACCGCTTTTTCCCTCACGGTACGTATTTGTAGCCGACTCCGTGGACCGTCAGGATTCGGCGCGGCTTCGAGGGGTCCACCTCCACCTTCTTCCGCAGCTTCACCACGAAGTTGTCCACGGTACGCGAGGTGGGGAAATTGTCGTAGCCCCAAACCTTGTCCAGAAGCTCGTCCCGCGAGACCGCCCTGCCGGGGTGGCTGACCAGGTAGTTGAGTAAGTCGAACTCCTTGACACTCATCTCCACTTCCTGGCCCCGCTCGTCCTGGGCCTGGTAGTGCTCGAAATCCACGAGCAATCGACCCACTCGCCGCCAGTTGGCTGCGACGCTGCCCGGCTCACCCGCCCTTCGCAGCACCGCTTTCACGCGTGCAAGGAGTTCGCGCACGCTGAACGGCTTCGTGATGTAGTCGTCGGCGCCGAGCTCAAGCCCCAGGACCTTGTCAATTTCCTGCCCTCGCGCTGTCAGCATGATGATGGGTGTGTTCGAACCAGCGGCGCGCAGCTCGCGACAGACATCGAAACCCGATTTTTTCGGAAGCATCAGGTCCAGAATGATCAGATCCGGCGCGAGCTCCTCGGCTTTCCGAAGCCCTTCTTCGCCATCAAAAGCCAGGGCCACCTCGTGCCCGTCAAACTCGAAGTTGTCCCGCAGGCCGTAGGCCATGCCGCGCTCGTCCTCGATCACCAGAATCCGAGCCATCTCCCTCTCCTACGCTACGGGGAATTCCAGAGTGAAGGTGCTCCCTTCACCGACCTTGCTCCGCACCCTCACGTTCCCACGGTGAACGCGCATGATGTGCTTCACCAGGGCGAGGCCAAGACCGCTGCCCCGAGTGTTGTGCACCAGGTCGTCTCCAACCCGGTAAAACTCTTCGAAGATTTTTCCCTGTTCTGACTCCGGAATCCCGATTCCCCGGTCCGAAACCGAAATTGTGACCCTGTCCCGCTCGCGTTCAACGCGTACGGTAATCTCCCGCCTGTCGTTCGAAAACTTCACCGCGTTGTCCAGAAGATTCACCAGCGCCTGTTCGACGGCCTCGGGGTCCGCCTGCACCTGCGGTAAGGGTCGCTGAATCTGAAGTCGGAGGGCGAAACCGTTTTGATCGAGGTGAAACCGGTAGCTGTCGACGACGCGCTCAACAAGACCTCCGAGGTCAACATCCGCGAATTTGTAGCGTTTCTGTTTCGATTCGATCCTGGAGAAGTCCAGGATGTTGTTAATCAACTGCGTCAAGCGGCTGCTTTCGCTCACAATGCTCCGGTAGTAACGACGCTTCTTCGCTTCATCCGGAACCCGCCCCAGTTCGAGGGTCTCAGCGTACATGCGAATCAGGGAGAGCGGCGTGCGCAGCTCATGCGACACGTTGGCCACGAACGACGTTTTCATTCGGGCCAGCGTCATCTCATGTGCCACGGTGCGGAGGAGAAAAATCAGCGCCAGCACCAGGATACCGTTCACGGCGCCCAGGAAAAGAAGGTTGCGGCGCGTTCGGGCCCGTGACAGCTGTTCCAACGTCGTGCCGCGAAGGCGAATCTGCAGGCGAAGATCGGGCAGGATCCAGAGTGACTCGCTGGTTTCGAACTGGTTCCCTTCGAAATCCTCACTGGCGTAGAGAAGGCGGTTCCGCGTCTGATCCGAAACAGCAAAAATGAACTCGCCCGTGTTGATGGCGTTTAGCTTGCGCGCCACAACGTCATCAACGAACCGCTGATCGTCAATCACGAACCCACAGGTGGCTACCACGGAGTCTGACGTCTCCGCATCCAGAACGGGAAACAAGAGCACGGTGCGGTCGACGTTCAGACGTGCCACCAGCGGTCTCGTGTAACCAGCCCTTGCCTGACGGACAGCACGGTTCCAGGCCGACTCGCGCTCTGTAAGGGTCTTGAGAACCAGCCGGCGAAGCTGCGTCCGCCCAACCGAACCAACCTGCCCTGCCGTGGCCATCAAGAACACGTCTCGACGATTCTCAACGAAAGCTCCCGAGAGCGGAGGCTTGCCGCGCAAGAAACGGCGCAGATTACGCACTCCAGGCCAGGCACGATCCGCTTCTTTGAATGAACGTCCCAGGACCGCCAGCTCCGAGGCCCAAGTGTTGAATCTGTCCCAGCAGTACTGATTCACGGAGAAGAGGATGCTGTCCAGCTGACGCTGGTAGATCGAGCGGAGCAATCTTTCGTTCTCGCCGCTCTGGGCCAACTGGTAGACGGTGTAGGTAGCCAGAGGGATGATAAGCGCGACCACCACAATGACCGAAATCCTCGAGATGGGGGTGCGCACACGTCCTCGCAGTCCTGCCACGCCGCGCGGCCTCCGGGGTCTGAGGGTCTTTTCTTGCCGAAGACAAACCTAACCTTGCAACGCCACCCGGCTTTCGGATGTTTCGTCGGGTCCACCCGGTTTTCAGCACGGAAATGCCCCTGTCCACACTGGAGCAGGGGCGCAGGTCCCCTTCCGCCACCCTTCCCAGCGGCAAACCCGTGTTCGCTCACCGGAGAAGACGACGAATCGGATTCAGATCCAGGTTGCGATTTAGAAGAACGCGGGCGCCTACCGCACCAGAACCACCTTCCGCGTGGCCACCCGGCCGGCCGCTTCCAGCCGCACGATGTACACGCCTGTGGCCACAGATCGCCCCGTAGTGTCGCGACCATCCCACACCAGCCTGCCAAACTCGCCAGTGGTACTCTCGCCCCCGAGGTGCTTTACCAGGTGCCCGCGCACGTCGAACACGGACAGGCTAAACCTACCCGCTGGGACCTGGTACACGAACACCGTACGGGCGTTGAACGGATTCGGGTAGCCAGCAGAAAGGCCAAAATCCTGAATCGCTTCCGGACGGCCTCCTGAAACGTGCGTCACAGATACGTCCACAATCCGACCTTCAGTGCCGTAGTTGACCGGCGAATGAGCCTGGATCCAGCTTACCAAGGCCTGGTACTCGGACACACCAACCGGCTCAACGTACTCAGCCGCCAGTCCAGCGCTACCCAGAAATGCCGCAAGACCGTCCGTCATGGCCACCGAGTAAACCGAGTCGGGAACAATTGGTGAGCCATTTACCGTTAGCTCGCGCACCATGAGAACAAAACTCTTGGAGTTGTACAGAACCTGCATCCCGGAGACTTCAGGGGTAAGATCGCCGTTGGTCTTGCAGTTGCGCAGTGTGTACTCCATCCCCATCCGAATGTCTTTTCCCTTGAGGCCGACTTTCACTACGTTTAGCCCGTGCCCAGTTGTCGGATCGTACCCGTAGTACGCGATGTGGAAAATGTCGGCTCCCGTCAGGGGTCCTGCCCAGAGCTTTTCGCTGATGTAGCCGTGCACGTCGATTGCCACATCCGCACCAGCCGCAGCGCGCAAAGCATCTGTGATCAAATTGCCGATGCCTGTGTCTCTCTCTCGCCCCTCCCCAACGGTGCGTTCTACATCCACGGCAGCCTCTGCAAGAACCTGGTGGTAGACGTCTCCGTAACGAGGATCGTTTTTCAGCGTGTCGACAAGAGCAGCAATCTCTCCGCCCACCTCCGGATCCTCGGGTACGTTCTCGTCGATTCGAATGAGATGGTACCCGGCAAAGCGCGCTTTGGGTTCCTGCCAAATCAGCTTGAACGTACCGACGTAGCGGTAGTGGCTTCCGGCTTGCACAATCCACGTGGTGTCGCCAGCCGGATTTACAACCGGGATCGCCTCTTCGAGAACGGTGTGGGAATGCGCCCCGACGATCACGTCAATCCCGGACACGTCCGCGGCGAGCACCTGATCGTCGTCTACCCCAAGATGGCTCAGGCAAAGCAAAATGTCTACCTTCTGCCTCAGCGAGTCAATCGCCGCACGGGCCGCTGCAACGAAATCCGTTACGCTGTCGGGTTGCGGGTAGGAAAAACTGTTGGCCATCGGGGGAGTCAGACCAAAGATTCCCACTCTGAACGTTCCGTAGTCTTTGATCGTGTACGGGCGCACCAGGCGTGAAAGGGCCGTGTCTGCCCGCATGTCCACGTTTGCTGTCAGGATCGCGAACTCGTCCGTCGGCAGGCCAGCGTCCTTGTAGGCCTGGGCCAGAAACGCCGGTCCTTCGTCGAATTCGTGATTCCCGACGCAAATGGCCCCGAAACCCAGTTCTTTCAAAATCCGCAGTTCAGCAACGCCGCGGAAACGCGTGTACATGAAATCGCCCACCATCAGATCGCCACCGTGGAGAAGCAGCGACTTGGTAGCAGCGCTCTTCAGCTCCTTGATGACGTGCGCGGCCCTCGCCATCCCGCCGATTTTCGGAACCCCACTTGCCGTTTTCGGGCCGAAAGGCATCAGGTGTGAGTGCGTGTCGTTGATGTGAATGACGACTAAGGTGTCCGTCTGGCCGTACACCAGACCAGCCAGCAACACCACCGCCACAGCTGCAACTGCAACAAGTCTCCTCACCGGGTCACCCTCCTCATTGGTTCTTCGCTTTTCAAATCGTCCCTCGGAATTGCTGCACTTTGGCATTTCTTCCACCGTGCCGGCGCGCATGCCATTCCAGACTGTAAGAACTCTCCCCGGGCCGTGCGCTTACCGGCCACTTGAGCCGCCAAGGCCTGCGTTTCTCTCCGCAAATTAGCCAAAATGCTCGGCAATCTCAAGGGCAATGTGTACAGGCGATTCCTCAAGTTTTCGCAGCACTCTCCCGATCTCCATCCAACGGACCTGTAGCAGCCGTCGGACGGCGTCCTCCCGGTTCGCCCCCGCGCCGCACGCTCACGTAGCGGTAAGCGCTGCCTTGCCAGGCTTTCGCAATCCCCCGTCGAACCGACCGGTCCAGCGCACACGCCTTCCTGAAGCTGCGGAACTTCCCCCAGTTCCGGTTCGCGCTTTTGTCCGAAACCTGCGAGAGCGCCTCACCTGTGTCTCGACGGTTTCCACGCAGCAGGGGTAGGCTCTTGTCTGGACCCGCGAAAAACCCGGCGTGGGGCGTCACAAGTGCCACGGCTGCGCATCTAACGCGTTGAATTGCCGCCCCACGGCCCGGCGTTGCCGTGAGGGGTTAGCCGTTTCGAAATCGGCTTCGCCCAGGCTAATTCTCGCCTTTGCGGTCTCTCCGCCTGGCGTTCTTGCTGGTTTTGTCGCGGGGGCCTGTTCGACTTGTCCCAGTAGGGCTTCACGGACCCAAGCTCAGCGGAGGAGCACGTCATGCTCGACATGAGAAACGCGTTCATTTTTGCACCGATCAAATTGGGCTACGCACAAGGGGACGGTGTGGTCAACAAACGGCATCTGGATTTCTACGCCGTCCGTAGCAAGCACGTGGGAGCCGTGACCGTAGAACCGCTGTACCTGGATCCGGGACTGAGAGAGATCCCATCCCAGCTTGGCATCGACAGCGACGACAAGCTTGACGGCCTTGCCGCTCTGGTGAACCTGATTCACAGCCACGGCGCCAAAGCGATTGCCCACCTCAATCACCCTGGCCGCATGGCGAACCCGAAAATTCCCGGGAACTACTGGGTGTCGTCCACGGACCAGCCGTGTGAGAACGGCGGAGCACCCCCCAAACAAATGGATCGAGCAGACATGGAGCGGGCAATCGAACTTTTCGTCGAGGCAGCCCGTCGTGCCCAAAAAGCAGGGTTCGACGCCGTCGAGCTTCAGTTTGGTCACGGTTACCTCCTGGCTCAATTTCTCAGCCCAGCCGTGAACACCCGCAGCGACGCGTACGGTGGATCCCTCGAAAATCGGGCCCGCTTCCCTCTCGAAGTCCTTTCAGCCGTGAAAGACGCCGTCGATCTTCCCATCGTGGCCCGGGTCAGTGGCGATGAGATGATTCCGCACGGTTTCAAACTTCCGGAGATGGTGCAATTCGCTCAATGGCTAGAGGCGCGTGGGGCCAACGCCGTCCACGTCACCGCGGGCACCGTTTGCAGTTCGCCACCCTGGTTCTTCCAGCACATGTTCATCCCCAAAGGCAAGACGTGGGAATTCGCCAGCGCGATTCAACGCCACGTCTCCGTGCCTGTCGTGTTCGTTGGCAAAATCAACAGTTTCGAGGACATCGAGAAGCTGAAGCGCGACTACGCGGCACCTTATCTGGCCATTGGCCGGGCATTGGTGGCCGATCCGGACTTCGTGGGCAAGTACCTTGGCCTGGTGCCCGGACGCTACCGTCCCTGTCTGGCCTGTAGCGACGGTTGTCTGGGAGGTGTCAAATCGGGCCAGGGTCTTTCGTGTGTGGTCAATCCGCTCGTTGGAGACGACGCCTACCAGCTTCGTCCGGCTTCAGTCACCAAGCGCTTCGCTGTGGTGGGCGGGGGTCTGGCCGGGATGGAAGCAGCCATCACTTTGAAAAAGCGCGGCCACGACGTAACCCTCTACGAAAAAGACAGGCTCGGCGGCCAGTTCAATCTGGCGCCACTCCCACCCAACAAAGAGGGCCTCCGACGAATCACCGACTACTACGTGGCCGAACTCCAGGACCTGGGCATCCGCGTGATTCACAAAGAGGCCACCGAGAACGATCTCCTCAGCGGCGAGTACGACGCTGTCGTCCTGGCCACCGGTGCACGCCCTGCCGAGGTCGAAATTCCCGGACTCACCGAGTGGCTCTGGGCAGAGGTACTCATGGACGAAAACCTGTTTGAGAATCGCAAGGTCCTGATCGTGGGAGGCGGACTGATTGGCGTCGAGATTGCCCACAAACTGCTGAAACGGAACAACCGGGTGATCCTGGTGGAGCTCCTTCCGGAAGTTGCGCGGGGAATGGAAATGATCGAGAAGGCGCTCACGCTGAAGTCATTCCGCGACAATCCGAACGTGGAGATCTACACGGAAACCGAGGTCGTCCGCGTGGACGGGAAAACCGTGTACCTGAAAGGTAAGGGCCCCCAGGTGATCAACGGCGTGGACCACGTCATCCTTTCCACGGGCATGAAAAGCTACAATCCGCTGGAAAACAAGCTGAAGGACAGGATCCCTGTTTACGTAGTTGGCGACGCTCGACGCGTGGGAAAAGCCAGGGACGCCATCCGGGACGCCTTCGTCACGGCAAGAACACTCTAAATCCCGCGATCACGCGGTCAACACGACCGCTGCCACAAGCGCCGCTCTCCGGAGCGGCTTTTTTTTTCGAGCCCACCAGGCTCCCCTGCCCCACGCCCACACAGAATCCACGCCCCTGTCAAAATGCTCCTGTTCCGGGAAAACAGCGCCCGCCCTTTTCCGCCAGGTCCAGCGTGGGGTTCAGGTGGAATTCCCTGGTCTGTTCGCATTGGTGGGAGCCCCGGAGTTCGTTTCACGCAGATCTTGAAGGGACACGTAAATCAACGTTTCCGACCTCATCGATTGCTTACGTGAAGTGGGGTCATGCTGGAGGGCGTCACGCCGTGCTGCGCCGTGTACCCTCGTGCGCGAGCCCTTCTCTGCGAGTGGCTACGTCCTTACCAGCGATGCTCATGCTGTTCTGGGTTCTCCAGATTCGACCTACCACCTTAGCCTTCCAACGTGTCTTTTTCTCGAAATCCCGCGCAAAAACCTGACCCGGCAACTGGTAATCGGTAGGGTTGAAATTTCGTGAACTGCCACGCGTCTGTAGAACGTCCCGAAGCGTTGTTCCACAAAAAAGCGCTGCCGGGGGAATCCGCGGCAGCGCCGAGGGTCGCATCTTCGACCGTAGTTCTACCCCTGCTTCACCGTCGGCGGTGGCGGCTCGGGGATCTCCGGACGGCGTGTCGCGCCAGTTTCCTTCGGCGCCACAGGAGCTGGCTCGTGAATCTTTTTCAAGCCAAGCTGCTGGAACACGATCGTTCCTTTCAGCAACTGGATTGCAAAGGCAGGATCCACACCTTTGGGGCAAGCCTCCGAACACGCTCCGGCGAAATGGCAACGCCACGGTCCCTCGGGCCCAGCAATGTCTTCCAGGCGCAGCTGGAAACCGGCATCCCTCGTGTCCACCGAGTAGCGGTAAGCCTGCGCCAGGGCTTGTGGTCCCAGGTAGTTCGGGTCCGTAGCGCAGGTCGGACACGCTGCCAGGCACAAACCACACTTGATGCAGTACGCAAACTGGACAAAACTCTCCAGTTCCTCCGGACTCTGCTGGAACTCGTTTGTAGGCTGATCAATCTCCTCTTCCCGCCCAAGGATGTACGGCTTCACGGAACGGTGCTTCTCGAAAAGCGGCTTCGTGTCGGCCACCAGATCCTTGGTCACCTCGTAGTTCGGCATGGGTTTCACCTCGACCACGTCCGAGTCAAGCTCAAGGATCTGGGTTTGACACGCCAGCCGCGGCAGTCCGTTGATGAACATGCCGCAAGATCCACACACGCCCATGCGACAACTGAAGCGGTAAGACAGCGTGGAATCGAGGTTGTCGCGAATGTAGTGCAGTCCATCCAGAACCGTCATGCCCTCACGAACCGGGATACGGAATTCTTGCATTCGCGGGGCTCGCCCATCGTCCGGAGAGAAGCGATGGACCTTGAAGACAATCTCCTTGACGACCTGATCGCTGAAAGCGCTCGAACTCGCCTGTTTTGCTTCGGCCATTTCTTCCCTCCTCCTAAAGAGCATAAGCCGCGATGGCGGCCCAGGTACCGTAGACGAAAAGCAGCACACCGGTGACCACGAGAACCCAGTTGATCAGCTTCTCGAGACCGGCGCCGGGGTTCAACTCCAGAAGTATGTTGCGCAAGCCGTAGAATCCGTGGTACAGCGCCGCACCCAGGAGAACCGGGTACGAGATGAGAAAGTACAGCTGCTTGTTGCGCGCGGCTACTGAGGCCCAGGTGAGCACGTGCTCGTAGCCAACACCGAGCGCCAGCAGGATCGACTCCAGGTGCATGATGCCCATGTGGACACTGAGAAACACGAGGATGACGATCCCGGCCAGCAGATGAAGCGTCCACAGCGTCGTTTCACGCATGGCTTCGTCCTCCTCGCGTTAAC
Organism: uncultured Cytophagia bacterium; assembly: GCA_964644845.1. Taxonomy (GTDB): domain Bacteria; phylum Zhuqueibacterota; class Zhuqueibacteria; order Oleimicrobiales; family Geothermoviventaceae; genus Geothermovivens. The sequence continues at coordinate 14,319 of CAZXXS010000022.1, read as the reverse complement.
GTCCAACGATGAAAAAGTCGTACGTTCCGGCCACAATCAAAATGGCGGAAAGCACCATCAGCACAACAAACACAGGCCGCTGCCGCATGATGGACGTTCGGTAAGGGTACACCGGCCGACCGGGCTTACCAAGGATGAGCCCGAGCTCGGCCAGAATGAGCCGAATGCCGTTCAAGGCATGGTAGGCAAATGCCACAAAAACAAGGTATTCACCGAACTCGAACAGCGGTTTCCCCAGCGTCGACATGATGCCTTCCCAGGCATTTTGTCCGTGCGCGCGTTGCGCTGTGACAAAAATGTGCACGACGAAGTAGAGCAAAATGCCCAGCCCCGTGACGCGGTGCAGGATGTACGCGTAGCGCTCAACACCGAATCGGCCGCCGTACACCCAGCCGCCAATGCCAAGCCGGCCACGCGGCCGTTTCTCATTTCCACCTGCCATCGTCAACTCCTCCGCTATCGTTCAGCAGGGTTCACGAAATCAGTACTTGCGCTCAATGGGCTTCCAGGTGTTGATGACCACCTCTTTGTACTCGAGTCGCGGTCCGTCGTCTGTCCGGAATGCAAGGGTATGCTTGAGCCACTTTTCGTCGTCGCGCTTTGGGAAATCGCGCCGGGCGTGGCCACCGCGGCTCTCCTCCCGTGCCAGGGCTCCTGTCACCAGCACCTCAGCGACGTCAATCAGGTTTTCCGTTTCCAGCGTGTTGATTAAATTCGAATTGTACGCCCTACCCTTGTCCTGGATTGTGATATTCTTGAAACGATCTCGGATCTCCCGAATCTTTTCGAGCCCTTTCTTCAACCCCTCGCCCGTGCGGAACACTCCAGCAGCGTGAATCATCGTCTCGCGAAGTTCCTGCCGCAGGTGGTAGGGATTTTCCTTCCCGTCGCGTTTGAGGAGATCGTTGTAGATCCGGTCGTATTCTTTCTTGACTTCGGCTTCGGACGGCGTTGGCACATCCGGACGTTCCATGCAGTAGTTCGCCGCCTCTCTCCCTGTGATGCCACCCCAGGCCAGGCACTCGGCCGTGGAGTTCGTTCCAAGACGGTTGGCTCCGTGGAGACTCACCGCCGCCACCTCGCCCGCAGCCCAGATGTTCGACACACGCGTGCGCCCGTCGATGTCCGTCTCCACGCCGCCCATGGAGTAGTGCGCTACCGGCCGCACTGGGATCGGCTTTTCAATCGGATCGAGACCGAGGAATTTCATCGTGACTTCGCGGATCAGAGGCAGACGCTCCAGAATCTTCTCGCGTCCCAGGTGGCGCAGATCCAGATGCAGGTAGTCCAGACCACCCGGTCCTTTGAAGCCACGTCCCTCCTCGATCTCGGTCATCATGGCACGCGACACCACGTCACGGGGGGCAAGCTCCATCCTCTCCGGAGCGTAGTTCGCCATGAAGCGCTCACCTTTGTTGTTCAGGAGATGCCCACCCTCACCGCGGCAGGCTTCCGTCATCAGGATGCCGCTGGGGATGAGACCCGTTGGGTGAAACTGGAGAAACTCCGTGTCCTCCAGGGGAAGTCCGGCCCGATAAGCGAGCGCCTGACCGTCGCCTGTGACTGTCTGGGAGTAGGTGGTGAAACCGTACAGCGTACCAGCGCCGCCACTTGCAAGAATCAGCGCCTTACCGATCATGACCACAAACCGCCCCGTGGCCATCTCGATGGCGGTGAGACCTCGGAATTCGCCATCTTCCACGATCAACGACGTCACAAACCACTCGTCGTAGCGGGTCCAGTTGTTGTACTTCAGCAGCGTGTCGTACAGCGTCTGCATCTCGAAGAAACCCGTCTTGTCTTCAGCAAACGTGGCACGCGGGTAGCTGTGCCCGCCAAAGGGCCGCTGGGCAATGCGGCCATCCGGTCGTCGGGACCAGGGGATACCCCAGTGATCCAGCTGGATGATTTCCTCGGGCATGATGCGCACGAAGCGGTGCACCACATCCTGATCGGCCAGGAAGTCGCTGCCTTTCACGGTGTCCCAGGCATGCAGGTCAAAGCTGTCGCCTTCTTCAGGGCGCAGCACAGCAGCCGTACCGCCCTCGGCGCACACCGAGTGGGAGCGCATGATTTGCACCTTGGAAATCAAACCGATGTCTACCTTGCCACCGCTGACCCTGGAGGCCTCGACGGCGGCGCGAAGGCCAGCGATGCCCGAACCAAGAATCAGTAAATCGTGCTTGATGACTTCTGTCATCTCAGCCTCCGAGCTGTGTAACCAAAACAGTTCCGGAAAGAAAATCGTGCAGGCACTCCGCGCGAAAAAGCACTCCCTCAAGGATGTCGGGACCGTTCACTGCCCACCAGGCGAGTGCAGACGGCCACGCGCAGGTGCCCTGAATCCTCCGTAGTTCTTAAGCCGCCTGGTACTGTCTGCGGCCCTCGATGTAAATGTTGCCGCCGTGGCAGTCTTGAGCGACAATTACCGGCAGATCCTTCACCACCAGCCTCCGGATGGCCTCGGCACCCAGATCTTCGTACGCCACAATCTCGGCCGAGACCACCGAACGCGCGATCAGCGCGCCGGCACCGCCAATAGCCGCAAAGTAGACGGCCTTGTACTTTTTCAATGCTTCCACCACTTCGGGCCCCATTTCGCCTTTGCCAATGGCGCCCTTCTGGCCAGCCGCAATCAGTTTTGGCGCGTACGGGTTCATCCGGTAGCTGGTTGTCGGTCCGGCTGCGCCAATCGGCTTGCCCGGCCGCGGTGGGGTTGGCCCAACGTAGTAAATGATTTGCCCCTTGATGTCGAAAGGAAGCGGCTCTCCTTTCTCCAGCAGCTCCACAAGGCGCTTGTGGGCTGCATCACGGGCGGTGTACACAACCCCGTTGATCAGCACCTCGTCGCCGACCCGCAGCTTTTCCACCACCTCATCCGTCAGCGGTGTCTCTATTCGGATAGGCCCTGCCATTTTGTGCCTCCTTAACCCTGTAGCCCAAGCTCAGATGACAACGGTCTTGTGCCGATCCGCGTGGCACTGAATATTCACAGCCACGGGCAACGAAGCAATGTGACACGGGTACGCCTCAATGTGGACATCCAGCGCTGTGACGCGCCCACCCAATCCTTGCGGACCGATGCCGAGCTTGTTGATTCGCTCCAGCAATTCCTCCTCCATCTCAGCGTAGAACGGGTCGGGATTGCGTTCGCCGATCTTGCGGAGAGCGGCCTTCTTGGCCAGCCACGCGCATTTCTCAAACGTTCCACCGATGCCCACACCGACGACGATTGGCGGACAGGGATTGCCACCGGAACGCTCAACCCGTTCCACCACGAAGTTCTTCACGCCCTCAGCACCATCGGCGGGTTTCAGCATGCGCACTTCACTCATGTTCTCGCTGCCTCCACCCTTGGCCGCCACAGTGATGCTCACTTTGTCGCCCGGCACGATGTCCGTCCAGATCACAGCCGGAGTGTTGTCGCCCGTGTTCACACGGCGAAGCGGATCGCGCACAATCGATTTGCGCAGGTAACCCTCCGTGTAGCCTTTCCGCACGCCTTCGTTGATCGCTTCGTAAAGATCGCCGCCAACCAGTCTTACGTCCTGCCCAATCTCCACGTACACAACAGCAAACCCCGTGTCCTGGCAGTACGGGTACTCTCCCTGCGCTGCGATCTCAGCGTTTTCGATGATTCTTTCAAGGATGGACCGGCCGACTGGAGACTCTTCCTTGTCCAGAGCTTTTCGTAGCGCCTGCACAACATCCTCACCGAGCTGGTAGTTCGCCTCGATGCTGAGGCGTGCAACCTCCTCTGTGATCCTGCTAACCGAGACCTCCCTCATGACGAACCTCGCAGTTTGAATCGCACCCCAGAGAAGGGATTGAAGGTGGGAATTTGCGTCGGGACAAGGTTTCCCGACAAGACAAAACGAAAAGAATTCGCCTGTTGCCAGTAAGCCGCAGCAGGCGAATTCTCACATCCTCAACGCAACCGCCGGAGTCACTTTCCAGCGCAACACGTTCGCCAGCGCTTGAAACTCTACAGCTTGGTCGCGGCTACGGCCTTCTTCACTGCCTCCAGCGAGTTCATCAACATGTCGCGTTCTTCGTCGGTCAACTTGATTTCCAGCACCTTCTCCACACCACCGGCACCGATGATGACCGGCACACCCAGGTAGTAACCGTTGATGCCGTACTCGCCTTCCAGGTAAGCTGCGCACGGAAGCACGCGCTTCTTGTCCTTCAGGTAGGATTCAGCCATCGCTACCACAGCCGCCGCGGGCGAGAAGTACGCGCTGCCGTTGCCAAGCAGCTTGACGATTTCCGTCCCGGCGTCACGCGTGCGCTGTACGATGGCGTCGATCTTTTCCTTCGGCAACAACTCCGTGAGAGGCACACCACCCACTGTACACAGTCTGGGCAGAGGCACCATCGTCGGACCGTGACCGCCCAAAACAGTAGCCGCCACGTCTTCCACGGAAACACCGAGTTCCATTGCCACGAAAGTCCGGAACCGACCGGTGTCGAGCACGCCGGCCATGCCTACGACTTTCTGCTTCGGAAATCCCGTCACCTTCTTGAAAGCGTAAACCATCGAGTCCAGCGGGTTCGTGGTGATGATGTTGAACGCATTCGGCGCTACACGCTTGATGTTCTCAGCGACGTTGCTGATGATCTTCAGGTTGATGTCCAGCAGATCCTCGCGGCTCATGCCCGGCTTACGCGGCACACCGGCCGTGATGATCGTAACGTCGGCGCCAGCGATGTCGTCCCAGTTCGAAGTGCCACTCAGATTGCAGTCGTAGCCACCGATGGGCGTGGATTCCTGAATGTCGAGCGCCTTACCTTTGACAAACCCCTCTTTCTCGGGGATGTCGAGAATCACCACGTCGCCAAGTTCCTTCTGAGCAATGAGCAGCGCGGCAATCCCGCCAATCTGGCCACCGCCGATCAACGCAATCTTCTTGCGAGCCATCTTCCCATCCTCCATAATTGGATTCTAAGGCTATTCAGAATGGAGTCGTAGCCGTCACCTCGGTAGCGTGCCACAGCCCCTTTCTCCGGGGTCTTGTGTCAAAAGCTTCCACATGCGGATCCCCGATGTCGTTGATCATCGCCCCCCGCCGGGCTCGGCTCTGTTCCTCAAATCGATTTGCCGAAAGCCACGAGCGGACCAAGAACCACTCACGCCTTTTTCAGCACCCCCTTGAGGCCGACACTCAACTCCCCTTTTTGGGTCACCGGGAGCGCAACGCTCTCTGTTGGTGCGGGCAAGAAAAAAGGCTGGGAAACAGTTCCTCAGCCTCATTTCCTGCTTCAGGTCAGGACGCTAACAACTTTTCTGTTGCGCCCCTTGCGTTCGAATTTCACGTAGCCGTCGACAAGCGCGAACAGCGTGTCATCCCCTCCTTTGCCCACGTTCAAACCCGGGTGAATGTGGGTTCCGCGCTGCCGCACAATGATGCTGCCTGCGCGAACGAACTGCCCATCGTACCGTTTGACGCCGAGCATCTTGGGATTGCTGTCGCGCCCGTTCCTCGAGCTTCCAACGCCCTTCTTGTGTGCCATTCTTACCGACCTCCCGAAAAGCTAAGCGATGATCTCGTCAATTCTGAGGATGGTGTGCGGCTGCCGGTGACCGCGCTTCACTTTGTAACCCTTGCGACGTTTTTTCTTGAAAACCACGATCTTCTTGTCGCGTCCGTGTTCCACCACGGTTGCTTTTACTTTTGCGCCTTCCACTACCGGCGTACCCACCTTCACACCGTCGTCCGTGCGAACCAGCAGCACTCGGTCAAACTCCGTTGTGGAACCTTCCTCAACCGGCAGTCGCGGCACTTTAACCTTTTCGCCCTGCTCAACCTTCTGTTGTGTTCCAGCGATATCGACAATTGCGTACATGAGCTGTCTACCTCCGAGACAATACCCTGTTTTTGCACACCTAAACCGGGGCAAATGTACTGAAAATCTTAACCAATGTCAAGCTGCACTTTGGCGGCGGTTGTACTGATCAGTCAAGCACACTCTTCGACGTTCTCTTGCGGCAAAGCTCTGTCTCGAATCTACCTGCAGAGTCGACCTGTCTCGGCTGCTGCCCAACGGAACACGAAGAAAAACCTCAAGTGGCGAAAAAGGGCGAGCTCTTTTGCTCTCGCCCTTCCTTTTTACTCCGACATCTCGGTTTCTCGGGCCCAAGCAGCACAGACGGCCCCACTGCTTACGCAGTGGAATCCAGAACTCGGGCTCACTCCAGCCCCAGTTCCTGACGCACCCGGTTGCGGGCCTCCAGCATCACGCGAAGTTTCTGTTCAGCTTCCTCCGGCGTGCGCGTTTTCAAACCGCAGTCCGGGTCAACCGTCACCTGCTCCGGTTTGAACACATCCAGTGCCATTTTGATGCGATCGACGACGGTGTCGACATCTTCGATGCGGTGGTCGTGCACGTCGATCACACCCAGCCCAATTTCTTTGGTGAACGGATCTTTACGGAAGAGCTGCAACATGTCGAAGCCGGAATTGGAGAGCTCCAGATCGATCTGGTCGACAGCAAGGTCCAGCATTCTGGGGTAGATCTTGTCAAACTCCCCGTAGCAAATGTGCGTGATGGTCTTCACATCATCGTTCAGCCCATTTGTCACAACCCGCATCGTTTCGATGGCAAGCTCGAGCTCATCCGGCCGGGTTGAAACCGCAGGTTCGTCGATCTGGATGTATTTTGCGCCCGCCTCCTGCAAGGCCATCACCTCTTCGTGCAGCGCCCGGGCCAAATCCAGTGCTGCTTCACGGCGGTTCGGGTAGTATTCGTTGAACGACCAGTCCATCATCGTGTAGGGCCCAGTCAAAATGGCCTTCATCGGCTTATCCGTGAGGGACTGAGCAAACGTGAACCAGTCCACCGTGATCGGACCGCGCCAGCGGACGGGTCCGACGATCACCGGCTTGCGGTAGTAGCGGTTACCGTAGCTTCGCACAAGGCCACTGATTTTGAAACCATCCAGGTACTCGGCGAAGTAGGTGGCCATGTCGCCGCGGTACATCTCGCCGTCCACGAGGATGTCCAGCCCGATGTCTTCTTGCAGCTTCACAACTTCCCGGATTGCCTTCTCTTCCAGCTCGCGCAGTTCTTCCTTGGCCATCTTGCCACGAGCCACAGCGCTACGCGCCTTCGTCAGGTAAGAGGGTTTGGGGAAACTCCCTACAGTTGTCGTCGGCAAAAGCATGTGGATTCCTCCTTCACATCAACTGGCACGTCTCGGCCACAATTTCCAGTTTTGTTTTCGCCACGTCGCGCGGCAGGAGTTCAAGGCCGCAATTCGGCTGCAGGTACCCGCCTGTCAACCCGTTCACCTCCGCGAGGCGGCGCGCGTAAGCCGCCACGTCGGAAGGCCGCTCCAACTTCGTGTTGCGACCGTCAATCAATCCGAGCGCCAGCTTTTTGCCCTTGAGGTCGACGCCCTTCTCGAGAAACGTGCGGTCCTCGTGCCCCGCGACAAGGTCCACACCCAGAAAATCGATGGGCAAATCCAGCACGGCAGAAAGACGACCGCCCAAATTTCCCCAGAACACCAGCAACCCGAGTTCGCTCTCGGCTGGTCTTGCCACCTGCAACACGTCCGCCAAAACCGACAACGCCTGGTCCGCAAGATCCGGGTAGCGGACCAGAGCCGGTTCGTCTACCTGCACCACCTTGGCTCCTGCTCCGAATAGGGCCTCCAGTTCCCGCTTGATAGCCTGGCCGTAAGCCTGTGTCAGCTTGATTGGATCCCGGTAGTACGCGTCCAGTGACAGGCGCGCCAACGTGTACGGCCCTGTCACCACAGCCTTCACCGGCACCGGGCTTACGGAGACCGCGTACTTGTAATCTTCTACCAGGATGGGTTTTTCCCAGCCAATTTCTCCTTCCACCAGCGGTTGCCGGAAGTAGGTGTTCGTGTCGAAGTAACGCACCAGACCCGTGATGCGCACGCCCTTCAGGGCACGCGCGATGTAGGTCTGGGCGTCGTCCCAGCGAATCTGGCCGTCGGTGACCAGTCTGATCCCAGCTTCAGCCTGTTCCAGAATCACTTCCCGCGTGACCTCGTCCTGGACCTTCTTCAGGTCCTCGAGCGAAATTTCGCCCCGATCCAGTGCCGCGATGCTCTTGCGCAGCTTCTGTTTCTCAGGCGTGTCTCCAATTCTCGGGTAATTGTTGACGTTGGCGGGAACAAAATTCAGGCCGCCTTCCTTTGCCATTAGCAATCTCCTTTCCTGCTACCGTTTCTTCGCCCTCAAGTTACCCTCTTCCGCCGTCCAAAGGGGAAAACACCCACGCGAAAAATCCCGACCGACTCAGCCATCCGCTTGCAACATTCCAAAGCCGGCCTTGCCTCCGGCCCGGCAAAACCGGAAGCCGTCACCTCAGGTAGCCGTTGACCACCTGTTCGGTTCTGCGCGCCAGGATTTCGAAATGTTTCTTCTCTTCGGCGATCAGACGTTTGTACGTCCTCTGAGCAGTTTCCGACGTACAAGCCAGCAAAAGGTCGCTGTAGTGGCGAATTGCATTGATTTCTGCCACAAGCGCGCAACCGAGCGCGTCCAGCTCGGAGACCATCCGAAAATCCCCGATTGAGGACGTCCACTCCTTCAGGTGCTTGAACAGACTGCTCAGTGGCAACTCCGGGAAATCCCCAGTGCTCAGAGCCTCGGCCAGGTCGTAGCGCGAAATGTCCAGTGCCTCAACCAGTTCATCCTGGATCGCCTTGATCACGGCCAGATGCTGTCGTTCGTCCTCGGCGAGCTTCTCGAACATCTGTTTGGCCAGCGGGTCGCTCACCAGCTTTGCGGCTGTAGTGTACAACTCGTAGCCCTGATTCTCGAGCTCAGCGGCAAAGCCCACGGCTTTGAACGCCTGGAGCTTTTCCTGATCGTCCACTCCCGAGTCTCCTAAGCCACGGTTTGCTCTGTTTCCTCCACCGGGTCAAAAATCAGCTCTTCGTCTGTTTTCTGGGCGTGGTATTTTTGCCTGTACACGCGTTTCACTTCCTCGAGTGTCGTCGGCTGCTTCTCTACCTTTTCGTCTCCCACATTGTGCAGCCACACCAGGGTGGACAAGTCAGCGCGGTCGACGTAGAGGACACCGTCCAGGTGATCGATTTCGTGCTGCAGGATGCGCGCGAACAGCCCACGCGCCCGCAGTTCAATCGTTTCGCCGTGTCGGTTCAGCGCCTTAACGATCACCTTCGCTGGCCGCGACACTTCCGCCTGCAACCCCGGTAAGCTCAGACAACCCTCCGTGTCGGACGCCAAACGCACGCTCCGACCGCGGACCTTCGGGTTGATTAACACGTGCACCTCGTCGCCATCGACGGCCACACACACCCGACGAGAATCTCCCACCTGTGGCGCGGCCAAGCCCACACCGTCTTCCACCTGCATGGTTTCGACCAAGTCATCCAGGAATTGCTGAAAGTTGGGGTCTTCCAGCATCTCCCGCGGCACAAGTGACGTCTTGCGACGCAGGACCGGATCGCCGTACTTCTTCACCTCAAGAACCATCTGTGACCACCTCTTGCGCAGTCTCTTGATCTGTGGACGTCGCGTTTCTGCGTGTCGTCACTTTGACGATCAGCAACGTCAAGTCGTCTTCCAAAGCCTTCCGCCCGGTGAAAGCGATCACTTCCTGAACGATCTTCTTCCGGAGTCTCTTCGGGCCCAGTTTGCGGAAGCGCCGAACCAGGGCGATGAGCCGGTCCTCGCCGAAAAGCTCGTCGTCCGGGTTCGCAGCCTCAGTGACCCCGTCGGTGTAAAGCACGAGCACGTCACCGGGTTTCAACTCGATCTTCGCCGAAATGTACGAAAGCTGGGGTACAAATCCAAGTACAGGACCGCCGTCTTCAAGCCGCTCGTACGAGCCATCCTGGTGCATTACAAGAGGCGGATTGTGTCCGGCGTTGCAGTAGCGCAGTGTACGCTTCTCCGGGCTCAGGAGCGCCAGAAAAAACGTGGCAAAGCTCTCCGGATCGATCCGCTCGAGCAGGAGGTCATTCAGCTTGCGCATCAGCTGTCCTGGGTCAATTCCCCGACGTAGCAGACCGCGGTAGGTTGAATACAGGGTAGCCATTAAGATCGCGCCTGGGGTGCCTTTGCCGGACACGTCGCCCACGGCCAGCGCCACCGTGCGATCTGCGAATTCGACGACGTCGTACAGATCCCCACCGATCATGCCGCTTGGCAACGTGTAGGCATCCAGCGCGAAACCACGCAGCCTGGGCAACTCCTTGGGCAGCAGTGCTTTCTGGATCTCGCGTGCAATCGTCAGTTCTCTCTCGAGCCGCCGTTTTTCGACCAGCTCCTCCAGGAGCAGGGCGTTTTCGATGGCCACCGCTGCCTGAGCTGCGAAGGCTTTGGCCAGCTCCAGATGGTGCTCGTTGAAGGCACGCTCCCGTTTGGACTCCAAGCTGATGACGCCCAGGATTTTGTCGCCGCGAACCAGCGGCACGTCCAGCTCGGACCGGGAATCCTGGAAAAGGCGGTAGTAGCGTTCATCCTCGAGCACGTTGTCGATGATCACGGGCTGCCCCGTGATGGCAACCCAACCCACCAATCCCTGTCCCAGCTTCAGCCGAAAATTCTTCAGTGCGGCCCGTCCGCTGCCGCGGTAGACGGCGTGCTTCAGCTCGTCGCGCTCGCGGTCGATCAAAAAAACCGTTGCGTGTTCACACGGCACCACCTGACGTACCGCTTCCACTACCATCTCCAGCACTTCCATCAGGTCCAGCGACGAGCTGATCTTCTTCGCCACCTCCAAGAGGATGGCCTTTTCCTTCGCCTCTTGCTGCAACCGCTGAAACATCAACAGTGTAACTGCGGCATAGGCGATCAGCTCTGCCAGCCGACGAAGTGCCCGACGGAAAGGCACCGACGCAAGCGAATTCTCCGGAGGACCAAGCAACACCACACCAACCAGAAGATCGAGCTGCTGAAGCGGGATTGCGACCTTCCAGTCGCCCTTTTCCACAAGTTCCTCGAGCGCTGTCGAGGTGGATGCTGCCCGACGAACGCGCGGGTCATCCAACAGGACAAGGGCGCGAGTGGTCCGCTTGAGGTACGTGTAGAGGGGGTCGTCCCTCGGAATGGTTACGCCGGGCAAGCGGCCGTCGTCGGGACGCGGCAGAGCGTACACGGCCTCAAGACCACGCGTGCAGTCCAGCTCGTGCAACACCAGCACCCGCTCAGCACCCAGTAGACGTGCAAACCCCTCTGCTACGACCCGGTAGAGCTTGCCCAGATCGCGCGCCGCTCGCACCTGTCTCCGCAGGCGCTCCAGGCGATTCTTGAACATCCTGTCCGCCAAAGTCTTCCGGATTGGCTCCACTGGTTCCGGCCTGTTGTCTTCCGCTTGTGGAAATTGCTAACGCCGTTCAAACAGACGGGTTCCCCACCGGCGTTTCTCCCAAAAAGCCACGAAGATCGGGCGTCAAACAGATTACCCGTTCGAGGCTCTTCTCCGGCTGCCACCGTTGTCGGAAAACAGCCCGTCTCCGACGGAGCCGGCGGACGCACACCGCTCGGGCAACTGCCGTCGTCCCGCTGGTTAGCGGCGGAACGTCGTCTCACGCCAATGCAAACAGGGGTCGCACCGCGGCGACTCGCGTGCGACCCCTCCGTCTCTGCGTCGTACCGCTTCTGACCGCTTCAGCCCTGCGAAAGCTTCCGTTCCTGCTGTTTGGTCAGGTATTCTTCAAAACGGATCCAGAAGGGGTCCACCCGGGGATGTTCGAGCGGCTCCTCGCGTCCGTCGTCGTAGATCAGCCACGTCCCTTCTTCTCTGGCTGTCACTTCACCGACCACACTGGCCGGAATTCCCTCAGTGGCCAGCGCTTTCAGAGCCTGGTCGGCCTTTTCCGGTGCCAGTACTGCAATCAACGTGCCTTCGCTGATGGCTTTAAACGGGTCAATGTCGAAGACCTCGCAGGTTTTCGCCACGACATCCTGCACGATGATCTTTTCGGGGTAAATTCTCAAACCGTAGTTCCCCGCCTCGGCCATCTCGTACAGCCCGCCCCACACGCCGCACTCGGTAGCGTCGTGCATGGCGTGCACACCGCCAACCTCCGCCAGCAACGCGCAGTCTTTCACCACGCTCATCTGGTAAAACACGTCCTGTGCGCGCTTAACGGTTTCCGCGTCGTAGGCCTCTTCGATGAACTCCGGAAACTGTACCGACATGAGACCTGTCGTCTCCACCGCAGGCCCCTTAGTAACGATTACCACGTCCCCTTCCCTGACCGAACGGGGATCAACCAGCTTGGACTTGTGGTCCACCCCGATGATGGTCGCGCCGCCGACCATCGGGTAGTTACAACCTGCGTAGCGAGCAGTGTGGCCACTCACAATGGCAATTCCCAGCTTCTCCGCCTCCTGGTGAATTGTGTCCCAAATTTCCTCCAGGATTTCTTCCGTCATTTCCGGAGGCAAATTGAGATCGATCGAGAGGTACCGCGGCCGAATGCCGCTCACGGCGACGTCGCTCGCGAGAATGTGCAAAGCAAACCAGGCCGCCCGCTCCCAGCCGAGGGCCGGGGCAATGTACACCGGGTCGGCCGAAGAAACCATCACGAAGTCCCCAATTTGCACAACGCCGAAGTCCACACCGTGCTGTGGCCCCAAAACGACGGAGTCGTCTTTCGCTCCAAGCCGCGGGTAGATGACCTCGTCGAAGAACCTTCGGTCGATCTTGCCAAGTTCAGGAAGCTTTACTTCCGCCATCCAGTCCTCCCGTCAGTTCCGTCCTCTGTGCAGCACCGCTTGCCCTGGGATCGCAGAAAGGGCACCCCGCGAGCCGTGTTTCGCTTCTCGCCGCAGATGCCGACCTGCGAAGCCCGCCGCGGCGAAGATTTGTTGGAAAATCGTTTCGACAAAAGCACGCCCGCGCAGTTGGCAGCGGCTGGCTTCGCACTTCAGCCGCACGCTTTCGTTACACCCCCAAGCAGCGTCTCTCGCGCCCCCGTTAGCAGCGACAGCTACGACGCTTCCAGCTCCCTCAGTTGTCTGCGAAGCTCGCGCCGCCGTTCGGCAGCGGCGCGGCGTTTTTCTTCGGCAGGACTACCCACCGAGATCTGCTGCACTGGCCGAGTCCGCCCAGAACTGTCGACGCACGAGAACACCAGGTAGCCTCGCCCAGCCAGACGGCGTTCGCGACCGTAGTCCCGGCCGATCTTCACATCCACCTGCACTTCGAACGAACGCTGAAACGTGGCCGTAATGAACGCTTCCAGGCGGACGTGGTCGCCAACTCGCACCGGCTCCAGGAAATCAAACTCGGTGCGAATCGTCACCACGGCAGAGCCGCAGTGTTTGCGCGCGACCAGACTGGCCACCATGTCGACCCAGAACAGAATCCGGCCGCCGTACACGTTGCCTGCCGTGTTGGCGTCGGCCGGAAATGCCAAAAGCTCCGTGACTGTGCGCGAATCGTCGATGCTTCGCTCCGCCGCTGGATCCGACATGTCCGCTAACCTGCTCTCTTGCAGTTCCTCCCGATCGGGTAGCCTCGCCCCTTCGGGACAGCTCCGGGAGTAACGGCCCGGTACTTTCTTTCAAGGTCGAGGGCCGTCAGGCTACTTGCCTGGACACCCCCGCCTCGGCGGCCTGTTCATCGGCGTGAAAACTGCTCCGCACAAGTGGCCCCGAGGCAACGTGTTGGAACCCGATGGCCAACCCGTAGTCCCGTAGAGCGTCAAATTCCTGGGGCGACACGAATCTGGCAACCGGCAGATGCTCGCGGGTGGGTTGCAGGTACTGCCCCAGCGTGAGAATTTGACACCCGACCGAACGGAGGTCGCGCATCACTTCTCTTACTTCGTCCAGGGTTTCGCCAAGACCGAGCATGAGCCCCGACTTGGTCGTGAACCCGGCGCGACGCGCGCGCTCCAGCACCTGTAACGACCGCGTGTAGTTCGCCTGGGGCCGTACCTGCCGGTAGAGCCGTGGCACCGTTTCGAGGTTGTGATTCAACACATCAGGTTTGGCCTCGAGTACCGTTCGGAGTGCAGCCGCCGAGCCTTTGAAATCGGGGATCAACACCTCCACCTGACAACCGGGCACGGCTGTCCTGATCTGGCGAATCGTCTCCGCGAAAATCAACGCCCCACCGTCTTCCAGATCGTCGCGTGTCACGGAAGTGATCACGGCGTAGCGGAGATTGAGCGTCTTCACCGCTTCGGCCACACGTCGGGGCTCGTCGAGATCCACCGCAGTCGGCTTGCCCGTCTTAACCGCGCAGAAACGGCAGTTCCGTGTACACACGTCGCCGAGGATCATGAAGGTGGCCGTACGCCGCGCCCAACAATGTCCCACGTTCGGACACCGCGCGCTTTCACAAACAGTGTGCAAA
>CAZXXS010000021.1:0-5774 GCA_964644845.1 uncultured Cytophagia bacterium | reverse complement strand
CTGAGACAGACGCTGGAGGCCGCACGCGAGGCCACGGATGACGAAGCGAAACAACGGGAACTCCTGAACCGGGTGATGGAGCTCCTCAGCACGTTGCACCTTGAGGTCTCGCCGCCTGAGATTGGGCAAAAGGTGCACCGTTTGATTCGGCAGGAAACCGGCGTGCGGGACCCGTACGCGGAGAAGAAGCGCCACTACAACGAGCGTGCCGTTGCCTACCTGCCAAGGCTTCGGAAACTGGTTGAGCAAAGCGACGACCCGCTTCGGACGGCGGTGCGTTTGGCCATCGCGGGGAATGTGATCGACTTCGGTGCTCAGCTGGACGGCTTCGATCTGGACGGCGAAATTGAACGGGCACTCGAAACACCGTTCGGGATTGATCACTACGAACGATTTCGTCGAGATCTTCAAGCAGCCGACGAAGTGGTGTACCTTGGCGACAACGCGGGTGAGATTGCGTTCGACCGGCTACTGCTGGAGGTTCTGCAACGGGATTTCCGCGCCAGAGTGACGTTTGTGGTGCGCGGAGAACCAGTCCTGAACGATGCCACGATCGAGGATGCCAAGCAGGTTGGCCTGACCGAGCTGGTGGAAGTCGTGGACAACGGCTCAGACGCTCCTGCCACAGTGCTCTCAGAGGTGAAACCGGAGGTGCGCGAGAAAATCGAACAGGCGGACCTTGTGATCGCGAAGGGGCAGGGAAACTACGAAACCTTGAGCACGGTGCCACTGAACATCTACTTTCTGTTCAAGGTCAAGTGCCCAGTGATTGGGCGAGACGCTGGGGTTGAGGTGGGGCGCTACGTCCTGGCAAGCGCGCGAATTCTGCAGGGTCAGAAACGAAAATGACGGGCAATCTGAAACCTGATCGCGTGCAAGCAAGAGGCAAGCCACGTCCAGGGTGGCTCCGGTGGCTGCGTTTGCCGAAAGCTCTGTGGCATGGGCTTGTGGCCTTCTGGAGAGCCAGCACGGAAGAGCAGCTCTACCATCACCTGCGGAAAGAGATCCACAAACGTGAGGACCTTTTTCTCTTGCTTTGCTTCGGCGATCTGCTCGGTCTACCGATGCCGAGTTACTTGAGCCTGCGGCTTCTGCCGTACGTGCTGAAGGACTTGGAGCTCTGGCGGCGCCGGATTGCACGGCGGCGGAGTCGCTTTTGGGCTGCGTGGGAAGAATTCGGACGCGAGTTTTGAGCTGAACTCTTCGGGTGGGCGTGTCGCGGTGTCAGCTCGGACCGCTTCAGCGCGCACCAGCAGATCGTGTGGGCAGGAAGCCGTGGTAGAACGCCATTTCTGGTGAGGCAAAGGTGCGTTTTCTCTTCGGCGGAAAAGGCGGTGTGGGTAAGACAACGATCTCCTCAGCGTTTGCTGTTCTGGCTGCGCGCCGTCGGCCGGCCGTTCTCGTGTCTCTCGATCCTGCCCATTCGTTGTCGGACGTTTTCGGTGTGCACATTGGGGAACGGGAGAAAGAGATCGCCTTTCCCTCTGTTCCGACTGGACGTCTGAAAGCTGTCGAGATCGACCCTCAGCGTGCACTGCAGGATTACAAACGCCAAACGCTCCGGCGGATTCATTCGCTGAACTTGCAGCTGGACTTTGACATCGATCGCTACGTCGAGGCCGTGACGTTGTCGCCCGGAGCGGAGGAATCGGCGACCTTCGAGGGCTTTCTCGCTTATCTGCGCCGGCCCGAGACAGAAACGGTCGTCTTCGACACCGCCCCTACGGCGGCGACTTTGCGCCTGCTGGAGCTTGCCGACCTGATGGACCAGTGGGTGACGTTGATTTTGAAGGCCCGGGGCGAAGTGGACAGGCTGCGCGAAATGGCCGAGGGTGGTCCGGTTGACGACCCGCTGATTCGCGAACTCCGGGCGATGGAGGCGGACATTCGCGAGGCGGGCCGAATTCTGCGCAGCCCGAACACGCAGATTGTGCTCGTGGTTCAGCCCGAACGCCTGCCGGTTGAAGAGACAAAACGCACGGCTGCAATCCTGAAACGTTTTGACTTGGAACCGGCGGGAGTGGTTGTGAACAGGGTAGCCAGGTCCGCTGACGATCCGACCTTGGCCCGACTCCAGCAAAGATACCTGGAAGAGCTTCGCGCGGAGTGGGGCGATCGGGTATTGGCTGAGGTCCCGCTTTGTGCCAGAGAGCCAACCGGTGGAGAGCTGGCGCGGGTTGCCGACGTGCTGGACAAAAGCCGGCTTGGCGAGCTGGCAAGGGCGGAGTGACCGAAGCGGAAGATGTCCGCATCACGCCCTGCCGTCCGGCAGCTGCCGGTGGTAACCGTTCTTTTGTGATCGGGCAGTGGTCCCTTTTCGGCCGCTGGGCCCATTGGGCTGGACGACGCTTCAGGCGGGCTGAGCAGGCGAAGAAGCTGGTGCCAGGTTCCAGTGTGGTCTGGAAGTTCCAAAATGGGGGTCAAGAGAACGGGGCCTGGTTGCCGCCCAGCGTGTTTGTTCAGGCTTTGTCCGAGGAACGTGAGGAGCCCGCAGTTGTTTCTTCCGCGAACCTCTTTCGAGTCTTAAACTGGAGGAAAGAATGCGTCTTACGGATGGAAAACCGCTGAAGATTGCCGTGGCGAGCGGAAAGGGTGGAACGGGGAAAACGACCATCTCGGTGAGCCTGGCTCTGTCAGTCGGCCGTGTACAATTCATTGACTGCGATGTGGAGGAGCCCAACGCACATCTTTTTCTTAAACCTGACATGAAGGAGGAGGAAGTTGTCGAGATCCCGGTACCGAGGATCAATTTCGACAAGTGCACGTACTGCGGCGAGTGCGCGAAAGTCTGTGCGTACAACGCAATTGCCGTTTTGCCGAACAAGGTTTTGATCTTCGATGAACTCTGTCACGGTTGTGGCGCCTGCACGATGTTTTGTCCGGAGAAGGCCATGTACGAAGTGGGACATCCAACCGGAGTTATCCAGCACGGCGAAGCGGGCGAAATCGATTTCTGGCACGGCATTCTCAACGTCGGTGAGCCAATGGCCGTGCCGATCATCCGCAAGCTGAAGAAACGCGTTCGCGACGACGTGCCCGTCATTCTGGATGCCGCCCCTGGGACCAGTTGCCCCGTGGTTGAAACGGTGCGAAAGACGGATTTCAGCATCCTGGTTACGGAACCGACCCCCTTTGGATTTCACGACTTCAAGCTTGGTGTGGAGGTTCTGCGGAAGATCGGGATCCCCTTTGGCGCAATCATCAATCGGGCGGACAAGGGCACGGATACCGTCCGGAAGTACTGCGAAAAGCAAGGCATTCCGGTGCTGATGGAGATTCCATTCGAGCGGCAGGTGGCTGAAGGTTACTCGCGCGGCAAGCCTCTGGTTGAAGTACTGCCCGAGTACAAGCAGAAGTTCCAGGACGTCTACAAGACAATCAGCGAGATGGTGCTGGCCAAAGCGGCGTAGAGCGGGAGCTTGAGTTGCGCTCCTTGAGTCTACGCTGCCAAAAGCGGTTGAGACGATCGCTTTTGCCTCTTCGTCTCTTGAGTTGCGCGAGAGGGTAGCGACTTGACGAGCTTGATTCGTTAGATCAAGCGGAACCCCGTTTTCCTTGTGAGAATTGATCGAAAGGGCTGGCTGGACTGCTCGGCGGCTTTCAGTGCTGAACAAGCAAGTTCAGAGCAGCGCAGCGAGCTTTGACATCGGAACGACGCGGAAAACCGAGGTAGATGGGATGAAACAGGTCGTTGTGATTAGCGGAAAGGGTGGTACGGGGAAGACAACGCTAACCGCTTCGTTGGCAGCTTTGGCAAAACCGAGCGTGCTGGCGGATTGCGATGTGGATGCGCCGGACCTGCACCTGATTCTGAAACCACAGGTGCGGCAGCGGGGGGATTACCAGGGCGGCGAGGTCGCCGTGATTGACCAGGACCTTTGCACAGACTGCGGTCTGTGCCGGGAGGTGTGTCGATTTGATGCGATTTCCGAAGACTACGTGGTGGATCCTTTTGCCTGCGAGGGCTGTGGTCTGTGTCCGCGTGTCTGTCCGGTGGACGCGATCGAGATGGTCCAGGAAAGGGCGGGGGAGTGGTTCATTTCGGACACCGTCTACGGACCAATGGTGCACGCTAAGCTGGATGTGGCGCAAGAGAACAGTGGCAAACTGGTCACAGTTGTGCGGAATTTTGCCAAGAAGGTAGCCCAGGAAAAGGGTCTTGACTGTGTTGTGATCGACGGGCCGCCGGGAGTTGGCTGCCCCGTGATTTCCTCGATCACGGGCGTTGACCTTGCCATCATCGTGTCCGAGCCAACGGTGTCGGGCATTCACGACCTGGAAAGAGCGGTGCAGATTTCAGCGCAATTCCGGGTCCCTGTTTGGGTTGTTGTCAACAAGTACGATTTGAATCTGGAGATGACTGGCGAGATCGAACGTTATTGCGCACAAAACAATCTTCCGCTTGCAGCAAAGCTTCCGTTCGATGAAAAAGTGATCGACGCGCTTGTGAACGAGAAACCAGTGGTTGAATTTACGGACGGTCCGGTGTCCCAGGAAATCCGGCGCCTGTGGAGCGGACTGGAGAGCTTCTGCCGGTCCTGATGGCGGTTTGCACCACGTAGCCCGGAGGTGGGTGTGCTCTGCCGGTCCTGATGGCGGTTTGCACCACGTAGTCCGGAGGTGGGTGTGCAAAGGGCGAAAGGCCCGTGTTGCCGGGAAGTGTGAACGTGCGTACGAGGGGGACAAGCCAAAGGCAAGCGTCGAAGAGAAAGCTGGTGACGGGTGGGGACAGTGTGCCCGGCGAAAGCAGGGGCGTGGCGTTTGTACGGGCGAAGAAAGTTTGCCGGAGACATTTTTTGACTTTGTTTTCTTGGGTCCCGTGCGTAGATTTGTTGTGTTCACAACGGGGGAAGACCACGCGGAGGGTGGTCCACGGGTTCAGTCGCTTTGGCGGGGGCAGAACCGGAACGGAATCAGTTGAGGCAGCAGGATTGACAGGAATGGTGGGCCAAAGCGAAACAAAGCGAGGTAGGGATGCACAAACGAACCCTTTACAACTGGGCCAGCTCGTTACCGTGGCCACCCGTTGCTCCACTGATGGGTTACCCCGGAATCCAGATCAACCGAACGACGGTTAAGCAGAATCTCTTCAACTGGGGTATCCAGTTTTGGACCCTCTACGAGCTTGCAGAAAAGCTTCAACCCGACATGAGCTTCGTGCTCATGGATTTGAGCGTCGAGGCGAGCGCACTTGGGGCAGCCGTCCGGTACCCGTTGCACGAAATACCGACGGTCGAAGAGCCACTGGTGCGTCATCCGGAAGACCTGCTGCAATTTCAGGCACTGGACATCCTGAAAGACGGCCGGGTACACGTTTTCCTGGAGACCATTCGGCTCCTGAAAAGGAGCGTCGACATCCCGGTCTGTGGTTACGTAATCGGACCGTTCAGTCTCACAGGCCTGCTGATGGGCGCCACCGAAGCGGCGATGGCGACGCTCACCGAACCGGACTTTTTGAAGGACGTGCTCACTTTCAGCACTCGGACGATTCAGCACTACGCGAAAGCCCAGGTTGAGGCCGGAGCCGACGTGATTGCGGTGCTTGAACCCACCGCCGCTCTGCTTTCGCCGGCGGCTTTTGACACTTTCTCGGCACCGTACGTGACTGAAATTGTTACCGGCGTCGACGTGCCGTGCATCCTGCACATCTGCGGAGACGCGAGTCGTTTGGTGCCAGCGATGGCGAGAACGGGTGCGCAGGGTTTGAGCCTTGACTACCAGGTTGACCTGCTTGCGGCTGCAGAACAGGTTCCGGAGGACGTAGTTTTGATCGG
>CAZXXS010000020.1:0-8625 GCA_964644845.1 uncultured Cytophagia bacterium | reverse complement strand
GTGACGCTCGAGGTGCCTCCGAGACTCCTCTCGTGAACAACCAATTGAGTACGACAGACTACTGTTGCGCTTGAGAGTAAGCCGCCGCCAAAACCCGATCCCCCGCACAGCGCGCCAATCCCCTGCGCCCAAGAAGAAAAGAACCGTAAATGGCGAGTCCTGTCCAGACCGTGCGGGACCATTCCCTGCGAAAACGTGCCCTGATTCTCAAGTTCTCACTGTGCCCTGGAAGCGATTTTGGCAGTAACAACCAAGTCTCTTCGTAGTTCCCACACGATCCCACGGGAAAACGGGGGTAACCCCTCGAATTTCCACTTGCACCAAAAAGGCAAGATTCGTAAATGTTACAAAAACCTTTGAGGTGCACGTGACAGAAGAGGAACCCACACTACTCGTCACCGGAGCCAGCGGTTTCCTTGGCGGTTGGCTCGTGGCCCTTGGTCGGCAATCGTGGCAGGTTCACGCCATTTGGCGGCGCACACCCTTTCGGTTACCTGGTACAGTGTGGCACCAGTGTGACCTGACCGACGATAGTGCCGTCGAAAGTCTGATTCGCGACATTAAGCCCCAGGCGATCATTCACGCTGCAGCCGAAGCGAATCTCGACTGGTGCGAGGATCACCCGGACCAAGCGCGGCGGGCCAACGTAGACGCAACGGGCCACCTGGCACAACTTGCGGTGGACATCGGCGCCCGCTTTGTTTTCGTTTCCACCGACATGGTTTTCGATGGTGAGAGGGGCAACTACACGGAGGCAGATCCCGTCAAGCCGATCAGCGTTTACGGGAAAACAAAGGCCGAAGCGGAGGCACTCGTCCAACGCGTGGCGCCGCAGGCCGCCGTTGCGAGAACGGCGCTGATTTTCGGGAAACCCTACTTGGGCGGCTCCTCGTTCTCGGAATGGATCGAACAAAAGGTCCACGCGGGTGAACCCGTTCCGTTGTTCACGGACCAGTACCGCACACCAATCCTGGTACAGAATCTTTCCGAAGCCCTTCTGGAGTTAGCCGGGAACCGCCTCTCCGGGCTTTTTCACCTGGCGGGAACGGAGAGAATTGATCGCTACACTTTCGGCCAAAAACTCGTCCGCAAGCTTGGGCTGTCAGCAGAAAGACTCCAACCGGCGAAACTCGCGGACATTCGCTTTCGCGCTCCCCGGCCGCGTGACCTTTCCTTGAACATTGCCAGAGCCAAAACCGCTCTTAAGACACCGTTTCTGGACATCGACACGGCTCTGGAACGGCTTTTGAGCGAGCAGCCGGATGTAGACTCGACAATCCAAGCGTAGACATGAGGAGATTTCTGTGGGACATTTTCTTGGCCTCGTTCTTCTCTGGGTCGTGCTTCTCGCGGCAGTGTTTGTGATTCCCTTCGGTGTGGCGGGCACGTTCATCATTACCCTGGCCGCATTCGTTTACGGCCTTTTGACCGGTTTTCACCAGATCACGCTGGGTTTTGTGCTCGCGCTGTTCCTTGTGTCCGTAGCGGTCGAAGCCGTGGAATTCATGCTCGGCGGACTGGCAGCCAAAAAGGCCGGCTCCTCACGTTGGGGTTTCTGGGGTGCGGTGATCGGTGGGTTCCTCGGCGCAGTCTGGATGACGCCTGTCTTGCCTTTTTTCGGTAGTCTGCTGGGTGCGCTCGTGGGAGCTTACGCAGGCGCGGCGACGCTGGAGTTTTTCGCTTTTGGTGATCCTGCACGGGCCCTTCGCGCCGGATGGGGTGCCTTTGTGGGAGCTGCCAGCGGTAAATTGCTAAAGATCGCGGTGGCCATCGGCATGGACGTGGTAATCGCTGTGCGCCTGTTTTAGTCCCACGGTTCTGGCATTCTGGCAGCACCTTCGCAAGAGGAAAAAAACCGACACGGCACCGGAGCAAAAGCGCCAGGCTCCATTTTGTGTTGTCCGGGTCAATCTTACCTCGGGGAACAAACTCCCGCTGGCGACCGACCGCCACAGAAACGCGACCCAGCGAGCCCTGGTGCAGGGGAGGGCAGCGGTTGGAGGGCGAAATTTGCACCAAGACGTTAGGAGCAAACGTAACAACAAATGAGTTCGGCTTCAACAGACATTTTTGGCGTGTAAGAGTGATCGCGGAGTGACGGGCTACAGTTGAAATTCGGAGTGTAAACATGCCGATTCACATTGCCCTTTTCCGGCTTTTTTTGGCCGCCGCCCTGGGTGGACTGGTCGGCTACGAGCGCGAAACCATCCGCAAACCTGCGGGCCTACGCACGATGATGTTGGTCGGCCTCGGTTCCTGTTTGTTCACCATTGCGTCTTTCGAGATGGTCGCCGGCGTGCCGTCTGCCGATCCTGCTCGCGTCGCGGCCCAGGTCGTGTCGGGAATCGGCTTCCTTGGCGCAGGCAGCATCATTCGGGCTGGCACTTCGGTGGTCGGGGTAACCACGGCCGCTTCCATCTGGCTGGTCGCAGCTGTTGGACTCGCGACCGGAGCGGGGCTCTATTTCCACGCCATCTTTGCCACAGTTCTCGCGTACGCCATCCTTCGGGTTGTCGAGCGTTTCCTCGAAACCAAAAAGTACGAAGCCGAAGTGGAGGCCAACAGGCACGAGGATTGAGGAACTCCCCCAACGGGAAATCGTGGTTGTTCAGGAGGGGTGGAGCCCTTTTCGGCTTTTCCATGTCGCGTCGATGAACATCCGCGAGCGAGACGCCGGGGTAGCGCCCCAACTCCGTCTGACCGGATCTCCGTTTTCCACATCCGGAATTCATCCACGGCTGAGAGCCGTCCCATCCCCAAGAACAACGGTTTCTGCAGGGCAAAGCAACAACCGAAGAGCGCGACAGTGAACCCGTCGGCAGTCCAAGGTCTGCAAAGCCCTTAGCGGACCAACGTGCCTTACGGTTCAATCTGTTTGCACAAATGCCGACAGCGACCTGGCCGCAGACTGTCCCGGAGGGAGTTCCAGGTGTCCCCGCTCGAGGTCAAGAAACTCTGCCTGAAAAGCAGCGCCCCCCCAACACCAGCTAACCCCACACACTCACGTCCCCGCGGCGGACGCCTCCGGTCCCGTTCCCCCATGAATTCCTCAGACATGCGAAAACAAGGCTATCTCGAAAACACCCGGGCCCAGGCGGTGCTGTCGCCTTACCGGCCCCTCTTTGGGTACCTCACTACTCCCCTGCTGCCTGGAGACTGGCGCTCGTCTCCATCTGTCCGTGGCAGACTGAAGAGGCCTGCACTTCACCACCAGTCCGAGCGTGGCTTGCACTGGGAAGACAAACCACCCTGCGTGGCACACCAAGCATCTCCCAAGACGGCGCGGGCGAGCGCAGCAAGCAACCGGTGCAGGCAACAGTTAAGGAGCTCCGGGTGTGCGCGGAATCCCATTCCAAAACAGGAAGTTCACGCCACACCCTTGCTTGACTTTGCCTACGCAATGCCGTAAATTGGTCAGGGTTGTAACGATTCCTTCTGCCGAGCAAACATCAAGCGAGCTCGTCCTGGTGAGCTCGAAGGTTGCGTGTGACAATCGTCAGGGTAACAGCGGAGGGCAAAATGAACGGGCAAAAAGTGTTTCACACCGTGGTTGTCACGCTTATCATCTTGGCCGCGGCATTGACGGGCTGTCAGAAGAAAACCGAAGAGCAAGCGGGAGGACCCTCTGCAATGCAAGGCACACTCAAGCAACTCGTTGAGACGTTACAAGGGAAAACGGACGTCCTCACTCTTGGCGGCGACAACTCTGGGACAATCGTGGTAACCCCGACCTACGGCGCGCGGGTTCTCGGTGCTGGCGTATCTGGACTCGGAAGTGCTAACCACCTCTGGGCCAACTCGTTGATCGCGACAAAGAGCTTCTGGCAAAAGCAACCTCGCGACTGGAACCTGGGTGGCGCAAGAACCTGGATCGCTCCTGAAGATCGGTTTTACCTGGACAAGCAAGACAACTGGTCGGTTCCACCACAAATGGACCCGGGGAACTACCAGGTCGTGGCCAAAGACGAACGTTCGGTCACCTGCGCAAACGAATTCGACATCACAAGCCGCGATGATCAGTCCTACCACGTAAAAGTAACCCGACACATTCGCCTGCTTACCAGTCTTCCAACTGACTTTCCTGAACTTCCAAGCGGGGTTAAGTGGGTCTCCTTCGAGACGCTCCACGAGCTGGAAAATTTGGGGCAGAATACCATCGGGAAAGACGTCAAGCACATGGGGCTCTGGAGTCTCGACCAAGTCCTGCCCGGCGGGACCATGATTATCCCGATCAACAAATCGGAAAAACCACCGTACCGTGACTATTTTGAACCGATCCCGCCAGAACGCATTTCCGTCAGCGAGCAGGCCATTACTTTGAAGATCGACGGCAAGCGCCGTGGCAAAATCGGCATCGCGCCCTGGGCAGCCAGACCCGTTCTTCTGCTCTACGAACCCAAGACTAACGGACAAGCTGTCTTGTTCGTGAAACAGTTTCCTGTGGATCCAAATGGCGTGTACCTGGATCATCCGTGGGGCAAACCCAGCGAATACGGCGACCCTGTACAGATTTACAACGACTCGGGTGACATGGGTGGATTTGCTGAGATGGAATGCCACGGTTCAGCCAAAGTGCTCGAGCCCGGCGCAAAAGAGAGTCTAACCACGACGCTAACGATTCTGGAGGGACCAGCGGAAACGCTCAAAACGTTAGGAGAACAACTCACCGGTCTCGATTTTGGAAAACTGAAATTTTTCGACTGAGATCCAACCCCACGGGACCCTGTAGAGGAATCCGTTCAGCAACGTTTGGACTGCAAGCGGAACCGGACGGCGAGGACAAAAAAGCCACGCCGTCCGGTTCGACGAAGCGTTCGGCCACGGGGGAATTTTCTCTCGAAGGGTAGCATCAGTGCGGTTCGGTCGTGCACAGCCGGACAGGCGCGGGAAGTTGCCCGGGTGGAGAGAAACCCGAGGCAATTTCCTGCGACTCAAAATCGGCAGGGCCGGTTTCCCCTCGGAGCGGATGGACTCTGAGCGTAATTCTGTAAACTGTAGCGAGGAGCACGACAATGGTCAGCCTCGGTCCCGTACAAATTACAACAGCGGTGCTGGTTCTATTTGCCGCAACGTCGCTGTGGGGACAAGCTCAACCCGATGCGCTTCCCCGCGTCAAGAACATTTTCGGTAAGATTCCGGATCACTTCCAACAGTACGATGTCATCTTGGAACCCGACCGCAACGCGCCCGAGTGGTGGGCAGGCGCCCCTTCCGTTACTCGGGATTCTTCGGGCGCTTTTTGGCTGGCCTGTCGAATGCGCACAGCAGACTCCCCACGTGGACTTCGAGGGTACGAAATCCGCATCCTTCGAAGCGACGACGGTGTCCACTTCCAGAAAATCCTCAGTATCCGCCGCGAAGACGTCCCGATTCCCGGATTTGAAAGACCAGCGTTGCTCCGTGATCCCAAAACAGGTCTCTTCAAATTGTACGCCTGTGGTCCCTGGCAGGGCGGTCCGTGGTGCATCATCAAGTTCGACGACGCGGCTTCACCCGCAGAGTTCGCCCCGGCCTCAGCCCACCCGGTGATTCAGCCTGCACCGAAGCAGTACGACCGCGACATCACTGTGCTCGAGTACAAAGATCCTTTTATTTTCACCGCCAACGGCCGGTTCCACGCCTTCGTTACGGGTTACGTGCGGCGGAACGAGCGCATCTTTCACTTCACAAGCGAAGACGGTGAAGTGTGGACTCCCGTGGGTGATCCCGAGCATCCCAGCATGGATCTGTGCGGCTGGCATAATTTCTTCGTTCGGCCAGCCTGTGTCCTTCCGCTCGGCGTCGGGTATCTGTTCGTCTACGAGGGATCAAACATCTCCTGGTACGATCCTGTCTACAACATTGCTACCGGGCTGGCTTTCACTTTCGATCTCAAGCAGATTACGGATCTCACGCCGGCTTCGCCCCTCATCGTCAGCACCACACCAGGCCCCCATTTTGCCACGTGGCGCTACTCCCATTGGATGTGGGTAGATGGAGAACTCTGGATCTACGCCGAAGTAGCTCGACCCAACGAGTCAAACGAGATTCGACTTTTCCGGCTGCCAGTGGAGTGACAAACGAAGCTGAAGTTTGGAAAAGGGTTGCCCTAATCCTCTCGGCATCTCCGTTTGGCACCTGGCATTTGCCTCTGTTCCCTGGCGTTTTTTTGGATCTAACGACTGCGCGCGCCAACCTTTTTCCCACAAATACCACTTATTTGATGCTGGCCACGCAAGAAGCTTCCGTATCCCCCGCAAGTTCGATCTCCAGAGTACGCGGAACCGCGCACCGCCCCGATTTCGAAATACCTAAGGTCGAGCCCTAACCTTTTCCGTCATTGTTAAACACAACACAGATTTCTCAATTTCGAAAAGCTCAACGTCAGGCCCTAACCAAGCGCGGGGTAACAGAGGTTGCGCAAGCCCCTGTACAAGGGCACCGCCGCAGTCTTGCGTTCGAGACCCCGTCCCCCGCGGATTTCCCGCCTTACCTTACAACTTGATGAAAATCTTTCGGCGGTAGAGCCAGTACGTCATGTACCACATCATGCCCCAAACGGTCAGTCCAATCACAATCTGTGCAAAGGTTGGACTGATCCAGCTGAAGAAACCAACGCCGAAGGGTTTCACAATTCCGTGTAGCCACTCAGCGCCACCTGTGTGTGCGAACAAGTAAATGAACAGCGGATTCATTCCCACAATGGCGAAGAAACGCGACCACTTGCTGATCTTTTTCACGTCGATGAGCCAGTACGAAAACGCAAGGGCAAGCAAACACCAGCCACCGGTGACAATCACAAATGAGCTTGTGGCAATGCGTTTGATGATGGGGGTGATCGGATTCAGCGCGTATCCAAGTGCGAGACCGATCAGTCCGGCAACAACCAGGATCCTGATTTTGTCCTTCGGTTCTTTTTCGCTCATCAACAGGAGGCCAGCCAAAACACCCCAGATTGTGTGAGCCGCTGTCGGTACGGCGTTGAAAGAAACCCAGTGGCCATGGGACAACTCGCCGGAAATCAACATGTCCACCCAGGCACCAAAATTGTGATCAGGCACAAAAGGCTGATTGAACCCTGGAACGGGAAACGTGCGGTAAAGAATTTCCGTAACGATCAAGAAAGCGAACGAAACCCCAAGCTGTGTGTAGACCGAACGCCTGGCCAGCAAAAAGGCTACCAGATAAGTAAAACTCAATTGTGCCAACACGTTTTGAAAGCGAAATGTGATCCTACCAGGACCGATGCAGTAAAGTGCCCAACCGAACAGTAGCAGCAGAAAAGCCCTCTGGAATGCGTGTCGCCGAATGGCGGTCCAGGTCTGGCCCTTCGCCAGGCGCTTTGCAATTGAAAGCGGAATCGCCACACCCACAATGAACATGAAGAAAGGTTGCACAAGGTCCCAAAAGTGCAACCCGTTCCAAGGGTGGTGGTGAAATTGTGTGCCAATGAACCCCCAGATCGTGCCTTTGAGTTCGGGCTTGTTCAAGATGGAGTAGAGGTGGGTCCATTCGCCAATCAGCAAAAACATGGTGAGTCCCCGAAAGAAGTCCAGTGACAACAATCGCCCCTCAGGGCCAAGAGAAACCGGCACGGAAGTCTTCGGTTCCATTGCTTCACCTTTCGTCTGCTGGCCTCACAGCGTCTTTTTCGATTCTCAAAGACACATCATCCCGCCTCATCAACCAATGGATTCCTCGCACGCGGAACGACCGGTGTGCCCACACCTGTGTTACCAAGGCCGCCCCGTCCGCGTAGGCAAAAAACTCAATTCGCTACTTCACTTCGCTTGTCAAATTGCCACTCAAATGCGAATTTAGAAAAGACTTTTCCGATTTGCAACAAGTCCCATGATTTTATCCAGCATCCCGGACTGCCACCCCGCGATGAACGTTCAGGACGTCCACACACACGGCATTCCGAGAACCGCTTTTTCAGAAGCGCGTCCGTCGGGGTGGAGGCGCCCTTCTCCAGTGGCAAAGTTCACCGTTCTGCTAGAGAGAAAATCCAGGAACCGGAAGCGTTTCCACCGACACGCTGTCGCTTGTCGCTTCTCAGTTCCGGCGGTGTGGGTGCTTTGCCCAGGTTGCCGCACGATCCTGTAGAGGAGATTCGGGGATGAATGGGGATTGGGAGACGCCTTCCCGTGGGGGTAAATGGGAATTTGGCAACGCCTCTCCGCCCGGAGATCAAATCTCCGGGCTACGAAAGAAAAAAGCTCGCCACCTGAAAGCGGCTCCTTTGCGGTGCCTAGCACACCTGGCCGAAGCACCAACCGGTCGTACGACGAGAAGACGGCCTGTGCACCAAGCAGGAGAGCCCCCAAGCACAACCGGCTTCAGCCGGTTTCCATCTGAGGTAGTCGGGGACTTCAGTCCCCGGCGAAAACAAACGCGTCCGCTCTAAGCGAGACACAGAGGTCATCGTGGACTTGCAAACGCCTTTCCGCCCGGGGATCCAATCCCCGGGCTACAGGAAAACACCCGCCGCCTGAAGGCGGCTCGTTTGCGGAGAGCGGCACGCCTGCCAGGAACAGTAGGCGGTCGTACAGTCAGAACAGGGCCTGCGCGTTAACCGGCTTCAGCCGGTTTCCATCTGAGGTAGCCGGGGACTTCAGTCCTCGGCGAAAGGCGGCTCCAGCTATT
>CAZXXS010000019.1:0-12940 GCA_964644845.1 uncultured Cytophagia bacterium | reverse complement strand
AACTTGCTGTTACAAAATCAAGGATTTTCCCGTTCCACCCCAGCCGAAACCTGGCTGAAACCGGTCTTGGTCCTCAAACCGAGGCATCCCTCGTAGGGCAACCGCGCCCGATGCCAAATTCCCGCACAGAACAGCGTCTCTGCCGACGACCGTGCCCGCTTCAGCAGGCACGTCTTCAACGTAGCCCGGGGATTGGATCTCCGGGCGAACCTGAGGTAGAAGCGTAAACGTTGTTGTTTCTCTCTTCCTTCCCCCCGGGGAGGGCAACGCCCGGCACTCGATGCGCCTGCCACCCCAGCCGAAAACCTGGCTGAAACCTGTCTTGGTCCTCAAACCGAGGCATCCCTCGTAGCGCAACCGCCCCCGATGCCAAATTCCCGCACAGAACAGCGTCTCTACCGACGACGGTGCCTGCTTCAGCAGACACGTCTTCAAGGTAGCCCGGGGATTGGATCCCCAGGCGAACCTCAGGCAAAGACGGAACATTTCTCTCTCCTGCCCCATGCGACGCTTTTCTTTTCCCACGCCCGTCCGTCCGACCTTGCCTGCTCTGGCAGGCACTTCCCGAACGCGACCAGGGCTTGCAGCTCCAGGCGAACCCGCGGCAAAGATGCGAGACCGAACCTGTTCCCTTGCCGCCCCTTTTGAACCTTGCGTGAAGCCCGCTGATGTTCCCCAGACTGAATGATTTTCATTGACAAAATGAATCTTTTTCATCAAATTGCCGTCGGATGATCACAGAGTGGGGCTCTGTGGCATTGATCTCGGGAGGAAAATGAGAACGAGAGAGTGGGAGGCAAAATGAGAAGAAGGACAGTTCTGGCGCTCGCGTTGGTCCTAACTCTGGCGCTGGTCGGAAGCACTCTTGGCTCCGGAGTTGCCTTAACCGGCGTGGGAGCGCGTGCAACGGCTCTTGGCGGAGCTTACCGCGGACTGGCAAGCGACTGGAGTGCCATGTACTGGAACCCCGCTGGACTGGTTCAGATCGACGGTTTTCAGGTTGGTGGTAGCTTTGAATTCATTCGGCCGGTGGCCAAGTTCACCGCTGCTCCCTGGGTTACCCCACTTGGTGACACTACCCGCTTCAGCGCATTTCGCGAGGGTGAAATCGAAAACGAGCCCCGTACGTTCTTCGTTCCGGCTGGAGGCTTCGCCTACAGCAACGGCAAATTCGCCTTTGGCGTGGCCATTTTCGCGCCGTTCGGTCTCGGGGCCACCTGGGACCTGATGGATACCAAATCCTTCAATCCTGCGTACCCGGAGTACGAATACGACGACGACCTGCAAATGATCGATGTGCACCCAACGGTGGCTGTGGCGTTGAACGACTGGCTGAGTGTCGGCGCAGGGCTGTCAATCATGTTCGACAAGATCATGATCCGCAAACCAACTTTCATTCCAAATCCCTACTACAGCAGCGAACTCAGCCTGGCCGCCAAGCTCATGCACTTGCGCGAAAAAGGCTTGCTCACGGCACCGTACACCCACTTGCTCGTCGACACAAAGCTCGAAGGGGATGGCGTCGGTCTCGGCGGCAACTTTGGAATCATGCTGAAGGCTACCGAGAACCTCAGCTTCGGCTTCTCGGCTCGCTTTTACAAGGACGCCACCATCGATGGCAACGTCAACGGTACGGCTTACTTCCCCTCGGATTCCTCCACCAACAATGCGATTCAACTGTTCGTCAAACCCCAGCTCGACAAGAAGCTCGCCAGCGGCGAGATCACAGAGTCCGAGTACTTTGCGGTTCTGAATGCCTACTCCGGACAAACTGCGGTCGTCTACGACAATGTCGGGGCTACCGCGACCATGCCCCTGCCCTCAAACATTGGTTTTGGTGTCGCTTACACGGGCATCCCCAACACCGTTGTCACGTTCGACATGGACTGGACTAAGTGGTCCGCGTGGAACGAAATCAAGATTGAGCTGGACAACGGGGATCAGACCGCGCTCAAAGAAATGTGGCGCGACTGTTTGCGCGTGGGTGGTGGCATTGAGCACAACTTTGGAAGCTTTGTCCTGCGCGGCTCTTACTACACCGAACCGGAAGCCCCTCCGGCAACCACCCTCACTCCCACGATCCCTGACATCTCGCGGCGACAGGTGTTCAACATCGGACTCTCCGTTCCTTTCGGCAAAGCCGTCCTCCACGCAAGCTTTGAGAAAATGTTCATCGGGGACCGTGACGTCCAGGAGTGGTTACTGGACGAAAGCGGCGCAGACTACCTGAACATCGCCGGACACTACAAGATGTCCGACACAAACGCCATGTTCGGGATCGAGTACAACTTTTAGGTTCATGAAGCGAATGAGCGGCGGCGAACCAGCACACGACCGGTTGACAACCGGAAACTGGCGCCGCCGCTTCGCGTTGGCGGCATTCGGGGTTACGTCGGGACGCCAGTCGACGACGTCGGCTTTTCCGACGTAGCCCCACTGGGCTCTCCCCGACGAGCCCTTTCTTTCGCCGTCAAATTGATGGAGCGGATCGGGTCCGAAGAGGCCCCGACGCCCGCCTTTGGTCAGCCTAAAACGCGCGCATCCTTCCTACCTTCGGCGGGCTAAATTCAGTAGGGTGAGTCGGCAGGCTTTTGGCAACCGGGTGCGTCGCGAAATTGGTAGCGGACCGTGCCAAGCGAGACCACGGGCTGGGTCTACAGACTCCGACGAAATCGCAACCGACGAGGGCTCATGCGACGTCCACAGTGCGGCCTCCTCTTGGCCTGGGCTGTTGTTCTGTTGTTGGGCTGTCAGGCTGACACAGGTTTGCGCCCACTGCGTTCGGGCATCGAGGGTGTCGTGCACTTTCGCGGTAGTTTGCCCCCCAACACAGATCGCGTGGTCGTCGTCGCCTCCTACGTTTTTCCTCCCACCGGCCCTGCGGATCTGGCCATCAGTGATCCCTTAGAGCTACGTGGAGATTCCGCGACCTTTCGTCTGGTCCTGCCTCCGGGCAACTACCCCATCGTAGGTGTTCTCTGGAAGGAAGTTAACCAGCCTTACCAGGTCTGGAACTTGCTCGGGGCGTATTTTCGCAACCCAGACGACTTCATGCCAACCCCGCTGCACGTGCCTGACCGGGAAACATTCGTCCGCGTCCGCATGCAGGCGGACTTCTCTCGCGCACACGCGGCAAGTCAGAGCGCGGTCACAGGCGTCGTAAGTTTCCTTGGTATCCCTCCTCAGGACCTGGAGGAGGTTCGGCTGATCTCCGGCGTCAGGTTCCCTCCGCGCAACCTGCTTGACCTACAAATCGGACCAGCGCTTCCTTTCGATCAATCTGAAGTCGTGTACTCATTTCCGCTTCCGCCTGGGGAGTACGCGTTTCTCGGCCTGGTAGGCAAACTGCGCGGCCAGCCGTGGAACCCAGCCAATTTGATCGCACTCTACACCGGCGACGACCCCCTGGCGCCAGCAAAGGTGTTGGTGCCTGACGCAGCAACGCTCGTCGAAGGAATTGACCTGGTTGCAGATTTCAGCCGCCTTCAAACTCAGACAGCCAGTGGCGTCCGAGGCGTCGTTCATTTCCTTGGCCCCCGCCCAGAGGGTGTGACTAAAGCGGTGATCGTGGCTTCCAGAAGCTACCCACCTGAAAACCTGCTGGACGTCAAAATCGGTCCCACAATCGACATCACGGAGGATTCCGTCGCATTTGAGATGCAACTTCCGCCTGGGGAGTACGCACTTCTCGGTGTGGTTTTACTGAGTCCTGAGGGGGAAATCGCTTTCTCAACCCTCAACGGATTTTACTGTTCCCCTGAGGACTCGTTACATCCGGGCAAGATCCTGATTCCCAACGACCAGACCTGGGTTGGGCCGGTGCGGATCGATGTGGACTTCACGACCGGAGCCATCGAGGGCACGGTGCACTTCGAGGGTGCCTGGCCCGCGAACACTGAGTTCGTCCGTGTCGCTGCATTTGAGACTGTTCCGCAAACCCAGCAAGACTACTTCAAGGTCAAGGGCTTTACCGATCCCTTACCCTTTGGTGCGGATGAGGTGGCCTACCATCTGAGCCTGCCGCCAGGGACGTACCGCTGGATCATCGTGGTCTGGAAGGCCAAAGGGACCAGCCTGCTCCAGATGAAGCACATTGGCACTTACCTGGATCCTCAGGATCCGTCGCGGCCTGGTACAGTTGAGGTACCGCCAGGAGGTGTGGTAACCGGCGTCGACATCGTCGCCAGCTTCGATAGTCTGCGCGCAACGACCTCCACAGCAGCTCGGAATTCTGCACAACAGAGGTTACCGTGAAGATCCGGACGCTGACAACCTTTCTTTACTTGACCCTTGCAGGCGGCCTATTCGCGAGCCCGCAGGGAAACGGAAAGGGAACGTTACGCGGTACCGTCCTGGATGCCAAGACGAACGAGCCTTTGCCGGGCGTGCAGATTGTCGTGGAAGGCACTTTTTTCGGTACAACCACCGCGGCGGACGGTTCGTACGAATTGACCCTGCCAGCGGGTTCCTACACAATCGTGGCGAGGATGCTCGGCTACGCAAGGCAGGTACGCAAAGTGACCGTACGTGCAGGCACCACTGTGGTCCTTCGTTTCCGCCTGACAGAAACGGTGCTCAGGGCCCCAGAAGTGGTGGTTACGGCGTCCAAACGTTACCAGAGCGTGCAGGACACTCCCGTAAGCGTCTCGATCCTCTCGACGGAGGACATCCTCACCCGCAACTACCAGAACCTGGACGAATTCCTGGCCGTAGCTCCAGGGGTGACCCTGGTGAACAACCAGATCAACATCCGCGGATCCAGCGGTTACAACATGGGTGCAGGCTCCCGTGTGCTCTTCCTCGTGGACGGCGTCCCGATGATGCCAGGCGACAGCGGCGACATCAAGTGGGACGTCATCCCCGTGGACCAGGTGGAACGCGTGGAAGTGGTCAAAGGTGCGGGCTCGGCCCTTTACGGCTCGAGTGCGCTGGGTGGCGTGGTGAACGTTACGACGCGGGAACCCGGCGACGTGCCCGAGACAACCTTCCGCACACTTCTGGGCGTTTTCGACCGACCTCCGTACTCAGACTGGCGCTGGACGGACCGCTGGTTGCACTTCTCCGAGTGGTCCGTGAGTCATTCCCGACGCGTCGGGCCCGTTGGGATGCTCGCAAGCCTGAAGCGCTCCGAGTCCACGGGTTACCGCCAGAACGGCTACTACAGTCGCTGGAACGGTTTTCTGAAACTAACCTCTGCTTCAAGCGCCAACAATCGGTTGGACCTTACCCTCGCGGGAAGCACGGACAGTTACGGTTCTAACTTGATGTGGCCCGATCAGAGTCGTGCCCTCGAGGTTGCGCCGGAAGCTCTTGGCGACCACATCCGGTCGGGAAAACTCCACGCCGCATTTCAGTGGCGTAAGGTTCAAAGTCGCCGTCTTGCTTTCCGACTCCGTCTGTCCAGTTTCGCCAACAACTGGACCGATTACTTCCACGACAGTCACGACTACTCCCGAGCCCGCACACTTGGCACCGAATTCCAAACCGACTACCTGTTGGCCAACAAACATCCACTCACCGTTGGCCTCGAAACGCGTTTCGACCGCGTCCGCGCCAACATTTTCGGACGACGGAAGGCAAAAGACCTGGCGGGTTACGTTCAGCTCGAATGGCATTTCTCCAATCTCTGGCTCGCTAATTTTGGCGTGCGCCAGGACTTCCACTGGCGGGATGGTACGTCGGTCGAACGACAACTCAGCCCCAAGCTTGGGATTGTCTGGCACTACCTGTCTTCAGGCACCTTCCGGGCAGCCGTAGGATCCGGTTTCCGCGCTGCAAGTATCGCCGAAGCTTACAGCCAGACCTTTGTGTCCGGTATCCAGGTACGTCCGAATCCCGACCTGAAAGCGGAACGAGGCTGGACCGCCGAGCTGGGAATCACGCAGAGATTCGGCGACCTGGCCGTTTCCGCGTCCGTCTTTTACGACCGTTTCCATGACCTCATCGAGCCACAAGCCGACGTCACGAACACGGTGCGATTTGCCAACGTGACCGAGGCACGACTGCAAGGGGCAGAGTTTGGCTTGCAGGGCGCCGGTCGCATCTTCAAAGGCACGGGGCGTCTCAGTGTTAACTACGTGTACCTGGACACACGCGACTTGAGCCTCGACGAACCTCTCGCTTACCGCGCCCGTCACACGCTTCAGAACAGTCTCTCGTGGCGTCGAGGTCGTCTCACCCTGGGTCTCGACTACCGCTACGTCAGCCGGATCGAGCGCGTGCAAATCTACTGGCGCGACGAACGCGTACCGCAAAAAGTTCTGGACTTGCGCGTCGCCTGGGATACGGACGTTGGCGTGCTGACGCTGGAAGTCGACAACGCGCTCAACTACGCCTACACCCAGATCGAACGCAATCTGCAGCCCATCCGCAGTTTCCGTCTGTCTTTCCGTACACGGTTCTGAACGAGTCAGAACCCTTTCCTTTTTCGACGACAGCTCAATCACACAGCACTTGTAAACCGCAAAGACGGCAGTTGGTGGACCGTTAGGGCGGTTGGATCCCGACTCCCAAAACCGGTCGTTCCAAACACGGGCTCGGATCCGTGGCTGGATCTACCGACCAGCTGGCCGCCTGCTCCGCGAAAGTTCTCGTTCCCGCCAGACCGCACGCAGTTCGACCGGATCTTGCTAAAGACCCACACGGTCCTTCAGGCCCGATGCCTTCTCGGCGTGGAACGCCAAGCGTCCTGCGCCTCAGGGATTTCCTCATTTCGGAAACGTGCCCACACCTCAAACCGGTGTTGTCCTTTTGTTACGAAGCTTGCTTGGAGACCGGCGCGAAAGCTTGACAACTACCCTGCGCTTGGGTCTGGGGGGCTGTTCAAATAGCAGTCGGTCGAAAGCCCCTGTGCTCGGAACCTGGTCCCGGTGTTTTTCGCTGCAAACCGCCCTGGTGTCTGATCCGGAGACCGTTCGGGGGCCACTCCAATCGCCCACCTTTTCCCACGGGAGCCTGGCTCACCTTTGGGCAAGACCGGACTTCTGGGCGCGGTTCCCCCCTGAAGGCACGTTTGCTCGCCGGGACCGCTCTGCACAGCTGCGGGAGAGGTCCCGTTAATCCCGCCAGACCGGACCGTGCTGGACAGCAGCGATCCTTCGCCTCGAGAAAACAAAAGGGCTGGTACACCTGTACAGTGCTCCAGCCCTCTCCTGTTTTCGGCCCATTCCGTCCTGCGAGCGCCCGGCATCCAGTTTCTCGCCGGTCTTACACCTCAGGCTTAGGGTACTCCTCCACCACCTTCAGTGCATTCTTGATTTCTTCTTCGGGCAATTCGTAGTCTTCGAGCTGACCGCTGAAGTACGCGTCGTACGCCGACATGTCGAAATGCCCGTGGCCGCTCAGGTTAAAGGCAATCACTTTCTCTTTGCCTTCTTCCTTCGCCTTCAGCGCTTCGTCGATGGTGGCTTTCACCGCGTGGGCCGTCTCGGGCGCCACAATGAAGCCCTCAGTGCGGGCAAACAGGACCGCCGCGTCGAACACTTCCCTCTGCCCGTAGGCCCGCGGCTCTACCAGACCTTCCAGCACCAATTTGCTGATGAGCGGCGCTACTCCGTGGTAGCGCAAACCGCCAGCGTGGATTTTGGGCGGCACAAACGTGTGGCCCAGGGTGTGCATCGGCAACAGCGGCGTGAGACCCGACGTGTCACCGAAGTCGTACGCAAACGGGCCTTTGGTCAACGTGGGGCAGGCTTTCGGTTCGACGGCGATCACTTTCATTTCTTTCCCGGCAATTTTGTCGCGCAGGAACGGAAACGCAAAGCCGGCGAAGTTGCTGCCCCCACCCACACAACCGATCAGCACGTCCGGGTACTCACCCGCAATCTCCATTTGCTTGTGCACCTCTTCACCAATCACGGTTTGGTGCAAAAGCACGTGGTTCAAAACGCTGCCCAGCGAGTACTTGGTGTCCTCCCGGCTCACAGCGTCTTCGATCGCCTCACTGATGGCGATGCCCAGGCTTCCCGGGGTATCCGGGTTCTCGGCAAGGACCTTGCGTCCGTACTCCGTGTCGGGGCTGGGGCTCGGCACGACAGTGGCACCCCAGGCGTGCATCATGGACTTCCGGTAAGGCTTTTGGTCAAAGCTCACCCGGACCATGTACACTTTGATTTCCACGCCAAAAACCTTGCCCGCGAAGCTCAGGGCGCTGCCCCACTGGCCCGCACCTGTCTCGGTGGTGATCCGCTTGACCCCTTCCATCTTGTTGTAGTACACCTGCGCTACTGCAGTGTTGGGCTTGTGGCTCCCAGGAGGGCTGTTCCCTTCGTACTTGTAGTAAATGTGCGCAGGAGTGCCCAGTGCTTTCTCGAGGCGCCTGGCACGGAACAGCGGCGTCGGCCGCCACAGGCTCAGCACGTCAAGAATCGCCTCAGGAATGGGGATGAAGCGGTCCGTGCTTACTTCCTGCTGGATCAGCGCCATCGGGAAAATCGGTGCTAGATCCTCAGGGCCCACCGGGTTCTTCGTCGCCGGATGCAGCGGCGGTAACATTGGACCGGTCAGGTCAGCCTGGATGTTGTACCACTGCTTCGGAATTTCGCTTTCCGGCAGCACGATTTTCGTGGGTTCTGCCATGTTGACCTCCTCTCCTGGTTAACAACTGCGCTGTTTCTCAAATCCGGCTTTCACTCGTCGAAAAAGAATGTTGGTTCACGGTAGAACCGAATGCTTTTGTCGGCGATCTTCTGCTGAATCGTTTCCTGAAGCCACAGATTCTTCTCCTCCAGGCTCAGGCGCGACCTCAGCATGTCCAGGTGAAGATTGAAGCGTAACGCGCGCTTCGGAAGAAGCACCCGGCTAACCCCGCTCGGAAGCAGCACACCGGCGTCAGTCAAGGTCAGCAGTTCTTGCTTGCTAAAACCGGGAAAACTAACGATGGCTGTAAAGTACTGGTAGTTCCGTCGCAAGTGCTCCAGATTGGTGTAGCTAACCCGGTCCATGTACGCATGCTTGTGGTACAGCGAAGTGAAGGCCCGAAGTTGTTCCACACGTTTCAGCAGGTCTTCGGAGCCGAGGACTGTCACAGCGTCGCCCTTGTCGAAGGCAATCCAGCACAGCAATCCCGGTGTTTCCCGCGGCAGATCTGCTTCCTCCACCCTTACACCCTCAATCCCTTTTGCGTGCTGGATGAGTTTCTCACGACTCAGGTGCTCGAGTGCGTGGTGCCAATGGTGCAAAACCAGTTTCGGGTCATCCAGATCGACTTCCTGCACGAGAACGTCTGGAAAATCCAGTTTTCTCAGGGCCGTCACCCGGTTCGCACCGTCGAGCAGGATCAACCGACTGTCCCGCTTCGTTCTCGCCACAACCGGAGGATTCTTGAGCACGCCGTCTGCGCTAAATCGTTCGACCAACCGCGCCACTCGCTCGATGTCCGGTTCTTCATGAAAAATGATCTGGTTCGTTGAGACAATCCGCAGTTCGGGTAGTTCGCCAATCTTCAGATCGTCGTGGTTCTCTTCCAGCATGGATGCGTCTCCTCAGCCGTTCTTCTCCGTTCGAAAGCCCCGTGGGCACGCGCCAGACGACCTAAACCTACCCGCAAACCAGTCGACCCGCTGACTCCAGCACCCCTTCGCCGCGGTAAAGCCTCCTTTCAACCTCGAGAAGAATTGGCAACAAAAAAGCCCACCGCTCGGTTGCAGTGGGCTGGAATTCCGGCTTACTCGATTTCTTTGGTTCTCAGGTGCAAGGAGCCGCATTCCTCCCACTGCGCTCATCAGAGCGCCACCACCAAACCCAGCGGCTTTCGCGGGAGGAACCTTGCACGAACAATCTCCCAGTGGTTCGCACAGTCAACCTCAACACGGTAGCGAAAATACAGATTTCGTCTTAGAAAGTCAAGGCTTTTCCGTGTCGGTTCGCACCTGGGACCTCGAGGCCCTTCTTCTTCCCTTCCCTCTCACACTGAGCGTTGTTATCCTGTGTACACGCAGCGGCCTGCCCGTGCAGACTGAAAACCACGCTCCGGCCGCTGGGTATCTTCTGGGCTCCGGAGTTGCGACAACCCCAGCGACTCCGGGTCTCCCGGTTCGGTCCTCTGGGTCACGTCAGTTCGGATTGCCCCAAAGAACCGAACCCAACGGAGAAACCCCGGGTAGCGTCGCCCCGCGACACTCGGAACCTGCCCAAGGGCTGCAGAACTGCCATTCGCCTTGGCGTTCGCCGTTCGGTCCCAAAGGTCATTTAGGTCCTTGGGCAAGATCGCTCCCACTTTGGCGGGTTCCCACCGAAAATTCGTCATCCTGTCACATTCGTGCTTGCATTTTTCCTTGCCGAAGGGTAAACTCACACTTGAAACCTCTGATTGCACATGCCTGCTACTGGTCCGCCGACTTACAGACTCCGGTGTGAGCTGCGAGGACTGTGTTTCCGTGGCGAACTCTCTTTTCTTCTGCTCCTGAGGCCGCCATGCAGCGGCAAGAGGGGGCTCTGTCCCTGCCACTTGACGCTGGGCACAGCGGGGACGGTGAGCCGAGCATTTTGCTTTCGGCAGTCTCGCACCGCACCAAACGACAAAAGGCGCCGTCATGACCTTGCTTCCTGAGCGAATCGAAAACACCAAACAATTGGACGAGGTGCTAACTCGCCCATCGCCCGCTCTTGTGGCCTGGGCCCGTGAACTCCAGGGTGACATCCTCATTCTCGGCGTGGGTGGAAAGATGGGGCCGAGTCTTGCAGAGCTCGCCTTGCGTGCCAGTCGCGAAGCTGGGGTCACGCGTCGGGTAATCGGCGTGTCGCGCTTCAGTGACCCTCGCGCCGAGCCCACTCTTCGGGCCCGCGGTGTTCACACCATCCGTGCTGACCTCCTGAATCCCGAAGATCTCTCGCGCCTTCCAGACGTTCCGAACGTGATCTTCATGGCTGGACGCAAGTTTGGCACTTCGGGCGACCAGGCACTCACCTGGGCAATGAACGTTTTCATGCCCGGACTTGTGGCTCAACGTTTCAAGGATGCAAGGGTTGTCGCTTTCTCCACCGGAAACGTCTACCCACTTGTTCCCCTTTCGTCCGGCGGCGCAACCGAGGACACAACGCCACAGCCCATCGGGGAGTACGCTCAGTCTACACTCGGACGCGAGCGTATCTTCCAACATTTCTCGCGTGTTCACGGTACGAAGATCACCCTGATTCGTTTGAATTACGCCATCGACCTCCGTTACGGCGTTTTACTGGATGTAGCGCAGAGGGTGTTTGAGGGCAAGCCGGTCTCCGTGGCCATGCCTGCTGCGAACGTCATCTGGCAGGGTGACGCAAACACGTACGTGCTCCGGAGCTTTGAACTGTGTTCCTCCCCTCCAACGGTGCTCAACGTGACAGGCCCCGAAACCGTCTCCATTCGCTGGTTGGCCAACAAGTTCGGAGAGCTTTTTGGTCGACAACCGCTTTTCGAAG
The DNA here is from genome assembly GCA_964644845.1 of uncultured Cytophagia bacterium. Classification (GTDB taxonomy): domain Bacteria; phylum Zhuqueibacterota; class Zhuqueibacteria; order Oleimicrobiales; family Geothermoviventaceae; genus Geothermovivens. The sequence goes on along the minus strand of CAZXXS010000019.1, from coordinate 1,543 downwards.
GCGAAGAACAATCGACTGCGTTTCTGAGCAATGCTTCGCGTTGCTTTGAGCGTTTCGGCTACCCGCGCGTGACCCTTTTGACCATGGTGAACTGGGTCGCCCACTGGGTCAAGACCGGACAGCCCACACTCGCAAAGCCAACGCATTTCGAAGAACGTGGTGGAAACTACTGAGTGTTTCGGGACCGTAGCTGTTTCAGCCGTGCAATCTTCCGCTGTGGCGACTTTGTCAGCGCAGGTCAAAGCCACCGCGTCGCCACTTCGACGGTCGTTCGAACAAGAACGGAACGCGCCGTGAGGTGCCCTCTCCGCACGTCCAGGATCCGTCCGGGCGGACGGCTTCACAACTGAGGCGAGTTCTGATCCTGGCCGAAGTGTGATCTTTCCGCCGATCCCGACTGTACCAATCGAGATTTAGGGAGGTACCCCAGACATGCCGGTTTACCCCATGCCAGACGAGAACGTCAGACGGATTCTTCACAAAGGCATCGTGATTCCGGCGCACCCTCTGGCGCTCAACGCTCAGCGCGAGTGGGATCAGCGCCGACAGCGCGCCCTGACGCGCTACTACCTGGATGCCGGTGCCGGTGGCATTGCCATCGGCGTACACACGACGCAGTTTGCCATCCGCGACCCCGGGATCGACCTTTACGCTCCCCTGCTCGAATTTACGGCAGAGGTTGTGCGCGACTTCGAGGCGCGTGCGAACAAGCGGATTGTGAAGGTCGCCGGCGTCACCGGCCGGACCGATCAGGCCGTCCGAGAAGCGGAAACAGCTGCGCGTCACGGCTACGATGCGGTGCTCCTGAGCCTGGCGGCCCTGAAAGAGGGTACACTGGACGAGCTCGTGACACACTGCCACGCGGTGGCGGAAGTGATGCCACTCTTCGGGTTTTATCTTCAAGAAGCTGTCGGTGGCCGCCCTCTGCCGTACGCTTTTTGGCGGCGCTTAGCCGAGGAAATCGACAACCTCGTAGCGATCAAGGTGGCCGCTTTTGACCGCTACCACACGATCGACGTGGTGCGCGCTGTGGCGGAATCCGGTCGGGCCCACGAAATTGCCCTTTACACAGGCAACGACGACCACATTTTACTGGACCTGCTTACCCCCTTTCGCTTCCGCGTCGGCCATCAGCTGGTGGAAGTCCGCTTTGTTGGCGGTCTACTTGGACAGTGGGCGGTTTGGACGCGTAAGGCTGTAGAGCTTCTGGAAGCGGTGCACAAAGTGGTGCACGCAGGCGAACCGGTTCCAACGCACCTGCTGGTGCTGGCTAACGAGCTCACGGACGCGAACGCTGCGATCTTCGACGCCGCGAACAATTTCCGTGGCGTAATCGCAGGCGTCCACGAAATCCTGCGACGCCAAGGCCTGCTGGAAGGGCGCTGGACCCTCGATCCAACCGAGGACCTGGGCCCGGGTCAAGCGGAGGAAATTGACCGCGTCTGCCGCTGGTACCCGCATCTGACCGACGACGAGTTCGTACGCGCGCATTTGGACGAGTGGCTCAAAGACTGATCCTTGAATGAGGTTCTTCCTGGCAGAA
>CAZXXS010000018.1:0-127159 GCA_964644845.1 uncultured Cytophagia bacterium | reverse complement strand
ATTCTGGGCATGTGGGACGAGGCAGCGTTTCTTGTGTTCCTCTACGGTGCAGCGGAAGGGCTGGAAGAATACACCTACGCCCGCACCCGGGCCTCCATCCGCAAGCTGCTGGACCTGGCCCCCAAAGAGGCACGGGTGCTGCGGGACGGCCGGGAGGTGACCATTCCTGCAAGCGAACTGCGGGTGGGCGACGTTTTCGTGGTCCGTCCCGGCGAATCCATCCCCACGGACGGCATCATTCTGAAGGGCAAATCGTTTGTGGACGAGGCGCCGGTAACCGGTGAGTCCACCCCGGTTCAAAAAAAAGAGGGCATGCAGGTGTTTGCCGCCACGGTGAACCAGGACGGCGCGCTGGAAGTCCGGGCCACTGCCACGTTCGAAGACAACACCCTCTCCAAAATGATCCACCTGGTGGAGGAAGCTCAGGAACAGAAGGGCAAAACCCAGGCGTTCATCGACCGGTTTGGCAGGACGTACACGCCCATTGTCCTGTTCAGTGCGGCGGGGATGATTGCGGCGCCCTTCGTTTTCGGGTTCAATCCCGGACCGTGGGCGACGCGGGCGGTGGTTCTGCTGGTAGCAGCAGCTCCCTGTGCGCTGATCATGTCCACTCCGGTTGCCGTGGCGGCAGGCATCGGCAGGGCGGGACGCAGCGGTGTGCTCATCAAAGGTGGCGTTCATCTGGAAAACCTCGGGAAAATCCGCGCCGTGGCCTTCGACAAAACCGGAACCCTGACCCGCGGGAAACCGGTGGTCACCGATGTGATTCCGGTGAACGGCAGCGAAAAGCGCGTGCTGCAGCTGGCGGCCAGCATCGAGAAACTTTCCGAGCACCCCCTGGCGCGGGCTATCGTGGAAAAGGCCTGGGAGCAGAACCTGGAAGAGCTGGAGGTTTCGGACTTCCGCTCCATCGCCGGGTACGGCACGGAAGGGAAAATCGGCGGGACGCTGTACAAAATTGGCCGCCAGGAGCTGATCTCCCGCGACGGCGTGGACGTTCAGACCCGCGAAACCATTGAGCGGTTGCGCGCCGAGGGCAAAACCGTGGTGCTGCTGGGCAATCAAAACGGAATCGTCGGTATCATCGCCGTGCGGGACGAGATCCGTCCCAATGCCCCGGAGGTGGTACGCACCCTGCGGAAGATGCGTATCAAAGTAGCCATGCTGACGGGCGACAATCCGCGCACAGCCCAGGCCTTCGCCCGCGAGCTGGAAATCGAAGACGTGCGGGCGGGTCTCAAGCCGGAAGAGAAAATCAAAGCGGTGGAGGAACTGGAAAAGCGCTACCGTACCGTGGCCATGGTGGGCGATGGCATTAATGACGCGCCGGCGCTGGCCCGCGCGACGGTGGGAATGGCCATGGGCGCGGCAGGCACCGATGCCGCCATCGAAGCCGCCGACATTGCCCTGATGGGCGACGACCTCAGCAAAGTTCCCTTCGCCATCCACCTGGGCAAAAAGGCCCGGTCAGTGAGCACCCAGAACATTGTTTTTTCCCTGATCGTGCTGGCCCTGCTGATCCCATCGGCACTCAGCGGGATCCTCAGCGTTGCGGGTGCGGTCTTCTTCCATGAAGTGTCGGAATTGCTGGCGGTTGCCAATGGTCTGCGCGCCGGAAAGGTGTAGAAAAAGCCGAATTTTTTCATTATATTTGGTCCAGAATCAAGATTCGCACTTGGTTTACATTTTCGGAGGGGTGTGTTCCTGCGTGCCCTACCATCGCCGGGCGTGTAGGCAGGCCGAAAAGACTTGACAGAGTGAGCAAGTAAGCATTGGGCTGGCTGTGAAGTTGAGGGGCCATCAGGCCAGCCGAGGAGGATAGCAGCAGAGGAGCTCGAGGGGCGTTTCACCGGGAGCGTTCGGGGAGGAAGACGCGGCGGACGCACTCGAAAGTGAAAAGCTGGGTTTCCGACCGTGAGGTACGTAGCATCAAAGACTGTCGCCATTTTGGCGTTGTTTTGTAGCACTCTATCAGGCGCGGTACAGGCCCGTGGCGTATTCATCAAAGCTGGCGCGAACTACTCTTATCTGAGAACGCCATCGTACAGCAAAGCCCGTGTGGGTCATTTGTTCGGGATCGGAAAGGACTGGTCTCTCTATCGGTGCATTCAGCTCAGGACCGAATTCATGATTTCGAAGTCCAACACGGTGTTAAGAAACAAAACTGTCCAATCGAGCTACTATGTCCGTAGCTTCCCTCGTCTTCCGGACGAACCGGTTACTATACGCTACTATGACCTTGAGATCGGACTGGAGTACACCGAGGTGCCTCTTCTGCTCGCGATGGAGAGGCGACTAACGCACAATCTGAGTGTGGGTTTTGAACTTGGCTATTCCTTGAAATTCCTTCGAAAGGACGAGTCCAAACTCACGTTTCTGAAAGCGGTGAAGTCCACCCATTTGACGGAAAAGGACAGGCAAAGCTTCCGATTTGACTTCCGCTTCACTGGTATTAGCGAGAACTACTCCTACCATGGAAGGGGTTTGTGCCCAACGCTGGGAATGTATTGTCTTTGGAGGAAATTTCGGCTGACCTTTCGGTATCAAGTAGACCATATCGATTGGGTTTCAAGCGTCGTGCTGGGAGATGACGTTCCCCTTCGCATCTTCAGTCTGTCGATAGGCTACGGACTGTGACAGATTGTTCGAAAGGCACGTAGCGACCGTCGAATCGCTAACTGCCACTCTGGAAGGCGCGAGCCTTTGACGAACAAAACCGCTACCGGGTTGGGCAATCTCCCAAGGCACGTGAAGTCAATTCCGCGAGAGGATTGATTTTCCGCCGCAATCCTATTTCGGGGCTGTGAGGAAGTTCTACTCCATCTGCAGTGTCACGAATACCGAGGCCACGGCCAGTACCCGTGCCCCGACCAGTATGATGCAGCCTGCCCTCTGAGAGTTTGGGATTTCGTCGCAAAGAAGGGGGCATTCTGTCTCTACGGTAGGCTTGTGGGCCAGCGGGTGAGAGCAGCCTCGCTTTCCCCCAGCAGGTAGCGGATCAGATCGTCCTCGTCGTTCCAGGTGACGAGAGTGTCGCGAAGCTCACGCGTCGTGCAGTTGGCACACTGCTCGAGGTTGTGGCCTTTCCGGAAGTCTTTGAAATAGCTCAGGCAGATGTTCCGAACCGGCATCTCCCGGAACGCGGGGTCCATGTGGAGAATCTGGGTGAATCCGAGGAGACCGTAGCGAGTCCTGCAGTAACTTCCCTTTTTGCCGGGAACGCCCGTCACTCCGATCGCCAGATTCACCCACAGCGTCGGGGGATGCGCTTTTCTCCTGCTCACCAGCTCTTCCACCACTGCGAACCGTCGCTGAGCCTCGTCGGCCGAGTCCACGCGCCATTCTTCGTTCTTGCCGAAGCTGCGGAGGCGCAGGAAATCCGTCGCCGCGTGGTAGATCACAACCGGGGCGTTCAACAGCAGTTCGCGGGCCTTCGGGGGGAGATTGTCCCAGAAGCCCCCGCCCGGAAGACCCACGCTCAGGACGTGGACGTCCCCCGTCCCTTCCTCCAGCCGGGACGCCGACCGACTTCCCTCCAGCTCCACAACGCCGACTTGGTAGCCGTTTCCTGCGAACGTCCGAACCACCTTCTGGCCGAAACGTCCGGTCGGGAAGAGGATCAGGACCCGTTTGGCTGGAGTCTCTTGTCGCTCAGTCCTCATCGACCAGCGTCCCCTCCGCAGATGCTTTCACTGTCCTAAGGTACTCCTGCAAACTGTTCACGGCGGTGGCCGCTTCGCCCAGAGCCGTCACGATGAGCCGTACCTTGCCGTGGTAGGTCACCGCGTCCCCGCAGCCGAAGATGCCCGGCACCGACGTGCGCATCTCGGTGTCCACCACAACTTGCTTGCCCTTTTTGAGCACTTCAAGACTGTCGAGGAACTCCGTGTTCGGCTTGAGCCCGATGTTGATCAAGACCCTGTCGACGATCAGCCGGCGTCGTTCGCTTCCTCGCTCGATCTCAAAACTCACCTTCCCGGCCTCAGCTGGCTCGAAGCCGAGAGTTTTCCACCCAAGGAAGAGCGAGGCCCCGCTCCGCTCGAGACGCCCGACGCTCTCCGGTTCGGCCCGCAGCTTCTCCGAGCGGTGCACCAGGCTGACGCGACACTGGTTTTCCAGGAGCAACAGGGCGTTGTCCACAGCGCTGTTGCCCCCGCCGAAGACCGCCACCTCCTTGCCCCGCCAAGCTTCGATGTCGGTGATGGCGTAGTCGATTCCCCGCCCCTCCAGCTCGGCCTCACCCGGTACGCCGAGCTTGCGAGGTTCGGGCAGGCCCAAACCGCTGGCCAGAATCACCGTCCACGCTCGCAGTTCAAAGCCGTCCCCCGAGATCACGAAGTACCCTTCCGGCGTTCGCTCAATCGCCCGAACCGGATGGTGTTCCAGCACCGGAATGCCGGCCTGCTGAATCTGCTCAATCATTCGATCAGCCAGCTCCCCGGCTGAGATCCGCGAGTAGCCCGGGTAGTTGTAAACGGGTTTGTAGGGGTAGAGCGTGCGAAGCTGTCCGCCGGCCTGCCCTCCTTCCAGCACGAGGACCCGGAGATTCTTCGCCTGAGCGAAGAGGGCGGCGGTCAATCCGGCCGGGCCGCCGCCGACAACCACGCAGTCGTACGTTTCGTGGGGTTCAACCATGGATTACATTTCTGGTTCGAGATTGCCTGAGTGGGGTCGTGTTCGCTTTTGGAACGCAAACGTAGAACGCAGAGTGCGATCGATCTCGCTGGGCAAGAATCTGAGCCACGACAGTTTGGAGGTTTTACTCCATCGCAGCCCTTCCAGATCCCGCCGATCTGCACGATGTGGACCCTTATCCTCTTCGATGATAACCGCGCTAAAACGCGACACGAAAAGGGCGAGTCCGTGGATGGACTGGGTTCAGCGTTCACCGAGCAACGAACCCAGCATGCCACCGAGGTCGGGTCCGGAATCCTTCGACGGCTTGTCTGAGACTCCGCCCAGGAATTTGCCGCCGAGCGCGCCGGCGAGCCCGCCAAGCGTGGCGCTGCTACTGCTCCCGTTGAGCACAGACAGCAGCTCCTGGAGCGCTCCGGAACCGGATTTCTTGAGAAGAGCACCCAGAAGCAGGGGTACCAGCAGGGTCACAAGCTTGGACGAAAGATTACTGCCGAGGCCGAATCTGCCTGTAAGGTCGCGGGATGCGGCCTTTGCGGAGTCGCCGAGCAGACTGGTGAGAGAAGCGTCGGGTTCGGGCTGCTGCAGTACAGAACGCACCAGGCCGGGCACGTCGTCCAGCACGGTGTCACCGCCGAAGCGCTCCGCGGCCCGAAGGAGCTGCTCGAAATCTCCACTCTGTCTCTGTTTCTGAAGCCCGGACAACAAGGTCGGAAGGACCTGTTGGAGCATTTCTGGAACACGATCTTCTTTGATGCCAGTTTGCTCATGGAGGGCAGGGGCAAGTTGGGGCGCAAGCATCTCGGTAAGTTCTTTCAAAAGATCTGGCATATTTTCCTCATGGCGAGTTTTGAGTGACTGAGAGATAAAAGAAAACCGGCGCGCGTGCACGGCGCGGCGGCGCTAAACGTCGCAAAGAGCAGATCGGCCTCTGGGTGTCCTGAACGGTTCAAGGATCTCCCCGGGATCGGAACCTGGATTGGCCTTGCTACAGAAACGCGTAGGAAATGCCCACCATTAAGGTCTGGCGAATTTGACGTTTCTTAGACACGTCCCGGTCGTAGAAAAGCTTGAAATTGAAATTCACACTGACCAGCGCACTGAGCTTTGCGGAGAGGAGATTCTCCCAGCGCACGTCCACTTGCTGGATCCCTTTGAGGTTGGAGAAAAGCTCGAGCTTGGCAGTGTACAGAGTCTTTTCACCGAGCTTTTTGCTCACGTCCGTGACCGACTCGGCGCCCGCCTCGGAGCGGACCCGCTCCAGCTCCGGAGTGGTCGGATCGTCGGAGTAGAGTTGGCGGTACTTGTCGGCAACTGTCTGCTTGAGGGCGGCTCCAAGCCGGGTTTTGAGAAACGGCCAAGGCTGTAATCCCACGCCCAGACTTTCCACAAAGTAACCGGGATCAAGAAAAGCGGAAACCGCTGTACGGCTGCCATCTGAGTAGCTGTACCCGGTGGTCATCTGACTCTCCGCACGGAAGGCGAGGTAGGGATCAACGAGGACGCCCAGCTTGCGCACGTAAACGCTTTCCAGCCGAATTTCGTCGACCGACTTGCGTGCCTCAGCTTCCGCAATTTTCGACATGCCGTAAGACAGCTTGATGTTGTTTCGCCAGTTTGAACGGGGTTGATCGTTCACGAAGCTGGCCTGAAAATCCGCCTGCCACGCGAATGTGTTGTCTCCACCCTGAACCCAGTTGCTGAGGGTGGTCTGCGACAAATTCAGGGTGCCGATCGCCTGGTTCGTCCAGCCAAATTTGCGTTCGGCAGTTTTGTCCTGTGCCTGAACAACGTTGCAAAAGATCAAAACAAGTGCGGTTTGAAGCAGTACAGCCAGTTTGCTCGAAAACATGACAACTCCTTCGAACTGTTGGACTTGGATGGGTTTGTGTTCCCTGCCGTGTCTGCCCCCGAAGACGAGTAGCCAAGAAACGGCTTTTAAGCGAAGTTAACGACTACTCTTTTCCAGCGCACATCCGCTTTGGTTACCGGCGCCAGCCGGAAGAACCGCAACCTGATGCCCGACACCCGTGTGTTCGATTTGGCGGCCCCGGTCTGGACGGACTGGTCGAACAGACCAGTCCGCCAGGGGCCTGTGTAGCTTCCTTGCTACAAGTTGCCATTCCTGGCAAGAAGGTAGGAATCGTTACGCCGTTTCAAGCTCCGCAGTACAGTGCGGGCAGCGTTTGGCTTTGATCGGGATCTCCATGAAGCAGTAGGGGCAGGTCTTCGTGGTCGGAGCCTTGGGTTTCGCTTCTTCCTTGCGCTTCATGTTGTTGATGCCTTTGATCACCAAGAAGATGGCAAAGGCGATCAAGATGAAAGAGATGACCGTGTTGATGAAAACGCCCAGATTTACCGTGACCGCACCCGCCTGACGCGCCGCTTCGAGCGTCGGATACGGACCTGGTGTGGCTCCTTGTTTGAGGACCCAGAAGATGTTGGTGAAATCGACATTACCCAGCAAAAGGCCGATTGGAGGCATGATGATGTCGGCGACCAGGGATTTGACGATAGCGCCGAAAGCGGTGCCGAGAACGATGCCCACGGCCATGTCGATTACATTCCCCCGCATGGCAAACTCTTTGAACTCCTTCCACATGGCTTACCTCCCTCCTGTTTTGGGTTCAGGCGGTTTCACCTGAACAGGTCGGACGTGTTCCTGAATCCACGGGTGCCAGGCAGATTGCGTCAAGCTCGTGTGCCGACTGGAGACGTGCACGGATCCGCATTTTGGAGCGCGTGAAAATTGGTGCGTACGACTCGGATCGGCGGCTGCAGTCGGCGCGTTTCGGGAACGGGTGTGTTGTCGATTCGTGGATGGGAGACCGAACAAGAAGTGGTAGGTGAACGGTGCCCCCATCGTCGGGTACAACCAGGGATTGGAGCGGCAACGCTCTCAATCGTCGAAAGTCCCTGACATTTAAGGATTTCTGGGCGAAAATGCAACAGTTCTTCTTCTTTCAGTCTGTGTTCCAGGGGTTTTAAGCTGAGTAATCGGGGTCGATGTGTCCTAAATCACATGCTGACGGTATCCGGTCACCTTGCGCGAGGGAGTGGAGGTCGTTCTCGAACGCAGGGGTTTCGTGCCGAATCGGTCTTTTACGCAGGGGAAGGATCGCGAGGTTTACCGAACTGTCAATTCCCCCGGATTGCGAGACGTGTCAGCTGAACTGGCCGTACTGGCGGTCGGCCCAGTTCAAGGCCTCGACGTTTTGGAGCGGTGCACCCGGGCACAGGTTGGTGGCTTCTCGGTGGTCAAAGCGCCGGCCGCGTTCATTTCACCTCCGGAGTAGTGGGGTTTGACGTCTGGTGCTTTGGCGTGTGGAGATGAAACAAGGTGGCCCCGGGGATTCCTGGGGTGGCTCTGGATTCGGCGGCCAGGGGTCTCGGGGACAATGAAAGACTCTCCTTCTCAGGCTGATGAATGACCGCCTGCCGGGCGGAGCTTCAGAAAGCGTGCGTTGATGGCCACGATGACCGTGCTCAGTGACATGAGCACCGCACCCATCGCTGGACTGAGCAGGATACCTTGACTGTAAAGAACGCCGGCTGCCAGGGGGATGGCCAGTGCGTTGTAGCCCGTGGCCCACGCCAGATTCTGTGCCATTTTCCTGTACGTCGCTTTTGCCAGGTCGATAATGGCCACAACATCCAGCGGGTTGCTGCGAACCAGCACAATGTCGGCCGTCTCGACAGCTACGTCAGTGCCAGCGCCGATGGCGATGCCTACGTCGGCCTGTGCCAGTGCGGGGGCGTCGTTCACGCCGTCACCGGTCATGGCCACAGTGAGGCCACGCGCCTGGACCTCTTTGACCTTGGCGGCTTTTTCGTGTGGCAAAACCTCGGCAAACACCTCGTCCAAACCGAGTTCCTCGGCCACCCAACGGGCAACTTGCTGGTTGTCGCCGGTGAGCATCATAGTGCGGATACCCATGGCTTTCAGCTCGGCAATGGCCTGTCTCGACTCCGGCCGAATCGTATCCGCAAGCGCAATGGCTCCTTCAACCTTGCCGTCCACGATGACGAAAACAACGGTTTTCCCCTGAGCCCTGACCCTGTCCACTTGGTCGTTTTTCACTTCAAGCTTTTGCAATTTCAAGTAGCCAGGGCTTGCAACGACGACGTGGTGGTTTTCCACCAACCCCTGTGCGCCTTTGCCCGGAATGGCGCGGAAATCCTGGACTTTCGGGGCATTCTTGGCAAATTTGACGATGCCGGTGGCAATTGGGTGCTCGGAATGTGCTTCCACAGCCGCGGCCAGGCGGACGACCTCTTCGGGCGAGTAACGTTGGCCAATGGACACCACATCAGTGACACCGAAACTGCCTTCGGTCAACGTTCCCGTTTTGTCGAAGATGATGGCGCGTAGGTTTCTAGCAGCTTCAAAGGCAGCCCGGTTGCGAATCAACAACCCGTTCCGCGCAGAGATTGCGGTGGAAACGGCCACCACGAGGGGCACGGCCAACCCAAGAGCGTGTGGGCAGGTGATGACCATTACGGTTACGGTTCGTTCCAGAGCAAAAGCAAGGTCCTTGTTCACGACGACGAGCCAGACGAACATCGTGATGGCACCGCCTGCGATAGCGGTCAGGGTCAGCCACAGCGCCGCCCGGTTGGCGAGGTCCTGCGTCTTCGACTTGCTGGCCTGTGCTTCGCGCACCAGGTCGATGACCTGGGACAGGAATGAATCCTTGCCGGTTCGCTGGACCTCAATAGTGAGCGATCCTTCCCCGTTGATTGCGCCGCCAATGACCTCGTCCCCGGGCTTCTTGTACACCGGTTTGGACTCACCCGTCAGCATGGCTTCATTCACGGATGTCTCGCCGTCGACTACAACGCCGTCAGCGGGAATCTTCTCCCCCGGTTTGACGAGTACTTTGTCACCCGGTCGCAACCGGTCCAGAGGCACGTCCTGAATGCTTCCGTCAGGGAGGATTTTGTGGGCGTCGGAAGGCATGAGTTTGGCGAGTTCCTCCAGTGCCCGGGAAGCCCCCATCACGGATTTCATCTCGATCCAGTGCCCCAGGAGCATGATGTCGATCAAGGTTGCAAGCTCCCAAAAGAACGTTTTGCCTGGGAGGCCGAAAACAACGGAGCTGCTGTAAAAGTACGCCACGGAAATGGCAAGGGCGATCAGGGTCATCATGCCCGGTTGGCGTTTGCGGAGTTCGGCCATGAAGCCTTTCAGGAAAGGGTAGCCCCCGAAAAAGAAAACCGCCGAAGACAGCGCGAAGGCCACGTAGGTGTCCCCGGTGAACCGAAGTGCTGTGTCCAGGCCGAGCAGCTTTTGCACGAGTGGAGAAAGGAGCAAAATCGGTAGTGTGAGCGCGAGCGAGACCCAGAACCGCTTGCGGAAATCGGCGACCATGTGGGCGTGGTGAGCGTGATGGTCGTGACCTGCGTGTTTTCCCCGGAGTGCGTGTTCTTGTGCGTGCTGTGCGTGGGCTTCGTGGCCCGCGTGGGGCTGATCTCGGTGCACGCTGTCTGCGTCGGCGTGGTGCGCGTGAGCAGGGTTCCCTACGCCGGGTCCGGAGAGGTTGTGTGCGTCGTGAGGCGGAAAGCTGCTCGACGGGATTGGCGTGCCCTCGTGGGGGTGCGAGGGATGCCGGGGCTTGTGAGAGGCGTCTGTTTCTCGCTTGTTCGGCATGGCAGGATCCTTCGTATTTGGTTTCGCCTGTACCTTCCGCTGAATTTCCGAGGAAGCCGAGCCGACCTCTGGCCAGGCTTCGGCCATTTTGGTGTTGTACTCCCAAAATGCGTGCCACATTTCCTGGTTGCATTTTTTCCTGGTTTTACGGAAGTTACGTTGAATTTCGAGACTCTGCAGACGCGAAGGCGCTTACTATTCTACACGCCGCCGTAGAATAATCTCCAGATGCCTGGTAAAGCCGTGTGCGCACCTGCGGGGCTCACGTGTGCCATGCGGAGTTGCGGGTTCCGTTTTCGGTGCCGAGCTTGGCGGGTGTTCGGCGGTGTTTTGGCAAGACACGCAGGTTGTCGGAAGGAAGCGAAAGTCTAGTTCAACCCGTTTGATGTTGGGAGCTGGCAGCTGTCGGCAGTGGAAGTCACGGCTGTGGAGTGGCACCCGTAGAAATTGGTGACGGGGAAAGACGAAGGCTGCACCATTTTGGGCTTGCGTAGGATCTTGATTTTTGACACATTTAGCTGTCAGAAACGTGAGGGAAAGATTGCGCGGCGTACAGCTCTGTCTCTGGTGAGGTCCAAGGCATGCGACTTTCGGCGAAGCTGGTTCTGGTGGTGACGGGCATTGTAGCCCTGATGATGGCGGTGGTGTTTACAACACTGAGCATCCGTTACCACCGTCAGATGCAACGTAGCTTGCTGGACACGGCCCGAGCGTTCTACAACGAGATTGTCGTCACGCGGTCGTGGATTGCGTTGCACACCGGCGTCTACGTGCCCAAAGACGAAGCGATTGATTCCACCACGTACCTCCGCGGTCACGAAGTGTACACCGGCAAGGGCAAGTGTCTAATCTTAAAGACTCCGGCACAGGTGACGCGGGAACTGTCCGAACTCAGTGCGAGCATGGGTGCGGGATTCCGTTTTCACATCACAAGCTTGCACCCCGTGAATCCAAGAAACGCCCCCACGCCTTTCGAGCGGCGCGCCCTGGAACACTTTGCGGAACTGATTTCATCCGGAAAGACGCCACCCATGCTGGAGGCCTACGAGACGGAGGTTGTGGACGGGAGGCGCTACCTCAGGTACTTTGGGGCGCTAATGGCGACGCGCTCGTGTCAGGTTTGCCACACGGAGTCGGATTTGATTGCCGGAGGTATCCGCGGAGGGATCAGTGTGTTGGTGCCGATGGATGAAGTGTTACAGGACATGCGGCGTAACACCACCCTGATGATCGGTGGGGCCGTTGCAGCCGTGCTGGTGACCAGCCTTATCCTGTTTTTCGTGCTCCGGCGCATGGTTCTGGCGAGGCTGAAACGGGTAGAACTGGCAGCCAAGCAACTGGAACGCGGCGACTACGAGACCGAACTCCCGGTGGACGCTGACGATGAAATTGGCGACCTGGCCCGTTCGTTCAAGCAGATGCAAGACCGCATTCGCGAGTACACCCGGAATTTGGAGCGTTCGGAGCGCAAGTACCGAATGTTGCTGCAACACTCGCCGGAGTCGATTCTGGTCGTGGGGGCCAGCGATGTTATCCTGGATGCGAATGAGAACATCACGCGTCTCACGGGTTTCCGTGTGGAGGAAATCCGCGGTAAACCGCTGTCCTTTCTTCTGGACCCCGGGGTGAAGCGAGATTACGGGATCAGCGACGGAAACGGACGCCAGGCCGACCGGTACGAGTCCTCGGTGCGACGGAAAGATGGCACGTCGCTTCCTGTGGAGGTGTACGTGAGCCGTGAGCCGGTTGCCGAAGGAGAGGGGCAATCGAGAAACCGCTTGCTTTATTTGAGAGACATCAGCGAGCGCAAACGCATCGAGGCGCAACTGGTCGAAAACGAGAAAATGCACGCGTTAGGCCAGCTTTCGTCAGGGATCGCACACGAAATCCGGAACCCGTTGTTCGGGATCCGGAACAATCTTGAGTACCTGGCTCGCCGCTTTCCGGATGACCCGGAGGTGCAGGAAATCTACGCCGAGATGCTGGACAGTGTTGAGCGGATGAACCAGTTGGTCAACGATGTGCTGGACTTTTCGCGGCCGCACGAAACGTCGTTCGAGGTGAACGAGCTCACACCGGTGCTGCGGAAGTGCGTGGACCTGGTGCGCAAGGAGTTCGACCGCGCCCACGCCACTCTGGATTTGGATGTACCAGAAGATCTTCCCCGTTTCCGTTTTGATCCGCACGGGATCGAGCAGGTGATCATCAATTTGCTGACAAACGCCCTGCAAGCGTTACGGAACGGCAGCGGGCATGTGTCCGTCAAGTGTCGTGCCAAAACAAGCCGCGGACACGTGGAGATTCAGGTCGCGGACGACGGGGTGGGTATCCCTCGCGAGGATCTGTCGCGGATTTTCGACCCGTTCTTCACCCGTTCCCCCAACGGAACGGGTCTTGGCCTCACGATCGTAAAGCGGATCGTGGAGCAGCACGGAGGCAGGGTTACGGTGAAAAGCCGACCAGGTCGCGGTACGACGTTCGTTGTGGAAATCCCGCTCTGGACCGGAAACGAGGTGCCAGCCCAATGAAATTCGATCTGCTGATCGTGGACGACGAGAAGATCGTGCGGAACTCGTTGCGAAGGTTGTTGCAAAGCGACACGTGTGGAATTCGTACAGCTGCCACTGCAGCGGAAGCGCTGGAGCAGGTGCGCAAAAGTGTTCCTGACCTCATTGTGCTGGACTACAAACTGCCCGACCTGGACGGTCTCAGCCTGCTGCGCAAGATTCGAGGCGAGGCTCCCGATGTGCCGGTAATCATGCTGACGGCGCACGGTAACGTGTCCGTTGCGGTGCAGGCGATGAAGCTGGGTGCGGACGACTTTCTGGAGAAAGGCTGCGAACCGGACATCGTGCGGCATGTGGTGGTCAAGACCCTTGAGACCGCCCGGATGCGAAAGGAACTGGAAAGCCTGCGGGAGGAACAGTGGGCACGCCACGCCGTGGGCAAGCTGGTAGCCGAAAGCCGTAGCATGCGGCAGTTGCTAACGGTTGCGGAACGGTACGCCAGATCGTGCACCACGCTACTCCTGGAGGGTGAAACGGGCACTGGAAAAAGCCTGCTGGCCGAATGGATCCACTACCGCAGTGAGCGCCACGCCTCGCCGTTCATTGCCATCAACTGCGGAGCCATTCCGAAGGAACTGATTGAGAGTGAACTGTTTGGTTACGAAAAAGGAGCGTTCACCGGGGCCCGGGCGAGCGGCAAGAAGGGATTGATTGAGCGGGCCAACCATGGCACGCTTCTCCTGGACGAGATTAGCGAGTTGCCACTGGATCTGCAGGCCAAGCTGCTGCAGGTGCTGGAGCGTGGCGAGTTTTACCGGGTGGGTGCCACAGAACCAACGCGCGTGGACGTGCGTTTCATCGCGGCAACCAACACGAATCTCGACGACCTCGTGGCGCAAAAACGGTTCCGTCTGGATCTTTACTATCGAATCAACGTAGCGCGCCTCCACGTGCCGGCGTTGCGAGAGCGCCGGGACGACATTCTGCCACTGGCGTGGCATTTCATCGGGCAGTTCAACGGTTCTCTGAGGAAGCAAGTTCGGGAGATCGACCCGGAGGCGCAGGCGTTCCTACTCAGCTACGATTGGCCTGGCAACGTGAGGGAGCTGCGCAACTTGATCGAACGCGCGATGATTCTGAAGACGGACAGCGTCATCCGCCGGGAGGACTTGACGATTGGCGGCGTCAACGCGACAGTCCCTCAGCGGAACGGAATGCCAATTGGCGCAGAACTGCTGGGGACGGGGCTGAATGTGTTGCAAGAAGTGCAGAAGCGGGCCATCGTGGCCGCACTGGAGAAGGCCCGGTACAACAAAAAGCGAGCTGCTGAACTGTTGGGGATTCCCCGAACCACGTTGCATTTCTACCTTAAGCGTTTCGGGATCGAGGAAGGTGAACCGAGCAGGTAGAGCTGGACTCGGAGAGGCAAACTGGGGAGCAACTTTCCGGTAGGGGGTCGTGCGGGTCATCGAGCTGTTGAACGAAAACCTGGGGGAACCGCAAGTAGCTTCCCGGTAGGGATCCAGCTGGAGAGCCGCGGATTTCCTTCTGCTGCTGTTGTTCGAGTACGGAAAATCGGGACTGGTGGAAGGTCCGGGCTTGCAGTGATCTGCCCCGTGTCGTTCGGGTTGTTGTCCACCGTTTTGATGCCCTCCCTGTCGGGTGCGGTGGTTGTCTGGCGCCCATTCCCTCTGGCCTTTCCAAAGAGTTGGCGGGGTTCTTGGGGGGATGCTGCTGTGAAAAGGAAGGGTGCTGTGTGGATCTTGGGCGGCAGCGTGCGGGAAGTTTTGTCCCATGGAAAAAAGAAGGCAGGCGCGCGGGGCGCCTGCCTTGTGGCAGGATAACGCAGAGGCGGAGCCAACGCCAGCGTCTACTTCATTGTTTCCCAGAAAGATGGACTTGGAAGCTTGAAGTCGATTACCTGTTTCCTCATGTTGGCCAGATCGTTCTTGTCGCGTTCCTGGTACAGTTTCCACTTGGGGTGCTCTGGAAACTGGGTCCCCATGTAATATTCTTTCTTCTCGTAGCGTTTCAGCCAGAGCTGCCACTGGTCCTCGGAAAGCAGCCCTTTCTTGTACGCTGCTTCGACGTTGGCTTTCACGCGTTCCCAGTAGTCAGGAAATGTTTGGTAGACGAACGGTGGTTTGCTGATTTCCGTGTTGATTCCCCAGACGTTTCCGGGTACGTCGTACAGCTTGTAGGGAATGACCTTGGTGGGACTGGTAGAACGTTGCCACGCCTTGGCTTCTTTGTCGCCGTGTTCAGCAGCCCAGTTGATCATTTCGATGAGGTCGTGCTGGATTTCCCAAATGCCGTGCCACTGCGTGTAGTCGGCACCCATCATCTCGGCACCGTGGCGGAAACGACGGCCTTCGTGGTGCCAAGCGTAGTACTTCTTCACCTCTGGGACTTCGTCGTAACCGTCCAGCACGGGGCTGGTCCACAGCTTGTCGCCCGTCTTCCACGGGGACATGATGCCCTCGGCGTAGAGCTTCTTGTTCCAGCGCACGAACTCACGCCGGATTTCGTTGTACTGCAGGTTGGCCAAATCGGCTTCGAGGAAGTACTCGTCGATGAAGTCCGGTGCGTGGCAGTTGCTGCACACGTCTTTCATCCGTTCGCGCTTCTTCTGCCAGGTACCCAGGTGTTCTTCGTCCCAGACGGTTCGGTAGCTCCAAGGTGCCTGCGACTCCCAGGCCAGGCGTGCGCTGACGTTGTGGGTCATTGGCTGAGTTGGTGTGCCGTCCATGTGGCAAGTGGTGCAGACGGGAGTTTCGAGCGGAATCTTCTCGTGGTTCAAGGTAGAGTAGTTCAGATCCCAGTTCTTGCCCTTTGCGAGAAAGATGTTCCCGTGTTTCGATTCCAAGTAGATCTCGATGTGAGGATGGTCGGGACCCACATGGCACTCGCCGCAAGTCCAGGGGTTGCGTGCCACCTCTTTCTTGAAGGAGTGGCGTGCGTGGCAGGCTGAGCAATCGCCGACGCTGCCGTCTGGCCACATCTGGCCAATGCGGTGGCACTGTTCGCAGCCGTGCTTGACGGCCACCGGGAACTCGAGCACGGCGCGGTCGTCGTTGTGCAGCAGCCAGAACTGGTGTGCGTGTTTGCTATTTTCGAACTCGTTGACCTGCTGTTCGTGGCACTGAGCGCAGTCGTGCGGCGTGGGGTAACGGCCCACAAGGATGTCGCTGCCCGGGCAGGTGAAAGCGTCGAAGTCGCCCTTTTGGGCTTCGTGGCACTCGATGCAGCCGATGCCGTACTCAGCGTGTTTGCTCATTTCCCACTGCTCGATTTGCTTCACGGCCACGCCTTTTTCTTCGTGGCAGGCCACGCATTCTTTGCTCTTCCCCGTGAGCTCGATTTCCGGTTTGCCCTCGGCTTTCTTCTTGGTTTCCATCCCAGCCACGATCACCAGAACCACAAGGAAGAGGGTGGCGAAAATGCCAACCAGGTAGTTCGAGGCGTTCCCTTTTGCCATGGAGTTTCCCTCCCAGTTTATTTAGCCAACAGTTCGACCACCGTCAGGACAAGCGTAAGTGTGGCTACGGCACCGCCGAGCGCGTAGCCGATGGGTGCTTTTGGCCACTTCGCGCGGAACCAGTCGTCGATGAATGGCCAGAAGACCATCACAATGAGCCCTGCCATGATGAGTGTGACGCCAACCTTGATCGGCACCCACTTCAACAGGCCGTAAACGGCGTAGAAGTACCACTCCGGTTTGATGTGAAGTGGGGTCTGCGCCGGGTTGGCTGGTTGACCCAAAGCGGGGGGCAAAAGGACGGCGAGCGAGCTCATGACCGTCAGCAAGAAAAGGGTGACGTAGACCCCTTTCAGAAAGTGATCCGGGTAGAATGGGTAGTAGCCCTCGCCCTCGTGACCTTCGAGCTCGGCCACACCGTGCAGGTGGATCATGAAAATGTGCAGGGCAATCAGGATGAAGAGAATGGCCGGGACAAAGAGCTCGTGGAAAACGAAGAAGCGGGTCAGTGTGTTGGCCGAGACCGTTTCACCACCCCGCATGAACGTCAGGAGCCAGTGGCCCACGAGCGGAACCTGATCCACGAGATTTGTACCCACGGTTGTGGCCCAGTACGAAAGCTGATTGTACGTGAGCGAGTACCCCGTGAAACCCATCGTGAGGGTGGCACCGAGTAGCATAGTGCCAAGAATCCAATTCAACTCGCGGGGTTTCCGGTAAGCGCGCGTGAAGAAAACGCGGATCATGTGGAGAAAAACCGCGATGATCATCAGGTTGGCGCCCCAGTAGTGGAGACCCCGCACCCAGTAGCCCAGTGGAACGTCTTGCGAGATGTGACGAACGCTTTCGTAGGCCATTTCCGGCGAGGGGACGTAGTAGAAGGTCAGCAGCAGGCCGGTCGTTACCTGCAACAGGAACAGGATCAGCGGTGTTGCCCCCATGGCGTAGTACCACCGCTTCATGTGCACCGGAATCGGCTCCTTGATCACCAGGTCGCGGATAACGCCGATGACCTTCTCGTAGTCGACCGGGACGCGTGTGACCCACCAGTCTCTGTTGAACACGCTCATACGGTCCCTCCCGTCTGTTTGGGTGTTATCCAAACGTAGACAAGGCCGTTCTTGACCTCCACGCGGAAATTAGTGAGCGGTTTGGGTGGTGGCCCGGAGATGACCCTGCCCTCTTTGTCGTAGACCCCTTTGTGGCAGGGGCAGAAGAAACGCTGTTTGTCTTCCTGCCACTGCACGATGCACCCCAGGTGCGTGCAAATGGCCGAGAGCACCCGGTAGCCTTCCTCCAGGTGAACCACGAAGACCTTCTGGCCCGCGATTTCCATCGGTTTGGCCTTGCCCACAGGCAGTTCCTCGAAGTGAGCAACCAGAACCTCTTTGAGCTTCGGTGGCGTTCGCTTCGGCACGATGAAACGGAAAGCGGCGCCGAAAAACGCCAGTGCCGAAGCCACAAGTCCTCCCCCGAAGAGGAACTTGCCGAGAAAATCCCGTCGCTCCTTGTTTGTGGTTTCGTCTGCCATCAGTAACCTCCGCGCTGGTTTCTGCCACACAATTTTCCCACCTGCTCTTTCCTCCTGACCTAAGGTTGCCCAACCGTCGTTCGGATTGTGGAAAAAGAAGGCCCGACGCTTTGCTCAGGACGTTCCGTCACAAGGTTTGCTGAGCGGTTTTCTGCGCGCAGTCACGCATTTCGTGTTCTTGGCCGTAACGCTCGCACGTGAATTGCCGGTGGAGTTGTTGGGCAAACGTACTCGCAGATGCCGCAACCTGTGCACACCTCTTCATTCACCACGAGACGAAAACCGGCTGCGAACCGGATGGCACGGTCGCCCAAGGGGCATTTTTGGATGCACTGATCGCACCAGGCACCATGTTGCATGAGGCAATGCTCGTGTCTGACCACCGCGGTGCCCATCTTGAGGTTCTCGTGGGTCAGCGCTCCCTCTGTACAGGCATCGATGCAGGGAAACTCCGCGCAGTACCGGCAGGGTTGCTCGCGTGGGATGACAGCTGGCGTGCCCTGCAAGCGGCCGGCTGTGTGATCGAGTAGGCGAATTGCCTCGTACTCGCACGCTACTACGCAGTCGCCGCACGTAGTACACCTGGCCACAAGGTCTTCCTCAGCGACAGCTCCGGGCGGTCGCAAGAAAGCGGGCTGCTCTTCGCCGTCAGGTTCGGCGAGCTGTGAAGGGAGACGCAGCAGCCAGCGTAGTCCGGTTGTGAACAGATCCCGTCGGTTGATGGCATCCATTTGGCCTGTTGCTAACCCGGTTTTTTCACCATGAATTGCGTGTGAGTCACGGGCAACAGCCGTCGAGAAACGGAGCCCGCTCGTGCCACCGCGCACCGCGCTGAAGCGTCAGCTTGCCTTTGCCTCTTCCACTGGCGCCTCGGCTTCGCGTGTTGCCGGAACAGAGGGGCCAGATTGCCAGACGAAGTGAAGAGCGTCGAAGGGACACAAGTCGACGCAGTCACCGCAGTTCGTGCAGTAGATCGACTCTCCCTCGCCAGCGCGCGGTAGTAGGCCCCACGAGCACATTTTGCCCTGCTCGCACAATCTGCAACCGCGAGCGCACCTGGCGGCGTCGAGCTGAACTTTCAGGGAACGCTTGTGTCCGAACCATGAGAGAAGCGCACCCAGTGGACAGAGGTAGCGGCAAAAGCCACGGCGTACCAGCAAGAATTCGAAAATCAAGATTGCCAGAATGAACAGCAACTCGCCGCCGAGAGTACCGAGGAAAATGACGCGAGCCAGCTCCCGGCCGATGATGCCCGGGGGCGAGTAGATTGAAAACAGAGAAGTGCCGACGATCAACGACAGTAGAAGCTCGCCAACGAGCGCGAACCAGAGAGTGCGTCGCGGCAGTCGGCGTTTGCTTTCAAAGGAGCGAGCGTGACGCCGGACGAGTAAACGCCGCTTGATTTCGTCTGCCCACTCCGAAAGGAGACCCATCGGGCACATCCAGCTGCAGAACACACGCCCGAGCACCAGCGCCAGAACAACGGGCGGCAACATGGCCACCAGGAGCACGGTGTAGAGGTGCCGGGACGTGAGGATGCTTTCCAAACTCTCAAGCGGCGATGCAATCCAGAGTTTGAAAACGCCCAGCGACTGGTACCACCCCGTCAGTCCATTCCACCCGTGCAAATTGAGAAACGGGATGGCCACCAGGAGGAGCAAACTGAGAATCTGGACAGCACGGCGGTAGGGCTTGATCCGCGCTTTCTTCGCTTTCTTCACGGTGAACCGGTCCGTAGCAATCGGTCGTTTCTGTGTCGGTCAGCAGCATTTGACGGAACAGCAGCGCAGCCCGGCGTGGGCCGTTTCCCTACCTCCTCCGTTTACCCCTGTTTGTGCCCAAGTCTCTGGCAAAGCCACAAAAGCGCCAGCCCTTTGCGGCTCGGACTACGGCCTGGGCGGATCGACGTAAATGGCGCGCTCCGGCGTCACCGGACAGGCTTTCACGCACGCGCCACAACCAACGCACGCGTTCTCAATGATGATGGGCTTCAGACGCTCAAGTTTGATGGCACGGTCTTTCAAGGGACAAATGTCGTAGCAAGCCCTGCAGAGGGCAGTTCCATTGTAAGCCCAACATGTCTCTTCGATGATGTGTGCAAGGCCCATTCCCGCTTCTTCGGCAGGTACGGGCTTAAGGGCGCCGGAGGGACAAACCTCGACGCATTTCATGCAGAGGTAACACGGAATCTTTTCCGCGTCGATGAGAGGCGTGCCGACGTGTAGCCCCTTGGCGGGTCCCAAAATGCGGATGGACCGGTAGGGGCACACTTCGGCGCAACGCCCACAACGGATGCACGTCGCGAGGAAATCCCGTTCCCGTACGGCACCCGGTGGGCGAAGGTGGTTTCTGCCCACCGGGCCGTGATAAACGTGTTCCACTCCTCCTGTTACGGCCAGTGCGGCGAGACCCGCCAGGCGGAGGAAGTCGCGCCTCGGAATGTCTCTGCTGTTCTCAGGTGTTGGCTTCGAGGAGAGCGCTTTCGCCGCGTTTGCTCTCGAATTCGTCCGGGGCATCCAGGATGTCCTCGAAGTTGTAGTACACTCCTGCCACGTTCACGACACCGTCCACCTGGCGGAGATTCTTCTCCACTTCGCGCATCTGCTCTGTGGAAGCGCAGTCGAGCACGACAATCAGGTTGCCTTTGTCGTCGGCTCCGTAAACCTCCACGCACTCCATGCTGGAGAGGGTTTCCCGAACTGCGTCGGTGCGGTCGGGTTTGACGAGCACTGCTAAACCGGCAATTGGCATGGGGCTCCTCACTCTGCGTTCCAGAAACAAACGATGCCCGGGTTCCCCTCCTGAGAGAGAAACCCGGGCGGTCAAGAGGTCTACACGATGTTGAGATCGACGATCGTCGGTTTGAGCCGTTTCGGGCCGGACACTTTCCGGATCTTGACGGCGCAAATCTTGAACTCGGGTTGCTTCGATCCGGGATCGAAGGCATCGATGGTCACGAAGTTGATCATGCGCTGCATGTTTTGATCGTGCCAGGGCACGGCGACCACGCCTTCGATTGGACCTTCCACGACTTTGGCGGGCACAACCACCTTGCCGCGGCGGCTGACAATCTCGACCATGTCGCCGTTGCTGATGCCAAGCTTCTTGGCGTCTTTGGGATTGATTTCCACGTACGTGTGCCAGAAACCACGCATCAGCTCGGGTACACGGCCCGTCATCGTCATCGTGTGCCAGTGCTCGATGACGCGGATGGTGGTCAGGTAGAACGGGTACTCTTTGTCCGGTGGCTCAGCCGGGCCTTTGTACGGTCTGGCCCAAATCCACCCGCGTTTGTCCGGGTGACCGTAGAACTGGATGGCCTCCGGCCCTGTGGCCAGCACGTCCATGCCCTTCACGTAGCGTTTCGAGGTTCCGGGATGATCCACGGTGGGAACCGGCCACTGCAAGCCGTCGGGCAGCTTCTTCAAACGTTCGTACGTGGCACCCCACAGGTCCATGTCGCGTCCCTTGGTGCACTTGCGGTACTCGTTCCAAATGTCCTCGGTACTTTTGAGGTGATCCACGATTTGTGTGAACACGGGATCGTTGAGCTTCTTCCCGAGGCGAATGGAGAACTCGCGCAGCGCCCAGATCTCCGGTTTTGCTTCGCCTGGGGGATCGAGAGCTTTGAAGGTGTACTGCGAACGGTGCTCGGAACAGCCGTACACGCCTTCCTTTTCGAACAGAATGGGGGTAGGAAGCACCAGATCGGCGAGCTCAGCTGTCCGGCTTGGGTAGGCTTCAAAAACGACCACAAAGTTGTCCTTGCGTTTGAAGCCCTCCCGCACGGGCCCAACGTTTGGCAGCGATTGGGCCGGGTTGGTGCAAAGGATGATGATGGCTTTGACCCTGCCGTCACCGAGGGCTCGGAACATCTCCACGGTGTGGTAGCCGGGCTTCTTGGGCATGCGTTCCACAGGGATGTTCCAGATCTTGGCGATTTCGGCGCGGTGCTTCGGATTGGCCACTTTGCGGTGGCCTGGCAAGATGTGGCAAAGGCCGCCGGCTTCGCGGACCCCGCCGCACGCGTTCGGCTGGCCAGTCAGGGAGAATGAGTCCGCACCGATCTTGCCAATTTGCCCCGTCAGGAGATGCAAATTGTGAACCAGGTTGTTCGCCCAGACGCCGCGAGTGCGCTGGTTCAAACCCATCGTCCACATCGAGAAGGTATTTTCTGACTTGGCGAACCAGCGTGCTGCTTGACGAATCTTGTCGGCCGGGCACTTGGAAATCTGCTCGGCCTTCTCGGGTGTGAAGTCCTGCAGGAACTGCTTGTACTCGTCAAAAGTCATGTTCTTGGGCTTGCCGTCCGGTCCCACCGTCTTGAAGGCCACGTACTTTTCCACAAAATCTTTGTTGTACAGGCCTTCTTCGATGATCACCTGGGCCATGGCGTGCATGACGGCCAGATCGGTTCCCGGCAGGAACTGGAGGTGCAAGTCCGCGATTCGCGAAGTAGGTGTGATTCGCGGATCCGCAACGATGACCTTAACCTTGTCGGGGTTGTCGAGCTTGCGAGTCATCACCCGGCGGAAGATGATCGGGTGAGCCTCGGACTGGTTGGTGCCGATGAGGAAGAAACAGGTGGCATGTTCGATGTCGGAGTACGAACCTGAGGGTTCATCAGCCCCGAAGGTGGTCAGGTAGCCGCCCACGGCGCTGGCCATGCACAGACGCGGATTGCCGTCCACGTTGCTGGTGCCGATGCCGGCGCGGAAGATCTTCTGCGCCAGGTAGGTTTCCTCGGTGAGAGCCTGGCCAGAACCGTAGTAGGCGACCGAGTCCGGTCCGTGTTTCTTGATGGCGTCTGCGAACTTTTCGGCCATCAGATCGAGCGCCTGATCCCAGCTGATGCGCACGAACTTGTTGCCCTTGCGCAGGAGCGGGTATTTGAGGCGGTCCGGATGGTGGTAGATTTTGTACTGCAAGAAAGCCTTCATGCAGATGAAGCCAAAGTTTGTCTTGGCTTCCGGAACGCCTTTTACAGCAACGGCTTTGCCATTCTTGACCCCGAGGTAAATGCGGCATCCCACCCCACAGTAGCGACACGTGCCTCGGACCCATTTGTCCACGTCGTTCTGAGCCGAGGCTGGAGTCGGGATGGCCAATTTCACCCCTAATGTCGAGGCCACCGTGGCCGCCGCCGTGGTCTTCAGAAAATCACGACGGGTGACACTCATGGTCTTACCTCCTTTTCGAGCGTTCGCAAGCAAGTGACATCCTCACGATTCGGTAAAGGGCCCGACTTTCGCCGTGCTGATGTTCTCAGTACAGGGGCGAAGGCCTGGTCTTGTAGGTTTTGTGCACGGTGAGCCCGTGCGCCGGATGGCAACTCCAGCAGGTCTTGTCCGTTTTGCCCTCCGGCATGCGGATGTTGTCGAACTGATCCGCGTGGCAGCCGCGACAGGTCTCAACGCTGGGGGTCTTCTTGAAGGTTTTGAAGTCCCCATGGCAAACAAAGCAACGGACGTTGTCCACGCCGTGTTTGCTCTGCGACCACTCTTTGTACACTTCGGGTGTGACCTGGCTGTGACATTCCCGGCACGTGGTTGCCTCGAGCTCTGCTTTGTTCTCCGGGTAGCCCGGATGTTGGTCCGCTTTCACCGTTTGCTGAGCGGGTGTGGGTGGAGGCGAGGAGTGCGCCCCGGCGAGGAGCACCCAGGCCAGTGCCGCAACAGCAAGAACGGCCACTGCAAACCATGCCTTTTTCATCATGGTTACCTCCTCGGTACTGGGTTACGGGCCAACTGCGCTCCTTAGAACTTGTACGTCAGGGTCATCTTGAGCTCAGTTGGGTTCTCTTTCCACTTGTTGGTGCCGTTGATCAGGTAGCAGGCTGCGTCGCCAACGGCCAGGTAGCCGCCGCGCAGCGTCCAGATCAGGTTCTTGTAAATCTTGTAATCGATCTTGAAATCCACTTCCTTGCCGATGTCGGTAGACGAAGCCCCCAGGATCGTCACCTTGTTGCCGTCAGCCTGCCAGGCGTGGATGGGCTGCGTGGCTTTGATTAGGCTTGCTGAGGCGAAAATCGAAAGCTTGGGAGTGGGCTTCAGAGTAGCGTTTAGCTGCAACAGGGTGGTGTTCTCGAACTCGCGGTAGCCGCGGGTGTTCGGGGCACCCAGACCCTGCGGGGTGATGCCTTCCTCGTCTGGCATGATGGAGTCTTCCCAGATCTCCGTGACGTAGAAGAAGCCGACCGTGCGCAGCCGGTTGACGTTGCCTTTGCCGCCGGTCCAGTCGTCGTCTCCAGTACCCCGCCCAATCACGGCGCCCAGGGAAAGCTTGTCGTTTACCGCCAGGGTAGGCTTGAGGTACAGATTCATGCCGGAGATGTCGCCGTTGTTCACATCGTACTTCTGTTTCGGATTGTTGTCCATCGAGTTCGGCACGTCATCCTCACCCGTGAGGATGTCGACCTCGGCGTCGAGACTGAGTTTGCCGAACTTGAAATTCCCAGCAGCACCTACGGCAGCCAGGCTGCTGATGTTGGGAGAGAACCTGGCCATGAAGTAGTCGAGCCCATCGAGAAGGTAGCTGGTGCCGTCAGACGTGCCGCGGTCCTTGTAGTAGAGACCGAACAGGTTGATCCGGTGCTTGTCAGCCAGCTTCTGGTCCAAACTGGCGAAAACCACGTCCGCATCGCGGGCATCGGTGTTGCCGCGCCAGTCTGGGCTGACTTTGGATTTGTCGCTCAGACCGTCGACGCCTTCGAACATCTTGGCCCAACCCAACGTCAGTTTGCCCTTGCTGAACCCGACGTCCATCTGTGCCCCGTCCAGGTTGCAATCGAGCACCAGCTTGTTCCCAAGCCGGTAACTCTGGCGACCGACTCGGAAGGCAACCTTGGTGTCGGGGATCTTGAAGGCGACGTAGGCCTGATCAACGTGCAGCAGGTAGTTGGTGTCCTTCATGTCGAACAGCGCGCTGGCGCTGCCAGGCGTTTTGCGCCGTTCCATGTTGTCCACGCCCCACCAACCCTGCGCCATGTCAAAGCGGGTGATGGCCTGTAAATTCTCGTTGCCAACAGCCAGACGGAAGCGGAGCATTTGTACCCAGTAGTCGTCTTTGCCTTCCTTCTTGCCCAGGAAAAACTTGTTCTGCGACAGACCCCAGGCGGTGTACACGCCGTGAACGTTGACGGGAACGCCTTGGGCAAGTACAGCCCCACCGCTGAGGAGAAAAGCAAAGCCGACAACTGCTACCAACAAACTCCTCCCTCTCATGGCACCTCCTGCTTGTTTGGTTCACAGAGTTCAGAACAGAATTCTCCCACTGTGCAGTCGTCCAGCTCTTGCGCTGTCGCAACAGATGTGCCGGAGGTGTTCAATTTGAGTAAGGTTAGTAAAAACAAGCAAGAGAGGGGGTCAGGTTTTGTGTAAAGGCACACTTCAAGGATCAGCCCACCGTCACAGGTGACGGCATGCCGTCACTCTCGTGTGGAGAATCCCCCCTTTTGACGACCGACCGGTGAGCACCTGGGCTGGTGTGCAGCACTCCAGGGGGCGCGGACGGCGCTGTGCCCACTGGACGGGAGACCACTCCGAGGGTTCGTCACGGCGCTTCCCCGAATTGATTTGTGCCCTCCCGGAATCTTGGCTGGCGTTTTCTCGCTCAGAGGTCGCTTGCGAGAATCAAGACCAACCGGCTTGCGCGCTGGGAACACGCCGAAACAAGTCGGAGAGAATTCGCTGCCAGTCCGCGCGGTTGGTTGCGGAGAGGTAAATCAGGGGCACGTTGGCGCGACGCAGAAGGGGTAACCAGTTCGGGAGTGCCCGTAGCTGCACCACGCCGAGCAGGGGGCCGGGACGCAACAAAGCCCTTGCCACGGCCGCGCGGAACGGTTCGTTGTTTCGTTCGACGAAGCCAAGCTCGTCGAGCACTGTGAGGTGGCCTGGCAAAGCACAGCGGCTCAGGTGTCGTGCAAGCACGTCATCGAAGATTTCCGTGTGGAAACGCCACGCGCCAAAACGCGCCCCCCGTGGCCAACGCTTGCGCGCCAGCGGGACGCGGTTTCCCTGGGGGAGGAGCAAGAGGTCGTACCCTTCCACCGAGGAAGGGGTAGCCTGGATAACCAGAAACCCGCAGGCGCTGTCGCTCTGGGCTAAGACGGCTCGTACGAGGGTCGACTTGCCAACCCGACGGGGACCTGTGATGAAAATGCGGGGAGGTCCGGCCAGGACCACCCGGTCCAGAGGAGTGGGGTATGGGTGAAACGACGTCATTGGTGCTGGTCTCCGGCTGCAAGCTCAACACCAGCCCTGATTTGGCGCCCCGGCATGGGGTAGCCGAATTCGTCCTCGTAGTTTGCGTCGAAAACGTTGTTAACGGCGGCAAACGGACGCAATCCCCTGACCGACGGCAGGTAGAGCGTGACATCGACCACGCTGTAAGCGGGGAGACGGCCAGTTCGGTCGTACACGTGGTAGGGACGGCTGCCAACGGAGCGTGCAACGGTCGTCACGCTGACTCCCCGGGCCAGGGACACGTGGGCGTAGAGGCTGGCCTTGTACCGGGGGCGGTAATCGAGAGGAGCACCGGTGACGGGGTCTGTTGCGTTCAAAAGATTCAGACCCAGCGAAAGCGCTGCTCGGTGCGGAACACGGATGCTTGCCGAGGCCTCGATGCCCTGCAGCTCGGCCTGATCGAGATTCTCAAACGGTTGCCCGCGACCGTGTTGCTGAATGAGATCACGCAAGTGGCTGCGAAAGAACGCAAGATCGAGCTGAAAGCCGGAAGAGGGCGTCGCGCGCAAGGCGAATTCGTGTGTCCACGCTTCCTCGGGGCGCAGGTGTGCGTTGCCACTGAAGGCCCCGTACCACTCTTTGAGCGTAGGGAAACGCGACTTGCGGCCCGAAAGCCAACGTACCGAAATGGTCGGCGTCAGGCGGTAGATCAGACCGAGCTGCGGGTTGACCGAGGTCAGGTGGCGGGAGCTCTCAGCACGCAACCAGTCGAAGCTCATTCCCGCCAGGGTTTCGAAACGGGCCGAGGGCGACCAGTGAGTCTCGAAACCGCTGGACACCGTGGCGGCCCGGTAGGTTCTCCAGGGTTTCCCGAGGTCATCCTGAATGCGGACGAGATCCACTTTGTCGCTGACGGATGCGTTGAGACGCAAGTTGTGTTTCGGACGCCAGTTCAGAAGGGTTTGTACACCCACAACCCGGTTGCGGTACGTGCTCGTCCAGCGGCGCTGGGAAAAATCGGACCCTTTGTAGGCCTCCAGGGTGTTGTCAAAAGCTTCGGCGTAGGTCTTGATGTGCACGGACAGGTTTTGGCGCCGGTGAAACTGGCCGCTCAGGTCCACAAACTGACGTGTCCACTCCGGAAAGCGCCAGTAGCGTGGACGGAAACCGCGTGTAGCAGGGGGTACGCCTCTGGCAGCGCGGGTGGCGCCCGCGGAAATCGCCCACTCGCCTTTGCCGGGCTTCTGCCAGCCCAGTTTGCCGTACAGATTGAAGCTGCGGGCATCGCTGTTGTCACGAAGCCCGCCGTCCTCTCGGTTCGTTGCTGTAAACCTGCCGGACAGGGGGTAACCGAACTGTTTGGTCCGGCTCAACGCCGTCCAGTAGTACAGGCGGCCACGCTTTCCCCCGTGTCGCAGGCTGAGCCTGGTGTAACCACCGCTGCCTGCTGCGAGGATCGCCCAGGAGTGCGTCGAGAGCGGAGGACCGTAGGTGACCAGGTTCACCACGCCGCCCAGGGCGTTGGGCCCGTAAAGAGCCGAAGCCGGCCCTTTGGCCACCTTGATTCTGGCTACGCTTTCGATCGGGAACTGGCTCAGGTCCATCGAGCCAAAAAACGGTTCGTAAATGGGGTGACCGTCGAAAAGCAGCACAACCTCCCGTTGCGAGAAACCTCGCAGGTAAAGCCGCGCTTCGCCTTTGGAGCCAACAGTCACGTGCAGGGATGGCGAGAAGTTGAGAGCCTGGGCGGTAGTAGTCACGGTTGTGCCTTCTCGAAGCGCCAGGTGGCTGAAGATGTCGGTGCCGTAGGGCGGATCGGGTAGACGGGTTGCGGTGACGACGATTTCTCCCAGCGTGTAGTCGACCTGCTCCTGAGCTGCGGCGGGGCGCGACAGGAGCAGACAAACCGCGAACGCTGTGCTCAAGATCCCGCGCATCACGGCAGCCTCGCACTGCCAAGTAGTTCGTCGGAGTGAGCCGCGTTGCAAGCGAGAGCCTGGACACGTCCCGCGAAATGCCAGGCGCCGATCCCGACTACAAGCCCAGTCAGGGCATGCAAGCCCCAGAGAATGGCGAAAAGGTACCAGCCGTGGTGCGGTCCGAGACCGAAGAGGGCGGCGCCGTGCTGCAAGAGCAAGGCGTAGATTTTGAGGATGCCGCTGCCAGCCAGCAGACCTTGGGTCAGGAACGGGTGAACGAAACACCAACTCATGGCCCCTGCTCCGGCCAGTGAGGCCCACAAAGGCCCGAGATGCTTCGTGGGAAGCAGAGCCTCGACGAAAAGGCTCTCGAGCAAAATCCCGAGAGCTGCGTACGGCGCTCCAGGTCCACCCAGCCCAAGCTTGAGGGCTGCCACGACCAGCGCGACAGACGCGACAGAGCCACGTCGCGGCACGAACCTGCGCACGGCCACCAACACGAAGAGAGCCGCAGCCGTTAGAACAGCTCCCGCAAAAGGCACACGTGCCCAGTGTAGTTGGTTGCCGAGTTGAAGCTCGGCCACAGTCCAGAGCGTGCCGAACATGGCCAGTACCGGAAGTTGTCGTACGTCGACCCAGCTTGGGCCCACGGCTGTCCCCGCGATTTGTGACGGTGTTAGCGACTCGCTCTCCATTTTTCCCGTGTCTCGAGGATTTGTTTGCCTTTGTCTTGCCCGCTTCGTGAAATGGCTCCGAAAAAACCAAAACGCCCAGCTCCCGGCTTGGCAGGGACACTGGGCGTTGGGACCAATGAAAAAGCCGGTCCCGTGCGCCGGAGACCGGCAGAAATTCGCTGCGTCTCCTTTCCAAGCACGGGGAGGCGTGGTCGTTTCCTTCCACACCCTGTCGGCCAAGACGCCGTGGCCACTGGGGCTTTAGGCGCCAGGGCTCGGAGACTGATTAACACTCGTGACACGAGCTTCACAATTTCTGTGCCAGGTTTTGGAGCTTTCTGTAACTGCCTGAACAGGCGAAGGTTAGAAGAACCAGTACCCGCGTTGTTGGCCCTGTGGGGCGACTACGGACAGTCACAGTGTCAGCATGCCGTCACACCGGACCGCTCAGGTTGCGTCGGGGGATCGTGCCGGGGAAACTCGGCGGCGCGACCCATTCTGCCAGACCAGCTGTCGGGGGACACGTAAAGAACGTGTTTAGGTCGGATGGCTGTCAGCCGGTGGTGTGTGTGCGTTTCGCAGGAGTGTACCGGAAGAGCGGTTCCCGGTCGTCGACGAGGCGCCAGAACAGGGCTTCGTCTTCTGGGCGATTCAGATTGAAGAGCAGGTGGGGGTCGGCATTCGGCAACAGCTCCGACACCGGCAGCAAACGGTAAGGCACGCGGTTCAGCAGTGCCCAGATGATGTTGTCGTTCCGGTTCAGGCAATCCTCCAGAATAGGCAAACAGGTGGGTGCGTAAAAACCGCAAGCGGGCTGGGGACCGTGAGTATCGAGCAAAAGAAGGGCAGAGTCGGACGCGTGCAGGTGGCTTCGCATGGCCTCGATGAGAGCGGGATCGAAAAAGGGCAGGTCGGCAGGTAGCAGGAACCCCCGTTGGTCAGGTGCAAGCATGCTCAGCAACGTGTGGAGCCCGCCCAGCGGTCCGTGGCCTGGCAGGCGGTCCGGCAACGTTGGCACCCCTGCAGGGGGTTCCACGCCGACCGGTTGGCCCAAAATCACCACGCGGAAGCCTGCTCGCTGAACCCGGAAAACCAGGTGGTGGAGCAGCGGCAGTCCGTGCACCTGGAGGGCCAACTTGTCCCTACCAAACCGGCGACTTCGTCCGCCGGCCAGGAGGCCGACCACGACCTTGTCTCGAGAAAGGCCCATTTGGAGTCCGCGCTTGACTGGTAAACTACAGCTTGTCACTGCGACGTGGGGTGTGCGAGCGGTCTGGGCAGAATGCGACCGCGCCGAATGTACGAAGGGGACTCTTGGGAAGCAAGAACTGCGGCAACTGGGGGATCATTTTCGCCGGTGGGTATTCTCGGACGGTCAAAGCGGTTTTCTTTTTGCCGGCTGCTCCGTTTTCAGAGCAGTCCGGCAACGGAAGGGTGACACCTCTTTGCCTCCCCCAAGTGGAAATGTTCGGCCAACTCGCGCCCAACCGCAATTGCGCTCCGACCACACTTCGGCCAGGTGGCCTGTTTGAAGATAGCCGTGGGCGCTGGCGCTGAGGGGTTAAGGGCCGACGAGGTCTTGGGAGGGCCTGAGGGTTTCGAGAGCGATCCAGCTGGAATCAGGGAAGCTTGGGTTTCTGAGGGGCCCCAAATAGAATTGGCAGAACCTATCCCCTGTAAAAGGAATTTCTCCTTGGAATTAGCGCCTTTTTCGGATATATTTAGCGCGACTTACGCTGAAGTGGCAGCTGTGTCCGGGTTCGGCAGGCGGGCAGCTGGGATGTGCGCGTTGGAATGGGAAGGCTGTAGCGGAACCCTGTGCGGACCCGGAATGTTGGGTCCTGCGGTGCAGTGCAGGGCGGCGCAGGTCTTGTTTTGCCGGAACGGATTGTTTCAGGGCAGCCCCGCGGAACGAGGTAGCAACGCGACGCGTTCTACCATCCGCAAGGCTGCCGTTCTTCATTAGGAGCGAGTTCAGATGCCAAGAGGTGCCCGGACAACAATCGTGGTGCTGGTTACCGTTGCGCTGGCGGCGGGGTGCAGCACACCGCTCCCGTTTGTGCGGCGTCAACAGGCGTCGAGAGAGGCGCGGACGTCGGTGCCGCACGTAAATCGGGTGGCGTTACAGCACGTCATTCGCGGGAGCGTGTACGAGACGCTGGGTGATTTTCAGAGGGCGCTCCTCGAGTTTCAAGAGGCGTTGCTCTACGACTCGACAGCGGGGATCTACCAGGCCGTTGCCGAGAACTACCTGAGGCTGCACAAGACGGGCAGTGCCCTCCGAATGCTGAAAAAGGCGGCTCAACTGGACCCGGACAACACGGAGGTGTTACGGCTGCTTGCCGACATCTACCAGCGTCAGGGACGACTCGACCGCTCGGAAGTCGTGTTGCGCAGGCTGGCCGTGCTCGAGCCGGATGATCCGGACGTGATTCAGAACCTGCTGGCGGTTCTGATTACGCGTGGCAAAGCGAAAGACGCTGCAGACCTTGTCTTGAAGCTGCGACAGGAGGAGCGCATCGACCAGGATGTTGCTCTGCGGATTGTCGAAATGTTGATGCGCAGCGGGGCTACCGACGAGGCTACGGAAATCCTCAAGAAATTCATGGAGGAGAATCCGGACGAGGAAGGCCCTTACCTTCTGATGACCGACCTTTACTTGCAAACGGGCGACACCTCCCGGGCCACGACTTTTCTCGAGAAAACACTCGCTCAGCACCCGGACTTCGAGCAGGCGCGAAATCAGCTTCACGATCTCTACGTGATTCAGAAAGATTGGGGAGCCGCGCTACGGCTGGTGCGGGAACGTGTGAAGCGCGATTCGAACGATGTGGAAGCGTGGTTGCAGATCGGGCGGCTGATGGTTCAGCAGGGGGACACAAGCGCGGCGGAGGCTCTTTTCAAGAAATTGGAACAACGTTTTCCTAAGGAAACGCAGGTCTACGTCTCTCTTGCGGCGGTTTACCTGGCGCGCAAAGACACGAGTGCAGCCATCGACATTCTGCGCACAGGCTGGCAAAATAACCCGAAGAACCAGGAGCTACGCGACCGTGTTCGCGATTTGCTCGTTAAAGCGGGACGTTTGGACGAAGCCATTGAGCTGGTGCGAAAGTGGGCTGCCGAAGACACTTCGAATCTGGCCATGGCTTTGGAGCTTGGCGACCTGTACTTGGCCCGGGGAGATTCGAACAAGGCAGGCGAAATCTACTCCTCGATCCTTGAAAAGAATCCGGAGGACTGGCGGCCCTATTTTGCACTCGGGCGTCTCTTGTACCTGGAGGCGCAGTACGACTCCGCACGTGCACTGCTACGCAAGGCCGCCGCGAGGCAGGAGCGGTTTCCCGGTACTTGGATCATGCTGGGGTTGTCGTACTTGCGCCAGGACAGTCTGGAACGAGCCCGCGGCGTGTTCGAGCAGGCAGTGCAAATCTTCCCGCAGGATCCTCAGATCAACTTTTTGCTCGGGAGTTTGCTGAACCAGCTGAACCGTTCGGAAGAGGCGTTGCCCTACCTGCAGAAAGCGGCCGAGAACGATCCGGAGAACATTGACGCTCTGCTGGGGCTGGCGGCAGCGTACGACAATCTACACGAGTACGACAAATGTGACTCGCTGTACAGATTGATTCTGAAGGTGAATCCAGAAAACCCGACCGCCCTGAACAACTACGCTTACAGTTTGGCTCAACGGGGCGTGCGCCTTCTCGACGCCCTTGAGATGGTAGACAAAGCCCTCGAAGCGCAACCACAGAACGGTGCTTTTCTGGACACGAAGGGCTGGGTGCTTTACAAACTGGGCCGCTACCAGGAGGCTCTGGAGTACATCCAGAAGGCGCTCAAGACACGGGCAAATTCCGCGGAAGTTTACGAACATCTCGGGGATGTGTACGAGAAACTGGGCGATCTCGCCGAAGCTCGTAAGGCCTGGGAAAAGGCTTACGACATGGACAGTAGCCGATCCTACCTGCTGGAGAGGATCGGCCAACGATGACGGAAGCAAACAGTCGATCGATTGGTAAAGTCCTGGTCTGGGTGGCGTTGGCGGTTGCGGGAATGCTTGTGGCTGGGTGTGCTGGTCGGGTCTCCCGCCTGCACATTCAGGAGGGAACGCCGTGGCCTGCACTCTGTCGGCAGCTGCAGAACAGCTGGGGTAAGCTCAACACCTTTGAATCGGAGCTGCGTTTCTCGTTCAACTCGGAGCTGGGCAACGTAAGCGGCTGGGGGAAAATTGCTTACTCAAGGGCAGGCGTGCTGGTCGTGCGGTTGCGCGGGCCGCTTGGTGTACGGGCCGCCGACGTGGTGGCGACGACAGACAGCCTTTGGGTGTACGTGCCTTTTCGTAACACCCTCTACGTGGGTGCGACAGAAGAATTTCGGTTGGCGAGGGAAAGACCGGGCGAATGGGTGGAGGTGCTGTTTGGGCGGCCCGTGCTTGGGTGTGAGGAGCCGGCCACCTGGCGACCGTGGGGTGAGAAATTGCTCACGATCGAACAGACCGACGAGGTGGTGTCGCGGCGTTACGTGGTCAACCGCGAGAGTGCGGAGCCGCGCGAGGCGAGTTTTGCCTGGGGTGCCGATCGCACAGTGCTGGTGGCGTACGAAAGCCCAAACCGGCTGGGCGGTTGTCTGATTGCCCGGCTGGTTCGTGTGAAAAGCGACAGCCCCAAAATGCGTCTGGCAATTGCTTACCGGCAGCCTCGCGTCAACGGTCGAATCAACTGGAGGCGCTACAGAGTCAACTTTCCGCATTCTGCACGGCGCGTGCCGCTGCGGTCCGTTTTCCTGGTGTCGGAGCACATTGACTCCAGGTTAGCTGAAGGAGACTGATGGCAGACCAACCGTACATTAGCGTGGTCATTCCGCTCTTGAACGAACGCGAGTCGCTGCCGGAACTGCACCGACGTTTGCAAGAAGTGCTGACGGCGTTCGGTCGGCCCTACGAAATCCTTTTTGTGGACGACGGTTCCAGCGACGGCTCGTGGGACGTGATCAAAGCTTTGCGACAAGAAGATCCGCACGTGCGGGGCTTTTCGTTTCGCCGGAATTACGGCAAATCGGCCGCTTTGGCGTACGGATTTCGCCACGCTCGGGGGCAGGTTGTGATCACGATGGACGCCGATTTGCAGGACGACCCGACGGAAATCCCCAAGCTGGTTGGGAAAATCGAGAGCGGTTACGACCTGATCTCCGGCTGGAAAAAGAAGCGTCGGGACCCGCTGGGCAAGCGAGTCAGCAGCAAGCTGTTCAACTGGGCCACATCGCTGATGTCAGGCATTCGCCTGCACGACTTCAATTGCGGGCTCAAGGCCTACCGGCGCGAAGTGATCGAAAACATCAACGTGTACGGCGAGCTGCATCGGTTCTTACCAGTGCTGGCGCACTGGCAGGGGTTCCGCGTCGGCGAGATGGTGGTGCAACACCATCCCCGCCGCTACGGCAGGAGCAAGTTCGGCATCTCACGCGCCACAAGCGGGCTGTTTGACTTGATCACGGTGCTCTTCCTCACCCGCTACAGCAAACGGCCGCTTCACTTTTTCGGCGTTCCCGGTCTGATTTCGACGTTTCTCGGACTGGTGATTCTCGCCTACCTGACCTACCAGAGACTTTTCGCCTCGGTTTACCTGAGCAACCGCCCGCTGCTCTTCCTCGGACTTCTCCTGATCATTGTGGGCGTCCAGTTTATTTCCATTGGCCTGATCGGTGAAATGATCACGGAGACCCAGAAAGAGCGGCTACCGTACGCAGTGCGCGAGGTTTTGGACTGAAGGCGGGTCCCGAAGGATGCGCGTTGCAAGTGTAGGACCGGCGTACCCCTACCGTGGGGGCATCGCTTACTTCAATGCGCGCTTGTACCTGGCCCTCCGCGAGCGCGGGCACCAGGTGCTGGCGGTTAACTTTACACGACAGTACCCCAACGTGCTTTTCCCCGGTACCACCCAGAAAGAGAAGAGCCGGCTGGCACCGCAGATCCCCTCGGAACAGCTTTTGGACTCGATTGGCCCTTTGAGCTGGTGGCGTACCGCCCGAAGACTTACCCGTTGGCAACCCGACGCGGTCGTGTTTCACTACTGGATGCCTTTCTTCGCGCCGAGCTACGGCTCGGTGAGCCGACTGCTCCGCCGCTGGTCAGCGGCGAGAATCGTCTGGATCTGCCACAACATCACACCACACGAGCGCCAGCCCGGTGGGAATTTGCTTTCCCGGTTCGGCTTGCGGAGTGCGCACGCGTTTGTGGTCATGTCGAAGCCTGTGGAGGAGGATTTGCTGAGGTTTCGGCCCGACGCTGTCTACCGGGTTGTACCGCACCCGGCCTACGAACCAGTAGGCCAGGTTTCGAAAATCGAGGCCCGACGCCGGCTTGGTTTGGATCCAGAAACACCAGTGCTGCTTTTTTTCGGGTACGTGCGACCCTACAAGGGACTGAACATTCTGCTGCAAGCTTTGCGCGAAGCAAGAAAGTCGGTGCCTGTACAGTTGGTCGTTGCGGGGGAGTTCTACGAGCCTCTGAGCGTGTACGAACAGCAGGCTCGGGAGCTTGGTCTCGAAAAGGTCGTTCACTTCCACAATCGTTACGTACCGAATGAGGAGGTGCCGGTTTTCTTCGGGGCGGCAGATGTTGTGGTGCTGCCCTACTTGAGCGCGACACAGAGCGGCATTGTGCCAATGGCGTACGCGTACGGGATACCAGTTGTCACGACAACTGTGGGCGGGCTGCCAGAAGTCGTGGAGGACGGCAAGACGGGTCTGCTGGTTCCGCCTGGCAATGCCCAGGCGCTGGCCGAGGCGGTGGTGCGTTTCTACCGCGACGAGGACCGTGCGCGGTGGCGAAAGGCTGTGGAAGAAAAGCGCCGCCAGTTGTCCTGGGATCGCGTGGCTCAGGCTGTGGAAGAACTGGTGCGCCAGGTGTAACTCCAGCCAAGATTTTGCCGACGGCCTTTCGAGGGAACTCACTGGTAAAGTTAGTCCCTACAATTTCAGCGAAACGGCGGATGTTACAAGGCCAACTCGGGGGCTGGCTGCAGGGACTTTGGAGCTGCTCTGGCACGTAAGCTGGTGTCAAATTCGGTTTGGTGCAGGGCGTGTGCTCCCCGGCCGAAAAGGGTTGTGCTGTGGAACCAGGTGGGAAACCTCTTGCGGGAAGTGAAAAGAGTTCTCTTTGTCGCTTACTACTTTCCACCTGCTGGCGGCAGCGGCGTGCAGCGGGTGCTGAAATTTGTTAAGTACCTGCCGGAGTTCGGCTGGCAGCCGGTGGTGTTGACGGCCGAAGGCGCGGACTACCCCACGCTGGATCCTTCGCTGATGGGCGAAGTGCCGGAAAAGGTCCAGGTGATTCGCACGCCGATTGTTGAGCCCTACGCTCTGTACCGGAAGCTGACGGGGCGTGAAGCTGCTCAGCACCTGGATGTGGCTGTGCTGAGCCGCGGCGAAGGTGAAAAGCAGAAGCTAGCGGAGCGCTTTTCGGAGTGGGTCAGGCGAACGTTTTTCATCCCAGACGCGCGTTTGGGATGGACACCATTTGCCACGGCAACGGGTTTGCGAATTCTGTCGGACCCTCGGGTGCGGGTGGTGGTGAGCTCGGCTCCGCCGTACACGACGCACGTGATTGGCCTGAAACTGCACGCTCTGAGCGGAAAGCCGTGGGTGGCGGATTTCCGGGATTCGTGGGTGGACTGGGTGTCGGCCCCGCGACGGAGGGGCTTGCCGCGCCGGGTGGATTTGAGCCTCGAAGGTCTCGTGGTGCGGAAAGCGACGCGTGTGGTCACGGTGACGCGCGGTGTTGCCGAAGACCTGCTGAGTCGTCATCCCGAAGCGCGGGACGAACGCTGGCGTTTGATTCCGAATGGCTTTGACGCGGCCGATTTTGCAGGCGTTACACCGGCTCACAGGGACAACCGGCTGACGCTCATTTACACCGGCTCGCTTTACGGTGCCAGGCGACCCACAACGCTCTTGGAGGCCGTTCAGAGGCTCGCCGAGCGGAAACGGGATCTGCTGTCCGAGCTTAGGTTGGTCTTCGTGGGTCGAATTGCTGACGTACTGCGAAACGAACTGCTCTCCGGCCCCTGGGCCAGGGTTGTGGAAATTCACGAGTACGTGCCGCACCGGGAGAGCGTGGCGCGTCTTCTGGCTGCGGACGTTGCGCTGCTGTTCATTGACGACACCCCGGCCAACAAAGGGATTGTCACGGGGAAGCTGTTTGAATACCTGGGGGCGCGGCGGCCAGTGCTGGCTTTCGCGCCACCCGACGGCGACGCAGCCAAATTGATCCGTCAGGTGCGAGCCGGTTGGGTGGTACGTCCTGGGGATGTGCGTGCGGCGACACGTGTGCTCGAGGAGGTGTACACGCGCTGGAAAAAGGAAGAGCTGCACCCGCTCTCGGCGGAAGAAGTTCATCCGTTCGAGCGCCGTGAATTGACGAGACAACTGGCCCACGTGCTGGACGAAGTCACAGGCGAAGGGTAGAAAACTGTCGACGCGCAAGGGCATGTTCGGTGACTGGATGGGAAAAGCTGGGCAAAGCTTGCGCTTGGGTCTGTCCGTGGCAGGTGCAGAGCGCAGACGGGAAGGTGCACAATAAGTTGGCAGGATTTCGGAGGGAGGCATGACAGCAAAGAGAAGAAGCCGCCAAATGAGGGCTGCAGCCGCCAAGGCCAGAGCGGTAAAACCGCCTTTCTACAAGGTACACCCGGATTGGACGGCGGTAGGATTTCTTGTTTTGGTTCTTCTGCTTTTCTACTACCAGGTGCTGTTCTACAACCGCACCCTGCTGCCGCCGGACACGCTCGCGTCGAAAAGTTTTCAACCCTTCATCAAGCAAACACTGGCGCACGGTGAGTACCCCAAGTGGAATCCGTACATTTTCTCGGGCATGCCAAGCTTTGCCAGCCTGAACGCTGCGCCCTACGTCGATCTTCTGACGGATCTTTTCAAGATCGTCCTCTGGGCTCCAGCGAAACTCCTACCCGGTGGTGACTTCCTGTACCGGCTGGTCAACTACTTCGTTTTCGGGCTGTTTGCTTTTTACTACCTGCGAAGAAAAGGCGTCGCCACGGCTGGGGCGGCGTACACCGCGGTTGGGCTGGTGTTGCTGCCACAGGTTGTTGCCTACGCCGCCTTTGGACACGGGACAAAGCTCAACGCTGTTGCCTTGATTCCGCTCATCCTGCTCCTGGTTGAAGAATTGATGCGGCGCAGAAACCTCTTGTTGTTTGCGGCAACAGGGCTCGCCGTCGGACTTCAACTGCTGCGAGCCCACGTGCAAATCAGCTACTACACCTTTTTGCTCGTCGGTTTCCTGATCGTTTGGGAACTGGCCTGGGATCTGATCCAGAAGAAAGATTTGAAACGCTGGCTCGGTGGGACCGCTCTTGTGACTGCGGCCCTGGTGGTGGGATTCATCGTTTCTTCCTGGCTTTACCTTTCGGTGTACGAGTACAGCCACTACAGCATCCGCGGCGGTGCTCAGGGAGGATTGAGCTACAGTTACGCTACCGGTTGGTCGTTTTCTCCGGCAGAAATCCTGACGTTTTTTGTGCCGTCGTTTTTCGGTTTCGGTGGGCAGACTTACTGGGGACCGATGCCCTTCACCGACTTTCCGATGTACTTCGGTGTGACGGTGCTTTTCCTGGCTCTTGCTGGACTGGTTTTGCGCCAGGAGCGCTGGACGTGGTTTCTGGCCGCCGTAGCCGTCCTGGCTCTGGTGGTCTCGTTCGGCCGGCATCTCCCGCTTCTGTACGGGCCCATGTTCAAGTTTTTTCCTTTCTTCAACAAGTTTCGCGTGCCGGTAATGATTCAAATCCTGATGGAAATCTCGATTCTGTTGCTCGCCGGTTTAGGGGTGCACGAGCTGATGCAGCTCGGCCGAGAGAGTGACGTCAGGCGGCTGGCGCGTCTCCGTTTGCTGGCCTACGTTTTCGGCGGCATGGTTGCCACCATTTTCCTTTTCGTTCTTCTTGGGAAGGGAGTCATCACGGGCTGGATGAGCGCCTCGGGCAAAGTGGTGTCGCGTGCACTGCAGGACCAGGCGTACAAGATGGCTGCGCGAGACGCTCTGAAAATGGTCGTCCTGGCCGGTGCACTGTTCGCTCTGGTTTTTGCCTACCTCGGGAAAAAGTTGAGCACCACGTGGCTCGTTGTAGGCGTGTTCGGTTTGTTGCTGATCGACCTCTGGCCAGTGAGTCACCGGCTACTGAACCCGCAGCCCAAAGCGAGTGAGGCCGACTACTTTCGTGCTGACCGCGCCGTGACGTTCCTGAAACAGCAACAAGGGCTGTTCCGAATCTACCCGGTGGCCGACAGGCGGCCACCGAACTGGTACGCTTACCATTTTTTGCAGAACATCTACGGCTACCACGCTGCCAAGCTCAGGATCTACCAGACCTTGCTGGAGCAGACGAAGATCGCCGAACGCGCGCCTACGGGTCTACCGCTCTTCCTTTCGCGTTTCTACCGGGTTGGGCAACGGAACGGCCGACCGGTGTTGCTCCGCGCGTCGCCCGAGAGTGTCAACAAACCGCTCGCACACCTTCACGACGTTGTCCTTGACATGCTGAACGTGCGCTACCTGCTCTCGCTGTACCCGTTTGCTGACTCCACCTACCGGCCGGTTCTCGCCGGTCAGCGAGCCGGAGAGCTCAACGTGATTGAAAACACCGACGTTTTGCCGCGTGCTTTCTTTGTAGACAGCGTAGCCGTTTTCCAGGACGACCAGGCGCTGTTGGCCCAGCTTCGCTCGCCGGACTTCGACCCTCGACGGGTAGCCTTGCTTTCGGGACAACCAGACGGCAAAGTGGAACGCGGTGCCAGGGGCTCCGCGCGGGTGACAGACTTCGGTCCGCACCGGGTGGAGCTGGAAGCCAGCGTCGACAAGCCGGCGTGTCTGGTGGTCAGCGAGGTGTACTACCCGGCTGGTTGGAA
This sequence comes from uncultured Cytophagia bacterium, assembly GCA_964644845.1. Taxonomy (GTDB): domain Bacteria; phylum Zhuqueibacterota; class Zhuqueibacteria; order Oleimicrobiales; family Geothermoviventaceae; genus Geothermovivens. The sequence goes on along the minus strand of CAZXXS010000018.1, from coordinate 87,668 downwards.
GGCCACCGTGGACGGCGAGCCGGTGAGAATCCATCGCGCCGACTACGTGCTGCGCGCCATTTTCCTGGGACCGGGTAAGCACAACGTGCGTTTTATCTTCGACCCGTGGACGTTCAAGATTGGGCTGTGGATTACAATCGCTTCGGTTGTGCTTCTTCTCGGACTGATTTTCTTGGGGTGGCGCAAGCAGCAGGCGGCGACCTGAGCCCCGATTGGAGTCCGGGAGAAAAAGTTGCTGACTGCAAGGGAACGGGCAGGTGCGGAGTGGCAAGGAGGGAACAGCGGTTTGGGATTGTCTTGAGGTCTGGACTCTTGTGAGGATTTCATCTTGAGAAGCCGTTTCGCCTACTGGTTCTCAGCGCACTTCAAGGCCATTCTTTTCGTGCTGGCTCTGGTGCTCACCTTGGCGCTGCTCTGGCACACGCAGCGGCTGGTGTCGCAGCTCCGCCAGGAGTCCCGCGACATCCTGTTGTTCTACGCGTCGTTCTACGAGCGCGCCGCTGAAGCAGCAGACAACGAGGAGCTGAACTTCATCTTCGATCAGATCATCCGTCGGACCAACTTCCCGATTGTGGTCACGGACAACAAAGGAGAGCCGAGTGCCTGGAAAGGCATTCCAGTGGACCCCAACGACCGGAGTCCTGAAGCCATCGCCAAGGTGCGGAAAATCGTGCAGCAGATGGCGCGCGAGATCGAGCCCATCACGCTCAAGTACCAGAACTACGAAATCGGCAAGCTTTACTACGGCGATTCGAAGCTAATCACGCAGCTCGTACGGCTGCCGTACATCGAAATTGGTGTTGTAGCCCTTTTCCTGCTGATCGGGTTTCTCGGCTTCAGCAGCATCAAAAAGGCTGAGCAGCAGCTCATCTGGGTGGGATTGAGCCGGGAAACAGCGCACCAGTTAGGTACACCAATCTCATCCCTGATGGGCTGGGTGGAACTGTTGCAGTCGTCGGGGTCGTTGGAAAAGGTACGCTCCATTTCCGCTGAAATGGCTCAGGATGTGCAGCGCCTGGAGAAGGTGGCGGCTCGATTCTCTCAGATCGGCGCCAGGCCGGATCTGAAGGAGCAAGACGTGCCGGCGATCTTGCGGGATGTGGCGAGCTACTACCGGCGCCGGTTGCCCCAGATGGGCAAAACAGTGGTCATCGAGGAACAGTACGAACAGGTGCCCAGGGTACCAGTAAATCGGGAATTGTTCGAGTGGGTGGTGGAGAATCTGGTGAAGAACGCGCTCGAGGCGATTGACAAGGAGGATGGCCGGATTGTACTGCGTGCCACGGCTGTCCACGAAAAACGCTGGACCGTGGCGGTGGATGTGATTGACAACGGCCGTGGCATGGATGCCAGAGAGCGACGCAAGATTTTTCGGCCCGGTTTCACGACGAAAAAGCGAGGCTGGGGCCTTGGTTTAAGCCTGGCCAAGCGAATCGTGGAGGAATACCACGGGGGCAGGCTGTTCGTGAAGGAAAGCCGGCCGGGTGAGGGAACGACGATGCGGATCTTGCTCGGTTAGCCAGGTAGTAGAGCGAGCCTCGGCTCGCCACCCTGCGCCGGGGTGCACTGTGCACGAAGCGAAACGCAGAGGAGGAGGGTGCAATGCCCAGGCAGGTTTACCGTGCGTTGGCCGTCCTGCTGGTTCTCATCGGGTCAGCCGCGGCTGAGCAAAAACCGCTCACGGTCGATGACTACCTGAAACTTCAGTACGCGCGCAGCCCTGTCGTCAGTCCGGATGGCAGGGCTGTTGCATTTGTAGTTCGCGACGCGGATTTTGAACGCAACCGCTTTGTGAACAGTATCTGGCTTGTCACGGCAGACGGCAAGCGGCTGTCGCGCTTCACCGAGTCGGTGGGGTCCGACTGGCACCCGCGCTGGTCTCCGGATGGCACTCAGCTGGCATTTCTCTCCACGCGGCCCTACGTAACAGCGGACGGCGAAGAGAAAGAGGGCAAAGCCCAAATCTGGCTGATCCCCCGAGACGGAGGCGAAGCCACTCGACTCACGGACGCGTTGAAGGGCGTGTCGGATTTTGCCTGGTTGCCTGACGGTCAGGGGCTGGTGTACCTGACCCGCGAAACACTGCCTCCTGAAGAGCGTCGAAAGCGGGAAGAATTGCGCAAGAAAGGGTTCGACGCCATTGTCGTGGACGAGAGACGGTACAGCCAGGAGCTGTGGCGACTGGACCTGAGGCAGAACCGCGGCGAAAAGGTCGGCAAGCTGGATCCAGGTGTGAACGGCATCGACGTGCGGCCCGATGGCAAATGGCTTGTCTACGCGACGAACTACACCGGCGACTACAACGACGAGCAGCGCTACGATCTTTGGCTTGTGAATCTCGAGACGGGAGAGAAACACCAGTTCACCAATTTCGCCGGGCCCGAGACTCAGCCGCGCTTTTCCCCGGACGGCGACAAGATCGCCTACGTTGCCCAAACGGTGCCGGACATCGAGTTCGCGGAAACGGACATCTGGGTCATCCCGTTTGCCGGTGGCCAGCCGGTAAACCTGACGCGCGACTTCGGCTACGCTGCCAGCTCACCGGTGTGGGCGAGGGACGGCAGGAGCGTCTACTTCCTGGCGGCTGTGCGCACAGCAACGCACGTGATGCGTGCTTCGGTCAAGGAGTCCCGTGTGGAAAGCCTGGCTGGAGGCGACGCCAATTTCTCGGGACTCGGCTGTGCCGCCCGTGCGAGCGTTCTGGTTGCAACCCGCGAGTCCGCTACCACACTACCTGAAGTAGTGCTCATCCGCGGGCGCGAGAAGGTTTACCGGATTACGGATTTCAGCAGCCAACTCAAGCAATTTAGGCTGGGCCAGCAAACGGTGATCCGCTGGACGAGCGGCAACTGGCAGATTGAAGGCGTTTTCATTTACCCCGTGGGCTACAAACGAGGCGAACGCGTTCCGTTGATCTTGACGGTTCACGGGGGGCCCTACGGCCGGTTCCGGAACACTTTTCGGCAGGCCTACATGAGCCAGGTGTACGCAAATCAGGGTTACGCCGTGCTGGGTCCAAATCCGCGGGGCAGCTCCGGTTACAGCGACGCTTTTGGACAGGCCAATCGTTACGACCTGGGTGGGGGCGATTACCGCGACATCATGGCCGGTGTGGACCACGTGATTGCCCTGGGCGTGGTGGACAGTGCCAGAATGGGTGTGATCGGCGGTAGCTACGGCGGTTTCATGACTAACTGGATCATCTCGCACACGCAACGCTTTAAGGCCGCGGTCTCCATGTTCGGTATCTTCAGCCTGTTCACGGATTGGAGTAACTCGGTGCAGCCGGATTGGGAAAAGATGTACTTTGGCGTGTACTACTGGGAAGACATGAAGCCGTACATTGAGCACTCACCAGCTTTCTACGTGCAGAACATCCACACGCCGGTGCTGATTTTGCACGGCGAGGAGGATGATCTGACGTTCATCGCCAACTCGAAGGAAATGTACCAGGCCCTCAAAGTTCTCGGGCGTCCGGTCAAATTCGTGATTTACCCGCGTGAGGGGCACGGGATCAGTCGCGAGCCCAACCACATTCGGGATCGGATGAGACGGACACTTGAGTGGTTCGCGAAGTACGTGAAAGGCGAGAAGTAGGAGACGTCGACGTGCGCGAGGGGAAGCGTGCAACCCGCCCGTGTGGAGACCTGAGTCAGCGCTGGGTTCTGGTTACGGGTACCAACGGACCCATCGGCCGCGGTGTGGCGCTGGCTCTTGGAGAACGCGGGGCGAAGCAGATTCTGGTGTACCGGGAGCACCGAGATCGGGCCGAGGAAACCGCAAAGCGCGTGCGGGAGGCAGGCGGCCAGGCCATTGTTTTGCAAGCGGACGTGACGCGTTTTGAAGAGGTAGAGCGGCTTCGCGCGCGTGTGGAGCAGCTCACGCCCCGAGTGGACGTGCTGGTGAACGGGGTGGGCGATCTGTTGGCCAAGCCGGCGCTGGAGACGAGCCCGGAGGAATGGCAGGCTGTGCTGCGGAGCAACCTGGACAGCGCGTTTTTCGTCACTAAAGCGTTTCTGCCCGTGATGCGCCGGAACGGCTGGGGCCGCATCGTGAATTTCGGTGTGGCGGGGTGCTCGGATTTCCGCGCCTTCCGACAGATCCCTGTGTACGGGATGACCAAGACGGCGCTGTTCGCGATCACTCGCGCTCTGGCACGCGAAGTGGCGCAGTGGGGCATCACTGTGAACCTGATTTCTCCCGGTTTTTTGGAGGTGGGGGAGTTTCCGATTGATCCGCAACGCATCCCGGCCCGGCGCCTTGGCTTCGTGAAGGAGGTGGTGGCGGCGGTGCTCTACCTGATTTCTGAGGAAGCCGCGTACGTGAACGGCACGGAAATCGTCGTCAGCGGCGGGTGGAATATCTAAGGGGCGAGCTTCGTGATCACGGTTGTTTCGTCAGAAGCGCGACGCCAGTGCACGTTCAGAACGCAGCCGGGGATACGGGCATTCCGTGAGCGACACAAGCTGACCGATCAGCTTGCTCAGCCGTTTTCTTGGTTGCCTGCTGGGTCGACACGTCTGCTACGACGGTGGGATTTCGCGTCTGGGATGGCTTCGAGCTGTTGACGTGCGTGATCAGCAGGGCAGTTTCGGTCGGGAGCCCGGGGAGTGGGTGAACAACACCGTGACGGTCCTCGGTCTGGCGACCGGTTTACTGATCCGACGTTCGCGGTCAGGTGGGGCGCCACAGCTGGCGGGCTGACAAGGGGATTCGCTTTTCCCGGCGGCAAGCTCCTTCTGACGGGCCCAGTTTGGGCCCTCGCCGCGTAGGGTTTTACGCTGAACCGTGCAAATGCTCGATAGGGTTGAAGGGTACTCTCGGGTGTTCAGGGACGCGCGGCTGACCGCAGATACAACAGGGAATGGCTGCAGGTTTTTTGCCTTGACAAGCTGCGCGTTTTTTGCTAACATTCGTTGAGTCAGGAGGGATGAGTGGGGCAGCGTATCTTTAAGTGATGAAAGGAGTAAGACATGGCAGTTGGCAAGGGGACGTTGAACAAGGTAATGATCATCGGGCGCTTGGGGCAGGATCCGGAGCTACGCTACGCACCCAACGGCTCGGCCGTGGTGAATTTTACCGTTGCAACCAACATGGTGTGGCGTGACCAGGATGGGAATCAGCAGGAACGGACAGATTGGCACCGCGTGGTGGCCTGGCGGCGTTTGGCGGAAACGGCTGGTGAGTATCTGAAGAAAGGGAGTCGCGTGTACGTGGAAGGGCGCTTGCAGACGCGCAGCTACGACGATCAGAACGGCGTGCGTCGTTGGATCACAGAAATTGTGGCTGAGACCATCCAGTTCCTCGATACGCGTGCCGAAGCTGCCGCAGCTCCGGACGCAGAAATTCCGCCTCCTGAGCCGGACGCCAGTGAAAACGTAGAGGGAGACTTGCCTTTCTGAGGAGGTTCGCATTCAGAGGTGGTGGAAGGTGCCGTCGATTTGTGGGCGGATGTGGCGCGGCCGTGCGGCAGTGTACGGATGCACGCTTTTCAGGGAATGTGGGAAATCCGAAACCGCATGAGGTTTCGGATTTTTCTTATCCGGCCGAGAGGAAATGGTCTCGGGCAGTGAACCAGGTTTGAGAAGAGGGTGCTGTGGCGGAAATCGACTGGGATCGGCTCTTTGAAGAAGCGGACAGGGCTCGAGAACGGGCGGTGGCACCGTATTCTCACTTCCACGTGGGGGCTGCTGTGTTGACTCGCGAAGGCCGGGTGTACACCGGTTGCAACGTGGAAGTGAGCAGCTACAGCCTGACGCTCTGCGCGGAGCGGGTGGCCCTGTTCAAAGCACTGTCGGAGGGAGAGCGGGATTTTGTGGCTGTTGCTGTGGTGGCAGACGCGGAGCAGCCAACACCGCCGTGTGGTGCCTGTCGGCAGGTAATCTGGGATTTTGCTCGGCGGGCGCAGATCGGCATGCGCGGCGAATCGGGCGAAGTCAAAATCCTGCGCGCTGACGAACTCTTTCCGGAAGCATTCGATCAGGACTTTCTACCCGAAACGTGAGAGCAAGGCCATGCCGGAGAAAAAGGGCATTTTAATCGGCATTGCTGGGGGAACAGGTTCCGGCAAGACGCTGGTGGCGCAGCGGATCATGCAGGAACTGGGTTCGGACCACGTGACCGTTCTCGAGCAGGATTCCTACTACAAAGATCTGAGCCACCTGCCGCTGGAAGAGCGGGCCAAGCAGAATTTCGACCACCCGGATGCCCTCGATGAGGATTTGCTGGTCGAGCACGTGCAGAAGCTCCTGGCTGGCGAGGTGATTCAGGCGCCCGTGTACGACTTCAGCCTCCACTGCCGGTCGCTGAAAACCCGTCCCGTGGGGCCGCACCGAATCATCATCCTGGAAGGAATTCTGGTGCTGTACAACGAACGTCTCCGTAATTTGATGGACATCAAAATCTACGTGGACACCGACCCGGACATTCGCTTCATTCGTCGGCTTTTGCGCGACATCCGGGAACGGGGCCGTACCCTCGAGTCGGTGGTGAGCCAGTACCTGCAGACGGTGCGGCCCATGCACCTGCAGTTTGTGGAGCCTTCCAAGCGTTTTGCCGACATCATCGTGCCCGAGGGTGGCTACAACGAAGTGGCGATCGACATTCTGACTACAAAAATACGGGATCTGTTGCGGCGCTACGAGGAACGCGGAAGCGTGCGGGTGCCAGAATTGACCGTTAGGCCGGTGGAGTAAACCAACAAGCGAGGTGCTGTGTGCTCAGCATTGTTCCGAAAGGGATGGGCTGGATTGAGGTGATTTGCGGGCCCATGTTCAGCGGCAAAACCGAAGAACTGATCCGGCGCCTCCGGCGGGCGCAGATTGCCAGGCAGAGGGTAGCCATTTTCAAGCCTCGCATCGATGTGCGTTACGACGAAAATCACATTGTCTCGCACAGCGACCAGCGCATTCCGTCTGTTGTGGTGGACACCGCGCAGGAGATCCTTGATTTGTCGCGCCAGCGGGACGCCCAGGTGGTGGGAATCGACGAAGCCCAGTTCTTCGACAACGATTTGGTAGACGTTTGTGAACAGCTTGCCAACGAGGGGCGGCGCGTGATCGTGGCTGGCCTCGACCAGGACTACCGCGCCAGACCCTTCGAGCCGATTCCACAGCTGCTGGCCATGGCCGAGTACATCACCAAGACGCTGGCAATTTGCGTGAAATGTGGTGCCCCGGCCAGCCGCACACAGCGGATCACGCCGTCGAAGGAGCTGGTCCTGGTAGGAGCCGCGGATGCCTACGAAGCTCGCTGTCGCCGTTGCTACGAGCCACCGGAAGATGCGTAACACCTGAACAGCGGGTCGCGAACGTACAGGTTTCGGACGGGAACGTTAGCTGAGGGCCTTGAACAATGCTTTTGTTGCGTTTCATCAGCTTCCTGGGATTGTTTTTTCTGCTGGGCATCGCCTGGCTGATCTCGAACAACCGGCGAAAGATCAATTTCCGTACAGTCGGTTGGGGACTGGCGCTTCAGGCCGTGTTCGCAGGACTCATCCTCAAAACGGGTCCGGGCCGCCAGGTCTTTTTCTTTTTCCGAGAAGTAATCAACCAGCTTCTGGGGTTCACAGACGCCGGGGCTTCGTTTCTTTTCGGGAACCTTTACCGGGGAGATCCGGGCGTAGTGCAACAGCTTGGAGGGCCAGGGCCGATGCAATTGTGGGATTCCAGCGCCCACCAGTTCGTGAACATCGGCGTTGTTTTTGCCTTTCACATCTTGCCCACCATTATCTTTTTCGCTTCGTTAATGAGCGTGCTCTACCATCTCGGTGTGATGCAGAAGATTGTGGAAGGTTTTGCCTGGCTGATGTCCAAATTCATGCAAACAAGCGGTGCCGAATCCCTTTCCGCCGCCAGCAACATTTTCGTGGGTCAGACTGAAGCCCCCTTAGTGGTGCGGCCCTACGTGCCTACGATGACCATGTCCGAGCTCATGGCCATCATGACAGGAGGATTCGCAACCATTGCTGGCGGTGTGATGGCTGCGTACGTGCGGTTCGGGGTGGACGCTGGTCACCTGATGGCCGCCAGCGTGATGTCGGCCCCGGCGGCTCTCGTGGTGGCGAAGATCATCTACCCGGAGACCGAGGAGCCCAAAACCATGGGCGAAGTGAAACTGGCGGTGGAAAAGACGACTGCGAACGTGATCGACGCTGCTGCAGCGGGCGCTGCCGACGGTCTGAAGCTGGCCCTGAACGTGGGGGCCATGCTCATGGCCTTCCTGTCCCTCATCGCCATGATCAACTACGGCCTGGGCTGGTTTCACACGAGCCTGCGCGAGGTGCTCGGTTACGCCTTCTCACCGATTGCTTTCTTCTTGGGTGTGCCCTGGAAGGACATCCTGGAAATGGGGAATCTGCTTGGCACGAAGATTTCCATCAACGAATTTGTGGCGTTCGTGGAGCTGGCCCAGGTGAAGAGTCAAATTGATCCCCGAACGTTCGTGATTGCCACGTACGCGCTCTGCGGTTTCGCCAATTTTGGCTCGATCGCCATTCAGATCGGCGGCATCGGGGGCATCGCCCCGTCGCGTCGCAGCGACCTGGCGAAGCTGGGACTGCGGGCCATGTTCGGGGGCGCGTTGGCCTCGTGGATGACCGCCTGCATTGCCGGCATTTTGATTTGAGGTGAGGCATGAAGGTCCGGGAAAAGGTCGCGGAAGCAGCAGAATTTTTGAAGGTGCAACAGCCGTACGCGCCGCAAGTGGCTGTAGTGCTTGGTTCGGGGCTGGGGAATTTCACGCAGCGTCTGAAGGTGGACAAGCTTGTGCGTGCCGGCGACGTGCCTCATTACCCGGTTCCGGCTGTAGAAGGGCACGCCGGTGAGCTGATCTGGGCTCGAGTTGGCGAAACCGCAGCTCTTCTGCTGCGCGGGCGCGTGCACATGTACGAGGGGTACTCGGCCCGCGAGGTGGTTTTCCCGATTCTTGTGGCCGGTGCCCTTGGGGCGAGACAGCTCGTGGTCACCAATGCCGCAGGTGCGGTGAACCTGGACTTCGAACCAGGTGATTTGATGTTGATTCGGGACCACGTCAATCTCACATTTCGGAACCCGCTGGTTGGTCCCGAAAACGACCAGTTTGGACCGCGTTTCCCGGACATGACGGAGGCGTACTCGCGACGGCTGATTGAGCTCGCGCGCCGGTGCGGCGACGAACAAGGGCTTCGGCTTCGCGAAGGCGTGCTTTTCGCGCTGCTCGGTCCGACGTACGAAACGCCGGCGGAGGTCGAGATGGTACGCCGCCTGGGTGGAGACGCCGTGACCATGTCCACCGTGCCCGAGGTGATTGCTGCACGCCAGTGGGGAATGGAAGTGCTGGGGATTTCGGTTGTCACAAACAAGGCCAGTGGCCGTGCCGGTGAACCTCTCGCCCACGAGGACGTTGTGGAAGTGGCGACCAAGATCGAGCAACGGTTCGGTGATCTGATGGAGTGCATTTTGCGGAGACTCCCCAAGCCTTGAGTGGCAGGAGTAACAGCAGCGTTCTGATCACAAACGGCACCGTTGTGACGATGAACGACGTCGGCGATGTGCTTCGCGCCGACGTTTTCGTACGGGGTGACCGGATCGAGGCGATCGACAGAATACCCAGGAAAGTAGATCTGGTGATCGACGCCAGGGGCTGCCTTGTTCTGCCGGGGTTTGTGCAGACCCACGTACACCTGTGCCAGACGCTGTTTCGCAATCTGGCGGACGACCTTTCCCTCCTGGACTGGTTGCGTGAGCGCATTTGGCCCCTGGAGGCTGCGCACGACGAGGCGAGCTTACGCGCCTCGGCGCGACTCGGCATTGCGGAGCTGCTGCTCGGCGGCAGCACAACGATCCTCGACATGGGGACACTGCGCAACGAGGACGTCCTTTTCGAAGAGGCCGAGCGCCTGGGCATCCGCGCGGTGATGGGTAAGGCGATGATGGACGCCGGCACTGGCGGGAACACCCGCCTGCGAGAGACACTGCAGGAGTCGCTTCGCGAGACGGAGCGGCTCATCCGGAAGTGGCACGGGGCAGCAAACGGAAGGCTTCGCTACGCAGTAGCGCCTCGCTTCGCAGTGACGGCTTCCGATGACCTACTGCGCGCAGCGGCAGAACTCGCCAAACAAAATGGTCTCCTGCTTCACACCCACGCTGCCGAGAACCGGGACGAAGTGCGGTTGATTCGAGAGCGCACGGGTCGGGGGAACGTGGAGTACCTGCACGATTTGGGGTACTCTGGTGCCGGCGTGTGTCTGGCGCATTGCATCTGGACTTCGGAAGCAGAACGGCGCTTGCTGGCTGAGACAGGTACCACCGTTCTGCACTGCCCGTCGGCCAATCTGAAGCTGGGGTCCGGCATTGCCCCTGTTCCGGAGTATCTGGCCAGTGGCGTTCGTGTGACACTGGGAGCGGATGGTGCCCCGTGTAACAACAATCTTAGCATTTTCCAGGAGATGCGCCTGGCGGCTTTGATTCAAAAGCCGCGGCTTGGGCCCGAAGCCATGCCCGCTGAAACGGTCGTTCGGATGGCTACCGTGGAAGGGGCTCGGGCGCTGGGGCTTGGTGACGAGATTGGCTCGCTTGAGCCAGGGAAAAAAGCCGACATCGTGGTGGTGCGAGCGGATCGTGTCCACCAGGTGCCCTCCGCGTCGGTGTACAGCCAAATTGTCTACGCCTCCCGCGCCAGTGATGTGGAGGCGGTGCTGGTGAACGGCCAGGTTTTGGTCCGCGAGGGAAGGCTGACCGTTGCCGACGAGAAGGCGATTGCAAGCGAGGCCACGCAGCAGGCGCAACGTGTCGCGAAACGGGCCGGGTTGCGATTGGCCTGGCCTTGATTTCAGTTAGAATGACCCGCGAGCCGTCACAGGGCGGTTCGCGAATGTGTGAACTAAGCGAATGGAGGAAGCGTGCCAAGGGCAGTTCCGCTTGAAGGGTTGATTCGCGCCGGGAGGGGGCTAGAACCGGCGGATCTTGTACTGAAGAATGGGAAGGTTCTCAACGTGTATTCGGGGGAGATCTACGAGACGGATGTGGCCATTGCCTACGAACATGTGGTGGGGCTCGGGCCGGGCTACAAAGGCAAGAAGGAAATGGACGTCAGCGGTCTTACACTGTTGCCCGGATTTCTGGATGGCCACCTGCACATCGAAAGCTCAATGGTGGAGGTTCCGCAGTTTGCTCGCGCTGTGGTGCCGCTCGGTACAACCTCGGTTGTGGCGGATCCGCACGAAATCGCCAACGTGATGGGTTACGAAGGAATCCGCTACATGATGGAGGCGAGCAAGTACAACCCGCTAAACGTGTTCTTCATGCTGTCGTCCTGCGTACCCTCGAGCAACCTGGAGTCCGCGGGGTCCGAGCTCCGCGCCTTCGACATTTTCCCGTTTTTGCAGGAACGCTGGGTGCTGGGTTTGGCGGAGGTAATGAATTTCCCTGGTGTTCTGGAGTTGCAGGGGGATTTGCTGGACAAGATCAAGATCGCCGGCGAGAAGCGAATCGACGGACACGCTCCTGGCCTGACGGGCAAGGACCTGAATGCGTACATCGCGGCGGGGATTGGTTCAGACCACGAGTGCACCACCGTAGAAGAGGCAAGAGAGAAGCTGCGCCTCGGGATGTACATCATGTTGCGGGAGGGCACGGGGGCTAAGAACCTGGTGGATCTTCTCCCGCTGGTCACGCCGGAGAACAGCCGTCGGTGTTTTTTTGTGACGGACGACCGTCACCCCCAGGATATTCTCGAGGAGGGCCACATTAACCACATGATCAAGACTGCGATCCGGCACGGGCTTGACCCGGTGACGGCGGTGCGGATGGCCACCCTGAACGGCACGGAGTACTTCGGTCTGCGAAAGCTGGGGGCAATTGCTCCGGGCCGCTACGCTGACATTGTAGCCATCGACAATTTCAAGGATTTCAACATCCGCTACGTGTTCAAGAACGGCGAGTTGGTGGCGCAGGACGGCGAGGCAACCTTCACGCTGCCGCCGCGGCCGCCGGCCAAGATCCGCGGGTCGGTGAACATCAAATGGCTGGAGGGCGACGAGTTCGTCATCCCGGCGCGTGGAAAGCGAGTGCGGGTGATTGGCGTGGTGCCGGACCAGATCGTGACCCGGGCGCTGGAAATGGAAGCGCCGGTGCGAAACGGCGAAGTGGTGTCCGATCCCGATCGCGACGTGCTGAAGATCTGCGTTGTGGAACGCCACCGGGCCACGGGCAACATCGGCAAGGGATTGGTCTTTGGCATCGGGCTCAAGAAGGGTGCGATTGTGTCCTCGATCGCTCACGATTCGCACAACATCGTGGTTGTGGGCGTGACGGATGAGGACATCTTCAAAGCGGTGACGACGATCAACAAGCTGGGTGGGGGCCTTGCGGTGGTGGCTGACGGGCAGGTGGTCGAGGCGCTACAGCTCCCCGTGGGTGGTCTGATGAGCCAGCTGAGCATGGCCGAGGTGAGCGAGGCACTGAAGCGCCTGAATCGTGCTGCGCACGAGCTGGGCTCGCCGTTGAAAGATCCGTTCATGACCTTGAGCTTTCTGGCCCTGCCGGTGATCCCTGAACTGAAACTCACCGATCTGGGCCTGGTGGATGTCGGCCGTTTCGAGATTGTGGATCTGTTTGTTGGTTGAAGGCGCGAGCGCCTTCTCACGAGGTGCCGGTGACCACGGTCGGAACGTGAGCGAGTGAGTCCTTCGGAGATTTTGTGGACGGCCAAGTCGGGCCTCTACCGACTGTTTCGCCAGCACGTGCCGCCTTTTTCCACCATTTACGGGCTGGAAGTGCGGACGCTACAGCGCTGGATCCAGGACGCAGGTGTAACCGGGCTGTGGCTGGATCTGGGTTGCGGCGAGGGAACAAGTTTTGACCTGGCGGAGTGGAAAGGGAACAGAGTCGGCGTCGATCGCGTGAAGCCCCTCCTGGAACGGTGCAAAAGGGGGCGGCGAACGTGGTGTGTCTGCGGCACAGCGGAGGCTCTCCCGCTCAAAGTGGACTCCGCTGACCTGATTTCGGCCGTGGGGCTGGTGGAGTACGTGCGCGAACGTCCGCGGTTGTGGGAAGAAATGCGGAGCGTTCTGCGCCCGGGGGGTGTGGCTGTGGTTACAGCAGCGCGCCCTGGTGTGCTGAATGCCTTGCGCTGGTTGCTAGGACACCGCGTTTTCACGGTGTCCCAGAGGGAGCTCGAGCGCGAAGTACGTGAAGCAGGTTTTGTGGTGAAAATGAAACAGGTTACGCTACTACAGTGGCAGTTCCTTTTGCTGAAACCGGAGACACACTGACTTGGCAGGCAAGCTGAAGGCACTGGTCGAGCACCTTCGCAATCCGGATCACCGCTGGAAGCTTTACGTTCTGATCGGTGTGGCCGTTTACCTGGTGCTGGTCAACCAGTTCATCCGTGTGCGGCCGGACCACGTTTTCCTGGCCTTAGCGCTGTTGTCCACCCTTTTCGGGAAAGAACGCACCAAGAAGTTCCTGACCGATTGGGGTCCTTTCGTGCTCTGGTGGATTGCTTACGACATGATGCGCGGCGTTGCGGACAATGTTCGCGGTGTGATCCACACAGTGACGCCGTACCGGCTGGAGCACAGCTTGCTGGCGTGGGCTTTCGGCGGGCAGATCCCGAGTTTCTACTTCCAGGATTGGCAGCGGCTGTGGAGCGGCACGATTCTGAAGAATCTTTTCGACGCTTCGGGCGGTCTGTTCTACACCCTGCATTTTGGTATGCCGTTGCTCCTCGGCTGGATCTTCTGGCACACGCTGGATGAACGCCCGACGTACTACCGTTTCGTGTGGACGCTGATGGTTCTCAACGCGATGGCGCTGGTGACGTTCATGATCTACCCGGCCGCTCCCCCGTGGTACGTGTACAACGAGGGTTTTGGTCAACCGCCTCACACCGCCTACTGGGGCCTCGGCGCTGGTGCGCTCATCAATGTGGACCGGATGCTGAAGGTGCACTTTTTCCAAACGTTGTGGGGTGGGTTCAACCCGAACCATTTTGCTGCGATTCCGTCACTGCACGGGGCGTACCCCGCTGTGATCAGCTTTTTCGGTTTCAAGCGTTTCCGACGCTGGCCTCTGGCCTGGGCGCTTTACCCAGCTGGTGTGTGGTTCTCAGCCATCTACTTGAACCAGCACTACCTGGTGGACTTGCTGATCGGCCTGGGCTACGCCTGGGTCGCGTACCTGGTGGTGCAGCGGTTTCTGATGCCCCGCATCTTCCTGCCCGGGGTCCTCAGAAATGACGCGGCGAAGGACCCGCTTGGTCCGGCGGTAGCCAGTTGAGAGAGGGGTACGTGAGCGACTTACAGCGGGTTCGCGGACTTGTGCAGCCGGGTGGGAAGGGAACGTCGGTGGTTGATCTGTTCTCTTCTGTTTGTTGGATGCGTTGGTCTGTCCAGAAGTGCGCGTTGTGAGAGATGGGGAAGAAGCGTGTTTTCGCTTCTGGCCGTGGGTTCTGAAGTGACTACGGCAATTCTTGATCCAGCTGCGAACAGTGATGCTGGAGTGGGTTTGACGTGAGGCGGAGCCGGATCGTGGGAACGGGGATGTACGTTCCCCCGAAAATCGTTACCAACAGAGACCTGGAGTCGCTGGTCGGGACGTCGGACGCCTGGGTACGTGAGCGGACGGGAATTGTACAGCGCCACTGGGTAGAAGGGGAAATCGGGGCTTCGGATCTCGCCTACGAAGCGAGCAGAGCAGCCTTGGAGGCGGCCGGGTTAGAACCAAGGGACCTGGATTTCGTCATTTTCGCCACGCTCAGTCCGGACTACCCTTTCCCAGGTTCTGGGTGCTTGCTTCAGGCGAAGCTCGGGGTACCCGGTATCCCCACGCTCGACGTGCGCAACCAGTGCAGTGGCTTTGTGTACGCATTGGCCATCGCTGACCAGTTCATCCGTACGGGGACGTACGACCGGGTTCTGGTGGTCGGAGCCGAGGTTCAATCGACGGGTCTGGACTTGTCTCCGCGGGGACGCAACATCGCTGTGCTGTTCGGTGACGGAGCCGGTGCTGTGGTTCTGGAGGCCACCGAAAGCGACCACGGCATCCTTTCTACGCATCTGCACGCAGACGGGCGGTACGCGAAGGAACTGTGGCTTGAGGATCCCGGAAGCCGCAAGCGTCCGCGCTTGACCCACGAAATGATCGATTCCGGCACGATTTACCCGAAGATGAACGGGCGTGAGGTTTTTCGGCATGCTCTGATTCGTTTCCCAGAGGTCATTCGCGAAGGTTTAGCCGCCAACGGGCTGAGTCCAGACGACGTGGCCCTGGTCATTCCCCACCAGGCCAATCAGCGGATCACTGAAGCTGTTGCTGAGCGACTTGGGCTGCGAGACCGCGTGTTCAGCAACATCGCAAAGTACGGGAACACCACAGGCGCTTCCATCCCGATTGCCTTGCACGAGGCTCTGCAGGAAGGCAGGATCCACGACGGTGACATCGTTGTACTGGCTGCTTTCGGTGCTGGGTTCGCGTGGGCTTCGGCGGTGGTTCGCTGGTGAACCGGCAGACGACGAGGGTGTGGTCACACGAAGAAAGCAAGACCCCGATGCCATCAGGTTCTCCGGAACGCGTGCTTTTCATTTCCGACGCGCATCTGGGTGCCGCCGACGCTGAGCGCGAAGCCAGGAAAGAAGAGCACCTGCTGCGCTTTCTCGACAGTTTGCAGCCCCAGCGCGAACGACTGGTCATCGTCGGGGACCTGTTCGATTTCTGGTTTGAGTACCGCTACGTTGTGCCCGGGCACTACTTTCGGGTTCTTGCCCGGCTGGCCGGACTGGTGGAAAGGGGGATGCACGTCGACTACGTACCCGGCAACCACGATTTCTGGGTACGCGATTTCCTTCCCGACAAGGTGGGTTTGAAGGTACACAGACCCAGCCTCGACACCCATGCCCTGGGTCAACGCCTCTTCGTAATTCACGGGGACGGATTGCGAAAGGACGACTACGGCTACCGCTTTCTCAAGAAAGTCCTGCAAAATCGCGTCAACATCGCGTTGTTTCGCTGGTTGCATCCAGATCTCGCCTACGGTCTGGCGCACTACTTCGCGGAACTAAGTCGAAAACAAAAGGGCGAGCCCTACCAGGAGGTCGACGACAGCGACTACGTCGCTTTTGGTGAGCAGAAATTGCGAGAAGGGTTTGACCTCGTTGTTCTGGCCCACACGCACAAAGCAAGACTGCTGAAACTGGAAGGTGGTGTGTTTTTGAACCCGGGCGAGTGGCTGGAAGGCTACACGTTTGGGGAACTACGGGGTGGTCTGGTTTCGTTGAAGAGATGGTTCGTCACGGAGGGAAGCGTGGGTTCGGAAACGCTGGCTTCCGTGGAGCTGAACGAATCGGGTGCGGAAGGGTCGGGAAGGTGACACAGCACCGTGCCGTGGGGACGTCAGAGGTTGGCGCATCGCGTGCGTGGCACGTGGGCAACGGGTGTTGCGCGAGGCGGTGGCGGAATGCACAAACGTTGAGATTTTCGATTTGGGAATGAAACGCGTGAAAAAAGCGAACCAGCACGGGAGTTTTCCTCGTAGGCTTTGGGCCACGGTTCGGCAGAATCCGAAACGGGTGACTTTGTGGGTGGGGGTCGTGTTGTTGCTCTTGTTTGCGGTCTACATTTGGCGCATTACCCAGGACTTGCCGAGCCTGACGCAGCTTGAGGTGTACGAACCTGAACTGGCCACTCGGATTTACTCCCTGGACGGCAAGTTGATCAAGGAGCTCTTTTACAAGAAGCGGGCTCTGGCTTCGCTGGACGAGATGCCGGACTACATGTGGCAGGCAGTTGTGGCGACCGAAGATCACCGCTTCTTTCACCACTGGGGCTTTGTGCCACAGCGTTTCCTCAAGGCCCTGTTCGTGGACTTGATTACGTTGAGCAAAGCTCAGGGTGCGAGCACAATTACGCAACAACTGGCGCGGCAACTTTACTTCGGTACGCGCAAGCGCATCGATCGCAAGATCAAAGAAATTCTGACCGCCATCCAGATCGAGCGCACGTACACGAAGCGCGAGATCCTGGAGATGTACTTGAATCACATGTACCTTGGCCACGGAACCTACGGCGTACGCTCGGCGGCCAGACTGTACTTTGGCAAGGACATCTCTCAGCTTTCGCTTGAAGAATGTGCGCTGTTGGCCGGGCTCTTCCAGCGTCCGGAGGCCTTGTCGCCGATCCGGCATCCCGACCGGGCCAAGCGGCGTCGGGACCTTGTGCTTTACCGGATGTGGAAGGTGGGGTACATCACCCGAGAACAGTACGAAGAGGCCAGGGCCAAACCGATTGTGCTGGCCAAAGAAGAAGAGCGCGAAGCGTTGGGGATTGCCCCCTACTTCACGGAGTACATTCGCCAGAAACTTCAGAACAAGTATGGCCAGGCGCTGTACAAGGACGGCCTGACGGTGTACACGACCCTGGACACGCGTGTGCAGGCTGCAGCCGAAAAGGCTGTGAAGTGGCAGCTGGCCCGCCTGCAGCGCAAGGTGAACAGGCGTTTGATCCGCACGGGCAAGTGGCGGGAGCTGGTAACCAACGAGGATCTGGGTAATCGGACTTACCAGCAAGCTCTGGCCGACACGGCGTGGCTGGATTCTGTGTTGACTGAAAAAGCTCCTGTCCAAACGGCGGTGGTCGCCCTGAACCCAACGAACGGTTACATTCTGGCCATGATCGGGGGACGGGATTTCAGTAAATCCAAGTTCAACCGTGCCGTTCAAGCGAAACGTCAGCCCGGGTCGGCGTTCAAACCGTTTGTGTACACAGCCGCGGTGGACAATGGCTACATGCCGACGTACGAGCTTCTGAACCAGCCGGTGGTCCTGTTCATGCCGGACGGTACGCGCTGGGCGCCACACAACTACGACGGCTCCCAGGGTGGGCCCACTACACTTCGGGAGGGCCTGCGGCGCAGTCTGAACTTGGTTGCGGCTCGTCTGGTGCAGGAAGTGGTTCGGCCGCAGATTGTTGTCGACTACGCACACAAGCTGGGCATCACCACCGATCTTCCAGCGGTGGACGCCATCGCCCTGGGCGCGTGTGAGGTGATTCCCTTGGAAATCACCGCAGCCTACGCTGCTCTGGACAACCACGGTGTGTACTCAAAGCCCATCGCCATCCTGCGTGTGATGGACCGTTTCGGCAACATCTTGGAGGAAAATGTGCCGAAACGCCGTGAGGTGCTGCGCGCAGGTACGGCCTACATCATGACCGACATGCTGGAAACCGTGATCAACGCCGGAACGGGCGTGTCGGCACGCACGCGCTGGGGTTTCACGCGGCCGGCGGCGGGAAAAACGGGTACCACCAACGACTTCACAGACGCCTGGTTCGTTGGTTACACGCCGCAAATCGTGGCCGGCGTTTGGGTCGGTTTCGACGATCCAAGCATGACGCTGGGACCCGGAAATTCGGGCGCCGTGGCAGCACTGCCGATTTGGGCGAAAATGATGAAAACGGCCCACGACACGCTCCATCTTCCGGTCGTGGATTTTGAGATGCCTGACGATGTCGTTCGCCTCGACGTGTGTGCTGAGTCGAAGAAAATCGCGACGCCCTACTGCCCCAAAGTTCTGCACGAAGTGTTTCTGAAGGAGTACGCCCCCACGGAAACCTGCCCCATCCACACTGGCGGAACCCAACGGCGGGGCCGAAAAGGACACCGGCCCATTCTTTAGCTGGCCCTTGCCGCCCTCGGTTCGGTTAACCACGGAAGCTGGGACGCTGCCGTGGCCCGCTGGTTTTTCACTCCTCGCTGCACTTCCGTGGACGTGAAGTCCGGAGCGTTCTCTCGGTTACGGACAGCCCGAAACGGTCGTCGTTGGTCAAGGGGCCGGATTGGCCCCTGGCCAGGCCTGCAGGGTGGACCAACCTCCCGTGGACCAGAAAGAGCAAAGCTGGGGTACCCGACCGCCTCTGGACAACCCGGGAGCCGATCCGGGGCGGAAACGTAGGGGAAACCTGAAATTTCTTCCTTGACTCGATTTTACCGGCGAAGGCCGAACCTGTCTGGGGCTTCCACGAGTTTCCACACGGGAAAAGAAGGGGGCCTTTCGGGCACTCTTGCTTGCTTCTCTGGACGGAAAGGCGTAACTTGGCTCGGCGAAGGACGCGAACTGACAGGGAGGGTTTGGACTTGAAACGGTTTGGAGCTTTGACTCTGGTTGCCAGCGTGGCGCTTCTGGCCTCCGGTTGCAGCCAAGGCAACGTGGAAGAAGTTACCATTTTGCACTGGAACGATTTCCACGCTCAAAACCGGCCGTTCGTTGACCTGTCGTCGCACGGAGATCGGGCGCTGGTGGGTGGGGCTGCCCGTTTTGCCTTCGTGCTCGACAGCCTGCGGCAGGTTACGCGGAACCCGGTGGCACTGCACGCGGGCGACGAGTTTTCGGGATCGGCCGAGTGCACGATTACAAAAGGGGCCTCGCAAATTCGGCTGTTGGACCTGCTTCACCCCGCGGTCTTTGAGCTGGGAAATCACGAGTTCGATTACGGCCCGGCTCGACTCAAGGAGCTACTGACGCAAGTCCATTTCCCGGTGGTGTGTGGCAACCTCTGGGACAAGGCGGCTGGTGCTCCGTTTGATGCCGGCACAGTTCGCCCTTACGTGATTCTGCGGGCGGGAAAGGCACGAATTGGGGTGATCGGGGTGGTAACCCCCCGTTTCGGGGCGGTGACGAAGCCGGGCTCGAAACTCGAAGCACTGGGTCCGACGAAGGTTGTGCTCAAATGGGCGAAAACAATCGCCGATTCGGTGGATTTGACGGTTGTGCTGAGCCACATGGGCCTGAAAGAGGACCGCAAGCTGGCAGAACGACTGCCGAGGGGCACTGTGGATGTGATCGTCGGCGGCCATTCGCACAGCGTTCTTGAGCACCCCGAGTCCAGGAACGGCGTGCTGATCTGCCAGGCGGGCTGCCGGGGCGAGTTTGTGGGTGAGCTCCATTTGAAGATCGATCTGCGTGGCGACTCTGTACTCGCGCACAGGGGACGGCTGGTTCGGGTCAAGAATCCCGGCAAGAAAAACGAGCGCGTGGCTGCGTTTGTGGACAGCCTGTTCAACGCCTTGGACGCAAAGTACCATCTGACGGAAATCATTGCCCACTTGAAAGGAGATTGGATTCGCGCTTACGGTCGGGAGAGCGCCGTCGGAGATTGGGAGGCGGACGTTTTTCGCAAAGTGTCGGGCGCCGATGTAGCCTTTCAGAACAACGGTGGCATTCGCAAGGATTTACCCGAGGGACCCGTTCGGGTGGCCGATTTCTGGGAACTGAATCCGTTTTCAAATCGCCTCGTTACGTTTGCGGTGACTGGTGAGGAGCTTTTGGCCATTCTGGACCACAATGCTGAAGCCTGGTCCGACATTTTGCAGGTGTCGGGTGTGCGGGTGCACTGCGACGCCCGCAAACCGCGTGGTCGTCGCGTGATTCGTGCCACGCTAGCCAACGGGAAGCGCATCCGGCGCAGTCGGCACTACAAGGTGTGCACAAACGACTACGTGGCCAAGCACTTTTACCAGTACTTCGGTGTGCCACCTCGGGGACGCAAAATCACAGACCTGGGCATCGTTGACCGGGACGCTTTTATCCAGGAGGCGAAGCGGCAGAAGGTGATTGTGGCAAAAACCGACGGTCGCCTCGTGATCGACCGTTGAGCAGCAGTGGGCACAAACAGGGTTTGAGAGGCGGCGTCCACCCCCGTGGACGCCGTTTTGACAGGTACCCACTTCGTGAGGTCCGGTGAACCAAAAGCAGCGGGAGGGCGAACGTTGGGACGTGCAGGGACCTGGCTCGCTGTGTTGCTGGCTACCGAGCTGACTGCGACAGCGGTTAGACCCTCGTCTGGTGTGGTGGCGCCGGCGGAATTTCTGGGCTACGAACCGGGCAAACAGTTCACGCGCCACGAACGTTTGGTGACCTATTTCGACCGGGTGGCTGGGGCTTCTGACCGCGTCCAGGTTCGAGTTTACGGACGGACGTTCGAAGATCGGCGGTTGCTGGTCGCGTTTGTAGGAAGTGAGGCCAACATCCGGAAATTGGACGAGCTTGCGGAAGGTTGGAGGACCCTGGCCAGTCCCGAAGCAACCAGCGAAACGGAAGCTGAAGGACTTGCCTTGAAATTGCCGGCCTTAGTGTGGTTGAGCTTCAACGTGCACGGCAACGAACCGTCCCCCTCAGAGACGGCGCTCGAGCTGTTGTACTGGCTGGCAACCGCCGAAAACGACACAGCCCGGCTGATTCGAGAAAACGTTGTAGTGGCCATCGACCCTTGCCTCAACCCAGACGGGCGCGAGCGCTACGTCGAGTGGTTCCGCTCGGTCGTGGGTAAGCATCCGAACCCGGATCCAAACAGCGCGGAGCACGTCGAGCCGTGGCCGGGGGGCCGGCTGAACCACTACTACTTCGACCTGAACCGTGATTGGGTGTGGCAGACACAACGCGAAACGCGTCAACGTGTCGCGGTCTTTCTGGCTTACCGGCCCCAGGTACACGTTGATTTTCATGAGATGGGTTACAACGAAACCTATTTCTTCTTCCCGGCCACCAAACCGGCAAACGTTTTCTTGCCCAGAACTACGCTGGACTGGGCGATGCGGTTTGGACGAGGTAACGCTGCGTTCTTCGACGCCCGTGGTTGGGAGTACTACACGCGCGAAAACTTTGATCTGTTCTACCCGGGCTACGGCGACACCTACCCGAGTCTGCAGGGGGCTGTGGGCATGACGTACGAACAGGCGGGGCATTCCAGGGCTGGCCTTGTGGTCAGGCGTAGCGACGGAACCCTGCTTACCCTGCGTCAGCGGATTGACCACCACTTCACGGCTGCGGTGGCCACACTGTGGACGGCAGCTCGCGAACGGCAGCGGCTTTTGCTGGATACTTATCGTTTCTGGAGGTCGGCGCTCACGCGAGCGTTTCCGGCTTCGGCTTACGTGCTTCTACCTGGGCTGGAACCGGATCGTGTTGCTGAGCTCGCCGATTTGCTGCTGCGTCAGGGTGTACGCGTCGGGAGAGCGACCAAGCCTTTTCGGGTTCGGGAGGGTTTCGACTACCTGGGCCAACGGGTACGTGACTGCAACGTGCCAGCGGGAGCCATCGTGGTGCCGGTTCACCAACCCGAGGCGCGGCTTGTGGCCACCTTGATGGAACCCGAAGTGGCCATGCCTGACACGTTTTTCTACGACATTACGGCCTGGTGTCTGCCGCTGGCGTTTGGGGTGCGCGGCATCCGAGCCAGGAAATGCAAAGGTCTGGAGCTGAGGTGGCTGTCGGAAGCGCCCTGGCCTAAGGGGCACGTGGAGGCTCACGGACAACGAACCTTCGCGTACTTAGTGCCGTGGGCGCAAGACGGTGCACCGCGACTCTTGTACGAGCTCTTGGCGAAAGGCGCCAGAGTGCGCGTGGCCAGGAAACCCTTTGTGAACAGCGGGATTCGCTGCTGCAGAGGCACCCTCGTGGTGCCTGCAACGCAGCCTGAGAGCTTCCGTTCGGACACGAGTCTGGCGGAGCTTGTAGCAGCTTGGTCTCGCCGGCTCCGCCTGCATGTTCACGCTGTTCCAACGGGCCTGTCAGAGGAGGGGCCGGATTTGGGATCCGACGCCATGCCTCTCCTACGGCTGCCGAAGATTGGCGTGTTGACGGGCAGTCCGGCATCGGCCACGTGTTACGGTTCCATCTGGTTCCTCCTGGACCACGAGCTGGGCATTCCCTTCGCGGCTTTACCCGTGCAGCGGTTTCGCTCGGTCGATCTCTCCAGGTACGACGTCCTGGTGTTCCCGGATGACTACGCTGGCGGGCGGCGCTGGAAAGCGAAGCTGGACAGCACGGCGCTGGCTCGCCTCCGGGACTGGATCGATGCGGGCGGTGTGTTCGTGGGCATCAAAGGTGGTGCAGCCTTGGCAACCCAGGAGGTGGGGAAGCTGTGCCAGGTCCACCTGCTCCGCGAGAAAAAGCCGGGGAAAAACGCAAAGAAGGGAGAAGCGAACGAAAAGCCCCGGGAACAGCTACTGCACACGGTGGAGCAGCGGGAACACGAACGACGGCTACAGCGCGTGCCAGGCTCGATTCTGAGGGCGCTCGTGGACACTACCCACGTGCTCGCTTTCGGCTACGGTGGTGAACTGATGACGCTGAAAACTTCCGGCCTGCTTTTTGCGCGTACAACGAGGGGCGACAACGTGGTGGTGTACCCGGAGAAAGCACGCGTCAGTGGCTACCTGTCCACGAAGGCTTTGAAGAAAACGGCGGGTACGCCTTACCTTCTCGTGGAACGAAGAGGGCGCGGGAGAGTTGTTCTTTTTGTGGACGACCCGAATTTTCGTCTCTTCTGGCGCGGGCTGACGCGGCTCTTTCTGAACGCGCTTTTCTTCGGGCAGATCGTTTAAGTAAACGACGCGGACTGGCGCGGACACGCTTCACGGCCTGTTCGGTTGGGGAAGGGCGAGGCGGGGACCATTTTGGGTTTCGGCGTGTTCGAGCGTGCCTGGTACGCAAAACAAGCGTCTTGTGAGGTGGTAAACGGTGACACAGTGTGGAAGCAGGTGGGGTACAGTGAAACGAGTTGGCGTGCTGGTGCTTGCGTTGGGTTTCTTCTGGCCCACCCTCGAGTTTGCTCAACTGGCGGAACCCCCTGTGGATGTGTTTGCCATGGCCCGGCTGCACTACCGGGGCGGGGGCGACTGGTACAACGACCCCTCGATCATTCCGAATCTTCAGCGCTTCATCCGGGAACACACCACGTTGCAAACCGCAGACGACGAGGTCCGCGTTTCTCTGGAGGACGACAAGCTGTTTCAATGTCCAGTCCTGTTCATGACCGGTCACGGTCGGATTCGGTTCAGCGAGCAGGAAGCACGGCGGCTGAGAACCTACCTCGAGAACGGCGGTTTTCTTTACGCCGACGACGACTACGGGATGGACAAGTACTTTCGGGAAGAAATCAAGAAAGTCTTTCCTGACAAAGAGCTGGTTGAGCTTCCGGTGTCGCACCCGATTTACCACGTTGTTTTCGATTTTCCCAAGGGGCTGCCGAAGATTCACGAACACGACGGCAAGCCCGCTCAGGGTTTTGGCATTTTCGACAGGGGACGGTTGGTGGTGTACTACACCTACCAGACCAACATTTCCGACGGATGGGCAGACCCAGAGGTACACGGCGATCCGGAAAGCTTGCGTCAAGCGGCGCTGAAGATGGGTACAAACATCGTGATCTACGCGCTGACTCACTGAAGCCCGTAGCAGCGGTACGGTGGCTGGTTTTCTACGAGCGACGGCGTCCGCAAATCCGCGAAAGATGGGGATGCAACGCCACGAGAGGACGGACCTGTGCATGGCTGATTCAGTGTACGAAAATCTCGTCAGGAGGCTGAACGACTACCGGCGCGAGCGGAACCGACTTTCCTTGCGGACCTGGGCCGTGCGTACATTGGTGGCCGTGGTGATTGCGCTGGTCCTGGTGGTGGCCACGGAGGCTTTGCTGTGGTTGTCCCCTGCCGGTCGGCACGCGCTGATTTGGGTGGGGTTGGTGGCTGTCGCGGCGCTCGGCCTGGGATGCTTTCTTGTTCCGGCAGTTCGACTGGGGCTGCGAAAAGAGTCGGCTGTGGATGTGGCCTACGAGGTGGGCAGGCGTACCGACGTCGTCGCGGATCGGCTTGGGAACGCGCTGCAGGTCTACGAAGCTTCGCGGCACGATGCCGACCCTGTGCAGCGAACACTTGCGTGCGCCGGGTTGGAGCAAGCCGCGCGGCTTGTGGAAGATTTGGATTTCCGAGAGGTTTTAGACCGCGACGCGTGGCGGAGAACGGTGCGACAGGCAGGCCGGTGGGCGTTAGGGATCGGCCTCTTGGTTGTCCTGTTCTTCCGGCCCTTTGGCATGAGCGCGCACCGGCTGGTGCACTGGAATCAAGTTTTTTACCGGGGGCCGGTGCTGCACGTGCGGGTGGAACCCGGGGATGTGGAGCTGTTGCGGGGCGGAAGCGTGGAAATCCGCGCGCGGATCGAGGGAGGACTGCCCGCAGATGCCACCTTGGAAATCTCGCCCGAAGATGTAGAGCGCAAGGAACGGCGCGAAGCCACGCCGGACAGCGACGGCGTTTTCCACTGGCGGTTCAGGAGCGTCGACCACTCTTTCCAGTACCGGGTTCTGGCGGGCCGCTTTTCGAGTCCGGAGTACGCAGTGCGCGTCGTGGAGCCCCCCATTTTGCGTACCTTCCGGCTCCGGCTGGTTTACCCAGCGTACACGGGGCTTGGGGTGAGAACGCTTGAGCCGAATGTGGGCGATGTGACAGCGTTGCCCGGAACACGCGTGTCGATCTCTGGCCAGGCAAATAAGGCTCTGGCTGGTGCGATGTTGTTGTTTGAGCAAGGCGACTCTCTTGCCTTGCGGGTCGACGGACGGCGCGTGGCGGGCGACTTTGTGGTGCGTCGGGATGATGGCTACAGCATTCGTTTGCAGGACAAGCGTGGCTACTTCACTCCGGAGCCAATTGTGTACCGGATCACGGTGATGGAGGACGCCAGGCCGGTTGTTTCCATCCCGATTCCAGGGCAAGACGTGGACCTGGGTGAGTCGATGGAACTACCGCTCCTGGTGATCGCCGAAGACGATTTCGGTTTTTCCAAAGCGGAGTTGCACTACCGTGTGCTACCCGGGAATGACCTCGGAGGTGCGGTTGATACTTCGGAGCACGTTCTGCGCCTGCCACTGGGGGAAAAGGGCCCGCACCTGCGAATCGATTACAACTGGTCCCTGGCGAATCTCGGACTCCTCCCGGAAGATGAGGTCAGTTACTACGCTGTTGTGTACGACAACGACACGGTGAGAGGGCCGAAGAAGGGCATGAGCCGCACGTACCGGGCCCGATTTCCGTCCGTATTTGAAATTTACCAGGAGGTGGCGGAACAGCAACAACAAACGCTTACCGGTCTGGAGGAGGTACGGCAGCAAAGTGAGGATCTGAGGCAAAAGATCCGCGAGCTGTCGCGGGAGATGCTTCGCGAGACAAAAGTGGACTGGACGCGCAAGCAGGAAATCGAAGAGACGCTAAAACGCCAAGAGAAGGCTCTGCAGCAACTGCGCGAGGTGGAGCGCACGCTGAACCAGGCTGTAGAGAAAATGGAAAGAAACCAGCTTCTGGCTCGCGAAACTCTGGAGAAGTACCAGAAGCTGCAGGAGTTGATGCGGGAAGTGGCCACGCCGGAGCTCAAGCAGGCCCTGCAAAAACTCCAAGAGGCGCTGAAATCGCTTGATCCCAAACGGATCGAGCAGGCCATGAAGAACCTGCAGGCCAATCAGGAAGACCTTCTGAAGAGTCTGGACCGCACAATCGAACTCTTGAAGCGGTTGCGTTTGCAGCAGAAACTGGACGAACTGGCCAACAAGCTTGACAACTTGCTGCAACGCCAGGAAACCGTGAACAAGGCGCTCAGCAAGCAGGAAACGGACGCTCGTAAGTTGGCCCAGCAGGAAAAACAGCTCGCGCGGGATGCCGAAGACGTGGAGAGGACCCTGCGTGAGCTGAACGAAGAAGCCAGGAAGGTACCGGGCACACCCACGGACCAGCTGGACTCGGCGGTGGCAGCGATCGACTCGGCCAGCATTGCCTCCCAGATGAAACTCGCTCAGCAGCAAATGCAGGCTGGGCAGCGGCAGCAAGCGCTGAAGACGGGCCAGCAGGCGATGGCTCAAATGATGAAGCTGGCACAGCAGATTCAGTCGGCCAAGAACGCCATGACGGGTCGTGAGATGCTGGAAGCCATGAAAGGGCTGCAGCGGGTGGCATGGCAGGCACTGGAACTCTCCCAGGAGCAGGAAAAACTCTGGCGGGACATGCAGCGGACCTCGAGAAATGGCCAGAACATTCCGAACCTGGCTGAGCGGCAAGCGGATGTGCGCGAAGCGCTGCAGCGTGTGGCAGAGGATTTGATCCAGCTGTCACAGAAAACCTTTGCGGTGAGCCCGCAGGTAGCCCGTGCGCTGGGCGAAGCAGCAGCAAAAATGGACCGGGCGCTCTCGAGTTTAGAAAGTCGCAACCCAGGTGCCGCACGCAACGCAGCGTTCGAAGCGATGAACGCCTTGAACCGACTCTCGATGGGAGTGCAGAGCGCACTGCAGCAGGCGGCGGGCAGCTCCGGGCAAGGCGGCATGGAGCAGTGGTTGCAGCAAATGATGGGATTGTCGAATCAACAACAGTGGCTGAATCAACAAACGATGCAGTTCGGCCTGGGACAACAGTGGTCCCCGCAGCAACAGGCGGCTCTGGAACGTCTTGCGGCGCAGCAGGAGGCCCTGCGGCGAACGCTGGAGCAGTTGATGCGTGAAGCTGCAGGCCAGACGGGATCGGCAGGGCGGTTGGACCGCGTGGCTGAAGACATGCAGAAGGTTGCTGAGGACCTGCAGCGTGGCCGGATTCGGCAAGAAACCCTGAATCGCCAGGAACGCATTTTGTCACGACTTCTGGATGCTCAACGTTCGATCCGCCGACAGGGGCTCAGCCGGAAACGCAAAGCTCAGGCGGCGAGACGGCAACTGGCCAGTCGTCCTGGGGCCCTGCCGAGCGATCTGGGAGAGAGGGTAGACAGCTGGCGCGCCGAACTCCTGCGCGCTTTACGCGAAGGTTACGCCAAGGACTACAGGCGTTGGATTGAGCGGTACTTCGAGGCGATGAGTAAGCAGCAGGAGGGGGCACGGTGAGGCACGTACTGGCAAGAACCCTACTGGCGCTTGTGTTGATCCTTACGAGCACGTCCGGCTCACTGCAGGCACAGGTCCTGATTAAACCGTCGGGCAAAACGTCGCGGCCGTCGGGTGCTCAGAAGGCGAATCTTTTCCGGCAAGCCCTGCGCCTGGAGGCCGCGGGACAACTGGAGCGGGCAACGGCTCTTTACAAACAACTTTTCGAGCAGGACCCGCGAAACGCTTCGTATTTGCAGGGCGTCATGCGATGCCTGAAGCGAATGAAGGCCCACGGGGAGTTGGAGGATTTTCTCCAAGACGCTCTGATGAAACGGCCCGGCGATCCCCTGATCCTTGCGGAGCTGGCGTCTGTGCGGTACCGAGCCGGTGCTAAAGACGAGGCGTTGCAGATGTGGCAGGGGGTGCTGAAGGATTCGAAGCCGGACGAACGCATCTACCGTGCGGTGGCGGGGGCGATGCTCGAGAACGGTCTTCGCGACGAAGCCATGAAAGTCTACAAGGAGGGTCGCCAGAAGCTCGGCTCACCGGCGCTGTTCACATTCGAGCTCGCCAACCTTTACCTTTCCCGTCGTGACTACCGGGGTGCGACGCGGGAATACCTGCGGTACCTGCGCGAGAGGCCGCAGCAAGAGATGTTCATCAGCGGCAACGTGAACAGTTTCTGCAAGGAAACGGACGCACTGAAGGTGGTCATCGATGAAGTGCGCAAAGCCGTGGCGAAGCATCCCGACCTGGTAGCCTACCGGTTACTTCTGGCCGATCTCTACTTGCGTGGTCGGATGTACCCTGAGGCGCTTGAGGAGTACGTCCGCGCCGAACGGAAACTAACGGACAGGCAGCGTCGCCAGTACCGTTTTCCCCTCTTTCGTTTTGCCCAAACAGCCCTGCGCCAGGGGGCTTTGGATTACGCGCGTCAGGCTTTTCACCTTGTGATCAAGATGCAGCCGGGATCCCGAGAAGCCATGCGAGCCCAGTTGGGTTTGGCCCAGGCTCTCGCCGAAGAGGGCAAAATGGCGGAAGCAGTAGCAGCTTACCGCAATTTTGCAGTTCGCTACCCGAAAGCCAGCGAGGCGCGCGAGGCACTTTACCGAGCAGCACGACTGTTCTGGGATCGGCTTCAGCAACCGGACAGTGCGGCTGCGCTTGCTGAGGTTCTGACGCTTCGCTACCCGAACAGCCGCTACGCGTTGCAGGCTGGACTGTTACTGGCGAATTGTGCGTTAGCCCGCGGGGACTACAACGGCGCGCGAAGGCGACTTGAGGATGTTGTTCACCGGGCCCGCAAGCGTTGGCCGGATTTGGCCGAGGAGGCGAGGTTTCGGCTGGCAGAGTTGTTCTTCTACCAGGCCCAGTGGGACTCTGCACTGACGCACCTGAAGCAGGTAGCTACGCCACCGCGTTTGGCAAAGGGCGCCGGTGCATTTGCCAACGACGCCATCCGGCTCATGCTGTTGATTCAGGGGGGGCGGAATGTTGATCCCGGCGTTTTGTCGGCGCTGGCCAAGGCACGTCTGGACATCGCGATCTGGAAACCGGAGCAAGCCGAAGCCCTGTTACGTCAAAAACTCAAAGAGCGGCCGGATTCTCCCCTGGCGGATCGTGTTTGGTACGCGCTGGCTGGTGTGCTCGACACGCTCGGGCGCAAACGCGAAGCCCTTCAGGTGTACCAGCAACTGGCCGAAAAATTCCCGGAAAGCCTTCTGGCGGATGCAGCCCAGCTTCGCGCTGCTGAAATTGCCGAGCAGCTTGGCGATGTGGAAGCGGCAAGGCGTGCTTACGAATTGCTGTTGACAAACTATCCGAAAAGTGTGTATCTTGAAAAAGCCCGTAAACGCTTGAGGGCCCTTGGAAGTAGCTGAATGCCGTTTACAGGCGCAGCGCTGGTGTCTGCGCCGTTTGAGGATGGGAGAGCCGTCATGGTTAAGACGTTTTTCCTCAAGCATCGCGACGCCAGGGACATCGTGCGTCGCATCCACACCCTTGGGATCCTGGACTACCGCTTTAACTGGGGTGTGGACCTGGACGAGAAGCTGAACGCCCTCACGATTCACGTGGCCTACACAGGGGGTGATGAACCCGAAGAGAAAGAAGCTAAAGTCATGAAGGAGATCGAGGCTTTCATCAAGGCCGTCGATGTGGCGCCGGGGGATAAAACCTCGGAGAAGTAGCGGCTTGTGCGCTAATTGCCAGTTGAGCGTGCGCGACACGCGAGTGAGTCGGCGCACGCACCACAGGAGGTGAGAAGACCGTGCGGTACCGACAACTGAAAATCGCCGTGCTCGCGTTCACGTTGGCTGTGTTGGGATTTGCGGGCGTTGGGCGGGCGCAAAAGATTTTGATTTTCATGGACCTGAAGCAAACGGATCACCTGAAGGCGTACGGGGTTGCGTACTGGACGCTGGAGCAGGGAATCCCGGTGGAGTGGCTGCTCAATTACCGTGGCGGTTCTTTCATGATGGATTACAACCAGGCGGTGGAACGCGAGTGCCGGCTGCGGGGTGTCGCGTACAGCATTGTCAGCGCTGCCGACGTTACGCAAATCTACGCCACGATTGAGGCAAACAACATGGAGGTGGTACGGCTTGAAAAGGCCCCGAAAATCGCCGTTTACACGCCCCCGAACAAGCAGGTTTGGGATGACGCTGTGACGTTGGCGTTGACGTACGCCGAAATTCCCTACACCACAGTTTGGGACGCAGAAGTCCTCTCCGGCGAATTGGACAACTACGATTGGCTGCACCTCCATCACGAGGATTTCACCGGGCAGTACGGGAAGTTTTACGCCAGCTACCGTAACGCGCCCTGGTACCAGGAAGCCGTCGCGCAGAACGAGGAAATGGCGCGGCGTCTGGGCTTTAAAAAAGTCTCCGAACTCAAGAAGGCTGTGGCGCGAGCCATCAAACAGTACGTGGTGCGCGGTGGATTTCTGTTTGCCATGTGCTCCGCCACAGATACCATTGACATCGCTTTGGCAGCGGAGAACACAGACATCGTGCCAGCTGTGTTCGACGGCGATCCTCCGGATCCCGACTGTCAGTCGAAACTGGACTACAGCAAGACGTTCGCGTTTACGAATTTCACACTGATTCTGGACCCGATGGTCTACGAGTTCAGCGACATCGACATTCCACCCAATTACGCGCCTGTGTTGCGCGGGCCCGAGGCGGACTACTTCACGCTGTTTGAGTTCTCTGCGAAGTACGACCCTGTGCCCACGATGCTCACCCAGGACCACACCAACGTCATCAAGGGCTTCATGGGTCAGACAACGGGGTTCCGGCGGGACAAGATCAAGAAATCGGTGGTGATTTTGGGCGCTGCTGAAGGTACGCAGCAGGTAAAGTACATTCACGGCAACGTGGGCAAGGGCACGTTCACTTTCTTGGGCGGTCACGATCCGGAAGACTACCAACACTACGTGTACGACCCGCCAACGCAGTTGTCGCTTCACAAGAATTCTCCCGGCTACCGCTTGATCCTGAACAACGTCCTGTTCCCGGCGGCGAAGAAGAAGGAGAGAAAGACCTGATGGCGAAGTTCGCAGAAATCCCTGTACGGACACACCAGCGCGAGGAATTTGTCAACATCACTGCCGAGGTGCAGAGGGTGGTGCACGAGTCGGGTGTGGAAGACGGCGTTTGTACGATTTTCGTGCCGCACACCACGGCTGGTGTTACCATCAACGAGGGGGCAGATCCAAGCGTTGTGGCTGACATTCTCACCAAACTGCATCAGCTGGTGCCTCCAGGCGCAGGCTACCGTCACCTGGAGGGGAATTCAGATGCCCACATCAAATCGTCACTTGTCGGATGCTCGGCGAAAGTGATTGTGCACGGCGGGCGGCTCCTGCTCGGTACCTGGCAGGCCATCTTTTTCTGCGAATTCGACGGGCCGCGCAGCAGGCGAGTCTGGGTCCAGGTGGACTGAGCCGATCATGCTGCTCGATGAAATTGGCGAATTCGGGTTGATCGCCCGAATCCGTGAGGCGGTTGCACGCCGGCGCGACGATGTGATCCTGGGCATCGATGACGACACAGCCGCCGTACGTGTGGGCCGGGAAGTGCTTCTGCTGACCACCGATGCCCTTATTGAGGCTGTCCACTTCCGTTTCGAGTATTTTGAACCCACTGAAGTGGGCTGGCGGCTGATGGCCGCGAATCTCAGCGACGTGGCGGCCATGGGCGGTGAGCCGCTTTTTGCTCTGGTTGCCTTGGCCCTCCCGAAGACCATTCCTGTGGAGCATGTGCAAGAAATCTACACCGGCTTGGCGGATCTGGCAGACCGATTTGACGTTGCCGTGGTAGGTGGAGACACGACCGGTTCTCCCGGGGGCAGTTTCCTCGCACTGACGATGCTGGCCCGTGCTCCGGAGGGGCGCTTTGGCCGTCGCGACCGTGCACGGCCGGGCGACGTGCTGGCTGTGTCCGGGTATCTGGGTGGCTCTCAGGCCGGGTTGAATGTGCTGCTGGGTCGAAACGGGCTGAGGGGCACAGCCTACCCGACGGTCGTGGAGCGGCACAAACGGCCGTGGCCGCGAGTGCAAGAGGGCAAATTCCTCGTCCACGAGGTTGGTGTCGAATGCGTCATCGATGTAAGTGACGGGTTGGCGAGTGAGGTTGGTCATTTGTGCCGACTGAGTGGTGTCGGCGCGCGTGTTGAGGCGGAGCGGGTGCCGCTTCATCCGGAGACCATCCGGGTGGCCGAGCATCTGGGGGAGAGTGCACTTGAGTACGCGCTGTACGGCGGTGAGGATTTTGAACTGCTATTTTCTGTGCCGAGAAATCGCTGGAAGGCTTTAAGCGCGGAGTGGCAGGCGCGTTTTGACACACCGCTTACTCGAGTGGGGGAGGTTGTCGAGGCAAGGCAGGGGTTGACCCTCGTGCTTCCCGAGCGTGTGCAACCGTTGACTCCACGAGGATGGGATCACTTCCGGCATGAAAGCTGAGCCGCAGGAGCCTCGCATTTTTCAGTTCCTCAAGCCGGAGATCGTGGAGCCGGTGGCTCCCTACGAGGCGCTGGCGGCTATTTACGACCACGTGATGCGACACGTGAACTACCGCCGGTGGGCTTCGTACGTGAAGAAAATCGCCAAGGGAGCGGGATTCCGCGGTGGGCGCGTGCTTGACGTGGCCTGCGGGACGGGAAATTTCCTGGCGGAGTTCGTGGGACGCGACCGGCTTGGCGCGGGTTGCGACTACTCGTTACCGATGGTGACCATCGCTGCCCACAAACTGCGTCGCAAGAAAGGCGTGCTGGGTTGCTGGACTGGCGACATGCGCAGGCTTGCCACCCGCGGCGAATGGGACCTGGTGCTGTGCCTTTACGACAGCATCAACTACCTGTCCGATCTTACCGAGTACCGTAAGTTTTTCCTCGAAGCTGCCGAGGTGATACGCCCAGGAGGGCTGTTGGTTTTCGATGTCTGCACGATTCAGAACTCGGTCATCAACTTCGATGGTTACCGGGAGCGCGGTTTTTCGAACGGCAAGGAGTACGTCCGCTACAGTTACTTCGATCGCTACTCTGGACTTCAGGTCAATGAATTCCTGATTGGGGAGAAGGGACAGCTCGAGAAAAAGGCGGCTTTGGAGGTCCACAAGCAGTGGATTCGCCCCCTGGAAGAGATCCGTTCTGCGCTGAAACACAGCCCATTTGAAATTGTGCAGATCTACGACGGTTTCACGAACAGGCCGGGTTCGGAAGCCTCCTGGCGTGTGCATTACCTTTGCAGGAAGCCATGAACAGCACGGGTTTTAACAGCTCAGAGGGTCGCAGGCGACCGATCGTACGCATCTACAACGCTCGGATGGTGTACTCACGTACCGGTGAAGGTTTGACCCGGGTGAATCTCAGTGTGGATCCAGGTGAATTCGTGTTTCTCGTTGGACCGAGCGGCGCGGGAAAATCGACCGTCCTGAAGCTGATCTACATGGATGTTCTCCCCACGGAAGGCCAGGTGATCGTGGGCAAGTACAACTCCATTTACGTTCGTCGCAAGGACATTCCGTACGTGCGGCGTCAGCTGGGCATCGTGTTCCAGGATTTCCGTTTGTTGCCAGACCGAGATGTGTTCGAGAACGTGGCCTTCGCGCTGCGGGTCACGGGGGCTCGCCGGAAGGACATCAAGCGCAAAGTGCTGAGGGCGCTCGGGGAAGTTGGGCTGAGTCACAAGCGGAGCAAAATGCCTCACCAGCTTTCGGGAGGCGAGCAGCAACGCGTAGCTCTTGCGCGAGCTATCGTGAACGAGCCGTTGATTGTGCTGGCTGACGAGCCGACTGGCAATCTGGATCCCGAAGCGGCGGACATGGTGATGAATTTGCTTCTCCGGATCAACGCCAAAGGAACTGCGGTTTTGATGGCCACGCACAACGTAGACCTGGTGGAAAAGATGGGGAAGCGTGTGGTGAGAATTGAGAACGGTCGGACATTTTGACCGCATTTGCGAACACTCTTTGCAGCGTTGAGTTTCTCGACGGAGCGTTGCGGAGTTTACGCTTCAGCTTCCATTTCACAGTCCGCCGGATGGGCGGGTGTCGTGGCTTGTCCGTCAATGGAAAAACCGCGCTTCCCAAGGCGGCGGAAGTGCTTTGCCCGGGGCAAAGGCTGGAACCGAACGTAGGGAAAGAATGAGCGTGTGGTACACGGTACGGGAGAGCCTGGAAGGATTTCGACGCGCCAGGATGGCGGCCGCCATCACCACATTCACGGTGGCCTTTGCCCTTGTGTTGATGGCGTTGGTCTACATCGTGGCCAGCAATCTGGGGCGAGTGGTGCTGAGCTTGCGGGCCCGGGTGCAGATGGAGGCGTTTCTGGATCCAGCACTGACAGACCAGGAAGCCCAAAGGATCGAAGATCGGATTCGAACGATTGCTGGTGTGGCAGAGGTCGAGTTTGTTTCCAAGGAGAAAGCCCTTCTGGAGTTCGAACGCGAGTTCGGCGAGGATGTGTTCAGCGTTTTGGACGAAAATCCGCTACCGGCCTCATTTCGCATTCGATTGAAGCCGGAGTTCCGGCGCTCTCAGCTCGCCAAACAGGTTGCCGATGCAGTGGGCAGAATCGACGGCGTGGACGAAGTCATTTACCGGGGCGACATTCTTGCTCTTCTGGACCGCTACATGGGCGTCGTGCTACTTGGCGGAGCGGTTTTCGGAGTTCTAATCGGCTTGGGATCTGTTTTGCTGATCTCGAACACCATTCGTTTGGCGATCCTTTCGCGTGCAAATGTGATCGAAATCATGCAGCTGGTCGGGGCTACCAACGGCTTCATTCGGAGGCCGTTCCTGCTGGAAGGCATGTTGCAGGGGCTACTGGGCGGAGCGTTCGCAGCCTTCACGCTGTACATTCTGGTGCGGGTTGCGAACCTCGAGATCCCGAATCTCGTGGTGGTGGATCGGCGTTTGTATTTTGGAGTCGTGATTCTGGGCTGGCTGTTGGGTTGGCTTGGGAGTGCGGTTGCAGTTCGTAAGTTTCTCAAGTAGTTAGGTATTCGTAAGTTACCAAATTCCGCTTGACAAACGAAGGAGAATTCGCTATTTTTGCGAGGCTATTTGTGCGCGAAGGCAGGTGATCAAAAGTGTCTAATATTGCGGAAGATCTTACAGATCGCGAACGTCTCATTTTTGAGGCAATCGTGCAGAGTTTCGTCGAAAACGCGACTCCGGTTGGGTCGCGATTTTTGACGAAGAAAATCGGACTCGACATGAGTCCGGCCACTGTGCGCAACGTGATGGCTGATCTTGAGGAAAAAGGGCTCATCACGCAACCGCACACTTCCGCCGGACGCGTACCCACGGACAAAGGCTACCGCGTGTACGTGGATCACCTGATGCGGCGCGAAAAGCTTTCTCCCGGTGAAAAGGCCGCCATCGTGCGCAGCCTCAAAACGGTAAGCCGGGACGTGGAAATCGTGCTCGACAAAGCCTCGCACGTGCTGGGCAGAATTTCGAGCCAGTTGGGCGTGGTACTTGCACCCCGCTTTCTCGAGGGCATTCTCGAGAAAATCGAGCTCGTGCCGGTCGCCAGCCGACGCATTCTGGTTGTGCTCACAGTGCGTTCGGGCTTGGTCCGCACGATTTTGATGGAAATCCAGAGCGACATCTCGAGGGATCGGCTGCAGGAGACCGCGCGGATTCTGAACGAGCGGTTGCACGGACTCTCCCTGCGTCAGGTCCGCGAACAGCTCAGCGAGCGGACGCGTGATGTCGGCGGGGAACACCGTGGGCTGATCGACATGCTCGCCCGGAGTGCGGACGAAGTCTTTCGGTTCGAGACCGAATCGCACTACCACGTGGCTGGCACACAGAACATCGTGTCCCAGCCCGAATTCTCCGATCGTGAAAAGACGCGCAAGATCCTGGAGCTCCTGGAGAACAAGGAGATCATCATTCAGGTGCTTCAGGAAGGCGACGAAGAAGGGAAGGTGTCCATCACGATCGGAGAGGAGAATCAGGAAGAATTGCTGCGCAACTGCAGTTTGGTGACGGCCACGTACCACGTGGGTAGCGTTCGGGGAACGCTGGGCGTGATCGGGCCGACACGCATGCCGTACGCCAGGGTGGTGGCCCTGGTGGATTTCATGGCCGAGACTTTGCCGCACGTGATTGGTGCTTAACAAGACTCGGCAGAGGGGAGCTGGTGCCGTGGTGCAGGAGAGAGTGGCGGAACTGGAAACGGACAAAGAACAGACCGGAACGGAGCAGACAGGCGTGAAGAAGTCGGAACAGAAGGGGGAACAAGAGAAGTCGGAGCAAGTGGGTCAGACCGAAGAGCGGGAAGGTAGGAGCTCTCGGAAGAGGCGGAAGAAGCTTTCGGAGGAGCTCGAAGAAAAAACCCGGCTTCTGGAAGAAAAGGAAAAAGAACTCGAAGAACTCCGTGACCTCTACGTGCGGAAGCTGGCGGAGTTTGACAACTACCGCAAGCGTACGCAACGGGAGTTCGTCGAGCTGGTGAAAAACGCCAACGCCGATCTGATTTTGCAGTTGCTCCCTGTGGTGGATGACCTGGAGCGTTCGTTGAAGGTCGCCGAAGAAGGCACGACACTTGAAGCCTTCGTGGAAGGCGTTCGCATGATTTACCAGAAGTTCGTTGATGTTCTTGCAAAACAGGGGGTTCAGCGCATTGAATCGGTGGGTCAACCATTTGACCCCCACAAACACGAAGCGTTAATGCAGGTGGAAAAGGAAGGGGTTGAGCCTGGTACAGTCGTTGACGAACACCAGCCAGGTTACCTGTTGAACGACCGCGTGTTGCGACATGCCAAGGTGATTGTGAGCAAGTAGAACGGGCTCCTTTGGGGCGCCAAGTCGATGGTTGTCGATGCCAAAACGCGACTACTACGAAGTCTTAGGGGTATCTCGCGATGCCTCGCCGGAGGAAATCAAGAAAGCCTACCGGCGGCTGGCCATGCAGTACCACCCGGACCGGAATCCCGACGACAAGGAGGCCGAGGAAAAGTTCAAAGAAATCGCTGAGGCCTACGAGGTCCTGAAGGATCCCGCTAAGCGGCGGCGCTACGATCAGTTCGGGCATGAAGGCCTCCAGGGGGGATTTGGTGGCGGATTCGCCGATTTCGAATTCGATTTGGCCGACGCCCTGCGGACGTTCATGTCGGAGGGTTTCGGTGGGTTTGCGGATTTCTTCGGCATGGGACGCCAGGAGCGCGGCCGACGACAGCCCCCGCGTGGGTCTGACCTTCAGATCCGGTTGAAGCTGAGCCTGGAGGAAATCGCCACCGGAGTGCGCAAGACCCTGAGGGTGCGCAAGTACGTGCGTTGCCCGGAATGCGAAGGAACGGGGGCTAAACGAGGCACGGGTACACGGGTTTGCCCGGTTTGTCGCGGATCTGGGGAAGTTCGCCAGGTCTCGCGGTCGCTGTTCGGAGAATTCGTAAACATCACCACGTGTCCGGAATGCGGTGGCGAGGGCCACGTGATTGAGCAGGTGTGCCCGCGGTGTCGGGGTGAGGGTCGCATCCGCGACGAGGTGACGCTCGAGGTCGACATCCCCCCCGGAGTGGCTGAGGGAAACTACCTGACCTTACGTGGACAGGGTAACGTAGGTCCCCGGGGTGGAGCTCCTGGCGATGCCATCGTGGTGATCCAGGAGGAAAAGCACCCGGTTTTTGAACGGCGGGGCGATGACCTGTACCTCGAATTGCCGATCAGTTTTCCGGATGCGGCGCTCGGAGCAGACGTCGAGGTTCCGACGCTGGACGGGCGGGCCGTTGTGGAGATTCGGCCTGGCACGCAGCCGGGAAAAGTGTTGAGGCTGCGAGGGAAGGGGCTACCGCACCTGAACGGCTACGGCCGCGGGGATTTGCTTGTGAAACTTCTGGTCTGGGTGCCGGAAAAGCTCTCTGAGAGGGATCGACAGTTGCTCGAGGAGCTGGGGAGGAGCCCTGACATGAAGCCCCCTGCCTCGGGCGGAAAGAGCTTGTTCGAGCGGGTGAAGGAGGCCATTCGGGGTTAGGACCGTGTTCGGTCTGACGCGGCAAGAAAAAGCCGTGCTCTACTTTCTGGCCATTTCGCTGCTTGTCGGGGGAGCGCTGAATGGGCTTCGAAAGCGAGCTCTGCAACATGCACCCGTCGATCCTTCCGTCGCTCAGCTTCTCCGAGATGTGCGCGTAGCGGCCTCTTCGGGAACAGGTAGCGCAGAGAAAGGTCCCACCGACACCCGGGAAGAAAGCTGCGACCTGTACCGTTTCGATCTGAACCGGGCAGGGGTGGAAGATTTGCAGAAACTGCCGCGGGTAGGCCCGG
This sequence comes from uncultured Cytophagia bacterium, assembly GCA_964644845.1. Taxonomy (GTDB): domain Bacteria; phylum Zhuqueibacterota; class Zhuqueibacteria; order Oleimicrobiales; family Geothermoviventaceae; genus Geothermovivens. Next base: position 49,243 of record CAZXXS010000018.1, on the reverse strand, counting down.
TGATGGCCAGACGGATTGTTCAGTACCGGGAAAGGGTCGGGCGGTTTACGAGCATTGAACAGCTGCTCGAAGTGAAGGGGATCGGTCGAAAAACACTTGAACGACTTCGGCCGTATGTCTACGTAGCTCAGGGCAGGGAACCGTAACTGTAGAAGCTCGTTGGAGGCAAAATGGCGGACGACAGACCCAAGGGCTCGATCATTTACAAAATCCTGATCGTGATTTTGACGGCCGCACTGGTGGGCACGATCCTCTACCCGAAGCATCTCTGGGAGCAGGAGAAACGTAACACGGCGCAGTGCCGCGCCAACATGGTGTCCATCATGTACGCTGAGTACACGTTCCACGACACCACAGATTCCTTCACAGCCTCGCTGGACACCCTTTCAGCAGTGTTGCTTGGCGACACAACCAAGCAGCTCCTGCGACGCTACGCGCGCACGGACACGGCGTTGGCAGAGCAAATCGTGAAGGCCCTCAGCAAGCGCGACACGCTCGCCAAGGCGATCGCCGACACTGTACGCGAGTTTGCGCGCTTGCACGACCTGGACAACCCCGCGGGACTGGTACTCGATTCGCTGATGTACTACCCGCAGTACCTGCCGTTTATCGATTCGGTGGCCACTTCGAGGATCGAGCACTTCAAGGTTTGCCCAACCGTGAACAGACCGTACATCGTCACGGTCGTCGACACCTCCGTGATCAAAACATTCAACATCCAGTGCCCGATCACAAAAGAGGACAGTCTGAAAATTGCCCAGGATTTTTGGAAGTCCAAAATCGGTGGTTTGAAGATCACCAACCACGGCAAGATTGAACACGGAGAGCTAAGCTGGAAGAAGTAGGTCTGGACCACTGGTGTTGCTCGCGCGCGTTCCAGGGCCAAGGTACAGGGAGGGGCCATGCCTGATCTGACAATCGGGGTTTCTTTGGGCAGGAAGCATTTGCGGCTGGTGCAGCTTCGGCGCGAGGGAGGTGTTGAGCAGGTTGTACGGACCCTGGAATTGCCAGTTCCCGAACCTCTGGACCTGGCTTTCCTGATGGACGATGCCAAGCGGGCGGGTTGGCGTCAGGAGCTCTCGACGTTGGTTGGCGACTTGCCCGCCGAGGCCACAGCTGTTGTGGCCATTCCAGTTGGTTTCTGCGCTTTGCGGGTGTTTCCGGTGGACGCAGACCTGACCGATGACGAACTGGCCGAGCAGAGCAAGTGGGAGCTGGAGCACTTAGTGCTGTCGCCTGCCGACGAGTACTACTACGGTTCGGATCGGATTCAGGCCGAAGTCGGTTTGACGGACACCGCCGTGCTGGTGGCGGTCCGCAAGTCGGTGGCCAGTGCTGTGCGGGACTTGCTTTCGGGCCTGGGACCACGAATTGTGGCCGTTGAAGCCGACGTTTTTGCGGCGCAGCGGGCTTTCGAACAGAATTACGATCTCGACGATTTGCACCCGACGGTGCTACTGGAGCGCAGCGGGGCCCGCCTGAATGGTGTGTTGCTCAAACGGGGGGGCATGTTTCGGTACATTTCGGATCTGCTCCAGGAACTGAGCGACGATGCGCCTGCACCAGCAGCAGCGGAAGCTTTCAGGAATGCCGTTGAACGCCTTGCGAGGGCTCAGGGGGCCCTGGAGAGCCTGGAAGAGCTGGCAGGCATTTACCTGTACGGGGACGAGCAGAGCGAGGCCTTTGTCGATGCCTTGCGAGATACGTCGGAAGCGCGCGTGGAGAAGCTGAATCCGTTCCGGCGGCTGCGTTTGGCGCCGGATGCCATCGACGAGCTGGTACTGGAAACGCGGCCCGAAGGATTCGCGGCCGCTGTCGGCGCTTCACTTTGGTGAGCCGGGGAGAGGGGTCGAAAGGAGACCAAGGGAGGGAGCATGGTCAAGGTAAATCTGTTGGGGTCGGAGCCTGAGAAGGAGCCCAGGCCAGAGGTGACCGAGCCAGCTGAAGAGATGGAAGAGACGGAGGAGCGCTCCGAAATTGTTTCCGAGCCAGATGAAGGCGAATCGTTGACAGCGGAACTGGAGGAGAGCCCTCTCGACGAGGACATCCTGGGCCGCAAACGGGGTGGCGCGCTTCCTTACGTCCTTGTTGGTTTGCTTGTCGTGCTGATTGGAGTGCTTCTCTGGAAGCTTTGGCCACACGGCAAGGAAGAGGCCACAGGGCCCAAGCCGGGTGAAACCACCGTTGCAACTACGGCAAAACCTTCCACCGGTGAAACCGGAGCTGCTCAGCCGTCGGAGACAACGGCTGAACAGCCTGCGGAGACGGAAGCTGCCACCACGTCGGCAGAAACCGGTGCTGCGGCACCTTCTGGGGGTCCCGCGGCCATTTCTGCGATTCTTGCGCCCACCGTCAACAGTGTGGCGAACATTGGACGGGTGCTCAGTACCTCGGTTCGGGGAGCAAGTCTGGGGCTGGTGTCGCAGGCCGACGGCGAGATGGTTGTGGAATTGCTCGGCAAGTCGGACGCGCAGCTAAAGGCGGCCCAACAGGCGTACCTGGCGGCCTTCGACGGGGCTAAGCTCAAACTGGTAACGAAGGACACCAAAACCGTGGAAGGCCAAACGTACCGGCGGCGTATTTTCACGGTGGCGTTGCCGGCGTCTGCGCGGGTTTCGGGAGCCCAGATCCGTTACCTGGAAAAGGCGGATCTGGACAAAGAGCTTCGCAAACTGGTGCGCGCCAGTGGATTGGCGTTGCGCTCGCTCGAGTACGCCAAACCCGTCGAGGAACAGCAATTCGTGAAAACACCCGTCCGCCTGAAGGCCCTGGGCCGGCGGGAAGCGATCAGTAAGTTCCTGCGCACCCTGGCAGATGCGAGGCTAAACGTGCGCATCACAAAGATCCTGCTGGTGCCGGCGGATTGGCAAAACACAGTCAGGGATCGGTTGATGACCCTCGTTGTGGAGATGGACCTGTGCCAGCCGCTTTGAGAGGTGGTTGCGCTTTCCTTGCGCGTTTTGTTAGCAGGCCCAGTTGAGCTTTCAACCCGGCACCCATTTCGGGATGTCGGGTTTTTTTCTCGCTCCCGTGGCGGCTCGGTTGCGTCCTTCGGGTGGGCAAACTTGAGCAAGGGTAACAGGGCGGTGGAGGTGGCCTGACGGGACGGTTTTTTTCTCTTGCGGTTCCGGTGCTTTGAGGAGTAGCATCTCAGGTGCGAGTGATTGCTGGATCGGCCAAAGGAACACGATTGGCGTCGCTTCGGGCACGATGGTTGCGACCGACTTCGGACCGGGCGCGGCAGGCTTTGTTTGACTGGCTTGGAACGCGGGTGGTTGGGGCCCGTGTTCTGGATCTGTTTTGCGGGACCGGTGCGCTTGGCGTCGAAGCGCTCAGCCGTGGTGCGAGCGAGGCCGTGTTCGTCGATGTGCGGGAAGCGGCGGTGGGACTGGTGCGGGAAAATTTGAAGCGAACCCACCTGGAGGAACGCGCGACACTGATGCGTGCGGACTTTCGTGTGGCCATTCGGCGGCTTGCTCCCCAGGATGGATTTGATCTGGTGTTTGCCGATCCACCGTATGCTGATGAATATTTGATTGAAGGCCTGTTGGAATCGGTGTCGGGAGTGTTGGCGCCGGACGGACTCTTGGTCTTAGAACGTAGCGGGCGTACCAGTTTGCCGAAGGTGGGTTCCAGGAGGCTGGTGCTGGAGTCGGAAAAGCGGGTTGGGGAAACAACGTTTTCTGTGTTTAGGCTTCGCGAGGAGCGTGAGAGGACAACCAATGCCTGAGAGAATCGGTGTTTACCCGGGCACGTTCGATCCCATCACAAATGGGCACATCGACATCATTCGGCGAGCGACGGTTCTTTTCGACAGGGTTGTTGTGGCAGTGACGACCAATCCCGCCAAGCGCCCCTTGTTCAGCGTTGCTGAGCGTGTGGCCATGGTTGAGGCTTGCGTACGTGGCATTCCAGGCGTTGAGGTAGACAGCTTTGGCGGGCTCCTTGTCGAGTACGCAAAAAGCATCGGTGCAACCGCGGTCATCCGGGGCTTACGGGCCGTGAGCGACTTTGAATTCGAGTTCCAGATGGCCCTGGTAAATCGGAAGCTGAATCCTGAACTGGTCATCGTGTTTTTGATGCCCAACGAGAAGTACACCTACTTGAACTCGACAATCGTGAAAGAAGTGGCCCAGTTTGGTGGCAACGTCAGTTGTTTTGTACCGGAGGTAGTGGAACGTAAGCTAAAAGAGAGGTTCGGGAAGCCATGAGTTTCATCGAATCGATCCAGGAGAAGGCAAAGGCAGCGGGTAAAACGATTGTACTTCCGGAGGGGGCTGAAGAGCGTGTTTTTCGGGCAGCTGCGGTTCTCCGCGCGCGTGGGTTGGTGAAACCGATTCTGGTGGGTAATCCGGACGAAATCCATCGTTTGGCTGAGAAGGCGGGTGTCGATCTTGAGGGCGTGCAGATTGTGGACCCGGCAAGTTCACCGGACGCGGAGGCATTCGCGCAGGAGCTGCACACGTTGCGCAAACACAAGGGTCTCACCATTGAGCAGGCTCGGGAGCTGATTCGAAATCCCCTTTACTGGGGCGCCATGATGGTCCGCAGGGGTCAGGCGGATGGCAGCGTAGCGGGTTCAATCAACACTACGGGCGACGTCTTACGTGCAGCCATCCAGGTGATTGGTTTGGCACCAGGATTCAAGATTGTGTCCAGTACCTTTGAGATGGTCATGCCAGGGACGGAGAAGGTCTACACGTTTGCTGACTGCGCTGTGGTTCCGGATCCGACGGCCGAGCAACTGGCGGACATCGCACTGGCTTCGGCGGAGACACACCGAAAACTGGTTGGCGAAGAGCCGGTGGTGGCCATGTTGTCGTTTTCAACGAAGGGTAGTGCGTCGCACCCGATGGTGGACAAAGTGCAAGAGGCGACGGAAATCGCCCGAAAAAAGGCCCCTGACCTGAAACTGGACGGCGAGCTGCAAGTGGATGCGGCGATTGTGGAGTCGGTCGGGAAGCGGAAAGCGCCGGACAGCCCGGTTGCCGGGCGAGCAAACGTGCTTGTTTTCCCGGATCTGGATGCCGGAAACATTGGCTACAAGCTGGTTCAAAGACTGGCGGGCGCCGAAGCCATTGGCCCGGTAATTCAGGGCTTGGCCAAGCCCGCCAACGACCTGTCGCGTGGCTGCAGTGTAGACGACATCGTGAACGTTGCCTGCATCTGTGCAACGATGGCCTGAGCTTACCCTGCGCCCAAGGATCATTCTGGTTCACAGCTCGTTCCCTCCTTGGAGAGAGCGGGCTGCTGGTAAGTGGTCAGGCTGGCCATGTGTTGAAACGGTGTCAACACGGCTTTTTTAGCACCTAAGCACGAATCGGTTTGACACAGTTGAAGTGAACAGGTCGTCACCCCTCCGGGAGCACGCCCGGTGGGGTGATGTTTTTCGCAGTTTCGGGTGTGCGCGTGAGCCGTGCGGGGTGGGAAAGAGGTGGAATCAGATGACGAGGTGTTCATGGTACCGTCCAGGAGGATCAGGAGTGTTGAGAAATCCAAGACCCTGGCGATTACGGACAAGGCGAAGGCGCTGAAACGCAAAGGGATCGATGTTGTCTCTTTGAGCGCGGGTGAGCCCGATTTCGACACACCGGCGCACGTGAAAGAAGCGGCGATTGCAGCAATTCGGGAGGGGTTCACAAAGTACACAGCCAGTACGGGAATCCCTGAGTTGCGCCAGGCTGTTGCAGACAGGCTGAACCGCGAGGCGGGCGCGGATTACGCTGCGGAGAATGTCCTGGTTACGTGCGGAGGGAAACACGCGATCTTCAGTGCAGTCCTGGCGCTGTGTGACCCTGGGGACGAAGTGCTGATCGTTTCCCCGCACTGGGTCAGCTACCCGGAAATGGCTAAACTGGCCGGGGCAACGCCCAAGTTCGTCCCTGTTCGTAAAGAAAATGGATTCCACGTCGAGGCGACCGATCTTGAAGAGGCCGTTTCTCCGCGGACTAAGCTCTTGATTTTCAACAACCCGACCAACCCCACGGGAGCTGTTTACGGTCGGGACCGGCTTCGGGAGCTGGTTGAGGTGCTGGCGGGTACGAATGTTTACGTGATTTCGGACGAGATTTACGGGAAGATCGTGTACGACGACGTGCCGTACGTAAGTTTGGCTGCTTTTCCTGAGATCCGAGATCGTGTAATGGTGGTAGACGGCGTTTCGAAAGCGTACGCGATGACCGGCTGGCGCATCGGTTTTCTGGTGGCATCAAAACCAGTGGCGGAGGCCGTAGCGAAAGTGGTGGGACACAGCACTTCCAACGCGACGTCGGTGTCGCAGAAGGCGGCCCTGGCTGCACTGACGGGCGACCAGAGTTGCGTAGCGGAGATGCGGAGGGAATTCGACAAACGCCGTCGGGCTGTGTGTGAGCGGCTTGCAGCAATTCCCGACGTTGGCTGTGCTTTGCCGGAAGGGGCGTTTTACGTGTTCCCGGATGTGAGCGCTTACCTGGGGTTGCCAGGTGGGCCTGCGAACAGTTTCGAGTTGTGCGACCGTTTGCTCGAGCTGGAGCACGTGGCCGTGGTGCCGGGTGGCGCTTTTGGAATGGAGGGGCACATCCGGATCAGTTACGCCAGCTCGATGGAGCAGCTTGAGCGCGGACTGGACCGAATCGAGGCAGGTTTGGTTGCGCTTCGGAAAGGTTGAAGGCGCGTTTCGGGAGTCTGGCAGCGGTGTAGACTTGGGACCGCCGCGAGGTGGTACTGCGGCAGATGAGGATGCGGGTTGAGGGCCTTGGGGTGAGTGGGGATGGGCTAATGCTTTTGGGGCGGTGGAAGGGGGGACTTGCAGCTGGTGTGAACTTTCCCGCGTTAGGTGGGTTAACAGAAAGCAAATGCTGACGATATTTTGGTGAGAAGCTGTACACACGAGAGGACGAAGCGGAAATGCCGACGTACGTCTACCGTTGTGAGGAATGCGGTTACACCTTTGAGCGTTTCGAGAGCATTCATTCGGAGCCCGTACAGGTTTGTCCACAGTGCGGTGCTCAGGCGCGGCGGATGATCAGTGCCGGCGCAGGGCTCATTTTCAAGGGCAGTGGTTTTTACATCACCGACTACAAAAACAAACACAGCTCGGGCTCACCGAGCAAGAGCAGCGAGTCGAAGTCGACAGACAAAAGTTCGGACAAAGGGAGCGGGACGAAAGGGTGAGCGAAACCGGGGTCGGCGTGGTGGAAGCGCTCGGTTTACACGGGGACGTTGCATTTGGCGACCGGTCCCTGCATGTGCAGACTGTCTACCACGCTGAGCAGGAAAAGATCGTAAGCAGCGTGTACGACAGCGGGCGGCTGCTGGAGCGTCGGGAGCGCGACGTTAGCCCGGACTTTTCGGTGGAAGAGATCCGGGAGCGGCTGGAAGATTTCCACCGGCGTGTGACGGCGGACTACGAAATCCTGCACTACATCCAGCAAAAGATCCGCACGGTCACGCACGCTCCTTCGAACAACCGGCTTGGTCTGGTTTTCTTACGCCGCGGGTTGTACCGCGAAGCCCTGCGAGAGTTTACGCTGGCCGTGAAGCTGGACCCTGAGAGGCCGGAGTACTACGGCAACCTGGCGCGTGCCTTGCTCGCCCTTGGGCGGGACGACGAGGCGCTGGTGGCGGTCAGGGAAGCCGTTGAGAAGGGGCCGAACTACGCTGATCTGCACAACTTGCTGGGCCTCGTGTTGCACAAGAAAAAGCAGTTCGTGGAAGCAATCCGGGCTTTCCAGGAAGCCCTGCGATTGAACCCTCGGTACGCCGAAGCCTACTTGAACTTGGCACGTGTGCTGCTGGCAAGCGCCCGGGAAAGCACCGCAGAAGCCGAACTGCCGCCCGTTCTGACGCGAGTGCGAAAGGCTCTGAGCTACGTGCGCGAGGCTGCTCAGCTCAGTCCAGTGCTGAAGACCGAGGACGTGGAGCGAGTTTTCGAAGCCGCGCGCCTGCAGGATCTGGAAAAAGCGGAGCGTCAGATCGATGCCCTGAGGGCGAAGCTGCCCTCGCGCGACCGTTTCTTGTACGATCACGAGTTTTACCTGCAGTTCATGTACGGCGGCAAAGGGAAGGATGAACAAGCGGTTGCGGCTTACGTGTCTTGGTTGCAACGCGAAATCGAGAAACATCCTGACTTTGCTGACCTTCACAACAGTCTCGGTGTGGCTTACCTCATTCAGGCTCGTAACCTCTTTTTGAAAGCCCTGGACGAATTTCGGGAGGCTTTGCGAATCAACCCGGATTTTGCCCGGGCCGCCAAGAATCTACGGTTGGCACAAAATGACGGCAAAGGCTTCTTGATTTTGCTACGGGCCATCCTCAAGTAGCTCAGCTGTTCTGGTCGCCTGGCAGGCAGAGACAGATTGGCTCGAAGAAAGCACCAGACGGGCGCTTTGTACAGTTGGCGCTAAGGCGCTTCCTGAGGTGCCCGGAGAGAAGGCTGACAGTTGCGAAGGACGCGGGGGCAATCTGGCGCGTCTGGCCTTGTTCCCACAGGAGGAAACCGGCCAAACTCTTGCACTTGGAAGGTGCGCGCTGACGAGCGGGTTCCGGCCCGCTGAACAGACACGAATTGTTTGCCACATCCCCACCGATTGGAGTCCGCTTGTCTCTCTCTGACATTGTCTCCAGACGTTTCCCCCTGGTCTTCCTGCAAACTCAGCGGTTAGTTGACCCGTCGCAAAGTTTCGTCTGCTGAGGGGAGAGCAACAAAAGTGCCCGCGGGACGTGGCAGGGGTGCGGGACGGGTGGGAACGAGAGTTGGGAAGGTCCAGGAACTGGGCCAGCAGGATCGAGAATGAGGCAAGGCTGTACCAAACCGGAGCACGAAAGCCGAGCAAGACGGCCCCCGAGATGAGCTGGAAGTAGTAACAGCCGGATTCGGAGCAGCGCATCCGGGGTGTTCAATTTCCGTCTACTGGCTGTTTCGGAGCGGGTGCGCGGGCTCACAGCGGCTTCGCTCTGTCGAACAAAGGCAGAAACCCTCTCCCCGTAGTTTCGTTGAATTTGTTGTGGTTAAGTCGCAGACTGCATGGTTGGCAATGCTGGTGCGGAAACGGCTGGTTGTCGAAAATCCTACACCACAGTGGTTCGATATTTGCACATTCGCTTTTTCGCTTCGTAACCCCCAATTCTCTCCTTTCGAATCATGGTTCAAAGTGTTACCTCGGAGAACAGTAGAGCGATTTTAGGACAGGTGAGTGACATGCGACGACTACGTCCTTCAAGCAAGTTTTTGTTTAGTTTACTCGCTGGTGCGCTGACGTACCTGGTGGTTAGTGCGGCTGTGGCTGCCGACTCGCTCGCCGTGTACGCGGTGACGCCTCTCCCCGGGCATCGTTCCATCTACGAATTACAGTTTTCGCTTAATCAGCCTCTCCCTCCTGACGCCGTGTTCGAGATTCACCTGCCACAGGTGCTGAATCTGGAAGAGGTGAAGGTCGTAGGGTCCCAGACGATTGATGGCGGTTTTCGATTGCGAAGGCAGGGCAACGTGCTCCTCGTGGAGCGCACAGGCCGTGGACACGTGATTCCGGCGGGCAGGAGGGTGGACCTGAAACTTGCGAATTTTCGCAACCCGAAGGTTCTGGATGCGGGGTTGCAGGTGCGACTGGTGGTGCGCCGTGGCAACCGGTCCGTGGCGGACGTCAGGAGTTCCGTCCGCTGGGGTGCACCTCCTAAGGTGCTGGCGCGATGAGTTGCGGAAAGGATTCCAAGCGAACAGGGGCGCGGGTTATGCCGAGAGGTTTCTTGCGTAGATTCTCCACTTTTGTTCTTGCCTTTGCTCTGTTCGGCGCTTCGTTGGGGTTTGCAGCCGGTAGTTTGACGAACGTGACCGTGACTCCGGACGATTCCAGCGCCGGCCAGCTGTCCGTTTACACGATTGCCCTTCGATTGACGAGTCCGGACACACTGTATCCGGATGGCAAGATCAAGGTTATTTTCCCAGCTGAGTTTGACGTGAGCACAGTGCTCGTGGCCATGGGCGACAGCGTGCTGGACGGCGGCTTACAGGTGCAAATTCCGGCAGGACAAAACGACACCCTGTACGTGGTGCGCGACAGCACCGGGTCCGCTTTGAGCGACACGACGGTTTCGTTCAAAATCGCGAACGTGACAAATGCCACGACGCCTGGGACCTACCGCGACAGCGTGGTGGTGCTCACAGCGTCGAACACGGTTGTGGCGACGGGAGGTGCGAATTTTGACGTTTACCCGGGGCCCTTACACCATTTCACCATTTCCGGTTTTCCGGCCACAGCTACGGCCGGTGTGGCGTTCGCCAACAGCGTGAAGGTGACGGCTTACGACGCGTACGGCAATCAAAAAACAGATTACAGGGGAACTGTGGCCTGGAGTTCCACAGATCCGCAGGCGAGCATGCCAGCCAACGCGACGTTCACCGGCGCCACGTACCTGTTCAACGGTTCCGACTTCACACTGAAAACGGCGGGTGCACAAACCTACACGGTTACGGATCTTACCGACTCCATTCAGACGACGTCGAGCCCGATCGATGTTAACCCGGCAGCGATTGCCAGTTTCTCGCTTTCGGGACCGACTACGGTGACAGCGGGGACAGCTTTTTCGCTTACGGTCACAAACGCCCTGGACAGTTACGGAAACGCGGCGAATGGGACGATTGCCGTGAGCTTTGCCGACGGCAACGCGCACACGGCACCGGACGGGACGGCACCGGTGCTTCACGACATTCAGGTGTCCAACGGTACCGGGTCGGCGACGCAGACGCTGTACCTCGTGGAGAGTAACGTGACTTTCCAGGGGACGACCGGAAGCGTCAGTCAAACGCACACGGTGAACTCCGTGTCTCCTGGAGCTGTGCAAAGTTTCACGCTCACCGGTTACCCGACTTCCACAACGGCTGGTAGCGCTTTTTCGGCCACGGTCACCGCCTACGACGCCTGGCAGAACGTGAAGACCGACTACACGGGTACAGTAACATTCGGAAGTACAGACGGTAGCGCGACTCTCCCGGCGGACTACACGTTTGTCTCCGGCGACAACGGGTCGCACACGTTTACCAATGGCTTTGTGTTGAAAACCGCGGGGCAGCAAACGATCACCGTGCAGGAGACGGACGGGGTTCCCTCCGAGACGTCGTCAGCGATTCAGGTTTCTGCCGCCGGGATCGCTGACTTCACGTTGTCGGCTCCCTCTCCAGTGACGGCGGGTGTGGCTTTCGATCTCTCGGTGAGCGGCGCGGTGGATGCCTACGGGAACGCCGCCTCAGGAACGGTTACGGTGTCACTGACGGCCGACGGGACAAGTCCGAACGGCACCGCTCCGCAGCTGGCCAACATCACGGTGACGGACGGCAGCGGTTCTGCGCCGCAGACACTGGTCAAGGCAGGGGCCGCTACACTCAAAGGGACAGCGGGCACGGTCTCCAAAACGGTGGACGTGACCGTGAACCCGGGATCACTGAACGCTTTCACGATGGCGGGTGTACCCGGTGCCGTGACTGCTGGACAGGCGTTCAGCACCGACGTAACGGTGACGGCGTACGACGCGTACGGCAACCAAAAGACGAACTACACGGGTCAGGTTTATTTCGAAAGCACGGACGGCAACGCGACGATTACGCACAACGCACTGAATCCCTACCAGTTCGTGAGCGCGGACAACGGTGCGCACACGTTTGCGGGGAGCGAATTCACACTGAAGACGGCCGGGGCGCAGACAATCACTGTTACGGACGGTACGGTTTCCAAAGAAAGCAGTGCGATTGACGTGTCCCCCGCAGCACTGAACGATTTCACGCTTTCTGCCGGGAGCAACCAGACGGCGGGTGTGGGGTTCCCGCTGACCGTGTCCGGGGCGGTCGACGCGTACGGCAACGCGTGGTCGGGCACTGTTTCGGTCGCCGTTGCCTCGGGAGGTGGAGCAAGTCCGAACGGTACCCAGCCCTCGTTGAGCGACATCACCGTTTCAGAGGGTAGCGGCAGCGCCAACCAGGTGCTGGTGAACCCGGTTGTAACGGTGTTGCAGGGTACAGCCGACGGCGTGACGCGGCAGACGGGCAACATCAACGTTGCCCCCGGCGCACTGGCCAGCTTTACGATGACTGGCTACCCGGACACCGTGGTGGCTGGCGACAGTTTTGGTAGCAACGACGTGCTGGTGAAGGCGTACGATGCCTACGGCAACTTGAAAACGAACTACAGCGGTTCAGTGTACTTCACCAGTTCGGACGCCGGTGCCACTCTGCCGTACACGTCTGCGAGCCGCTACACTTTTGATCCGGACGTAGACGCAGGGCAGCACACGTTCGCGGGCACGGGTTTTGTGCTGGCCACGCAAGGCCTGCAGACGATCACTGTGACCGACGGATCCGTCAGCGAGACGAGCAGCAACATTCTGGTCCAGTCGCGGACCGACGACATTCGGGATTTCGACGTTGTCCTGGGGACCACGCAAACGGCCGGTGTCCAGTTCACGGTACAAGTGCAGAACGCAGTCGATTCCTTGGGGAATCCGGCTTCGGGCACGGTGACGGTGCAGATTGCGAACGGCTCCGGAACGAGCCCTAACGGTTCCACACCGAGTTTGCAGAGCATCACGGTAACGAGCGGTTCGGGTTCGGCCGGGCAGGTCCTTGTAAACGCTGGCTCTACCGTGCTGCGATTTGCTTCCAACTACAAAACCATCGACACCACGGTCACTGTAGAGCCAGGGGCTTTTGACGAGCTCACGCTGACGGGCTACCCGACCACGGTCACAGCCGGGGCGGGTTGGTCCAGCGACGTCACGGTTACCGCCTACGACCGCTACGGCAACCAGAAGACGAATTACACGGGCCAGGTTTACTTCTCCAGCGACACAGATCCAAACGCTGAGTTCCCGTACACGCAGGCTTCACCGTACACCTTCCAAACGACGGACAACGGATCGCACACTTTCAGCGGTGCCAGTTTCAAATTCAACACTCCTGGTACACAGACATTCGCTGTCACAGATGTGGGGTCAGGGAGCAAAAAGGTCAGCGACCCGATCACGGTGGTTGCGCTCGAGCTGGTGTCGGTGGGTTCTGGCGCTTCGCAAGTAACACGCGGCCAGGACAGCGTGGAAGTGAATTTGGTTGCGAGAAACAACGGCAGCCTGCCGATCTCAAGCGTCAGTGGTGGTCTGTCGTTCTCGGATGGTTCCAACGACCGCTCCTTCGATTACACGGTAACGCGCACGGACACCGTGACCGTGATCCCCGCCGGTGGTGAAGTGACCCTGAGTTTCAGCGTGTCGGTGAAAACCACCGCTCAGCTGGGCACCATCACGGTGGACGGCTACGTGAGTGGCACTTCAGGAGGTTCGTCTGTGAGCGACAATTCTGCCACCACCACGCACCAGTGGCAGGTGCTCAAACCCGCCACCCTGGTAGTCTCGGGAGTGGCGGTCGCAAAAGATACGGTGTACCAGGGCGACACGGGGATCGCGGCTACGCTGACAATCGACAACGACTACGGTTCGTCGCAGACGAGCACGGCCGTGATCGACAGCATCGACCTGTATTTCGTCGGTCAAGCGGGAGACCAAACCGCAGACTACGTGCGTTTCACCGATCCCGCCAACCCGACCACAATTGCCGGTGGCCAGCGGGCGACTTTCAACATGACGTTCAACGTCGTTCCTGCGGCCCAAACGGGTGACGTGAAGGTGTACGGCAAGGTGTGGGGGCACGACATTAACTCGGACGCCGCTACATCGAACACCAGCACCACTTACGACCAAATGGTGGTGAAAGAAAAGGCCTCGCTGGCCATTGTCAGTGTGACCACGTCGCAAGCCAAAGTGACCCGTGGTCAGACGAAACTTTGGGAAGTGTACGTGGTCGTGAAAAACACCAGCGAATCGGCAGCACACATCGATTTCGACACGGACCAGACTTACATCCGTTTTCGCAAGGGCGGTTCGGACTTGACCAGCGAGTACTCGATTTCGACGCCGACGGCTCTGGCTGGCGGTGGAAACGTGGTCGCTGCCAACGGGGGTCAGGACACGCTGGTGTACAAGATCAACCGAACCGGAACGACCACAGGTGAGATCACGATCTTTGCCCGCGTGGCAGCCACAGAAGGAATCTACACAGATTCGGAAATCTCGGGCCGCTACGGCGGTGTGTCGGTGCAAACGCCTCCGAATCTCGTCATCAACAGCGTGACGCCGAGCCAGCAAACGGTAACGGCTAATCAGGATAAGAACTGGCAGGTCAAGGTCGCGGTGACGAATAACGGGGAGGCGGATTTCGACGCTGTTTTCGACTCCACCTGGATCAGCTTCAGCACCGGGAACGACTTCACGGTTCAAAAGCCGACGGCTTGGATGCTTAGCGGTACCAACCGGCTTGCGGCGGGTACTACCGACACACTTGTTTTCACAGTCACAAAGACCGGTCTGTTCACGGGTGTGTCGACGATCGACGCGCGGGTGAAAGGACGCGACGTGAATTCCGACGACTGGGTTTCAAAGCAAACCGATCCGACCAATGCTGGTCAGGTTACGGTGCAGAGCCCAGCTGACATTCGGATTGTGGCTGTGGAGGCCTCGGACACAACCCTGACCCGCGACACATCAACCAACTGGACGATCACGGTCCGCGTACAGAATCTGGGTGAAAGCAGCGTAACGGCGGATCTCGTTGCCCAGGCTTACACGTACATTCGCTTCTACACGGTGAACGGGGACGTCGAGCAACTCGACTACGTCGTTCAGTGGCCCACGGCTTTCGAGAACTCCGGTACGACGCTTTTGGCCGGCAACAGCACGGATGAGCTGGTGTACACAGTCACGCGGACGGGGAACACGCTTGGTTCAATCCGGATCCGTGCAGGTGTACGGGCAAAGGAGAACAACAGCGACCGCGTAATCGACACCACGGCGCCTGATTCAGTGACGGATTTGATCCTGGTGCAAGCGCCCTCCAACATCAGCTACGTGAGTGGGTCGCTGTCTCCCCAGGAGGTGAACCGGGGTAGCAACGCTCGCTTCAACGTGCGCGTACACAACGGCGGGGGCGCCACGGTGGTGCTCGATGCCAACAGCACACGCTTCCATTTCTCCGACGGCGTGCACTCTTTCGACGCGTTGCTGGACTCCACTCAGGTGGTGAGCGTGTCGCCAGGCGACACGACGTTGACCTTCCGGTCGCAGCCTGTTCCGGCGAACATGGCTTTGGGAACGTGGGCGGCAACCGTTACCCTTGTGGGTGACGAAAATGGTAACGCTTACACGAAGACGCTGACGCTCACCGACTCCGTGACCGTGAGCGAGGCGGCCGATTTGGCCATCGAGTACACCCGGGCCTCACAGCCTACGGTGACAGCGGGGCAGACACGGCCCTGGCAAATCGTGATGGTCGTGACCAACAACGGGGGCTCGCCAGTCTCGTTGGACAGCTCGCGCATTCGGCTGTTCTACCTGAGCACCGATGTGACGTCGAAACTGGTGTTCAGTACACCCACTGTCTTCGCGGGCAGCGGTACGAAACAGCTGGACGGAGGCAAAACGGACTCCCTGGTTTACGACGTGAGCGAAGTGAAGAGCGACATGCCGATCGGGAGCATTCGCATTCAGGGGTCGGTGTACGTTACAGACGTCAACGATCCGACGCGACATCTGTCCCAGAACACGGACGGTAATTCGGGCTACTTCATCGTTCAGGAACCGGCGACGCTGTCGGTAGTGCGCGTGCGACCGTGGCAACCGAGTGTGACTCTTGGACAGGGCGAAGACTGGAAGGTCACTGTGGTGATCCGCAACGGCGGGGGTAGCGCGGTAACCGTTGACTCTTCAGTAATCAACACTTACCTGTCCTTCGAATTCGGCACCGGCTGGCAGGTGCTGCCGCCGAGTCGACTGAGCAACGGTACCTGGGTGTTGGAACCGGAGACGACGGACAGCCTGGTGTTCACGGTGGACCAGACGGATGCCAGTCGAACCGGGGTTTGCCATGTGGATGCCCGGGTGCAGGCCACTGAGAACAACAGCGGACGCGTGCTGACCGCCAACTCTACGGCGGACACGCGAGGTCAGGTGACGGTTGAGACGCCAGCGCAGGTTAAGATTGACACCTTTCTGGTGTCCACGGCCACAGTTCCAAACGCCCCCTACGTGGATACAGAGCAGCCCTTCACCCTCCGGGTGCGCGTGGTCAATCTGGGTCAGGATGAGGCGGACAGCGTTGAAATTCGCCTGCGCTCGGCGGAAGGGTACTCAACCGTGGCTCCGAGTCTGGATTTGGGCACAGTGAGCGGTGGGAGTGCCGTTTGGGGCGAGGTGCAGGGCAAGACGGGCGTGGTTCCCGATGTAGCAGAGACGTTCACCGTGTCGCTTGCCAAAGCGGTGGCGCGGAACACTGGCAAGCCGGCGGCCGTCGTGGCCTCGGACGACCCTGGCGACACGACCTACGTTTTGCACATTCAGAAACCCGCTTACCTTGCCATTGATTCGGTGTGGACAGACAAAGACACCGTTCTGGCCAAACAGACGTCGCCGTACTGGCACGTGTACGTGGCTGTTCGCGACACGGGTAGTGCCCCGGTAATTGTGGCGGATCCTGCGGCTGATGATCTGGAGTTTCGAATTCACGGGGAGACGCAAACCGGCTACGTGGTCGTGCCGCAGTCGCTTTCCGAGAGCGAGAGAACACTGGATCCTACCGGAACGCACAACAAGGTGATCCTCACCTACGAGATTCGCCAGACGGGGCCAACTGGTGGTTTGGCGGGAATTTTCGCTACAATTACGGGCACGGATGTGAACTACCCGGACCGCCAGCCAGCGCCAAACGCAACCAACAACGGGCAGGTTTTTGTGGCCAGTTTGGCTTCGGTTCAGATCACCCGCACGGAGCCTGTGGCTTACCGTAAGGATGCCCAGGGTCGGGCCGTCGTCAACACCGGGCAAGCATTTGCAGTGGATGTGGACGTCGAAAACAAGGGCGGTGAGGATTTGCTGAATGTGGTCGTCCGCCTGGTGACAGACGGCGGTTCCAGCGTGGGCGGCAGCCAGACAATCGACACCCTGGCAGTTGGGCATGCTCAAACAGTACGCTTCGCGGTCACGGCTTCTGACGTGGAGAATCTGGCCGGTGAAACCTTCACGGCCCAGATTGTCTCGGCCACAGGGCGCGAGAGTGGGCTGCAAGCGCAGGTGTTGCCTGCAGATGACGACGTGGCTGTGGCTGTGATTCAACAGCCCGCCCGTGTCCGGATTCAGTCTGTGCGTAACGTTGCGCCAAACGCCCCGTTTGTAGATACCGGGCAGAGTTTCCCGATCAGGGTGGTCGTGTACAACCTGGGTACAGAACCGGCAGAATCGGTGAACCTGGCGTTGCGGGCTCATCCAGACAGCCTGCTTGCTCAACCTGTTTACACGTTGCTGCTACCCACGGCCGTTGCGGGACACGACAGTGTGGAAGGGTTGCTGACGGTAGCGGCTTCGACGGTTCGGGACACGGTGGGCATGACGGTGTCGGTAGCCAGTGCGGTGGGTGCGAACACGGGTCAACCGGCGACGGTGGAGCCTCCACTCTCGGATTCCACCTTTGCGATCGTGCAGCAGCCTGCGGGACCAGCCGTGTTAGCCGTTGTAGCGGATCCAGACACAGTAATCGCTGAAAGTCGGGAAGAATGGCACATCAAGGTGGTTGTAGCGGATACCGGTGAGGCGGACGTAACGTTCACACCCAGCGCTGCCGACGTGAGGTTTGTGATCGGCGGTGTGGACGAGACGCAGAATTACACCGTTATTCCGCCAACGCGGTTGAAGGGCCGTCCCGGTTTACTCTTGCCTGCGGGACAAACCGACACGTTGGTTTACCGGGTAACGGAAACAGGTCCCCGCGGGGGGGCGGGCCAAATCCCGGTTCAGATCCGCGGGTACGACCGCAACCTCGGTTCACAACTCGGGCAGGTTGTGGCCATTGGCGTTGGCCACGTGTTTGTGGAAACGAATGCCGTAGTGCGCATCAAACGCACCGAGGTGCGTGCACCCAACATTTCCGCTCAGGGTTGGGGCATCGTGGACATGGGTCAGACTTTCCAGATCAAAGTGACGGTGGAAGAGCGGCAGGGCCGTGAGGGTGTGGACTCGGTGAAGGTACGTCTCGTCTCGAAAGCGGGGTTGTCGACGGTGCTGGACAGCGTCCGCACCATCCCCTTCTTGCAGGCGGGCGGATCTGCGTCGACCATCTTCAGCGTGCGCGCTGCGAACCAGGAGGTATTGCAGGGCGAGGTTTTCCAGGCCTCGATTGTAGCGGCAACAGCGCACGAAAGTCAGATTCCGGCTTCGATCGAGCCTCCGGCCGACCCGATCAACGCGCGCGCAACTGTTCGGATCGAAAAGCCAGCCAACCTGACGGTGAATTCATCGGTTTACGGTGGCAGATTTGCTGTTTCGGTTGGCTCCGAGTTCGACCTGCAGATCATCCTGGCCAACCTGGGCACGGCGCAAGTAGACACGAACGGCCGGGCGATGGTTGTGGCGCCGGCGGGCTACCAGATCGGCGATGGCGGCGGGAACTTTTCCGAGGGGAGTCGGATCTTCTCGATCCGCGCCGGCGTGCCGCTGCTGGTGAAGATGAAAGCGCCGGACACGGCGAGTGTGAACGACAGTATCCTGGTTACCCTGGCGGTGGTGCCGAAAGATCGCAACACACAACTGCCGGCGAAAGTGAGCGTGGATTCCAGTTGGACGGTGGTGTCGACGGTGGTACCATTCATGAAGGTCGAGGAAGCCGCCATCACGGCACCGGAAGGAGCCAAGGATGGCGTGCTGTCGACTGCTCAGGGATTCCACGTGCGGGCTGTTGTGAAATCGTCGCCAGACTTGTCGGAAAGGACAGTCTCCATTCGTCTGCCGGAGGGCCGAAACTACCTGGTGTTCGGTGCGGACACGCTGCGGTCAGTAACGCGCGACTCGGTCGTGGTGCAGTGGTACGTGCAGGCACCGCCAACGGCCGACCAGGTGCAGCAGTACATTCTTGTTCACGCTCAGGGTGTAGACGGCACCGGCACACGGCGCACGGACACGGACACAATCGCAGTGCGCACTGTGCGGCGAGCCAGTTTGGAATTGGCAGTGAGCATTGTGTCCCCGCCAGGGGCAGCGGACGGCACGTTGACACAGGGGCAACCGTTCCAGCTTCAGGCTAAGGTGACGAACAAGGGCGAGGCGGCTGCGGTAGACACGATGAGTCTGCGTCTTGACCTTGGCAACACCGGGGTGGAGCTTGATCCTAGCGAGACGGACACGGTCAAGGTGGTGGAAATGTCGGGTTCCGTGACCACCGTGTCCTGGCGCTTGCGCGCGCCAGCTGAGCCGCACGACCCAGATGTTCTTACGGTGAGTTTTGAGCGCCGGCCCAAAGATGAGAACACAGGCGGCGTTGCGGAGGTGGCCAACCTGAGTCAGGATCTGACGGTGTCGACTGTCCCGGGCGGGTACGTACGTGTGGACAGCATTTACATTGCTGCGCCGGAGGGTGCTCGCGACAGCGTGCTCTCCACTGAACAGGAGTTTGTGGTCACAGCGCGGTTCTCGGCTGAACGGGTGTCGCCACTCCTGGACGCCACGATTTCCTTCAGTTCGCCTGAGTTTTACACGGAAAGCAGCGTGCGCAAGGTGACTGCGGGTCAGGGTGTGAATGTGTCGTGGCGCGTGCGGGCGCCATCCAAAGCGAACGTGACGCCGGATTCCATCTGGGTCACGCTGGTGGCACACGATGCGAACAACGACACCCTGTTGATTCGTCAGCAGTCGCCGCCGTTACCAGTGTGGGTAAAGGAACGTGCTGACCTTTCTGTAGACGGTAGCATCAGCGCACCACCGGGCGGCACGGACGGTGTGCTTTCCACAGGGCAAACTTTTGTTGTCTCCGCGAAGATCGTCAATCGCGGTCAGGCCGGCTGGGTGCCCACGGACAGCTTCCGCGTGCGGATCATCTTGCCTGCCAGCGGTGGTTACACCCTGGCCGAGGGCGAGCCGCAGGAAAAGAGCTCAGTGAGTGGGATCATTTCGTGGACAGTGCGGGCGCCGGATCAACCGACGGGCGCGGAATCGATCGGTCTACAACTGAAAGATGTGCCACGCGACGAGAACTCGGGCGAACGGGCCAAGGTGAGTCAGGAACGCGACGAAATTTCGGTCATCACTCAGGAGAAAGCGAAACTTGTTCTGCACGCAGCGATCACAGAGCCGAAAGGGGCACGTGGCGGAACGGTGTGGACAGGCCAAGTGTTCACGGTCACGACTTCGATTGAAAACCTGGGTGAGGCGGGCTGGACGGGGCCGGACAGTTTTCGGATGAAGATTTCCGTTCCGGAGGCATTCACGCTGCTGGATGACTCGGTGCAGTCAAGCCTTTCCGGTGTGATCTCGTGGCGTGTGAAGGCACCGCAGCAGAGCGGGCAGCAGTACACGATCGCGGTTAAGATGCTTGATCGCCCGCTCGACGAAAACGCCAACACCAAAGCTGTGGTGGTGGGCGATGCGGCCCAGGTTCCCGTTACGGTGCAGGCCAAGATGTTGATCGTTGGTGCTTACGATGTCGGCACCAACAACACGGTGGCCAGAGGCGAAACAGCCGTACCTGTATTGGGACTGCGTCTCGAAAACCGTGGCGAAGAAGGCCGGGATCTGATCTTGTTGCAAGGGCTCAAACTGCGTTTTCTGGATCGTAGCGGCAAGGACCTGCCCCCCAACAGGGTGGCAGCGCGCATCTGGGCGGCGCCTTACGGGAACAGCGACGTTGTGGTTGGAGAAACCACATCTGTTCCAGCGGAAAACCCGGTGTTCCTTCCGTTTGCGTCCGACACGCTCGCAGGCGGGGATGTCGACTCGATCGTGATCTACGTGGACGTGGCCCGGGGAGCCAAGGTACGTGACTTCATGGTCAGCCTGGCCTCTGCTTCGGATGTGCAGGCGGTGGATGCAGAATCGGGCACGCACGTGCTGATCGGCGACGCGGACGGCAGGCCGAAAAGTGACCTGAACATCAATTCGGATTTTGCGGTGCTGGTCGCGGCAGATCTATCGAGCAGCTTCGGTTGCTACCCGAACCCGTTTGGCTGGGGCAATCGCGCCACCACAACAATCGTGTACTACCTGAACAAAGCGACAACAGTAGATCTGGCTGTGTACACGATCATGGGTGAGCTTGTTTGGGAGAAACACTTCAAGCCCACAGATCCGCAAGGACAGGCTGGCATGCACGACGGTGACGTTGTGTGGGATGGCCGTAACGGTGCGGGTATGCCCGTCTTGAACGGCGTGTACGTTGTCCGAATTGCTACTGGTACTGGCGAGTCTGCGATTACGAAGGTGGCGGTGGCGCGGTGAGGCCGCTGGTGGTGCATGGCACGGTCGGGCATTTTGGGAGTGACGCAGTGCCGCTTGCGGTCTGCGCGGTGAAGAATTGAGACAATCCACTGGTGGACGGAGGTTTGATGCGATGCCGAGAATCCGCAAGGCATCTCTACTTGTGAGTGCTTTGGTGTTGGCGGGGGCAGGCCATGTGTCTGCTCAGACGGCCGGCACACAAGACATTTTCCACGTTGGTGTTGGGGCTCGGGCCCTTGGAATGGGCAACGCGTACGTGGCCATGCCCCAGGACCCCACCGCCATTTACTGGAACCCCGGTGCTCTGGACCTCTTTGAGCGGCGTTCTGTGACCTTCTTTTACGCCCGTTTGTTCGCTGGCGACACCTACAGCTTTGTGGGGTACGTACACCCTACTTTGGCACTTGGCACGTTTGGGCTCGGCTGGGGGCATCTCGGCGTTGGTGGACTTACGGCGCGTGACGAACACAACGTTGCCCAGGGCGACTTTGGCTTCAGCCACGACGAGTTCTACTTTTCGTTTTCAAAACAGGTGCCCTACGGTTTGACGGTCGGTGTGACCGCCAAGATGGTCCGGCAGGCCTTGTGGCAGTTCACGGACTCGGGATTGGGGATGGATCTCGGACTCGTCTGGCAGCCCAACATGCCCGCAGGTACTCTGGACGGGTTGCAGGTAGGGTTGGCCATCCAGAACGCGCTGTCTCCTTCCACCCGTCTTGCGGAGGGGTCGAACTACCTGCCGCACGACATTCGGCTGGGGATCGCGGTGCCGGTTGGGCTCGACATGTTGCGGGGTGGTATGCGGATCTACGCAGACGTCGAGAAAGGCGATCAGTTAGATCCCCAACTTCACCTGGGTACGGAGTATCTCTACCAGAACCGCGCGGCGTTACGCATTGGGTTCACGGGCGGGGAGCTGAACTTTGGGGCTGGTTACCGACAGGGTGATTTCACCCTGGATTACTCTTACGGGCGGTTTGCGTCGGGAGAATTGTCGCCAGCGCACCGGTTTTCGCTCACGGTGGAGCTTGGCAAGACACGGGCGCAAATTGCTAAGGAGATCGAAGAGCAACGCGCGCGGGAATTGGCCGAAATGGCACGTCGCCAGGCCGAATGGGAGCGTAGAGAAACCATTGACAAGAGCTTGCGGCAGGGGCGCAAGTACTTGGAGGAAGGCGACTACTACGCAGCCTACCGGGAGTTTGCGCGGGTTCTGGCGCTCGACCCTGAGAATCCAGAAGCCAAGGCGCTGGCTCGCCAGGCGGACGAAAAAATCAACGAGCAGCTAAGGAAGGAAGCGGAAGAACAGGTCCAGAAAGAGAAAGCGGAAGCTGAGCGCTTGCGGAAAGAACGTTTCGCGAAAGAGCACATGCGTAAAGGCATGGCTTTCATGGAGACCGGTGAGTACCTGCAGGCTTTGAAGGAGTTTCAGACAATTCTCGACCAGCAGCCGGATAATGACGTCGCGAAACACTGGATCGAACAGGTACACAAAGAGATCAACAAGCAGATTGAATCGCTGGTCAGACAGGCGGAACAGTTATTGCGACAGGGTCGGCGGCGCGAAGCTGTGCGGAAGCTCCGAAAAGCGCAGGAACTGGCCGCTGATCGACCACAGGTGGTCAAGTTCCTGGAAGGCAAGATCAATTCGATCGAACAGCAGTTCGACTTTGCGACCAGCTATCAGCAGGGCATCACTTACTACTCGCAAAAGAAGTACAAAGCTGCTCTCCAGGCATTTGAACGGGCGTTGAAGTTGCAGCCGAACAACGAAGAGGTGAAGCGCTGGTACATGGACGCAAAGTCGCGCGCCTTTGCAAAGGACGAGCCGATTGACTCGCGGATCAAGACCAAGTACTTGCAAGGGCTGGACTACTTCACCAGTGGCGACTACGAGAAGGCGTTGCAACTGTGGGAGGAATGCCTTAAGTTCCAGCCGTACAACAAGAAGATCCTCGATGCCATCGACCAGGCGCGGGAGAAGCTGAGGAAGAAGTGATCCATTGAGTGCTCTGGAAAAGCCCATTCAGGAAGAACTTCGGGTTCCGGCTCACGTTGATTACTTGCGGGAGATCCGGGATTTTGTAAGCCGCGTTGCCAGGAAACACGGATTCGGTGAAAAGGTTGTCAATTCCCTGCGCTACGCGGTTGAGGAAGCGTGTGCAAACGTCATCAAGCACGCTTACAAGGACACGTACGGCAACATCACCATTCGGGTGCTGGTTTACCGCGACCGGATCACGTTGTCGATTCTCGATCAAGGCCGTTACTTTGATCCACGCCGGGTGAGTGATCCGAATCTGCACGAGTACGTGGCCGCCGGAAAACGAGGCGGTCTTGGGATTTTCATTATTCGGCGGCTCGTGGACCAGATCGACTACCGGAAGACCCCGGAAGGCAACGAGTTGCGGCTGACCAAGTTTCGCGGGGAGCAACCGAAGCGAAGGCTGGGGTTACCTGCCATTCCTGCAGGGATCAAGGTCAAGTACTCCCTCATCGCCTCAGCCATCATCACAGTGGTTGTGGCTGTGGCGTACGTGATGAATTACACCAAGATCGACGATGAGATCATTGCTCAGTACGTCGGTCGCGGGATGGACATTTGTGTTCCGGTTGCAAACACAGTGGCCACGGCCATCGCGGAATCCGGCAGTGAAACAGAAGCGCAGTTGAACGCGGGGATTGCCGTCAAAAGCGCTCTCAAAGGTAGCGAGCAGTTTGTCCTCAAAGCGTTCGTTGTCGATTCGACGGGACGAATTCTGTTCAGCACCCGCCTGGTAGAAATCGACGAGAAGTACCGTTTGCCGCCGCAGTTCACCAAGGTACGCGACGGGGCCGTGTACTACCGCCTCCCAGACGGGAGCGAGGTGTTCGACATTTCGGTGCCCATTCGGTTGAGTGAGAAGGCTAAACCGCTGGGTACGGCCCACATTTGGATTCCAAAAGAAGAGGCGAACGCCGCCATTCGATCTGCCCGCCTCAGCCGTCTGCGCTTTTCGTTAATGGTTCTGGTGATTTCGTACGCAGGTGTGTTCCTGCTTGTCTACATCGTCACGACGCCTCTGCGTAAGCTGGCGTACTGGGTCAAGGAAGCTGGCAGAGGTGAAGTAGAGGGCGAAGAACTGGACATCGACGAGGGCTCTGAGATTGGCGAAATCGCCAAGGCCTTCAGCGACATGACGCACAAGCTGAAGGAGTCCGAGGCGAGTTTGGCGGAGAAGGAGCAGCTCGACCGAGAGATTCAGGTAGCCCGCGAGATCCAGCGGACACTTCTGCCTTCGAAGTTTCCGGAGATCGAAGGTTACGAAATCGCGGCTTTCTACGAAGCGGCGAAGGAGGTGGGGGGCGACTACTACGATTTCATCGAGGTCGACAAGGATGTCTACGGTGTGGCCGTGGCGGACGTGTCCGGAAAGGGCATTCCTGGCTCGCTGGTGATGACCATGATTCGCACAGCGCTGCGGACGGAGGCGCGCGGGGTTCTGGATGCTGCAGAGGTTCTGAAGAAAGTCAACGATTTCGTGATCCAGGACATGAAAAAGGGGATGTTCGTCACCATTTTCTACGCGATCCTGGACACCCGTCGGCGCCGTTTGAACTACGCCAGCGCTGGCCACAATCCAATGATCTTGTACCGTGGCCGGACGCGCAAAACCTACTACCTTAACCCGCGCGGCTTCCCCATCGGCCTTGATTTGCCCGATCCGAGCATGTTTGCCAAAGCGTTGGAGTCGGACACAATTCGCCTGATGGAAGACGACCTCCTGTTGCTGTACACAGACGGCATCACCGAAGCCATGAACCAGAGCCGCGAGCAGTTTGGTGAAGAGCGGCTGCTACAAGTGGTTCGAGAGTACGGTCATTTGCCTGCGGAGACGTTCATCGAAAAGCTACGGGATGAGCTCCACTCGTTCACGGAAGGCAACGCCCAGAACGACGACATCACACTGGTGGCGATCAAGGAAAAGATGACTCCGGAGAAGGTGGAGTTCAACCGTGCCAAGGAAGCCCACCGGCTGATTCTTAGCGGCAAGAGTATCCGCGAAGCGTGTGAGCTGGCTGGCATCACCACTTACGTCTACTATCGTCGTTACAAAAAACTGTTTGAGGAGAAAGGGCTCGAACAGTTTGAACAGGAGGACGAAAGCACCTCCGTCGAAGCGAAACATTTGAGCATCGAAGAGAGGGTGAAGATTCTCGACGTAGTGCTCAGGCACCCGGAGTACGGCGCCAAGCGAATCAGCGAGGAGCTGAACACTGAACGCTACGGCTTTACGAAGATCAGCGAGAGCAAGGTTTACGAGGAGCTGGTTCGGAGTCGGCTGAACACGCGCCAGATGCGCGAGGCTTACGCCGCGCGTAACGCGCATCGCGAACGGCCGAAGCCGCCCGGGGCCCCGCTCCTGACGATGGATGGTCGGCCAGTTTTGGAAAAGCGCACTGAGGAAGAGGCGAAACCGGAAGCGCCGTCGGTTTCCGTAATCTCGCCTGAGTCGGGACAAGGACCTGCTGTTGCAGAAGAAACGATGACTCAGGAAACCGCCGAATCGGTGTCGGAGTCAGGTGGAGCAGCTGGCGGCGAGTTCGCAGAGGAATTTCTCTCCGCTTTACTGGAGGGTGGAGAGATCGGGGCCGAGGAGAGCGAAGACGTCGAAATGGCTAAGTCCGACTCGGACGTCGGGGGTGGCGACGCGTCCGGTGGTTTGCCGGTGGCCGATTCCTTTGCGGATCTCCTGGACGAGGATGAAGTTGAGACTGCGGCAGAGGTTGGCGAAACGCCAGGTGGCGAAGAGCCTACCGACCTGGGCTCTGCGTCGGGACCCGGACCAGCGGAAGGTGCTACCGAAGAAGAGATTGAAGCTGTCAGCGAAGAGGTGGACAGTTTTGCCGATTTGGACCTGATGGAAATCCTGGAGGAAGAAGAGGCGGAGGATGAAGTTGAAACCGCGACGACCGAGCAAGAGGGCCACACGCCCGCCGAGCCAGAAGGGGAGGTACAAGAAGGAGGTGCTGAGTCGGCGGACTTGGTAGCAGCAGAGGACGGTTTCAGCGACCTGGACGTGTTGACGAACGTTGACGAAGTCCTGAGGCAGCAGTTCGAGGAGGAGAGCTCCGGAAACGGCCACAAAGGCGAAGAGGTAGCGGAGTCGGGCGAAGGCATGGTTTCCTTCGTCGATTTGATGAAATCGATTGAAGAGGAATTGAGTTACGTCATCGAACGGCCGAGCTCCACGCCGCCACCGAGTCCTTCGAAGAAGACCGTTCTTTCTGAGGAAAAGGGGGCGCGGGAGACAGAAGAAGAAGAGGCCGAGCCCAAACCCGAGCAGAGCAAGAAACTGTCCCGGGATGAAAAGAAAGAGCATCTGATTCGTGGGATTCGGCACTACAGAGCGAAGGAGTACGAGAAAGCGATTGAAGAATTTTTGATTGTCGTCGAAAATTACCCTGAGTACAAAGAAGCGTGGAGTATCCTCGGCAACGCCTACTACCGCGCCGGCCGTTACGACGAGGCCAGTGTGGCTTACGAGAAGGTCAAGCGATTGGATCCGCTCGACACCGACGCGTACGAGAACATGGGTGTGATCTACGCAAATCAGGGGCGCTACGCGGAAGCCATTGCGGAGTGGCAGCGGGTGCTTAAGATTGACCCATCGCGGAAAGACATCCTCTACCACATCCAGAAAGCGAAGCGGTTGATGAACCGTCGCTGAGCTTTTCCTTGACATTTACGGGGGTTAGCACTAAATTCGTGTCGCTTTCGACACTTCGCAGATGGCCCTGGTTGGGAGAGAAGGGGACATGGAAGGAATCCAATTGTCGGTAGAGAACAAAGGGCCCCAGACGGACATTTCAGTAATCAAGGTAGGGGGATACATCGACACCACGACCTCTTCGGAGCTTGAGGAGTCGTTGAAGCGACTGATCCGGGCCGGCAAATACAACATCATCATCGACCTGAGCCAGGTGGATTACGTGAGCAGTGCCGGATGGGGTATTTTTATCTCGGAGCTCAAAAACCTGCGCGAAAAGGGCGGCGACTTGAAGCTGGTCGGCATGATCCCCGACGTGTACGAGGTGTTCGAGCTCCTGGAGTTTCACTACATCCTCAAGGCTTTCGACACAATTGAGGAGGCGATTGAAGATTTCAGCAAATCGGGTGTGCACGTTCAGGCAGGGAGTGGGGTCGATGCGCTCTCGGGCGGGAGTTCGGGTGGAGAAATCCCAAGTGCTGTCGCTTCAGATTCAGCCGCGGTTGAGACAGCAGGGAGCGGTGGCGATCTGGAAGAAAAAGTGAAGCAGGTTGTGCGTGAGCGTCCAGATGCTGGGATTTGGGCGATTAAGAAGGAGCTAAACACGCCGCGCTTTGGCCATGTCAAGATTGGCTACTTTGCTCTACGTAAGCTCTTAAAAAAGCTTGGGCTTGATTCGAAAAAGAAGCGAATGGAGTTTTTTGCCAAAAGTTCCGTGAATTGACTTTCAGTTTCGTGGAGGAACGTACGAAACCCGCCTGCAGGCGGGTTTTTTTGTGGTTGGGAAAACTGGGACCACGCGGCGGTGTGGTGCACTAAGCGCGTGCGGGAGCTGAAGATTCCAGGGTCACTCAACCGAAAAAACCTTGGTTCGCGAATTGTTTGTTCGATTTGCTGCGTTCGCTCTTTCCCCCAGGGATTGAGGATGCCCAGCTGCTTCAAGTGAAACCGGCTGGGGCCGGTTGTGTTTGCGGTGTAGTCTGTTGCCTTGGGCGGAGCTGTCCGGCGTTCCTGCCAGGTGCTGCACTTTCGGTAGCCGAGCTGCCTTGAGACCGCGGTTTGTTTTTCGTAACCCGGGGATTGGATCCCCGGGCGGAGGGGCATTTCAACAAGCTCTCTGATCGTCAGATCCACCTTCATCTCCACATTTCCTTCTCCAGTAGGGCAAACTGTGTTTCCAGGTGACGAAACGGTCCAACCCGGAATACTGGGATGCAAGAGGCAGAAACATTTTCCCGTGGAGGTGCTTGATTCCTGGGCACTTCACACGCAGCGGGGTGAACTCCGCCTCTGTCTTAGGTGCGTCCGCTTGCCTGACTCGTGCACGTAGACGCAGACCCTGAGCGGTTAAAGCGGTTTTCTTGAGTTTGCTGTACAGGTAGCCACTGCGGACTTGTGGAGGTCGTTGGGATTGCTGGGGATGCTGGGGATTGCTTGAGACCTGGAGATGAGACAAAAGACCACCAGCTCGGCTGTGTGAGCCCCGCCGCGTTCGAGCGGCGGTTTGTTTTTGCACGGTCCGGGGATTAGATCTGTAGGCTGAGGGGTTAGCAGGCGGCATTTCTCCTTCCGGTTGGCTGAATTAGTGAGTTGGCGTTTCTTGCCGGGCGGAGTCAACTTAGGGGAAAAGGTGTGATTGCTGGCCCTTCTGACGTTGACTTTGAGCGCGATTTTTGCTAACATTCAGGGTTGAAGGAGAAAAAGTGAACGCAATTTGCGGCGCACGATGCGGTGTTGAATTGACAACATGACTCACGGAGGTGGAAAATGAGCGGTGTGTCCCGGCTTAGTCCTCCCAAAGAGGGCCAAAAGATTCGGGTTGTTGACGGTAAGCTTTCAGTCCCGGACGATCCCATCATTCCGTTCATCGAGGGCGATGGAACCGGGCCGGACATCTGGCGCGCGGCGAAAATGGTCCTGGATGCGGCCGTAGAAAAGGCGTACAAGGGCACGAAGAAGATTGCCTGGTACGAAATCTACGCGGGCGACAAGGCCAAGGAGCTCTACGGTGAAGTGTTGCCCGAGGAAACGATGGAGGCCATCCGGGAGTACATCGTGGCCATCAAGGGGCCGCTAACAACCCCTGTTGGCGGTGGTTATCGGAGTCTTAACGTGACGATGCGACAGAAACTGGACTTGTACGCGTGCGTACGTCCGGTGCGTTACTACGAAGGCGTGCCGTCGCCGGTGAAGCGCCCGGACCTCTTGAACATTGTTGTTTTCCGCGAGAACACAGAGGACGTGTACGCCGGAATCGAGTGGCCGCAGGGAACGGAGGAAAACAAGAAGCTGCGTGAGTTCCTGGATCAGGAGCTGGGTGTGAAGATCCGGGAAGACTCCGGCATCGGAATCAAGCCGATCAGCATTTACGGTACGAAGCGCCTTGTGCGGAAAGCCATTCAGTACGCCTTGGAGCGCGGGCGGAAGAGCGTGACTCTGATGCACAAAGGAAACATCATGAAATACACCGAAGGTGCTTTCCGCGACTGGGGCTACCAGGTGGCGAAGGAAGAATTCGCCGATGTCACCGTGACCGAGGCGGAACTGTGGGACAAGTACGACGGCAAGATGCCCGAGGGCAAGATTCTGATCAAAGACAGGATCGCCGACAACATGTTCCAACAGCTGCTCACTCGGCCGGCCGAGTACGACATCATTGCTACGCCAAATTTGAACGGCGACTACGTGTCCGATGCGGCCGCCGCTCAGGTCGGCGGGTTGGGCATGGCGCCGGGCGCAAACATCGGCGACTACGTTGCTTTGTTTGAGGCGACGCACGGTACAGCCCCGAAGTACGCTGGTTTGGACAAAGTGAACCCCGGCTCGCTGATTTTGAGCGGTGTCATGATGCTCCAGTACTTGGGCTGGGAAGAGGCGGCCACACTAATCGAGAAAGCTCTCAGTGCCACGATTCAGCAGAAGCGTGTGACGTACGATCTGGCGCGCCAAATGGAAGGAGCCACCGAGATTAAGTGCTCTGAGTTCGGCGCAGCCATCGTGGAGAACATGGATCAGTTTGTGTAGTCTGTACACTCTGTGAAACAATGAAAGGCGTGGTGCTGCGTCTGCGGTGCCATGCCTTTATGTTTTGCTGGCTGCTCATACAACAGGAGGTGGTCGATGTCAGGGCAGCTTCAAGGGGTGGTGGTGCTGGGGGATAGTCGCAACATGTGCGAACTACCGGACAAATCCGTTCATCTTGTGGTTACATCACCACCTTACTACCACATCAAGGACTACGCTGTTGAGGGCCAAATCGGTTACGGGCACAGCCTGCATGAGTACTTCTACGATCTGTATCGAGTCTGGAAGGAGTGTTACCGGGTGCTGGTTCCAGGCGGGAGACTTTGTGTCAACGTTGGGGACCAGTTCGCAAGGGCCGTGCTGTTCGGTCGCTACAAAGTTATCCCGCTCCATTCGGAGATCATTGGGCAAGGCGAGCATATCGGATTTGATTACCTTGGCGCAATTGTGTGGCAAAAAAAGACGACGATGAACACGACCGGGGGAGCTTCAGTGATGGGGTCTTTCCCTTATCCTCCCAACGGCATCGTGGAAATCGACTATGAATTTATCCTGATTCTCAAAAAACCTGGAAAACGGCCGCCGGTGCCCCGCGAAATTAAGGAGCGAGCGAAGCTCTCCAAGGAAGAGTGGAAAGAGTACTTTGTAGGCCACTGGTATTTCGGCGGTGCTCGGCAGATTGAACATGAAGCGATGTTCCCGGAAGAACTGCCGAAAAGGTTGATTCGGATGTTTTCCTTCCCCGGGGATACAATCTTGGATCCTTTCTTGGGAAGCGGTACGACCATGCGGGTTGCGCTTGCCCTCGAGCGCAACGCGGTCGGGTACGAAATCAACGAGAAATTCCTCAAGGTAATTCGGAAGAAAGTTTCTCCGGTTGCGGGCATGATGGCCTCATATCGGGAGATTCGTCGAGATGCCGGTGTTGAGCCGGTTGAGGTGTCGGAGGGGTACCGTCCCATGGTGCAAGACATTCGGCCCCTGTACGATGAGCGACTGTTCCGTTTCAATGGCGAAAGAATCTACCGTGTGGAGGATGTCCCGGGACCAACGTCAATTGTTCTCGACACAGGACTCGTGGTGAGACTCTTAGGTTTGAATGTACCAGCTGAGAAGGTTAGCGAAGCATTCGAGTACTTGCGAAAGTTCGTCAAAGGAAAATACGTTTTCCTGAGATTGGGATCGGAGTCGCAGGTTGATGGTTTGGGGACACCGGACAAGAACGCAGGAAAGAAAGATATCCCCGCCTACGTCTACCTGAAAAACCGAATTTTCGTGAATCGCAAAATGATCGAAATGGGCATTGCTGAGCCTTCTGATGAGTCGCACCCTCTGCGCGGAAGGTTCTTGCGAGCCAAGGAGGCCACCAGTGGGCATCGAGTGGGTCCTTAATTCAGCCACGAATCGGTGGGGACTGAACAAACGGAGTAAGGTTGGGCCTGTAACGGAGTGGATACGAGAGTGTCAACCGCAGAGTTTTGAAGAGTGGCGTGACTTCTACTTCCGGAAGCTTGAAGAATTTCTTCGGGACAAAGGGGTTGAACTCTCACCCAAAGAGTACCTCGAAGAGCTTGGAAGAAGGCTCCACTCGAAAGTTACTGAAGTCCTGGCCAAAGAGATCCAGGATGTGGACTTGGATGCTTGCCAAGCATACATTAAACAGCTTGTTCTGGAACGAACCTACGACGGCTTTGTTTCTGAAAAGCAAACGATCTACGGTCAGCTAGAAAGAGAATTGGGTGTTCCGATCGAACCCGCTTCCGAGAAACTGGACAGACGCTACGACGTAGACTTCATCATCGAGCTGCCGAAGGGAAAGATTGGTATCCAGATAAAGCCGGTTACCTACGCTCAATCACAAGACGCGAAGCGTTGGACTCACTGGATGGCTGAAAATCACGAACAATTCAGAAAACGCTTCGGTGGGAGAGTCCACGTCGTAATTTCTGTCAAAGATGGACAGAGGAAAATCATCGCCAACTCAGAGGTTATTGATCAGATTCGAGCGGATATCGAGCGGCTGCGTTAGGATTTGAAGATGTTCATCGACTACGCGAAAATCCACGTTCAGGGCGGGCACGGCGGAAGCGGTTGCGTGAGTTTCCGGCGGGAAAAGTACGTACCGAAAGGAGGACCGGACGGTGGCGATGGCGGCGACGGGGGCAACGTAATCGTCGAGGCCGATCCGAATCTCGCCACGCTGCTGGATTACCGCTACCGTAAGCACTTTCGGGCTGGTAGGGGACAGCACGGGCAGGGCAGCAACAAACACGGGCGGCGCGGCGAAGACGTCATTATCCGGGTGCCAGTTGGAACGATTGTCCGGGACGCCGACACCGGCGAGGTGCTGGCGGACCTTGTGGAGCCAGGCCAGCGGGTTGTGGTGGCACGTGGTGGCCGCGGCGGCCGAGGGAATGCCCGTTTCGCCACGCCTACGCACCAGACCCCGCGCGAATGGGAGCCCGGTGAACCTGGCGAAGAACGGACGCTCATACTTGAGCTCAAGCTGGTTGCGGACGTGGGCGTGGTCGGATTGCCGAATGCGGGAAAGTCGACGCTGCTCTCGCGAGTCAGCGCTGCGCACCCGAAGATTGCGGACTACCCGTTCACCACGCTGGCGCCGAATCTCGGTGTAGTAAAACTGGACGACGAGCGCCATTTTGTGATGGCGGACATTCCGGGGCTCATCGAAGGGGCGCACGAAGGCAAGGGGCTGGGACACCAGTTCCTGCGGCACATCCAGCGAACGCGGGTGCTCCTTTTCTTGCTGGAAGGGCCGCGTGGCCGCTACCAGGAGGATTTGGACACGTTGCTGCACGAGTTGCGGGAATTCGATCCGGATTTGGCACAAAAGCCCCGGGAAGTGGCGATTTCGAAGGCGGATCTTCTGAGCGACGCGGAGCGCGAAGAGGCGAAAAGACTTGCTGAACAGTCGGGCTGGCAGGTGATTTCCGCTGTAACGGGCGAAGGAGTCAAAGATTTGCTCGAAATCCTGTGGAACAGGCTACTTCGCGAGCGACAACGGGAGATGGAAACGGAGGCCACGGCCACAGCAAGCGAGGGCGGGGGCAGTAGGAGCGATGGACGTTGAGGCTTTACTCACCTTGTTGTCTGTGCCCGGTCTGGGACCGAGGCGCATTCTGTCACTCGTGAGCCGCTTCGGGGATGCAGGCGCTGTCTTGAAAGCGTCGGTAGCCGAGTTGTGCCGGACAGCCGGAATCGACGTAAAAACCGCCACGAGCATCAGATCGGCTGCCGACGCCGATTTTGCCCGTCATCAGCTTCGCCTGGCTAGCAAGAGCGGGGTTTCTTTTGTGACCTACTGGGATTCGCGCTACCCCAAACGTTTGAAGCAAGTCGCCGATCCCCCGGTGGTGCTTTACGTTCGAGGTACTCTGCCGACCCAGGATGAGGCGATGATCGCTGTGGTGGGCACACGTGTGCCAAGCGCTTACGGACGGCTGGTGGCTGCCAATTTGTCCCGCGATCTGGCCAGGGAAGGTGTAACCGTCGTGAGCGGTCTGGCACGAGGCATTGACACAGTGGCTCACAAGGCCGCTCTGGAAGTTGGCGGCAGAACCGTCGCTGTCCTTGGTTCCGGTTTGGACGTGATCTACCCCGCTGAAAACCGCGCGCTTACAGTCGAGATTGCGGATTCCGGTGCGGTGGTTAGCGAATTTCCGCTGGGAACGCAGCCGGACGCGAGCAATTTTCCGCGGCGGAACCGGATCATTTCGGGAATGTCGGCGGGTACGCTGGTGGTTGAAGCCGGTGAGAAAAGTGGCGCTTTGATTACGGCGCAGCTTGCCCTGGAGCAAAATCGGGAAGTTTTCGCTGTACCGGGTAACATCACAAGCGAGAGGAGCCGGGGTACGAACCGGTTGATCAAGCAGGGGGCCAAGCTCGTTGAGAGTGTGCAGGACATCCTGGACGAGCTTCGTCCTCAGTTGCGTGGCCTTCTGCGAGAAGCGGAGGTAACACCACGGCCGGCAATGTCGGGCTCGGAAAAAGCGGTGTACGACGTCTTGAGCGACGAGCCGAAACACATCGACGACATCGCAACGGAGCTCGCGCAACCTTCCGGGCAGGTTCTGGCCACGTTGTTGTCGCTGGAGCTCAAGAACCTGGTTTTGCAGCTCACCGGGAAGTATTTCGTGCGTCGCTAAGGCGCAGCGTCTGTGCCGCTTGTCTGTGCGGTGCAGAAGATTTCACGATCGGTAAGGACTAATTCAGAGCCTGCGGAGGAGGCTATTTGACAGCACCTCTGAGCACAAAACCCTTTGTCAACTCCACGTTGGGCGGCGGTAAGGAGCTTGTCACGGTGGCTCGTTGTGCGCGTTACGAACTCGAGCGGGTCAGAGCACTGGTCCACCGCTTGCTGGAGCCGCTGGGAGGGATCGGTGGCTTCGTCAGGTCCGGCGACGTTGTCTTGCTCAAGCCCAACATGCTCTCGGCTAAGGATCCCAACCGCGCTGTGACAACACACCCGGTTGTGGTGGAAGCCGTGGCACGGGAGGTGCAGGAAATTGGGGGTGAGGTCTGGATTGGCGACAGCCCGCCGCAGCCAAACGACATTCGCCAGTACTGGAAAGCTACGGGACTGCAGGAGGTGGCCGAGCGCACGGGAGCTCGTCTGGTGTCTTTCGAGACGTCGGGTGTGGCGCAGAAGGAACTGGGGAACTGGGCTTATCACCTGGCCCTGCCTGTTCTTGAAGCGGACGTTATCATCAACTTGCCGAAGTTGAAAACGCACAACTTAACCCTCCTGACAGCCGCTGTGAAGAACATGTTCGGTTGTGTGCCGGGGGGAGAAAAAGGCAATTTCCACCGCTGGGCGCCTCATCCTGATGATTTTGCTGAGCGGCTTGTGGATGTGTACGAACTGACGAAGCCCCAGCTCACCGTGCTGGACGGGATTGTGGGGATGCACGGCAACGGGCCGGCGAGTGGAGATGCTGCGCCGATGGGCATCCTGGCCGCCAGTGCAAGCGCACCGGCTGTGGATCTTCTGGCAGCCCGGGCGCTGGGCTTCACTGAAGAAGAAATCGGAACCATCACAGCTGCAGCAAGAAGGGGTTTAGGTCCGGGGAGGTTATCGGAGATCGATGTGAAGCTGATCGATGGCGCCGACCTGACGTTGCCGCTGGGCAAGTTCAAGCTGCCAGGGAACCGCATGTTGAAGCGGGTTCCACGCCCGTTGTTGCGGTTTGTCGGTGAACACACGTGGGTGCGTCCTGTAGCAAATCACGACCGCTGCACGCGGTGCGGCATCTGCGCTTCGGCATGCCCGGTGGGTGCCATCGAGATGGACGGTTACCCAAGGTTCGACTACGACACGTGTATCACCTGCTGGTGTTGTAGTGAGAGTTGCCCGTTCGACGCGATTGAAGTCCAGAAAAGCCTGTTTGCAAAATTCCTGGCATGACACGGCCCCCGTTTCTCAGGACTGCCCGGACCAAGGCGTTCTGTCCGGAGTACTCCCGTGGCTGTAAGAGCGGAAATCACTGGTGTTAAGTCCGACGCTGAGGATTTGTGCCGCCCAGAAAAACGGTGCAGAAATCGGGAACAGCGTACGGCTGGCCTGCGTAGGATTGTCGAGAGGGGCGCGGAAGGGGAGTGAACAGAAGCCTTTGTGCTTCAACATGTTACAGCACTGTAGCTGGCTAAAAAAGCCGTTGACTCGCTGGCGAGAAATTCGTATATTGACCCGGTTTTTCGGAGGGCTCGCCTAACTGGTAGGGCAGCGGTCTTGAAAACCGCCGGGCGAAAGCCTGTGGGGGTTCGAATCCCTCGCCCTCCGCCAGAAAAGGGAGTTCCGAGAAATCTGTCAGATCTGGAGAGGTGCCGGAGCTGGCTGAACGGGGCGGCCTGCTAAGCCGTTGTAGGGACTATTCCCTACCGAGGGTTCGAATCCCTCCCTCTCCGCTAGACGCAGGGAAAGCGACAACATCATGAGTTCTTTGGAAAAATCGCCAGTACGGGTACGTTTTGCGCCAAGTCCGACCGGCTACCTGCACATCGGTGGGGCGCGGACGGCTGTTTTCAACTGGCTCTTTGCGCGTAAGCATGGCGGTAAGTTTCTCCTGAGGATCGAGGATACCGACATCGAACGTTCAGGCCAGGAGATGGTGCAGGCAATTCTGGATGGCCTGAGCTGGCTGGGTCTGAACTGGGATGAGGACCCGGTGTTTCAGTCCAGTCGGTTTGCGCTTTACCGTGAGCGGGCCGAGGAGTTGATCCGAAAGGGAGCAGCTTACCGCTGTTACTGCACGCGTGAGGAGATCGAGGAGGAGCGGAAGCGCGCCCAGGCCGAAGGTCGCACGTACAAGTACAGCGGTCGTTGCCGCCACTTGACGCCGGAGCAGCGCCAGGCATTCGAACGCGAAGGACGGAAATCGGTTGTGCGCTTCTGGGTCAAGCCTGGAGTCACGGAGTTCCACGATCGCGTGCACGGCACGGTACGGGTTGACCACGAGCAGATCGGCGATTTCGTCATCTTGCGTTCCGATGGCATTCCGACCTACCACCTGGCGGTGGTGGTGGATGATCACGACATGGGGATCACCCACATCATTCGTGGCGATGACCACCTGTCGAACACGCCAAAGCACCTGATGTTGTACGAGGCTTTCGGTTGGACAGTGCCAGAGTTCGCACACGTGCCGCTCATCCTGGGACCGGATAAGAAACGGCTCAGTAAACGCCACGGGGCGACGTCGATCGGTGAGTACGCGGACCGTGGGTATTTGCCCGAAGCTGTGCTGAACTTCATCGCCCTGCTCGGCTGGTCGCCGGACGACGATCGCGAGATCATGAGTCGGCAAGAACTGATTGAAGCCTTCGATCTGTCCGGGATCAACAAAGCGTCGGCGGTTTTTGACGAGAGAAAGCTCGAGTGGATGAACGGCGAGTACATCGCCCGGACGGAGGTAGGTCGGCTTGTGGAACTTGTGAAACCGTTTTTCGAGCGCGAGTTCGGGTGGGACGAGGCGGAGTTTGAGCGGCGTCGGCAGCGTGTCGGGCAAGCGGTTGGGTTGCTCCGGGGGCGTGCGAAAAGACTTACAGATTTTGTTACCTACGGCCGATATTTCTTCCTCGAACCGGAGGAATTCGACCCGAAAGGTGTTCGAAAGCACTTTGGTGATCCGGAAGTCCCGGGGCGTTTGCGGGCGGTGGCCGATGGACTGGAAAAGCTGAGCACCTTCACTGCAGAGGAAATCGAGCGCGTTGTTCGGACTTTGGCGGAGGAGTTTGGTCTTTCGGCGGCGAAGCTCATCCACCCGGTACGGCTTGCGGTAACGGGTTTCACGGTTGGCCCCAGCCTGTTCGAGCTGCTCGAGGTGCTTGGTCGAGACGTAGTAGTGTCGAGGCTCCGACGAGTTGCGGACAAGCTGGAGCGGGGCGAGATAAAGAGCGAAAGCGCCGGCGCTGAGGTGCGCCGGAAGTGACGGATACTGGGGAGTCGTCCAATGGCAGGACATGCGGCTCTGGACCGCAGAATCGGGGTTCGAATCCCTGCTCCCCAGCCAATGCTGTCTTTGATTTTGTTGTGGTAAATTGGCGCGTTCGTCTAGCGGCCTAGGACGCCGGCCTCTCACGTCGGTAACACGGGTTCGAGTCCCGTACGCGCCACGCGGCTGCGCCCGTAGCTCAATTGGATAGAGCGCTTGGCTACGGACCAAGAGGCTGGGGGTTCGAGTCCCTCCGGGCGCGCAAAAAGCACTTGGGATGACATGGCTCAACCTGCTGCCGACGATGAACGCTGGATGCGGGAGGCCCTTGCCGAGGCGCGCAAGGCTTTGCACAAGGGGGAAGTGCCAGTTGGTGCTGTAGTTGTTTGCGAAGGGCAGGTTTTGGGGCGTGGGCACAACCTGGTTGAGAGCATCCAGGAACCGACGGCACACGCCGAGATTCTAGCCCTTACGGCGGCGGCTAACCGGTTGGCAGATTGGCGGCTGGGTGGCTGCACGTTGTACGTTACCTTGGAGCCCTGTCCGATGTGCGCAGGTGCGGTTGTGTTGTCCCGAGTGGAGCGCGTGGTGTTTGGTGCGCGGGACCCGAGATTCGGCGCGTGTGGCTCGTTCTTTCACGTTTTAGATGTCAACTCGCCCGATGTGAAGGCGGAAATCGTGCCGGGAGTGCTGGAAGAGGAAGCATCTGCCCTGTTGCGTCAGTTCTTTGAAAATCTTCGTCAAAAGGGTAGGTAGCTCGTTAGGAGCGTAGGGCCAGCATTCTACCGGCTTTTTGTTTGATTGGCGATTTCGGAGAGGTGTCCGAGAGGCTGAAGGAGCACGCTTGGAAAGCGTGTGTTGCGGTAGCCCCGCAACCGGGGGTTCGAATCCCCCCCTCTCCGCCGTTCCTGACGCGATGCCAGTTGGGAGCGGGAAAGGGTTGAAGTATGTGGGGCCGTAGCTCAGTTGGGAGAGCGCCAGAATCGCACTCTGGAGGTCGTGGGTTCGACTCCCATCGGCTCCACCAGGCTGTGCTAGACGGGGAGCTAGCGGTGCCCTGTAACCTGCAATCCGCTTTAGCAGGGTCGAATTCCCACTCTGAGGTCCACCCGCCCATCTGATGGTTTCACGCCTGCGGCGTCGAGGACGCAAGCCCCGCGCAACAGAACCGCACCGAACCCCGTCAGGACCGGAAGGTAGCAGCGGTAAGTGCGCCGTCTGTGTGCCGCGGGATTCCTTGCTCTGAGCCGCGAGCTGAAGCCGCGGATGGGAAACGGGGGATCGAAGGTGGGTGCACAGCCGCTTTTTTTGTATCTGCATCGTCCCGCTGTGTTGCTCGTGCCCGGGCGTGCTGGGTGTGCCCACGCGGAGGGCGCGAGCACGCTCACCGGAAGCGAGGCCGCAATTTGGTGCACAGGATGCGTGCGGTGCGTGGCGCAGAGGGACCGGTTGATGGGTGGTTAAAAAGCCCGTGACAGTGAGCACGCCTTGGTCTTCCTCTCCGGTTCGTACTTCCAAGAGAAAGCTGAACACGAGTACGTGGCTCGAGGGTCAGGATGTCGTACGTAGTGTTTGCCAGGAAATGGCGCCCGATGCGTTTCGAAGAGGTGGTAGGGCAGGAACACGTTACCACCACCCTTGCAAACGCCATTCGCGCCGGCCGCCTGGCAAACGCGTACCTTTTTGCCGGTCCTCGTGGCGTTGGTAAGACCACGGTGGCGCGGATCCTGGCCAAGGCGGTCAACTGCGACCGGGGGCCTACGCCCGAGCCGTGCAACACCTGCACGTCCTGCGTTGAGATCACGGAGGGACGCAGCCTTGACGTGCTGGAGATCGACGGCGCTTCGAATCGAGGCGTCGACGAGGTTCGTAACCTGCGCGAGAACATCCTCTACGCGGGGTCACCGGGCAAACACAAGATCTACATCATCGACGAAGTGCACATGCTTACGACGGAGGCGTTCAACGCTCTCCTGAAAACTCTGGAAGAGCCTCCGGCGAACGTGATGTTTATTTTTGCCACCACGGAACCGCACAAAGTACCTGCCACCATCCTTTCCCGCTGTCAGCGCTTCAACTTTCACAGACTTCCCATCAGCCTGATTGTCCAGCAGCTCGACAAGATTTGCAAGGCAGAGGGAATTGAGGTCGAGCCTGAGGCTTTGCGGATCATCGCCGAAAAGGCCGACGGTAGCATGCGGGACGCCGAGAGCCTGCTGGACCAGACGGTTTCCTTCTCGGGCGGGAGCGTGAGTGTTGAAGCAGTGAGCAACCTGGTCGGTGTGGTCGATCGGTCCCTGTACTTTCGGCTTGGCGATGCCATCGCGAGAAGCGATGTGGCCGAAGCCCTGGCGGTCGCTTCGGAGGTGCACACACAGGGTTACGATTTCAACGAGTTCCTTCAAGGTGTGGCGGACTACTTTCGCGACCTGCTGGTGGTTAGAGCCGGTGCGAACACAGCCTTGCTGAACGTTTCCGAAGACGTACTGAAACGCTACGAAGAGCAGGCGCAAGTTTTTAGCGAGGAAGACCTGCTCCGGCTGACGCGGGTTGCTTCGGACGCTGCTTACCGGTTGAAGTTCAGTCCCAACCCACGCATGCGTTTCGAAATGGCGCTTGTGCGCCTGGCCAAGCTCCTCAAGAGCACCGAACTGGAGGAACTGTTTAAGCAGGTAGGGACGGTAACAACCGGGGGTGCAGGCACGAAAGGCGCGGCCACAGCAGCCCCGAAAACCGCTTCTCCAGCAGCGAGACCTGTTCCGCGACGCGAGTCCTCGGTCTACGGAGCTACGGGTAATCGGGTGCACCCCAGACCTGCTCCGGTTGAATCGGCACCGGGACCAGAAACGGAGGCTCCACCGCCGTCGAAACCAGAGGAGCAGGCCAACCGGCCGGTTGTTGGCGATTTGAATATCGAGGCGATTCGCGACAAGTGGCCGGAAGTTGTCGCTGCTGTTCGGAAAAAGAGAATGGCTCTCGGGGTGTTCCTGGCCGAGGGTTACCCGCGAAAGTTGCAAGGCGACGTGCTTGAGTTGGCTTTCAGCAAGCGTAACGGTTTTCAGATCGATTCGATTCGGCGCCAGCGCGACCTGATTCGGAATATTCTGACCGGTGTTTTGGGACGGCCACTGCGGATTGAATGCGTGAAGGACGAGAACGTGGAGATCCCTAACGATCCGCACACGCCGATGGCCAAACAAGCGGCGCTGGAAAAACTGGCCGAAGAGAATCCAGTGGTTCGCAAGATTCTGGACGATTTTGAAGCAGAGCTGTTGCTTTGAGGCTCAAGCTTGGTCGACGTGCAGGCTTTTGCCTGCCTTTTTGTGCAGCAAGAACGGCGCGCACTTCGAAGGCCGTTCGCTTGTCGTTGAATCGGCCCGAGGTTCACTGACCTGTGCAAGCTGGAGCGGAGCGCAGAGCAACGAGACCTTCTCCTGTTGGGTAAGTGAAGCTCTGCCGAAGGTGGAAAGAGGCCTTGTCGCATCGCGGTGCGAAGATTGGAAGCCCTGTTCGAAGTGGACGGTCGGTTTCTTTGAGGACAACGGCATGTTAAAAGGCGGTTTGAATCAGCTCCTAAAGCAGGCCCAACAGTTTCAGCAGAAGCTGGAAAAGGTGCAAGAGGAGCTGGCTGAACTCACGGTGGAGGGCAGTGCCGGGGGAGGAATGGTTCGTGTGGTGGCCAATGGGCGCCAGCAGATCCTGGAAATCCACATCGATCCGGAAGTGGTGGATCCGGATGACGTGGAGATGCTCGAGGACATGATCTTGGCAGCCGTGGGTCAGGCTTTGGAAAAGGCTCAGGACCTGGCCGCTTCCAAGATGAGCGAGGTAAGTGGTGGAATGCTGCCGGCTGGCATGAAACTGCCGGGACTCAGCTTTTAGCCGATGCTGTACACGTCTCCAGCCATCGAGCGGGCCATTGAGCAGCTGTCGCGGCTCCCAGGGATCGGCCGGAAGTCAGCCCAGCGGCTGGTGTTCTACCTTCTGAAAATTCCTGAAGACCAAGTCGCTGAGCTGGCACAGAGTTTGACAGAGCTAAAGCAGAAGGTCCGCTACTGTTCGGTGTGTTTCAACCTGACCGAAGAGGATCCCTGCCCGATTTGCAGAGATCCGGCGCGCGATCGGTCGACCATCTGTGTTGTCGAACAGCCCAACGACGTGCTGGCTCTTGAGAAAACGGGACAGTACCGCGGGCTTTACCACGTTTTGGGGGGATCGCTCTCGCCGCTGGATGGCATCGGTCCCGAGAATCTGAGGGTTCGCGAGCTGGTGCAACGACTTCAGGGGGGTGAGGTTCGCGAGGTCATTGTTGC
The DNA here is from genome assembly GCA_964644845.1 of uncultured Cytophagia bacterium. Classification (GTDB taxonomy): domain Bacteria; phylum Zhuqueibacterota; class Zhuqueibacteria; order Oleimicrobiales; family Geothermoviventaceae; genus Geothermovivens. The sequence continues at coordinate 7,378 of CAZXXS010000018.1, read as the reverse complement.
CACGAATCCCAACGCTGAGGGGGAAGCGACGGCAATCTACCTCGCACAATTGATCAAACCTCTGGGGATCAAATTGAGCCGAATTGCCCGGGGAATTCCCGTCGGTTCGGATCTGGAGTATGCCGACGAGATTACCTTGGCAAGGGCTTTGGAAGGCCGGATCGACTTGTAGTTGTGACTGTCGCTGTGGGAACGCAACTCAAAGAGAGGTGAGAACCGTGTCGAAAAGCATGACGGAAGTCAGATGGCACGGGCGTGGAGGTCAGGGAGCGAAGACGGCCGCGTTGTTGCTGGCAGAAGCTGCCATCGACGTTGGCAAGTACGCTCAGGCCTTTCCGGAGTACGGACCTGAGCGAACTGGAGCGCCGATGCGTGCTTTCACCCGTATCTCCGATACTCCGATTCGCCTGCACAGCCCGGTAGAATCGCCCGACATTGTGCTTGTCTTTGACGAGACGTTGATCGAAGCCGTGGACGTCACCGAAGGGCTCAAAGAGGGTGGCACCATTTTGGTGAACACTTCTCTGAGCAAAGAGGAAATCCAGTCGAGGTTAGGCAAGGACGGTTTCGATCTTTACGTAATCGATGCTGTAAAGGTGGCTTTGGAAACCATCGGAAGGCCCATCCCGAATACCGCGATGCTGGGGGCGCTGGTTGGCGCCACGGAAGTCCTTCCGTTCGACGTGCTCGTGGAGGATCTGCGGCACAAGTTCAGCAAAAAGTTTTCCCCTGACATCGCGGACATGAACGTTGAGGCGATCAAGCGGGCCTACGAGGAGGTCAAGAAGAAATGAAAGAAAAGACCTGGAAGGAAATCCCGATTGGCGGGAACATTCTCGAACCCGGCAATTCGATTGAATACGAAACGGGTAGTTGGCGGACATTCAAGCCTGTGTGGTATCCGGAACGGTGCATCCAGTGCCTTTTCTGCTGGTTGTACTGCCCCGAACCTGCCATTCTGCTCGAGAACGGCAAGATGGTAGGGATCGACTACGATCACTGCAAAGGCTGCGGGATCTGTGTGAAAGAGTGCCCTGACAAGGCGAACGCTTTGGAGCTGGTTCGAGAAATGTAGCTTGGTGGAGGCGCGAATGTCCAGAATCTTAGCTCTTACGGGGAACGAGGCGGTTGCCGAAGCCATGCGCCAGATCAATCCGGATGTGGTGGCAGCCTACCCCATTACCCCTCAGACGGAATTGATGCACAAGTTCGCGGAGTACCACGCGGACGGTTTGGTTGATACGGAGCTGGTTTTGGTTGAGTCGGAACACAGTGCCATGAGCGCGGTAGTGGGTGCCAGTGCTGCTGGAGCCCGAGCCATGACGGCCACGGCGGCCAACGGTTTGGCGCTGATGTGGGAAATCGTTTACATTGCAGCATCGCTGCGTTTGCCAATTGTGATGGCCGTGGTGAACCGCGCTCTCAGCGGGCCCATCAACATCCACTGCGATCATTCCGACACGATGGGAGCCCGGGATTCCGGCTGGATTCAACTGTACTCGGAAAACAGCCAGGAAGCCTACGACAACGCGATCATGGCCGTCCGCATCGCCGAGACCAAAGATGTGCTTCTTCCGGTGATGATCACTCTGGATGGCTTCATCCTTAGCCACACGCTGGAACGGATTGATACCCTGGAAGACGAGGAGGTCAAAGCGTTTGTCGGCGAATACAAGCCGGAGCACAAGTTACTCGACATTGACCATCCTTACACGGTCGGACCGCTGGATCTGACGGACTACTACTTCGAGCACAAGCGGCAGCAAATTGAAGGGATGCTGCATGCCCCGGCCGCCGTTGAACGTGTCTCGAAAGAGTTCGGCGAGCTCACGGGTCGGCATTACGACATCGTGGAAGAGTACAAGCTGGATGATGCGGAACGTGCGGTGGTGGTGATGGGCTCCACGGCCGGCACGGCCAAGGAAGTTGTGGATGCGCTTCGCGACAAGGGCGAGAAGGTTGGCCTGCTGAAGATCCGCATGTTCCGGCCGTTCCCCTACGAACGAATCACCAACGCTTTGAAGAGTGTGAAAGCGGTTGCGGTGCTGGACCGAGCGGCTGCCTTTGGCTCAATGGGCGGGCCAGTTTACACGGACATCCGCAGCACGTTCTACGGAACTCAGGATCCGCCTATTCTGGTGAACTACCTGTACGGCCTTGGTGGCCGGGACATCTTTCCGCATCACATCGAGTCGGCCTTCGACGACCTGAAAAAGATCGTGGACACCGGCAAGGTCGACAAGTGGGTTGGCTACCTCGGACTGCGCGAATAGACGCGACCTCTGGACCGAGCAGACCGGTCTAGATCAGATTTAGGAGGAAAGACGATGGCATCGCTGAGAGAACTGGCAAAGCGGCCTGAGTACATTGCGCCGGGACACCGGGCGTGCTCGGGTTGCATTCCCATTGTTGCGTTTCATCACGTTATGCGTTCGATTAATCCTGAGGACGGCGTCGTTGTGGGCACAGCCACGGGGTGCATGGAGGTTGTGACCACCATCTACCCGTACACGTCGTGGCGCGTGCCGTGGATTCACAACGCGTTTGAGAATGTGGCCGCGACGATCAGCGGCGTGGAAGCGGCCTACCAGTCGTTCAAGCGCCAGGGCAAAATCGACCCGAACAAGAAGATCAAGTTCATTGCCTTCGGTGGAGACGGGGGTACGTACGACATCGGGTTGCAGGCTCTTTCCGGTGCCATGGAGCGTGGACACGACATGCTGTACGTGTGCTACGACAACGAAGCCTACATGAACACAGGCATCCAGCGCTCCAGTGCGACACCTTTCTCCGCCGACACCAAAACGGCCCCGGTTGGAAAAGCTCGCGCGGGTAAGACACAGTACCCCAAGCCCCTGACTGAGATCATGGCGGCTCACGGGATTCCTTACGCTGCGCAGGCCGTTGTTAGCCACTGGAAGGATCTGAACCGGAAGGTGGAGAAGGCGCTGTCCATCGAAGGACCGACGTTCATTAACATTCTGGCACCTTGTCCCCCCGGTTGGCGTTTCAAAGAAGACATGGGCATTGAGCTGTCGCGGCTGGCTGTGGAAACGTGCTTCTGGCCACTTTACGAAGTGGAAAATGGTGTGTACAAGCTCAACTACAAGCCGCGTCAGAAACTGCCGGTCACGGAGTTCATGAAACACCAGGGGCGTTTCCGCCACCTTTTCCGCGAGGAGAACAAACACCTGCTCGAAGCTGCCCAAAAGTGGGTAGACGATCGCTGGGAACATCTGCTTCGGATGGTCGAGGCAACCAAGCCGAAAGAGCAGGCTGCCTGACAAAGACAGACGTTTTGCGAGGCCGAACGAGGTGATGTCGAGACCCAACCAGCTGTCTACTCTGAGGATTTTGTTGACGCCCGCCTTCCTGGCGACGTTTCTTTCCGACAGCGTGGGTCTGCAGTACGCCTCGTTCGGCATTTTTTTTCTGGCTTCGATCACGGACTGGTACGACGGCTACATTGCGCGCCGTAGCGGCGCCGTGACGCGCTGGGGTGTGTTTCTCGATCCCCTGGCCGACAAGGTGTTGATGATTTCCGCGTTCACGGCGCTGTGGCTGCGGGGCTACGTCCGCGGTTGGATGGTGCTTGCCATTGCGATCCGGGACGTGGTTGTGACCGGTCTGCGGTGGTACGCCATGTTCACCGACCGGCCTGTGAACACGATGTACGTTGCCAAGTTCAAGACCACAACCCAGATCATCGCGATCTACGTGATCTTGGTTTACCATTTGGCCCGGCTCAAACATGCTTCTGGCACTGCAGGGTTCGAAGGTTTGGTGGCGTGGATCGAGCGGACGGGGGCGATCGATAAAATGATGGTTTTCGTAACCCTCTACACCGTGCTGACGGGCGTCATCTACCTGGTGGAGAATCGTAGCCACGTTCGAAACATCGTGCTTTCTTTCTACCGGGCCATCGTACCTTTGAACTGAGAACGGGGAACTGTGCGCGCGTTCGCTCGATTTCTGGCTACCACTGCTTACACGGGCTTCTTTCCCGTAGCACCGGGCACCGTGGGGGCGCTTGTGGTTCTGATCGGGTTGATCGCCTTCGGTAGCCCGGGACTGTGGGGGCTGCTTGTGTGGAGTGTGGTGGTTTTCGCCGTCGGTGTGTGGGCCAGTGGCGAAGCCGAGCACGATTACGGTCACGATGCGGGCAAGATCAACATCGACGAGGCTGCGGGGATGTTGATCGCTGCACTGGGGGCAGACAGCCAGGTGCCGTCCCTGATTCTGGCGTTTTTGTTTTTCCGGCTTTTTGATGTCGTCAAACCTTTTCCAGCGGATGCCTCTCAGTCGTTGCCGGGCGGCTGGGGCGTGATGGTGGACGACGTGGTCGCTGGCGTTTACGCCGCTGTTGCAACGCTGTTGCTGCGGTGGCTTGCGGCGGCCGTTCTGTAGCGCCCAGCAGTTTTTCCTGAGCTTGTTCGCCCTTCCAGAAGAGAGAGATCTGTGAAAGCCGAACTTTTGACAATTGGGAACGAACTGCTGATCGGACACACAGTGAATACCAATGCTGCGTACCTCGGACGGGCTCTGGCATCCGTCGGGGTGCTGGTGCGTCGGGCTGTCACGGTGGGTGACGAGCGGGAGGACATCGTGACGGCGTTGGAAGAGGCGTGGCAACGGGCGGACGTACTGGTAACAACCGGTGGACTGGGTCCCACACACGACGACATCACAAAAAAGGCGGTCGCTGAGTTCTGCGGAGTGGAGCTGGAGTTTCACCCGGAGATCATGCAAAAGGTGCGCGAGGCTTTTGCCAGGCGCGACATGGAAATGCCCGCTCCCAACGAAGACCAGGCCTGGCTTCCCAAGGGCGCCATTTTGATTGACAACCCGATCGGTACGGCTGTTGGTTTTCACTTCCGGCGCGAGGGTAAACATTGCTTTGTTCTTCCCGGTGTCCCGTCCGAAATGCGCCGCATGACGGACACCTACGTGGTGCCCACGTTGCGAGAGCTCGGTGGCGGTCTCGTTTTTCGAAGACGTGTGCTGAGGACAACCGGAATCGCTGAATCCGCGCTGTACGAAATCCTTGGCGAACCGCGTGAGGTCGAAGAGCGCGGTGTGAAAGTGGCGTTTCTACCGCAATTTGCCGGGGTGGACATCGCTTTGAGCGTCGGACCGCTCGACCCTCTTGTGGCGGAGAAGCTGCTCGACGAGGCAGAGGCCTGGTTTCGGCAACGCGCAGGCGAGTGGATTTACGGGCGGGACGACCAGAAACTGGAAGAAGTTGTCGCGGACCTGTTTTTCAAAGCGCGGAAGACCGTGGCAACGGCTGAATCCTGTACCGGAGGCTTGCTGGCCAACCGACTGACCGATGTGTCGGGCAGCTCGAACTACTTTGACCGCGGGGTTGTCACGTACAGCAACACGTCGAAGATGCAAGTCCTGGGTGTTCGCGAGGAAACGCTGGCGCGCTACGGCGCTGTGAGCGAGCAGACCGCCCGTGAAATGGCTGAGGGCGTACGTCGGATCTCTGGTACGGACTTCGGGGTTAGCACAACGGGAATTGCCGGCCCGACCGGTGGTACGCCGGAAAAACCGGTGGGGCTCGTCTACATCGGTTTTGCGGGTCCCGACGGTTCCTACGTGGAGAAGCACCAGTTCCGGAAAGACCGACTTGAGAACAAGTTTCGGGCCACACAAGCAGCTCTGGCGGTCCTGTGGCGGGAGCTGATGAAGGTGGAGGGTAGGTTGTGAGAGACGCAGGCGGTCAGAGCTTGCGGTACATCCAAGCGAGCGTTTCGGTGTCGTTTGACAGAGTTGCTGACGTCCGTCGGAAGGCCAGCCTGTTCGAAGACGAATTCGGGATCCACTTTCCAGAACGCTTCGGACCGCCGACCGTAATCGGCATTCCCGACGAGGTTGAACCGGAATTGCCGCGGCTCGTTCTCGAAAGCAAGAGCGGGTTTACGCGGATCCTGGTGTCGCAGGTGGGGGCGACGTTTGCCACGACTTGCTCCGCCGACTGGCAGCAGGAGCGTGAGAGAATTCGGACTTTTGTTCGTGAACAGGCTGCACGTTTTTTTGACGCGGTTACGGCGGTTGAAGGCGTGCGGACTCGTTACACTGGCCTTCAAACGTTGGCCAGAGTGACGTCGAATGAACTGGACGCCAACCGGCTGACCGAGCCGTCGGGGATCTCAATCTCGCCGGAAGGGAACTGTACAATGTGTCTCTGCAGTGGGCGGAGGTCATTGAGGGCACCTACTTCAGCAACCTTACCGTGCGAACCTACCGCATTTGGGACGGCGAGCCTGGAACCGGCCCCGCGACCGGCTGCCGGAGGAGCGCGTTGTCGAGAGGGGTGTGGAGCTTCTCAGCGATTTCAACGATCGTTTCGCTTGCAACGAGCAACCGGGGTACGAAACTTCCGGGCAGGTGATGTTTAAGGTGGTTGAGCGTGGAATCGAGGAAGTGTACCGTTTGTTTTGCCAACTTTTTCTGGAGTCTCGAGCATGTTGATGGGAGGATACACTGAGAAGACACTGCCTTCCTCAGGCGAGACCTCGGCGGCCAACCAGACGGCAGTTTCCGTTGTGTTTGGTGCACTCAGAATCTTGGGCGAAACGGATTCGCCGAGCGAGGCGATCCCGGTGAGGAAGATTGCGTTCGTGAAGGTCAAGAAGCGGCCAACGCTGGATCAGATCCGGAGAGTTAAGGGGAAGTACCGGAACGTGCTCTCGCCAACCGAGGAATTCCTGGCGCGGAAGCGGCTCGATCTGGAGCTTGAAAGCTGACCAAGCATGACTGCTGTGTTGGACGCCTGTGCGGTCATCGCCTTCTTACGTGAGGTGAGGAGCCAGGGGCTGACGTTGTGGAAAGAGTCCTCATGCAGCAGGACTGCATGATCCACGCTGTGAACCTGGCCGAGGTTTACGTTGACGCCCTCAGACGCGGGGAATCGAAAGAGGTCGCGAACGAAATGGTTGAGGACCTGGAGAACCTGGGCCTGGAGGTTCGCGCAGACCTGGATCCGGCTCTCTGGAAACGTGCGGTCGAGACCAAAGCCTCTGGTGGGATTGCCTTTGCTGACTGTTTTGCATTGAGCCTGACGGAACGAGTTGAGGGCAAGTTGTACACAGCTGACCGCAAGGAAATGCAGCGCTTCGCTGACTCCAGCGAATTCGAAGTGACGTTCATCCGGTAGGCGCAAACATGCCGCAAATCCGTACATTCATCGCTGTTGAGTTGCCGGAAGCGATAAAACGCGAGCTGGCCCGTCTGCAAAGTGACCTGCGTCGGTACGGAGCAAGGGTTAGCTGGACACGACCTGAAGGATTGCACGTAACGCTCAAGTTTCTCGGCAATGTGGACGAGAGGCAGATCGAAGCAATCGCGGAAGCGGTGAAAACCGCTGTTGCTG
>CAZXXS010000017.1:0-26763 GCA_964644845.1 uncultured Cytophagia bacterium | reverse complement strand
GGCGGTCCTTCAGGGGATCCGGGAAGGAAAACCTTTCCTCGGCATTTGCCTGGGACTGCAGATCCTCTTCGAAGCGAGTGAAGAGTCGCCCGGTGTACAGGGCCTTGGAGTACTCCCCGGCGAGGTCCGCCGGTTCACGGGCGACCTGAAGGTGCCACACCTCGGCTGGAACGAGGTGATGTTTGACCCCCAGGAACCCCTTTTCGCTGGGGTCCCGCAAGGTGCGTACTTTTACTTTGCGCACTCTTACTTTGCGGAGCTGGCTGAGGCCGATTTGGCCGCGGGGTGGACCGAATACGGACGTCGCTTTGCGTGTGCCGTGCGTCGTGAGAACGTTTGGGCTGTTCAGTTTCACCCGGAGAAGTCCCAGCGCTGGGGACTTCAGGTGCTGCGGAACTTCTCGGCTCAGGTAGCGAGGACGGGCCAATGATCGTTTTTCCGGCAATCGATCTGCTGGGCGGAAAGTGTGTGCGGCTGACCGAGGGACGACCCGAGACTGCGGTCGTCTACAGCGACGACCCGGTTGCGGTGGCTGAACGCTGGCGCCAGGCGGGGGCTACGTGGCTGCACGTGGTTGACCTTGACGCGGCTTTGGGTCGGGGGGACAACCGCGGCACAGTTGCTCGGATTTGTTCCCGGGTGGAACTTAACGTCCAAGTTGGGGGAGGCCTTCGTGACACCGAGGCAGTGCGGGAAGTCCTCGAAGCCGGAGCTGCGCGCGCAGTTGTGGGAACGCGTGCCGTGTTGGAGCCGGATTGGCTCGCCGAACTGGTGGCAAAATTTGGCGAGGAGGCTGTTGCCGGTGCTCTCGACGTGCGTGGGGGTGCTGTGGCCACAAAAGGTTGGCAGGAAACTTCCGCTGTCGGCCCGGTAGAGCTAGCGCAAAAGTGGGCTTCAAAAGGGCTTCGCCACGTGATTTACACGGACGTGAGTCGCGACGGCCGCTTGACCGGTCCGGACGTGGACGGCGCCGTGCGTCTTGCACGCGAAACCGGCGTGGGCGTGGTTGTGTCCGGCGGTGTAGGATCGGAATCCGACCTGGAGGCCATCTTTCTTGCCGCTGAGTGGTTGGAAGGGGTGATCGTTGGTAAGGCGCTCTACGAAGGCACGGTGGATTTGCCGAAGGTACTCAAGAAGACGCCGCGCCGCTGAGCGTTTCTTGGCCTCGCGTACTCGAAGCGTGGAGAGAAGGTGTGTTAGCGAAACGAATCATCCCCTGCCTTGACGTCAAGGATGGGCGTGTAGTCAAGGGTGTGAATTTTCTCGAATTACGGGATGCCGGTGATCCGGTAGAGCAAGCCCGTTTCTACGACGAAGAGGGAGCGGACGAGCTTGTCTTTCTCGACATTACGGCGTCGGCTGAGGAGAGGCCCATCCTGCTGGACGTGGTGCGTCGCACGGCCGAGGTGGTGTTCATCCCACTGACGGTCGGTGGCGGTGTGCGGACGGCAGACGACGCTCGGGAGCTGCTCGAAAGCGGGGCCGACAAGGTAACGATGAACACAGCGGCTGTGCGCAACCCGGACCTGGTTACCCAAACGGCGAAGCGCTTTGGCAGCCAGGCTGTGGTGGTAGCCATCGATGCGCGGCGGCGAGGTAAGGGCTGGGAAGTGGTCATTGTCGGCGGCCGCGAGCCAACCGGTCTAGACGCCGTAATGTGGGCGCAGCGCGTGGAGGCTCTGGGCGCTGGCGAGATCCTGCTCACGTCGATGGACCGGGACGGAACCAAAGACGGCTACGACGTGGCGTTGACCCGCGCCGTGTCAGACGCGGTCGGCATCCCGGTAATCGCGTCCGGGGGATGCGGCGCAGTTGACCATTTCTACGATGCATTTGCGGAAGGCCACGCAGACGCTGCTCTGGCGGCGTCCGTTTTCCACTACAGAGAGTTCAGCATCGGCGAGGTCAAGGGATATTTGCGGAGGCGTGGAATCAATGTTCGTCAATGAGCCGCACGAGCTTGTAAGCGTGAATCAAGAGGTGTTTGACAAGATCAAGTTTGACGACCGGGGGCTCATCCCCGCGATTGCTCAAGACGTGCGCACGGGCCAGGTCCTGATGCTTGCTTACGTCAATCGAGAAAGTCTGGCTCGGACTCTTGAGACGGGTCTGGCCACGTACTGGAGCCGCTCGCGCCAGGAACTGTGGACGAAGGGGTTGACCAGTGGTCACATCCAGCGCGTGAAGCGGATTCTTCTGGACTGCGACCTGGACGCGGTTCTGTACCAGGTAGAACAAGTTGGTCCAGCCTGCCACACCGGCCGGCGGAGCTGCTTCTTCCACGACCTGGAGGAGGGGAAGCAACTGAACAAATCTGAATAGAGCGGGGTACCGCGCCAACCTTGTGCACCCGAGGGGTGACTCTTCTCTGTTCGCGTTCTACGAGTTGGTACGGTGGCTTCGGGGCGGGTTACCAGGTCTACAAGCCCAACGCTGCGCCGAAATTTCCCGACAGCGGGTCCGCTCTCCTTGTCTAAACGTGGTGGAACAGACTGCGAGAAGCCGGGGTGTGGCTCCAGCTCGAGACTTTCCCAAGAAGCGGGTCCCGTGGGCACTCCGGCCCTGAATCCACATTAGCACCCCATCCGGCCGGTCTTCATCCGGTGTGGCCGCGTTGTTGGCGAGGATCGCCCAGCAGGAGGCCAAAGCTCTACCTCAGCTCTTAAGGCCGAGGTTTTCTCCGCATTGCCAGTCTTTTTCAGGTCTTAACCGACGAGGGTGCGTGTCTGCTGGATCGCCGCCCTGGTGGGGTGGGGACGGCGGGCACGTGTGAGCACAGTGGAGTCGGCTGTAAGCAGCGAGCCTGCACACATGCTACCGGGGCAGCGTTCAACGCGATTCGGCAGGTCTTTGCCGGGGTTGCACGTGTAGTCCCGGTTGCTGCTTTGACTCACGGCGCGCATTTTTGAAGCGCTTGGCCCCTTCAGCCAGTCTGTGGGGGGCGGTGGAAAAATCGAGTAGTTCTGGCACAAATACCCTTTGCAGTCCTCGTTTCAGTTTGCTAACTTTTGCGGGTGGTTTTGGACAACGATGCCTGCCACCACACTTCTGGAGGCTGGCGGAGGAACAACAGCTGGCGGGAAAAGAAGAGTGCGTGTGGCTTTGGGACGCTGAACGGTTTCAGGCGCGGGAGCTGCCATGCCCGAAAGAAAATTGTCCAGACTTCCTTTCTCACCTGGTGTTCTTCTGGAACGCTACGGCATCTACCTGGCGTTCGCGCTGGAAATCATCATCTTCACGATTTTTTCCGATCGTTACCTCACCTACGAAAACCAGATCAACGTTTTTCGGCAGATTTCGATCAACGCCATCATCGCGGCAGGAATGACGTACGTCATTTTGACGGCGGGAATCGACCTCTCGGTGGGTTCGCTTGTCGCGCTGAGCGGCGTGTTCCTGGCCAGCGTACTCAAGATGGAATTCATCCCGGTCTACCCGCGGATTCTGCTGGCGATCGTCGTCGGCATGCTGGTTGGCGCTGCCAGTGGTCTTTTCGGCGGCTTCATGATCGTGCGCTTCCGGGTGCCGCCTTTCATCGCCACTCTGGCCTTGATGACAATCGTGCGAGGGCTGGCTTTTCTCTACACCAATGGTCGGCCGATCTGGGGGCTGCCGCGCGAGTTCGACTACATCGGCCGGGGACATTTCCTGGGCGGGCTGCTGAAACGGATCCATCCGGGCGTGGAAGGCGTCATTCCGTTTCCTGTGGTGATCATGATTGTGGTTTACATCCTCGCCCACGTAGTTCTCACACAGACAACTTTTGGGCGCTACGTGTACGCCATCGGTGGAAATGAGGAAGCAGCACGGTTGTCGGGAATCAACGTGGGGGCCGTGAAACTGATCGTGTACGTGCTGAGCGGTGTTTCGGCTGCAATCAGTGGAATCATTTTGGCCAGTCGGCTCGGTTCTGGTCAGCCCAACGCTGGCGTGATGTTCGAACTCGATGCCATCGCAGCGGTGGTGGTCGGTGGAACCAGCTTGATGGGGGGCAAGGGAACCATCGTGGGCACGTTTATCGGCGCGCTCATCATCGGCGAGCTGAACAACGGTTTGAATCTTGTGGGGGTGGAACCTTACCTGCAAAAAGTCATTCTGGGCCTGGTCATTCTGCTCGCTGTACTTCTGGATCAGCTCAAAAAGGAAGAATGACGCTGAAGAAGTTAGGGTGAGGGGGCTTCAACCGAAGTCGACGACCGAAACAGCTTCGACCAGCCAAGGCTGCAGCCCGTGTTCGGCAGGAGACGCTGCTGTGTGTTCCCGAGGCTGTTTCCCCTGCACAGTCCGTGAGCGTTCGAGTTGAGGGGCGCCGGGTTTTCTTTTTGAGTACGGTGTCGCTCCGAGAACAGGGTGTTTCCACAACTCCGGCAAAACGGAATCCGCACGAAGTGGCGTGGCTGTTCGAGAAGGAAGGGAATGTTCCCCCCACACTTTGGCAAAACCGAACACGGCCAGTGAAGAGCTGTTGTCGAGCCGGGGCTTTTGTTACGATTGACCTACGTAGAAGAGCGCGCGTTCGTCTTCGCCATCTGAAGCCAGAACTGCTTTTCTTCCCCCCGTGACGCTTGGAATGTGAATCACGCGAACGATGTGCTGCCATTTGGCGTGTTCCGGCGCGATTTCCGCAAGCTTGTTTTCTGTCTGCCTGAAAAAGTCCTCGTGGTAGATTACACCCTCCTCGTTGGGGTACACTGGCAAGTAGACGATTCCGGCTTCCACCAGATCCTGGAAGAAATGCGTGCCGAACGAAACCTCGGGAGTAAAACCGTTCTTTTGGTAAGCGACTTCCACCAGCACGCGGGCGTGGTTGATGTCGCTGTAGCGAACGCGCACACCCAGACGGAGGTCGTTGCTACCCCAGCGTCCCGGACCGATGAGCACGAATTTTTTCCCCTCCAGACGGTCGTTCACTGTACCGACGACGCGAGCAATCTCCAGCCGCTCGTCCATGCTTTCAAGCTCGTCGTACAGTTTGGGATCCACGTACACGATGTACTCGATGTCCTCAACCAGAGCGTTCGGCACGTCGTGTTGCGCAGTGAACAGGATGTCCTTTGTGGGCACGTTCTTGGGCAAATGCACGCGCTCCATCTGGATGCGTGACGCCTGAGGTCGACATTGCAGGATGTAGAGCGCTTTGCCGTCGTAGGCGAATTCCACGTCCACGGGGCTCTTGTACTCCTTTTCAAGGCGCTTCAGAATCAGGCGCATGCGCTCCGCAAAATCGGTCTGGGTTGCAAGCCGGTCGAACGTGATCGTCAGGTCGCGTGGCTCGGCATCGATCAGCTTGGTCACTGGCACCTGAAGGTGGCCCTCCTTGCGAATCGACACGACCTGGTACAATTCGGGGAAGGGCTGCGACATGTCGCCCAGCAATTCCGGCAGGGTGATGGATTCGAACCGATTGGCTGCCAGGTTGATCACGTCGATCCACCGCTGGGAGTACCGGGTGATGTTTTTGGCTTCGATTTCCGGCCGCAGGTGCGGTGCACCCAGAGCGATCATTCGCGGGTAATCCGCTGCCACCCTGTCCACGGCGCGAGTGCCGAGCCCCATCACGATGCGAACGAGGCCGTCCTCCCGCCGGATGCGCGGACTCCAGCGGTACACGTTCCGTGAAAAAGCAACGCCCGCGAAAATCGGGAGGAAATAGTGGCGGAACCGGATGCCTACCACTTTCTGGATCAGCACACCCATTCGCTCGTCGTAGTCAATCAGATTTTTCTCACGCCTGTAGCTGATTGGGTCCGGACCCAGCGTGCTGGCGTAGACCTCGGCTACGGCGCCGATCAGCGCCTGAAGGCGCTGTTCCAGCGGCCCTTGGTTTGGCAAGAAAATGGAGTCGTACTTTCCGGAAAAGGCAGATCCAAAGTTGTCCTCCAGCAAGCTCGAAGAACGGACGATCAGCGGGTGATTGCCAACCTCTTCCAAAAGTTCGCGAAATTTGTCGACAATTTCGGGCGGGAATTCGCTGTTCTTGAAGATTTCTTTGATGACCGGGTACTCTTTGCGGACCTCTTCCAACGGCTTGTACTTCTGGTCGTAGAAGATCATCAGGCCGTTTTCCTGGACGAACTGCTGGTACAGGTCGGAGCGTAAGTAGTAGGAATCCGGGATCGCCAGTGGTAGGCAACCTGGCTTGTTCACTTCGGGTGCCTCTGTCAGGATTCGGTAGGCGAGGAGCATTCCGGCCGCCTTACCGCCGATTTTTCCGATGCCGTGCCTTGGGCCGATTGAGCGGCTCACGATGGGTAAGAAATCATGAATGCGGAGGTGGTGTTTGGCGATGCCGATGAACTCGAGCTGGTCGCTGATGAAATGGCGAATGAGGGCGGCGCGAATACCCATCGCCTCCGAAGCCGGCAGCGGTTTTTCGGCTTCCGGGAGTTGCAGAAATTCCCGCAACTTTTCGGCGAGCAAGTCGAAGCTGACGTTGGGCAAATTGGCGAAGTCCTCCAGCGCCTGGGCGTACTCCCGGCGCACGGCCAGATGCACAATTTTGTCGATTTGTTTGCGTGTGAAATGTTGGGCAGCGTAGCGGATGATCAGCTCGTTCATTCGCTGTCGCTGTTCCGAGGGCAGTCGCGTGGCCTCGCCCACATTGTGGTCTGACTGGTGCAATTCGCCTCGGTGTACGTCTTCTTTCGCTTCGCGGTAGATTTTGTCGACGGACACCTTGCCCGCCGTGTGCAGCTCAATCAAGAGTTGCCGCAGGATCTTGGCCTGAAGGTGCGGGTAGCTCTCCAGGTGTCTACGAATGTGCTGAACCCGCCTTTCGATCTGTTGTGCCTTTGTCGCCACTGGACTTGTTGCCCCTCCTGAATTGGTTTGCCCGTGGAAAACCCACCTCGTCTTCAGCGCCGTGCCCAAACACCGGGCACCACCGCAGTGTAAACTAGCACAATCGCCGTGAACAGCAAGCCGGGGCACGATCGACTGGTCCGTTCCGACGTTGCCTCCGTTTTCTCCAGTCCGCAGGCTACCCCCGGTTTTCGGTCGTGACCCGATTCCAAGATTTTCAACGATTTGCGCGCGCCAGGTTTCCGGGTGCCGCTACTTACAATGTAACAAAGCCACCGCGCGGACACAAGTGGAATTGCCCCGGATCCCTGCCAGCAGCGCTCCGGGCAGAGTTCTGGATCTCGAAAGCCCCGGAGAAACGTTGCGCGTGTGAGCTTGGGAACTTTGCAGCGGGACTCTGATTCAGCTTTCAGGGTGTGCTCGGAAAATCTGGACTTCACAGGCTGAATGCGCAATGTGAACTTGGCAAGCCCGCGGTTCGGGGCTTTTGGAGCTCAAAAGGGTGAGTGGAGAGTGTAGGCTCAGGAGCCTTCAGGTTTTGCTCAAACTGCTTACGGGGTGTGGCATTTGGAGAGTCAGCGTCTCACGACCTGGGCGACAAAGGAGCACGTCCAGAAAAGGGTGTACTGCACTCGGCGTACGCACCTGCGAGACCTGCGTGTGAACGGCACCCAGAAGACGGATTTTGAACCGGTCAGCGGATCCAGAAGTGTGCTCAAAACTCCTGCAGACACGCCGAAAATCGAGGGGAACTGCTGTGGCGGCATCGAAGTAGCACGTTTGCAAATCCAGAAATTGGCTGCAGCGAGTTCCGGGAACGGATCGATTTTTCTGCAAAAATGTCTGGAACCCCGTAGTCCGCGTGGTCGTACGTGCAGGCGAGAGGGAGCAAGCAAGAGCTACCAAAATCGTTGACTTTCAAACCGACATTTGCTACTTTTGCCGCCGCTTTTTGCGGAGGGTGGAGGTGCTGGAATCGTCAAATTGGAGGAGGTCCAAATGAGCCTTGACGTTGACAAGGAGAACCGTTTCTTCCTTTTCGGCGAGGACGAGGATGACGACTGGGATGAGCCCTGGAGCGACGAGGACGACTGGGAAGACGAGGACGAAGACGACGAGTGGGACGACGAAGAGGACTGGGAGGACGAGGAAGAGGAAGATTGGGAAGACGAGGACGAGGACTGGGACGAAGAGGAAGACTGGGATTCTGAGGACTGGGAGACGGACGACGACGGCGACCTGGAAGGGTACTGGGGCGACGAGGACTGACGGTGCTTGGTACGTAGCCGAGTTGTTTGGCCGTTGTTTCGGACGTTGAGTGCACTTCTGGTCCGGATCGCGAAAGCGTAAACCGAGGCCCTGCTTTGAAAAACCCGGAAACATCCCGTCACCATCCTTCAGCTCCAGTTGTCGCCGTCGGTGGTCTCTTGGTGGAGCAAAACAAACTGCTACTGATTCGGCGCGGTCACGAACCGTCCAAAGGCGCGTGGACATTGCCGGGGGGAGGTGTGCGCGTCGGCGAACGTTTGTTCGAGGCTGTGCGTCGCGAGTTTCGTGAGGAAACCGGGCTGGAAGTGGAGCCGGAAAGTCTTGCTGATGTTGTGGACATCATTGTCCGGGAACAAGGGGGAAAAGTGGCCTACCATTTTGTTGTGATCGACTACTGGGTTCGTCGCACCGGCGGGACACTGCGGGCGTCTTCCGACGCGGCGGAGATCGGTTGGTTCGACGTCTCTGCACTACCGGCAGCGGAGATGCCGCCGGGGTCCTACCCAGCGATTGTCCGCATGCTGCGAGAACGGGGTTACACAGCGGCTGCTTAGTCGCGAGATCGGCGAACACCTGGAGTCCCCTTGAGCTGTGTTGAGCGGGGCTACATTCCGTTTGGCCGTCGTCTTTCTTGCCTGGTGTGCGCCCTGTGCACAAGTGACCAGCAGCTTTCGAGCCTGCCCCTGCGAACAAACAGCACTGGCCGACGCGACGAGGTCCTCCCGTTTTTTGAAGGAAACCAATTTGCTGTTGCGGCGCAAGGCAGAAACGGGGGAATCGCAAAATGGACTCTCGCACGCTCTCCATTTCAGGCTTCCAGCGAGCTAACCCAGCTCTTCCGCGGTGAACTCCGTGGAAAACCACGTCCAGCCGCGGTCCTGCGGTCCCGTCTGCACGCCGTTTCCGGCTCCCCGTTGATTTCAGGCTGGGGAAGGAATCGACCTGCTTGCGATTCCAGACACACCCGGGATCGTGCGGGGAAAAGTGACCACCGTCGGTGCGATGTCTGGGGTGTGTGCAGTCGCAAAACGTTGTGCAGGTGAAGGGGACTTCCCCTCCGCCACTGGAGGAACAGGGGCGCGCACTTGAGCCTTTTTCCTGAATCACGAGAGCTGCGCGGTGTTGTTCCTGCTGAGCAGTACAGCCGGCGAAGCGCAGGCTGGGGTCACAAGGTAGCATGATGGGTGTGGGGTTGAAAACCTGCAGTCGGTACGTAGGTGTGCGTCGCGTAGGAACCCGACTTTACGACGGCTACCCGCTGAAACGGAACCGCCCCCGGAGCTTTACTGGAGAAGAGAGCGGAATCTTGGCTGCGCTGCTGCTACCGGCTGGGAGGCATTCTTCGCGTCCGGACGAGCCAGATCAAAGGAAACCCGGATTTTCGGCACGAACGGAAGGGAGCAGGGACGGGAATTTTCTTGCATCTTGCTGGGCTGGGTGGTACATTCGGCGCGAAATCTCTGCCGGAAAGCACGGCGTCCCGCTTCGGGAATTGGGTCAGCTGAAAAGGGACCAGAAGCGATTCCCTTGGTCGTTGCTGACGGAAAGGAGTGGCTGAGCGGCTCGCCGTGACGTTGGTCCAGACAAGTGCCCGCGTCGGCGCCTGCTTTAGCTGACGCTACTGGACTGTTGTCGCGGCCTTCGCAAAACGGTTTTTGCGCCGGATCAAGAATTGCGTTCGAGTGTCGGAGGGCTCGGTGTCAAAACGAGGAAACACGTGTCCCACGCCCCCGCGAGACGAGGTGGTTCGTATCCTGGTGGTCAAGCTCCGCGCCGTGGGCGACGTGATCCTGACGACGCCGGTTCTCCGCAATTTGAGACTTGCTTACCCCGGTGCAGCCATCGACTTCCTGACGGAGCCGCCGAGTGCGGCCATCTTAAGGACGTTCCCAGACGTGAACGAGGTGGTGCTTTTCAACCGGCGGGAGGTTGAAACAGCTGGACCGGTGAAGGCGAGCAAGCGTGGGCTGGAATTGATTCGCAAAATCCGTGAGCGGAACTACGATCTCGTCCTCGACCTCTTTGGTAACCCTCGAACGGCCCTGGTCACGCGTCTGTCGCGGGCGAAGTGGCGCGTGGGGTTCAACTGGCGAGGCCGGAAACACGCCTACAACGTCGTAGTACCTTCCAGAGCGAGCCAGATCCACGAAGTGGAGTTCAATTTGGACGCTCTGCGTTGGCTCGGGATCCCTGTGGTTGAGACTCGGCCGCAGGTGGTTGTGACGCCAGAAGCGGAGGCAGAAGCGGATGCTTTTTTCAGGCAGAACAACCTCCAGCCGGGTCAGGTGTTGGCTGTGAATGCAGCTGGCGGCTGGGCGACCAAGCGCTGGCCGGTGTCGCGCTTTGCCGAGGTGGCGCGAAGGGTGTACGGGGAGTTCGGCATGCCTACGCTGGTTCTGTGGGGCCCCGGCGAACTGGATCTCGCGGAGCGGTTGCTCAACCGGATCGGCAACGCCGCAGTGGCTCTCCCTCAGACTGACCTGATTGGGTTGGCTGCGGTGTTGAAACGGTGTCGTCTTTTGCTCACCAACGACAGCGGACCGATGCATTTGGCTGCAGCAGTAGGGACCCCGGTTACTGCGATTTTCGGTCCCACGAATCCGGAACTGCAAGGCCCTTACGGCCGAGGCCACTACGTGGTGCGAAACGAGGAGCTGAACTGCCTGGGCTGCAATCTGACGCGTTGCGAGCACCGCTCCTGCATGGTTGGGCTTGCAACGGACAAGGTTTTTGAGGTCGTTCGCCGCGCGCTGGGGGAGAGACGCTGAAGTGAGTGGACCACGCCTTTCGGTGTTGATCGTTACCCAGAATCAGGCTCACCAAATCGGCGAGTGTCTGCAAAGTGTGGCCTGGGCAGATGAAATTGTGGTTGTCGACGCTTTCAGTACGGACGGCACAGCCGAAATCGCCCGACGCTCCGGAGCGCGCGTTGTGCAGCACCGCTGGCAAGGATTCGCCAAGCAGCGCAAAATCGCCCTTGCACAAGCAACCGGGGACTGGTGCCTGGCTGTGGATTCGGACGAGCGCGTCACACCCGAACTGCGTGAGGAAATCGAGGGCATTTTGCGCAAAGGCGGAGGGGGGTATGCTGGCTTCTACGTCGCCCGCAAATCTTTTTTCCTGAATCGCTGGATTCGCCACGCCGGCTGGTACCCTGGTTACCAGCTACGACTTTTCCGCCGCGAGCTTGCCACCGTCACAGAGCGGAATGTCCACGAGGGATTCGTGGTGAACGGAAGCGTTGGGTTCTTGCAGAACCCAATGCTGCACTTTACGCAACCTACGCTGGGAGTGGCCTACGACCGCGTCAACGTGTACACTTCGCTCGAAGCCAGGGATCGCCTGGGCCGCAAACGCGTCTGCGCGCGGGACTTTGTGCTGCACCCCGTTTCCGCCTTTTTGAGGAAGTACGTTAGCCAAAAGGGGTTTCTCGACGGGTTGCACGGCTTTGTGCTTTCGGCGATTTCGGCGCTGTACAACATGCTTCTGTACATGAAGATCTGGGAATTGCAGCACCGGCGTGAGCTTGATGCCGCCCACGAGAGGCTGGATGAAGATTTTCGAGCAGCGCCGCCGGGACGTCGTGGGGCGCGGGTGCCGGTGAGCGTCCTAATCGTTGCAAAGGACGAAGAGGCCAACATCGAAGCCTGCCTGCGGTCTGCGCGCTGGGCTGCTGAGATCGTGCTGGTCGACACGGGAAGCCACGACCGTACCCTGGAACTGGCGCGGGGACTGGCAGACAGGATCCTTCGGCGGCCGTGGCAGGGGTACGCGGAGACCAAACAGCGAGCGCTGGCGGAAACATCTTACGAGTGGGTGCTGTGGCTGGATGCTGACGAGCGCGTCACACCGGATCTGGCGAAAGAAATTGCAAAAGTCGTTGAGAGTCCACGGCACGCTGCTTTTGCGGTACCGCGAAGGGCGTACTTTCTGGGCCGGTGGATCAAACACGCGGGCTGGTATCCGGGGTACGTTGCGCGGCTTTTTCGGAAAGATCGAGCGCGGTTCAACTCGGCGCTGGTCCACGAAGGGCTGGAAGTTCGGGGGCCCGTTGGACGGTTGAATGCGCCGCTTTTGCACATCACAGATCGCGATCTGGAGCACTACATGCGCAAGTTCAACCGCTACACGAGCCTTGCTGCGGAGGAACTTGACCGTCGTGGGCGCCGGTTCCGTAAGCGGGATCTTTTTACGCATCCGCTTGGGATCTTCCTGAGGATGTACGTGTTTCGTGCGGGATTCCTGGACGGCGTTCAGGGACTGATGCTTGCGTTGTTGTCGTCCGCCTACGTCTTCGCGAAGTACGCGAAACTGTGGGAGTTACAACAGCTCAAGCCCGCGGAAAATCGGTAGCTGAAAGGGCGCAAGGTGAAACCTGAGGTGCCACCCGGTGGCACTCGTGATGTTTCTCTTTGCGGTGGGAAATAGCGGAAGGTTTGACGATTCTTCAAAGCTCTTCAGGAGGTCGTTCGATGCGGAAAGGGTTTCTGATCGTTGTGGCCACGTTGTCTCTGGTTTCCCTTGTGCTGGCCGGTGCCCCCGAGGTCTACTGCCGCTTTGAAAAGGCTGGGCGGGTGTCCTACGGACGGGTGGAAGGCGATCTGATTCACGTCCTGAGTGCGGCTCCGTGGGACGGCGGCAGTGACACCGGCCAGACGGTGGCCCTTTCGCAGGTGCATCTGCTGTCGCCCAGCCAGCCACGCGTGATCCTTGGCCTCAGCCGTTCCTACCGCGAAGCCTGGAACGGTGAGAAACCGTACAAAACCGTACGATGGTTTCTCAAGCCGCCGAGCTCCGCCGCGGCACCTGGCGACACAGTTTTCCTGCCTGCGTCGCTGGACGAACTTCTGGTTGAAGTTGAGCTGGTGATTGTAATTGGCAAGCGCGTAAAGGACGCCGACGAGTCCGAAGCGGCGCGAGCCATCTTCGGTTACACCGTGGGCGACGACATTGTTGGGTCGATTGATTCGTACCACAGAATCAACGGGGAGCCGCTTGACCAGAAGGAAACGCTCCTTGGACCCGGCTTGAAAATCGGCGACCGTTTCGCCCCTTTCGGACCCTTTGTCTACCGCGGGGTGAACTGGAAGGGGTTGATCCGGCGGTTGAGGGTAGAGAACGCAGCGACCGGCAAGAACCTCACTTACGAACACACCACGGCGCATCTTGTGTACACACCGGCCAAGATCGTGCGCGACCTTTCCCGGGTGCTGACCCTCTCGCCAGGCGACGTGATCTTCACCGGCACAACGAAAGCTCTTCCTGCCCGAGATGGGGATCTGGTCACAGTGGAAATTGAGGGGCTGGGTCGCTTCTCCAACCTGGTCGTAAAGCCTCGCTGACTGATCCGCACGCGGCTTCTGCACAGGGAGGGGGGACGCCTGCTCAAATCTCGCGGGGCGGTCACTGCGCAAGCCTGACGGAGGGACGGCAGGTGACGGCTCCGGATGAACGTGTCTGGGAAACAGCGAAAACAGTTGGTTCGCCGGGACGAGACGGCGTTGCTGCGACCAGCTGACGGGCAGAGCAGGCACGGTGTTGATCTGTGCCCGAATTGCAAATCTCACACCGGGCAGGCTCCCAAGAAACTCGGTGGCGCGAATGCTGGCATGTTCTCAGAATCGGCTACCAACACGAGACCCGCTTGTGCTCAGGTCGCGTTCCGTTCGATGCCAAAGAGTGGAGCAGAACCAGCCTGTCTCGAAAGTGGGCGATTTTCGTCCGGCGAAACCGTCCACAGGTTTCCCTGCAGGATGAATCCACCTAACCCTTTCCAATTCTTCTTTATTCAAACGTCAGCTGCTCCCTTCTCGAGGTTTTACCCTCTGATGGTAAATCGGACGGATTTCAGTACTTAAGTGGCCAAAAAGACCTGAGGCCGGGACTCCAACCCGCCGCAGTCTGCGTCGTCCGAGCGCCAGGACTTTGGCACCCCGCGGCACGAAACTTGTAGCTTGTTATAACAAATGCCATAAAGATCTCGGAAGTTCGGCCGATGGAAAGGATGAAGTCTCCGGAAGCGACGGGCCTCTGTTGACATCAGGTGTCGCGGCAACCCCTGCTGAAGGAAGGCTTTTGCCTTGAATCGAAGCAGGCAGAAGTTGCTTCGGACAAGCCGAATGCCGGGATTTCTGCCCGCCGCAAATGCAGCGGTCCGGAGAATGTGGCTGGAGCGCCAGCAGTCGAGCAGGTTCAGTTCTGCACGGACGGAGCGCAAGCGCAGGAAGTGCCCATGGACAACTTCGACGGCGCAACCATCCGTCGTCTCCGGCGTCAGACCGGAGTTACTCAGGAGGAACTGGCTCGAGCGCTCGGTGTCAGTTTCGCCACCGTGAATCGCTGGGAGAACGGCCACACCCACCCAAGTCCGGCTGCACAACGACTCCTGCGCGCGTTTTTCCGGCACAACCTCCCCGAAATTAAGCAAGCTACAATTATCCAGGATGAAACCAACCGTTTTGTGCGTGTGCTGATCGTCGACGACGACCCTCTGGTGCGCCGAGCCTTGCAACGCACTCTGGCCAAACTCGGCTCTCGTTACCAGGTAGAAACGGCCGATGACGGCTACGAAGCCGGGGTTAAGACGGGCACGTTTCGTCCTCACATCGTGGTCCTCGATCTTTTTCTGCCGCGTCTGGACGGCGTCCGGGTTTGTCGCTTTCTCAAAGAGAACCCTGAGACGCAAGCAGTGAAAGTGATTGCAGTGACTGGGTACGGTACAGACGACACGCTTCAGCAGATTCGCGATGCCGGTGCAGATGCTGTGATCCTGAAGCCGATTGACGTGGTCGAGTTCTTGCGAAAAGTGGAGCAGCTTTCGCCACCGATCCAGGCGCACAACCTGGAGGGAGCCGACACGACGCTCACTGTGGTGTACGGAAGCTCGGACGACCAGGAAATGCGGGCCTGATCATGCCGCCACGTAGCAAAAATACAACCTCTCTCCTCGACGACACCACGAGTTTACAGGCGATTGCGGATGCCGCCCTACGCTCCAATCCGGACGGCGTCTCTTATCAGGCAATGGATTACACGATCCTGTACGCCAACCCTACACTTGAGCGCCTGCTGGGTGTGCCCGCCGAAAAGCTGGTCGGCAGGAAGTGCTACCAGGTTTTTCACGGTACGGATGCGCCCATCCCGATCTGCCCAGCCAAGATGCTCGCTCACGGGGAGGACGAATGGGAAGAAACATTCTTTGAACCCCGCCTCGGGAAGTGGATCTGGGTCCGCACAGCGAAAACGCAGCTCCCCGACGGCACTGAAGGTTTCGTGCACACCGTTCGCGATGTGACGAGGTTGAAGGAAGCGGAGGAGAAAGCAGAGAACGACGCCCGCCGGCTTTCAACGCTCCTCAAGTTGACCGAAAGCCTTGCCTCTGAAGGCAACTTAAAGGAGAAACTGAAGCGTGTTTTACAGATCGCCATCCAGGAACTGAACATGGAGGCGGGCAAGATCTACCTGTACAGACCCGAACGTGAGGTCCTCGAACGTGCGGTGATTGTGAAAGGTGGAGAGAGTGATCCGCTTTTCGTGGCGCTTGGTGAGAAGGTGAGCGGAGCTGCCGCCCTCTCGGAGGATGTGATCGTGATTGACGACGCGTCGAGCGAGGCGGCCCACAGCCGTTTCCCCAGTTTGCGAGGCAAGCAGCCGCACTCCATCCTGGCTGCACCGCTTCGGAAAGATGGCCGACTGCTGGGCGTCATCAATTTGGCAGGCAAACCACCGCGTCGTTTCAATAACCAGGAGATCGCTCTGTTCCGGGAGTTCGCCACGCGCCTGGCGAGCGTGATCGAACACCACATCCTTTACGACGAGCTGCAGCGCTCCGTCGGTGAACTGGAAAAGAACCGGCGTTTCCTTCAGAAAGTAGTCGACGCGGCGCCGGTCGGGATCATGATCGCGGACAGGGCGGGCCGAATTGTTTCCTGGAACCGCGAAGCCGAACGGCTGACGGGTTGGCGAAAAGAAGAGGTGGTTGGAAAAGTCTGTCCGTTCCTGGAGACGGGCATGTGCGCCTGGCGACCACCTCTTTGTCAACGGAAGAGAAAGCCACAGGTAGGCCGCAAAATTCAGCGCTTTGTCCGCAAGGACGGGTCTATCCGCTTCTTGAACCGAACCTACACGCTTCTCGAGGGTGAGGACGGCGAACCCGTTGGTACGATCGGTTGCTTCGACGACGTCACGGAAACGGTGCGAGTGCAGCGCCAGCACGCCCTGCTGCTGAAGATCGCGCGCCAGCGTTTGCTGGGAAAGACGTTCCGGGACCTGGCCCAATCCGTAGTGCGACCGATTCGGCAGCACATGGAGGCCAAGGTGTTCTGTCTGTACTCGTGGGATGGCTACTCTGGCAGCCCCTTTTTGGAGGCCCAATCTGGGCTCCCGCCGCAGGTGGCGCGGCGACTGCGGCGCGCGAGCGAGTCGGCTTCGGGCTGGTCTCGTCTCCTGATGCGCTTGGAGGAAGGTCGACCTTTCCTCTGCAAAGGGAACCGCCCCGGAATTTGGCAGGAGCTTTTCCCTGACGAGAACCTTCTCGTTGTTCCCATCGGGCAGAAAGATGTGCTGCTCGGGTTCATGCTCGCCGTTGGGCCTCCTCCCTGTGTTTGCGGGGAGGCTGGCCTTACGTTCCTGATGGCGTTGTCGAAGGAGATCGAAGCCACGTTGCGCCAGGGTGAGCTGGTTCACGATCTGGAAAACCGAACACGTCGCCTGCGTTTTCTCTACGAACTTGGGCAGGCTTCCCTCAGCACGCTGGATTTGGATGTGATGTTGCGTGCTGTTGCTGACAAGCTCGAGGAGTACCTGCCGGAGTTCTTCTGTTCGATTCACATCCTCGACCGCGACGGCCAGACGATGACCGTGCGGGCGAGCTACGGTCCGGAAGGCAACAAGTACGTCGGTGCCAGGAGCAGGGCCACCGAGGGCATTACGGGATTGGCATGGTCAACTGGCAAAATTGTTTACGTCCCCAACGTAAAGGAACACCCCCGCTACATGTGCTGGAACCCAAGCACGCGTTCGGAACTGGTGCTTCCTCTGGTTGGTCGCAAAGGTGTCATCGGTCTCTTGAACCTGGAGAGCTCCGAGGAAGACGGCTTTTCGGAGGAAGACATCCGGACCTTTTCCACAGTGGCTGCCCAGGTGACGGCTGCGGTGGAAAATGTCGTCTTGTTCGAGGAAGTGCTTCACAATGCCTGGGAATTGGCCATTCAAACCGAAAAAGCGAAGCAGGCCAACGAGCTGAAGTCGCAATTCCTCTCAAATGTCAGTCACGAACTTCGCACACCGCTGAACGCCATTCTCGGCTACACCACGCACGTGCTTCAGCGCAGCGACCGGCTTGGCAAAGAAGAGCAACGAAGCCTGGAGCGGGTCGTCGTGTCCGGTCAGCGCCTTTTGCGCCTCATCAACGATTTGCTTGACCTGTCCAAGATCGAAGCCGGCAAACTGGACATTCAGCCGGAAAAAGTGGATCTGAGGCGCGCCGCCCTGACGGCGCTGACCTCGGTCGAACCGCAGGCCAAGGAAAAAGGTCTGGAGCTGGATCTGGAGGTGCCGCCTGACGTCGGAGAAGTGGAAACGGACCCGCTGCGCCTGAACCAGATCCTTGTGAATCTGCTCGGCAACGCCGTCAAGTTCACGGAAAGCGGCCACGTTCGGCTCAAAATCTGGGGGACCGAGGAGGAAGTGACGCTGGCTGTGGAAGACACGGGAAAAGGGATTCCTGAAGAAGAGCGCGAGGCGATTTTCGACAGTTTCCGCCAGGTTGATGGTTCCGCCACCCGGCGCGCAGGCGGAACGGGTCTGGGGCTCGCTGTAAGTCGCAAACTTGCTCAGCTGCTCGGTGGCCAGTTAACGGTCGAAAGTGAGGTGGGAAAAGGGTCAACGTTTTTCCTGAAACTTCCCCGCAGATTCAAACCCTTCTTGCCAGCACCTGTGGAGGCGAACCAGAGAAGCGATGGCTCAGCAGTTGAAGCTGTAGTTCACGAAACCTTGGAGTCGCGTGATGAGAGAGATCGAGGTTAAAGGCAAACGGATTCTGATTGCAGACGACGATCCGTTCAACCGGGAGCTCCTTCAGATGGAGTTGTCCGACGCTGGCTTCGAGGTAATCGTGGCCAGCGACGGTGAAGACGCTCTCAAAAAAGTTCGGGAGCTCCCCGTGGATTTGTTGCTCCTGGACGTCATGATGCCCAAGATCGACGGAGTGGAATTAGTCCGGAAGCTACGACAGCAGAAGGAGTTTGAAAATCTGCCGATCATTCTTTTGACGGCCAAGGCACAGACCAAGGACAAACTGCTGGGATTGGAGGCCGGCGCCAACGACTACATTACGAAGCCTTTCGACATTCGGGAGCTTCTGGCACGCGTGAAGGTTCAGCTGCGGCTGGCTGAGCTCGAACGCCAGAGTCTGGAGGCTGAGCGTGTAAAAGGGGTGCTGGAGATGGCCGGGGCTGCGGCGCACGAGCTGAGTCAGCCGATTTCTGGTGCGATGGGGCACGTGTACCTGATGTTGATGGAAGAAGACATCGGTGAGGGCCGCAAAGCGGTTCGAGTTGAAGATCTGAAAAACACGGAAGATTGTTTGAGACGCGCGACCGACATTCTGCACAGAATCCAGGGGATCCGGCGCTACGAAGTTCGCGATTACCCGGAAGGGATGCGAATTGTAGACATCGAGAAAGCTTCCGAGGAGACGCCCGCTTGAGGGTGGATGCAGCGTGGTGGGGTTTTTGCGGAGAAGAAAATGAGCTCTGAGTTGCAAGAGGAGAAGAAGCGTGGGAGAATCCTGGTTGTCGACGACGAACCAGCGATTCGAAGCATTTGCAGCCGCTACCTGAGCAGCCGTGGCTGGGATGTGGACACAGCGTGCGACGGCGAAGAAGCACTGGCGAAGATCCTGGATCGCGATTGGGACATTGTGATCACGGACATCAAGATGCCCGGGCTGGATGGGGTGCAGCTCGTGGAGAAGGCCAAAGCTGAAAAGCCGTACATCGAGTTCATTGTGATGACGGCTTACGCCAGTGTCGACGTGGCCGTGAAAGCGATGCGGAGCGGGGCGTACGATTTTCTTCTGAAACCCCTTGATCTGGAACAGCTTCAGCTCACGGTTGACCGATGCTGGCAAAAAATGCAGTTGCGCGAGGAGAACGAGCTGCTGCGCCTGGCGAATGAGCGGCTGCGGGAGCTCCACCAACTCAAGGACAAGTTTCTGGCCATCACCAGTCACGAGTTGCGGACGCCCGTCAGTAACATTAAAAGTTTCGCCGAGTTTTTGATGGAAGACAAAGAGCTGAGTCCGGAAGAGAGGGCTGAGTTCCTTAAGATCCTTAAGCGCAACCTGGACGAGCTTGAGGCTGTGGTTGAAGACATGCACGCCATCATGGCGGCAGAGAGCGGGGGATTGGCCTTAACTCTGGAGCCGCACAACGTAAACGAATCGGCCGAACGTGTGGTGTCCGAACTTCGCGAGGCTGCCGAAAGCAGACAGCAAACCCTGGAGCTCGATTTGGCTGAAGATTTGCCGACAATTCCGGCCGATGCCCTGCGTCTGCGACGAGCCCTCCGTGAACTGGTCCAGAACGCCATCAAGTTCACTCCGGACGGTGGCCGCATCGTGGTCCGCACCACCTGCCGTGACGGAGAAGTTGTGCTGGAGGTAGAGGACAACGGCATCGGCATCCCGCCTCGGGAACAGGAGAAAATCTTCGAGAAATTCTACGAGGTTCAGGACAGCCTCTACCACACGACATCAAAAACGGCGTTCAAGGGCGGTGGAATTGGCCTCGGTCTGAACATCGCCCGCGCGATCGTGGAGGCTCACGGGGGCAAGATCGAGCTCGAGAGCGAGGAAGGAAAAGGCTCGATTTTCCGGATCGTGTTGCCAATTGTGATGCCGAAAGACAGTGTCCACGTGGTAAGCAGTTTCCCGGCCCTGCGGGTAGAACCGGCAGAGCTGGAGCGAAACTGAAGAGCGAGTTTCAACCCGCTGCTTTTGAAAAGCCGTCGAATTCCGGTAGGGCGAAGCATTCGCGGTGAATCGGAAAGGAGCTGGCCCGTACCGTTCGTCCCGTTTGTTCGGTCATTGTGAGTTCCCTTTACTGTTTCTCGACCGCGAGTGTTGGACGTCAGGATCGATCCGGATTCGGCGCCCCCCCAACGTCAAGCATCCCCCACCGAACTGAAAACGCAGGGCGTTCTCTCTCCGACGATCACTTTGCTCCCAGCCGCCAGTAGCAAATGTTTCGTCCCCAAAGGATTGCAGCTGCTTTTTCTGCCCTTTCGCACGTTAGTTCTCTTTCCCGGTCAATTTGCGCACTCTGCCAGGTTGTTTTGGTTCGTTTGGAGTCCCGCGGGCAGCGAATCTGGTGTCGCTCGTCACCCGTCTCCGAGCCTGGCGAACGTAAAGATTTGCCCGTTCCCGTCGATACCTTGGTTGAACGGTTGCACAGCGACGCCATCCTTTAACTTTGGGAGAAAGGGCATGGTGCGGTTAAAAGTGCGGAAGAGGCTTGGTCTGACAGTCGCAACTGTCCTGCTTCTCGGACTGGTTGCGACAGGGATGGGGCAGGATTGGGCCTCGATTTTGGCGCCGGCCAAGGGCAAGAAGTGTCAGGTGTACCTCAAGTCGGGCGAGGTACGCAAGGGGAAGCTCATCAAGGTCGGCGAAGACTACATCACTTTAGACGTAAAGCTCAGCCCCTTCTACGCTGAGCCTCAAACCTACCGGATTACCCAGGTGGAACGCATCGAGTACGGGAACAGGGCGGTCGACGTGGATCAGCTTCTCGCAAGTGGCGGCAAGAGCCAGCAGCCTTCTGCTGCTGGCGCTGAGCCCACACCAGCTGCTGGCACGTCGAGTTCCCGGGCAAGTGTCGTCTCGCGACCCACTACGGCTCGTTCGGGCTCCGAATCGGATGACGACACAGTGCAGAAGTTGATGGCGATCCTGAAAAGTCTGGACGAAGGGCCAACGTCAAAACCCGAACAGGGCTCTCTGGCGGCTGCCACGGAGCCAGCGACCTCTACCGGGGTCGGGACCGACTCGCGCGTAGCCGAGCAATCGTCAGTGCAGGCACGGAGCGAGACCAGTGTCCGCCAGCGGGTCCAGCCGGCAAGTAGACCCGAACGGGCCAGAAAAGTGGTGGTTCCACTAACGCGAAAGACAGTACAGCCGCGTCCGGTTGGGAGCGCGACCAAGCCCGCCAGCAAGCCCAAATCAACCTCCAAGGCCGTTTCGGTTCCGCGTCAGGCCGAATCAAAAACGGTACGCGCGCGGCGACCACGGACGGTGTCCAGAAAACGCACCACGGCGAGGAAACCTCAGCCGAGAAAGACCATCCCAGCGCCGAAGCCACCGAAGTCGAAATTGGCCCAGGCACCTGCGCCCGTCAGCAAACCCGTCGGGGATGGGCAAGCGCCCAAGGTGAGGACGCAGGAAGCGGTTGCTGCGTTGCAGAAACCCGAAGTTGAGCGGACGCAGTTGGTGGGGGCGGGCGCGGCGTCCAGCACCGTGCACGTGTCGGCCACGGAGCAAACGGGACAGCCCGTTCTGAAAGCGGTAACCGTCCTGGCGGGGGCGGTTGGTTTGCTGGCCCTGGCGGTGCTGGCGTTGACGGTTGTGGTGCTCAAACGCCACAAAGCCAGTGCGCCACAGCCAGTAGCCTCGGTTGCACCTTCGGTTCCGGTGGCCGCTGAAGAGCCCGCACCATCGCCGGAGCCGACGCCGAAGCCTCCTGCTCCGATCCACGTGGTCATGGTCAAGGGCGACTACGCTGTGGTGGATCGGGGTCTCGACCAGGGCATCAAAGTAGGCGAACTTCTGTTGCTGCGCCGCTCGGTGGAGGACGGCGAGTACGAGATCGGTCTTGCGCGTGTGTTGAAGGTTTTCGACAGACTTTCGGGCGTGAAATTGATCGAGCGGTGGGTGGAAACCGATCTTCGCGTGGGCGATTCTGCTGTACGCTATCGGCCGGCTGAGCCTGCGCCAGAGGAGCTCGCGTCAGTGGCTGTGACCCACGTCGGCGGACGCCCCCACCCGAGTTCAAAGCCGTCGGAAGAGGTTCAGCAAATGCGTTTGCCCAGCGAGACCAGCAGTCAGCGCCACAACGGTTGGTCCACGTAGCCAACCTTGTCTGCGCAGCGGAACGAGAGGGGAAAGGAGGCGCGTCAGTCACGACGGCTGACCCAAAGGATCGGGGGGGTGAGTATCAAATCTCTTGGGCCAGGGAGGGCCTGCCGGGATTTGATGCTCTCGGAAAAGGGTGAGGTCTCGGGGTAGCAACCAAGATCGCAGGGAGGCTCGTTGGTTGTTCAACTCAATGAGGTGCTACAAGGGGAAGCGGTGCTTCAGAAAAGGGGCTGGTGATGACTGGACGACTCGACGACAGACATTGGCCGCAGCAGACGAGGACACAGCATGGCAACAACGGTCCTTCCGAACTACCGTCACCGGACTGGTACCCATCCCGAGAGCACCGCTCTCTCGAACTACCTGCGTTTCTTTGGACTGAATTTTAGCGAGGCTTTTCTTTTCGGACTTGGACGGGGACTGAATTTCATTTACTGGCAAGGCCGCAAAATGGCGGCTCCGCTGATCCGAGGGCGCATCAAACCGGACGGCGTGGTGAAGAACGTCGCATCCTTGCTTGGTTCCCGTTGCGAAATCGTTGCGATGCCCACGCTTGAGGTGGCGCAGAGCTACATCCGCCACGAGCTGGATGCGGGAAACCCGGTTCTGGTGAAGATTACCCTGGAGGACGCCAAACTTCCGGCGGGAGCGTTAGAGTCGAACTATTTGGTCATCGTTGGCATGGGGGACGGCGACTTTGTGGCTTTGGCGGAACCGGATGGCGACGAGCCCGGCCTTCAGCCGTTGCCCGCCCTGTTCTCCGAGTGGGAAAAGAACGGCACGCCGCAGTTCGTATCCTTTTCGCCGAACGTGGTGCCGAACGACCTGGCTCAGGTGCTCAGAACAACGCTGAGACAACACGCTTCGGAAATGCTCGATCCTCCGGTTGCCTACCTGGGAATTCGCGGAATCGAACATTTTGCCAGCAACGTCGTGTTGTGGCCCGACCGGCTGCGCGACGTGAGCATGGCAGCCAGCGCGTTCGTGCAGAGCTGGACACACCCGTACGCCGGTGGAGATGGCTACCGTGGCCTGTACCGCCATTTTCTGATCGAGGCCTTCGAGATCATTCCGTCGTCGCTAATCGAAGACGCGGTGCGCACGCTGGGCCGAGCCATGGTGTACTGGCGCGGCGTGACGGCCAGCCTGCGTGAGGTAGCAGACGGACGCGAGGGGATGGACAGTTTCCTCCGGGAAGCGAGTCGCCTCTTGTGGGAGGTAGCTCGACTCGAAGGTGAAATCATGAGTACTCTTGCTGAAGTGTGACGGCACGTCCTTTGCAAGTCTCACCCGGGCGCAGTCATGAGCCCGAACTGAGGGGTCCGGCTCGTGACCAGAATTTGCCGGTAACTGAAAGCAAGGTGGACAATTCTTGCCGCGCGTTTTTTCCTCGTACGGCCAACAGTCAGAAATGAGGCTTGGACGCCGTTGTTCGATTGCTCCTGCGAACCTTACAAGGGACCGGCTTGAGCGCAGGGATTGACCCTCGGTCATCCGTTCTTCAGGCGGGTGGGCGCAGACCCTCGCAGGCCGTTTCGTTGGGGAAAGCCGTCGGCAGTTACGACGTTCCGGGGTTTGTGGCGTCGGCGGAGCTTTCGCGGCGCCTGCCCGACATGCTCCGCTTTCCTGCGCCAACGTAGGGACGAGAAGCCCAGGGCTCGTTTATCGGATGGCGGGAGCAAAGTGGCCTACCCCGCCAGCTTATGAGTACGGGATGCCCCCGAACAAGACCGTGGCACCGGCGGCGGGGGTTGTTCGAGAAGGAGTTGAGGGTGGTTTTCTCACAACTGAACAAAGGAGGTTGCGATGCGCAGTAGGTGGATTGGGTTCGTTGCGGGGATTGCGCTCGTTGCCAACGTAGCAACGGCCGTGGGCACGTCGAGGCCTGTGCGGCGAAGCTTCCTGAATCTAACGCAGATTCAGCGCCGGGCCACGGCGGCAGCCCAGATGCGTGCAGCGCGTAGCAGCGTGCACCACGTCTTCTTTGCCAAGCCAAACAGGGTGTCGACGGACCAGTCCCTGCTCAACGGTCTGCTGGTGAACGGAAGCAATCCGGCGAGCTTTACCATCGGTGACACCATCCAGATTCAGTTCAACTACGAACCGGGTGAAATGATGGCCAGGATCGTCAACTACCTGGATCTGGATGGCGACAGCTTGATCACAGCGGCGGACGAGCAGGTGATGGACCGCTTCACAGTGATCGACAACGGGCCCTTTGACGAAGACAGCACGCTGGGAGTTTTCTCTGCCCACGTTCCGTCCCTGGAGCTGTTTCCGGTGGTGGGAAGCTACATTCTGGAAGTGTCGAACGGTATCTCAGCGGCTACGTGCTACATCACCGTTTCGGCACCACCGGTGATGAATTACTCCATTTCAGGAGTCGTGGTAGAACCGCCAAACACAGCGGGGATTGTTGTGCTGGCGAACTTCGGTGGCCCCGAAAGTGAGCCCGACATCGGCAGCTTTGTAGCAGCTGTTACGGACTCGAACGGTGCGTTTACGATCCCGGTGCCGGATTTCCTAGCTGGCGACACAGCGACCGTTGTGGCTGTGGACTTTTTGGGCGTGACGGACAATTACGTGGCTTCGCAGCCTCAAATGGTTCCGGTTTTTGGCAACGTGAGCGGCCTCAACCTGGTGATGATGCCAGCCAATGCCTGGGTTAGGGTACGGCTCACGGATCAGTTCGGCAATCCGGTGGTCGGGGTTCGCGTGTACCTCGAGGCGGACGGGCCTGGTACGCAGGCGCGGACAGATTCAAGCGGCATTGCCGTTCTGGGAGGTTTCCCGGGGCCGTGGTACAACATCTACATCGAAGAGGACGATCTGTGGCCGAACTACTTGGCCGGTGGAGACAACACTTCATCCTTCACGCTTGTTGCGGGCGACACGACCGACGTGGCACAGACCGTGTACGCCAACGACAGCTCGATTGAAGGGACGGTGAGTATTTCGGGGCAGCCGGCTGTTGGTTTCGAGGTGGGCGCCTGGTCGCCAGAAGGTCACTCCTGGGGCTACACGGATTACAGCGGGAGCTTTTCGATTCCGGTTTACTCAGGCATTCAGGAGGGCTACTGGGTTGGGCTCGAGGATGAGCTGATTCCCCCCGGTTACTTTGCGCGTTTCCCGGAGGGCGCGATTCCCGCTGGTACCACAGGGGTGCACATTGAGCTTTGGCCAGCGCCAAGCACGATTTACGGCTACGTGACAGACGCCGCCACTGGCCAGCCGATCGAGCATGCTTGGGTTGAAGCCAGAAACGACAGTTGCTGGCTGGGCGACGACACCGACGAAAGCGGCTACTACGAAATTCCCATTTCTAACGGGACGTACCAGGTGCAGGTTTGGGTGGAAGGGTACCTGCCCCAGGCGGACACGGTTACGGTGATCAACGACAGCGTCCAGGTTGATTTTGCCCTGCAACCGTTTGTTCCGGCAGCAATTCAGGGCACTGTGCGGGACCAAATGGGAAACCCGATTGCAGGTGTACACGTCTGGGCTCGGTGTGACTCCCCGGCGTACATGGAACGCGACGCGTGGACCGACTTGAGCGGCTACTACGAGGTGGGCGACCTGCCCCCGGGCCGCTACATCGTGGAAGCCTACGGGGACCTCTGGGCTCGTCAGTTCTACGATCACGTCGCGACCTGGGACAGCGCTTCGTACGTCTACGTGGGGGCAGGACAGACTGTGTCGGGCATTGACTTCGACCTCTTCCCTGGCGGGGCAATCCAGGGCACGGTACGGGACGCCGAGACTGGCGAGCCACTGGCCGGGGCACACATCCGCGCAGAGGTGATCAGCGACTCGCTTTCACCTTGGACCTACTGGTTCGAAACATGGGTGGAAAGTGGAGCGGATGGTCAGTACACCATCGGTGGCCTGCCGCCGGGCAAGTACTTGGTGCAAGCGGACAAGATGGAAGATGGCTACATGCCCGAGCTCTACAACGGTCACTGGCCCTGGGAGGAGCCGGACACGGTGGTCGTGGTGACCGGTAGCTACACAAGCAGCATCGATTTCGATCTGATCCGTGGTTGTGCCCTTGGAGGCACGGTGTTCGATTCCACGTGGATGCCGGTTGACAGTGCAACAGTGGTGGCCGAAACGATTGACGGCGCATTTCACTACGAGGCGCACACAGACAGCTCGGGGCAATTCATGTTTGCACCGATCGAGCCGGGTGCTTACCAGGTTTACGTGACCGCACCGGGCTACGACACAACCTGGTACGCCGGACCCGACACGATGACCCTGGTCCGTCTCAATCCCGGCGAGTGGTCGATATTCATCTCGATTGTTCTCGGTGGCACAGGCACGGAGACGGGTGTCACTGGACAGGGCTTGCAGGCTGTACCGAAGGACTTTGCTTTGCAACCCGCTTACCCAAACCCCTTTAACCCGGAGACCACAATCGAGTACGACGTTCCCAAGGCGGCTCGCGTGCAGATCACCGTGTTCGATGCCCTTGGGCGCCGTGTGATTACGCTCGTCGACCGAACCGTGAGCCCGGGACGTCATCGGGTAGTTTGGCGTGGCGTGGACGACACCGGGCG
>CAZXXS010000016.1:0-39984 GCA_964644845.1 uncultured Cytophagia bacterium | reverse complement strand
GCGCTGGATTCGACGAACGTGACCGTGTGGCTCAATCTGGGGCGGGCGTACTACGAACTTGGCGACTACGAAAAGGCCTGGTCCGCGTGGGTGAAGGCGCTGAGGCTGGATCCGGAAAATCCCGTTGCCAGGCAAAACCTGGAAGTGCTGCGAAGCATGGGGTACGGCCGTGAGGAAGATCTGCGTGACCTTGGCGCTGTTTCTGTTCGTGGTGGCGGGAAGGGGCAATCTGAAAGCCCAGAGCAGTGAGCGCCTGTGGAAGCCGCGACGTGTAGAAAAAGGTGTGTCGGTTGCTGTCTCGGGTGCAACGACCTGGTTCACCACGGAATTCTACCGCATTTATTTGCCGCTTCGCTCCGGGAGCGGCTGGTCCGCAGAGTTTGGGTACCGCTGGAGTCGCTGGGTTCAGACCTTCGCCGCGTTGACCTACACGGAACACCACCCGCGGGCCTGGTGGCTTTGGTCTGGAACGTACGGCTTTCTGGTGGCCGAGTTACGAGTGGTTTTTCCGCTCGGGCGTTGGCGGGACCTGAGGCCTGCCGCTGTTGTTGGGTACGGAAAAGCGATCCTGAGTGGTGAACAAGAGGAACTTCTTGGCCACACAGTCCTTGCAGGAGCTCTGCTGGAGTACTTTCTCACCCGCCGTCTTACGCTGGGCATTGAAGCCCTCGTGCGGTACATTGACTACACCAGTGTGGAGTACCGAGTGCCGGGTGTGTACCTGAGTTACGGTACCGTGAACGGGAGTCACACAGCTCTCCTTTGGCTGCGGCTGGCTGTACATCTCGGCCGGATTTAAGCTGAGCGGCGACGTTGGCGAACCCGTTGGGCAATCGGTGGGAGTGTGGTCAGTGGCGCAACGGGCGCACGTGCCGAAGGCGGTAGAGCTCGTTGATTACTTCGCCGCGCTGGGCAAAGTCAATCCCGACCGAACGAGGTACAGGGTAGGCGTCGAGGGTCGTAAAATCGTCGAAGGTGAAGCGGCCGGCCAGGTCTCCGTTCTTGGCGTACAGTCGGGCTTCCACTACGTGGTAGTTTCTTGAGTCGATCTCGACCTCGAGACGCCCGACCGCCGAAAACGACTTCTTCGGGTGTGCAGTGAGAATCAGTCTTCGGCTTGTTTTCTTGCGCACCTGGTCGTACGTGTACGTGTCACCCAGCCAGGAAAAAATGTCGGGCCCGAGGACAAACACTTCGCGTACCAGAATAGGTTCGTGGTTGATGTTGTCGAGCTGCTCGATAAGAGGTTTGCCGCGTTGCCGGTGAACCTTCAGGAAGTTCCCGGTGAGGCGGACCCACTGGTCGTACCCGCGCTGAACGTGAATTTCCGACGAGTCGGCCGCGTGGACCCGGAGCCAACCGTGGAAGACACCCTGTCCGTGATCCATGGGTACGTAAACATCAAGATCAGCCTGGTAGGCTCGGGAGAAAGGTTTGTAAGTAGCCTCCACACTGTCGATGAGTGCCTGTGGCGAAGGTAACTTTGAGGTGAAACGGGAACACCCCGCTACCGGCACCAGAAGAATAGTCAGTGCCAGTGAAACCAGTGCGAGGAGTGCTTGATCAAACCGGTTAGCGCGTCGGTGCATCGGCGTGTTCCTCCCTGTGAAGCGTTCGCGAGCGGCGGCAGCAGAACGCTGGAGACTGCGAACAGGATACGCTGACATCCCCGAAAGTGCGCTACGAATCCTGGGTGCAAACGTCCTGCCCGACAGGCAAGCGAATCGCTTTTGGTCTGGTGCTCTGATCTCCGCGACTTTTGCGGCGCCTGTCCACGCTCAAATTTAGCAACCCTGATTCAGAAAGACAAGAGCGCAAGCGGGCGGATCTTTGAGAAAAGGACAGAGGGAGCTGACGGAACGTTGTTGCTGCCGAGCACACGCTGCACCGGAAGGTCCGGTTGCCCCTGCGAAGTGTACCAAGCGTTTCTGGTTGCCTGGAAACGACCGAAGAGCGTTTGGGAGCTGAGAGTTCTTGTAGATTTCCCTCCGGAAGCGGAAATCTTCTGGCTCGAGCGCACGTCGGAGCCGAAGCGGAGCAGGTTTCGACGGACTTCGAAACGGAGAGCCGGGGACTTGTGCGGTCGCCGAAAATGCAACGCAGTGTTGGAGAGGTATCCGTAGCCCGGAGGGCTTGGGGCGTTTTCAAGCAACCGTGGCGTTCATTTCCGAAACGGAACCGTTTGAAACACAGGCCCTGCGGAGGCAAAAACGCCCTGACGTAGCGAGGACCTCTCAGCTCTGGAAGACAGCGGGAATGCGGAGTGCTGTTGCCGCGTGTGCTTTGGTTTGCCGTGCAAGCTGGTGCCTGAGATGAACCCGGCGCTGATCTGCTAAAGGCTGCTTTGCGAGAATCGGGGGCTCTTCGGGCATGAGGCCGTCTGGACAGCGCGGTGCTCACCGATTTGTCAACCTCACCCGGGTACTGACAGACGAGAGGCGCCGTAGCGCAACCTTGGACCGCTTGACAACGGGAGTACGAATGAGCAGAAACAGAAACCGAAGCAAACGCAGTCTGACCGTTGGAATGGTGGTTCTGTTTGTGTTTTTCTCTGGGTGTGGGGGGAGTCGAAAACGGCTTGCCGGCGTGCCCGATTCCCCGTACTTGCAAAAAGATAAGGTTGTGCTTGAAATCCGGAAGCAGACAGGGCAGGATCCCGTGTCGGTTGCGCTTCTGGACGCTGGTCGTGCGATTGTGGCAACGGGATCGCAGCTGTTTGTGGCCAACAACCACGGTGAGCTTCAGTCGCTGG
The DNA here is from genome assembly GCA_964644845.1 of uncultured Cytophagia bacterium. Classification (GTDB taxonomy): domain Bacteria; phylum Zhuqueibacterota; class Zhuqueibacteria; order Oleimicrobiales; family Geothermoviventaceae; genus Geothermovivens. The sequence continues at coordinate 37,232 of CAZXXS010000016.1, read as the reverse complement.
ACGTTTCCCTTCCACGCGATCGACTTCGGGACGTGGCCGTGATGAACGGGCAGCTGGTGTTGCTCGGTCGAAGGGCCCTGTGGACGCGGGAGGCGGACACCTGGCGACGTCTGCGCTTCCCCAGGGTGCTGGTCGAAAACCCGGATCATTTACTCCGTGGACCAGACGGCAGCGTGTGGGCAGTCGGCCCCAGGGCGATCCTGCGCTTGCCGCCCGCAGGACAAAGGCTCGTCTCTCTTCCCCTGCCTTCGGCCCGGGAAATCGTGGACGTGGCTTTTGGCCCTGACCGCCAGGCTTACGTGCTTTCCGGTTCCTGGATCTTTCGCATGACGGACGGGGGCTGGCAGCAGGTGGCGGAACTCCCCGCGCTTCGAGAGAAACCAACAGCGTTCGCCGTGACCGAAAGCGGGATGTGGATTGGCACGCCCTTTGGCCTGTTGCATTTGCAAGGAGTTGAGTGGGACACGGTAGGTGGTCGGCAGGGCTTGCCTTACGAGGATGTGACATCCCTGGCCGGTGGTCGAAGCGTGCTGTGGGTTGGCACCTCCTGGGGTGTCTGTCGCTACGAAAACGGCCATTGGGAGTACTACGCCAACCGGCGGTGGCTTCCGGACGATCGAGTGCGGCGTGTGGTAGCTGAGAGCGACACGAGCGCGTGGATCTTGACCGATTCGGGCGTCAGTCACCTGTTCAAGCGCAGGATGACCCTGGCAGACAAGGCCCGCATTTTCGAAAGCCGCATCCCGACACGACACACGCGTTTCGGTCTGATCGGCGAATGCACGCTGCTGGAGCCTGGTAGACTGGACACGTTCGTCCTGCGCGACAACGACAACGACGGCCTCTGGAGCGCCATGTACCTTGCTGCTGAATGCTTCCGCTGGGCGGCCACCCACGAACCCGAAGCGCGGGAGAGAGCGATCCGTACATTCGAGGCGCTCGAAAGGCTGGAACGAATCACCGGCATCCCTGGGTTTCCAGCCCGGTCGTTTGTTCGGATCGAAGACCGCGTCTACGGTGGCGAATGGCACCCAACTCCAGACGGCAAGTGGAAGTGGAAAGGGGACACCAGTTCCGACGAAATTGTGGGCCACCTGTTTGCGTACCCGATTTTCTACGATCTGGTGGCTGAAGGGGAGTACCGTGAACGAGTGAGAGCGCTGGTTCACCGGATCGCGGACCACATCCTTCGCCACAATTACCACCTTGTCGATCTTGACGGCAAACCGACTACGTGGGGTGTGTGGCACCCCGACTCTCTGAACAACAATCCGAACTGGTCCAACGAGAAGGGGCTGAATTCGCTGGAAATACTGAGCTTTCTGCGAGTGGCGCACCATGTCACGGGAGAGCCCAGGTTCCTGGAGGCTTACTACGACTTGGCCGTCAGACACCATTACGCCGAGAACACGATCAAGCAGAAGGTCGTTCCCCCTGGCGAGGTCAACCATTCGGACGACGAGCTTGCTTTCTTGTCGTACTACGGTTTGTTCCGCTACGAGACCGACAAAAAGCTGCGCGCAATTTACGTCAAGAGCATGGAACGGAGCTGGGCAATCGAGAAGCCCGAGAAGAATCCGCTTTGGAACTACATTGCCACTTACGCACTTGGGCGCGACTGTGGACTTGAGGATGCCGTAGAGACGCTGCGGGACGTGCCGCTGGATCTGATCAGCTGGCGCATGAAGAACAGCCAGCGCGCTGATGTCGAGGTGGATCAACGCCTCGCGCGGGATGGGCGTCGCCAGGCTACCCGACCGTTTCCGCCTTCGGAGCGAGGTATGTTGAAATGGAACGGCAATCCTTACTTGCTGAACGACGGTGATGCAGGCAGGATCGAGGACGAGGGTGCGTTCTGGCTTTTGCCCTACTGGATGGGGCGTTACTACGGCTACATCGTCCAAGCGGGCATCGCTTCCCAACACTGATCCGAAGAAGCTTTCTCAGCCGAAAGCCGATTTTCTGACGCGGAGGACCCGGAATGGATGTCACGTTGCTTCGCGGCATGGTTGTGCCGCTGATCACGCCCTTGAACGAAGACGGTACACTGGATGAAGAAGGCTTGCGGCGCGTCGTGCGTCATGTTTTGGGCTCGGGGGTACACGGGGTCTTTGTAAACAGCACCACCGGCGAAGGGTTGTGCCTGCCGGACGACGAGAAACACCGGGCAGTGGAAATCGTTGTGGAGGAGGCGGCGGGCAGCGCTGCCGTGCTTGCGAACGTTGGCGAAACGAGTACACGGCGCGCGATCGCGGAAATCGAAGCTGTGGCACCGCTTGGCGTGGACGCCGTTGTGGCCCACCCGCCTTTCTTCTACCCGATCAACGACCAGAGGGAGATTCTGGACTTTTACCGCGATCTGGCGGCTACTAGCCCCGTGCCGGTATTCATCTACAACCTCCCGATGGTTGTGGGCACGGGGATCGGGATCCCCGTGCTGAGCGAATTGCTTGCGGAACCCAACATTGTGGGCATCAAGGACAGCTCTGCGGACTACGTTTACCTGACGCGGGTGATCGAGCTAAAACGTCGTCGCCCTGATTTTCGCATCTTCATCGGGAAGTCACACATGTGGGCTGCTGGAATCTGGTCCGGCGCCGACGGTGGTCTGGATGGCATTTCGAATGTAGTGCCGCGCCTCTGTGTGCAGCTTTTCGACGCGCTGGAGTCTCGGAACTACGACCGGGCCCTGGAGCTCCAGAAACGCATCGACGCGGTTTGGAAGATTTACGACTGCCGATCTTTTGTGGCGGCGGTGAAAATGGCCGTTAGCAAACTCGGCCTTTGCCAGCCCCACGTCTCCAAGCCAATCCTCGGGCTCTCGCCGGAAGAGGCCATGCACGTGGAAGACGTGCTGCGCCGAAATGAGCTTCTGCCCTCGTAAGCTTTCGCCTTTCCCGGGAGTCCACACTGCGCGGCTAACTGAACAAGTGGGAGCGGCTGGGCGCCGCTCGCGGTTGCCAGGGGCTTTTGAAGTCAAACGGCTGGGGTCCGTTTTGTCCTTGCATTGGATTGAAACGCTCCGGGTAGCTAATGTCGGGCTGTGCTGGGAACACGGTAGCGCGGTCGGGTCCGGAAGGAACGAAACCATGGAGGTCAGAGAGTGGAAGGGGCACTAACTCTGCGGGTTGCCGACGCTGCAGCGATTGTCGTTTACGCGTTTGCCATGCTGGGTCTCGGCTGGTGGACGAGTCGCAGAATCAAGGGCACCGACGGGTACTTTGTTGGAAACCGGTCCATCCCGGGCTTTGCGGTTGGGCTGTCTCTCCTGGGTACAGCCATCAGTTCGGTGACGTTTCTTGCGTACCCGGGTTCCGCCTTTGCTGGCAACTGGACGCGTCTGGTCCCCGGCTTGATGCTGCCAATTGCTGCGCTGATCGCTGTGCGTTACTTCGTCGTTTTCTACCGGCGAACGATGTTCGTGAGCGCCTACGAGTACTTTGAACGCCGTTTCGGCAGCTGGGGACGCTCCTACGCCAGCATCCTGTTTTCCCTCGGGTCGATCTACCGCATGGGCATCATTCTCTTCCTTCTTTCGCTCCCGATCAGGGTAGTAACGGGTTGGAGCGTTCCAATGGTCATCGTAGTGGTCGGCGTGATTGTCACGATCTACACCGTGATGGGCGGTTTGGAAGCGGTGATCTGGACAGACGTGGTGCAAACACTCGTTCTCATTTTGGGTGGACTGGTCACGTTGACGATCGTGTTCATGCGGATCCCGGGCGGCATTCCGGAGGTGCTTCATCGGGCTGCGGTGGCGCACAAATTTGATCTGGTGGTGTCTTTCGATTTCAATTTCGCCCGGGAAACGTTCTGGATGTTCGCGCTGGCTGGCATCATTGGCAACATTCAGGAATTTTCGACTGACCAAACCAAGATTCAGCGTTACGAGGCCGCCAAAAGTGATCGCTCAGCTTTGGGCGCGGTGTGGACGGTAGGCCTCGGGTGCATCCCAATTTGGACGTTGTTCATGTTCGTTGGCACGGCCCTGTGGGTGTTCTACCAGGAATTCCCCGGAGCGCTGGCTGCGGGCCTGAAGCCTGACGAGGTTTACCCGCACTTCATCCTGACCGAAATGCCACCTGGCGTGGGCGGATTCGTGATCGCTGCCGTGCTCGCTGCAGCGATGTCGAGCATCGACTCGAGCATGAATGGCACGGCCACGGTGCTGACGGTGGATTTCTACAAGAAATACCTGGTGAAAGGCCGCGACGACAAACACTACCTGAGGGCAGCCCGCTGGATCAGCATGGCGTTGGGCGGCATCATGATCGTTGCTGCCTACACGTTGTCGCTCATCCCCGGCAAAACGATTCTCGACATCGGCTTTTTCATCGGCGCTGTGATGGGTGGCGGACTCGGTGGTTTTTTCTTGCTCGGTTTCGTGTCGAACCGCACAAACAAACAGGGGGCGACCGTTGGTGTAGTGGCTACTGTGATTGTGATCCTTTGGTGCACCCTCAGCCATCTTGGCGCGGTTCCCGAAGCAGTAGCCTGTCACATCCACCCGTTCCTGATCGGCGTGGCCGCCAACGTCACTTTCTTCGTGGTCGGTTTTGTGGCCAGCTACTTCTTCCCCAAGCCGGACCCCGATCGGATCGCTGGCATGACGTGGTGGACGCGTGAAATGCGCAAGCAGCAGGCCGTGAATGCATGATCCGTCCGTTCGTTAACATGTGAACCGCGCTGGAAAGCTTGTGTGCTGAGCGTTCCCCAGGGTCCAAGCGAGAGAGGAAAACGAACATGACCGCGACCCGCGCTGAAAACGACGAGTTTGCCGACATCCCGCGTGTACCCATCCGGCTGCATCGTGTTGCAAGAGCGCTTGCGGTGGGCTTCGCTGGGGCTTTCGGGTGGGGGATCCGTGGCATCTTTGGACACGAACTCGGTGCGGCCATTCCCGGTGTGCTGATTGCCGGTACACTGGCGCTTCTCTCCGGCCACCGGATTTTTCGTAACCGCCTGTGGTTTGTGACCGCACTGGGTGGACTGGCATTCTCGCTGGGCGGGGCGATGAGCTACGGTTTGCTCATCGGCTACACGAGACAGGTGCAGTTCGCGAGTGTGCTGTACGGATTCCTCTGCTTACTGCTGATTGGCGGTCTCTGGGGCTGGATCGGCGGGGCTTTCGTGGGACTTGGCCTGGCACGAGAGCTTGACGGCATTCGCGGCTTCGTGGCGGTGGTGAGCATGGCCATTGCGGGCACTTTGAGTTACTTGATCCTTGTCGTCGTACTTCATCTGCACCTAAGCCCACCGCGTTCGGACATGTGGGCCGCGAACCTGGGAGCAGCGATTGCCCTTGGATGGCTTCTTCGCTCGTGGAAGGTCCCTGCTGCCACTGCCGGTGCTTTGTTTGGGGCGTTCGGTTTTGGCGTTGGTTTTGTGGCGGGGAACTTTCTGCAAACGGTCGGAAACCTGATCGGGGTGACCTACGACTGGTGGAAAGTCATGGAGCAAACGATGGGTTTTACGGGTGGGGCGGCTCTGGCGTGGGGCATCTGGTTCGCAAGCGACTGGGGACCGCGGCTGGAGCGCCAGCCCCAGATGGACGACAAAGTGTTTCCCGCCTGGGGCAGGCTTCTTGCTTGGGCAGTGATTTTCGTCTGGATTCCTGTTGGTCTCGCGCTTACGCGCTTTTCCGGCGACGCGCTGACGGATCTTGCGACCCGTGTCCACGCCAGCAACGTGAGTCACTTCGTCAAAGCGCGCCAGATTCAGGCCTGGGGTTGGGTGGCGCTTGGGATCGTTAGCACGTTTCGCTGGGCTGTGCGGCCCCGGCAACTTGCGGGTTGGGGTGCCGGGGCTTTCCTGCTCGTTTTCGCGGTGGAGATGTTTGCACTGGCTGTGCTCAAAACCGGCTACCCCCTGGCTGGCAGCACGACGACTCTGGTTCTGGTGCACTTGCTTCTTCTGGCACTTGTGGCTGTGGCTTTGATCCTCGCCGTCAGGCCCGACGACCGCGTTTTCCACCTGCATCCCCCGGCGCTGTCCGGACGCTTTTTCCTGATGCTGCTTGGTGTTGCGTTTGCCCTGGCGCTCGCTGCCGCCGTCGTCTCCGTTCTTCTCCACTCGGCGCCGCTCCCAGGCGCCCACCTGCGCTGGTAGGCGCCCAACGGTTGGACATCGGTTCCTTCCCGGAACGGTCGCAGCCAGCAGTTGACGGGCTCCACGTGTCCAGCCGGAAACGGAATTCCAGCGGTCAATGCGACGGAGGCATGTGCTGGCGCTGGAGCTCTTGCAGTGGTTTGTAGCTGATCAGCACGATCCTTAGGCTGTCCAGAAGGGCCTTTGTCCTCGGATCTTTGAAAACACGGTAGTCCCAAACGCGGTTCCGCCAGGCCTTGGTGACGGCTTTGATTTCCTGCGACTCCACAGCAACGTGCATGTAAAGCTCGGTGACGCCCGGCTTGAGGGCCCGAAAAATGCTGGCGTAGCGCTTCCAGGTTTCGTCGTAGGTTTTTCCGTGGTCGACCGTGACCAGGTAGTCCGGAAGCACAAAGCCTTTCTGAACCAGAAGCTGCGTGCGGGTTTCGATGTCCTGAACGCGGTCGGCGGGTAGCATCTTGGTGTACGCCTGGGACAGGTGGCGCGGTAGACGGAAGGGCAGGCCGTACTCCGCACAGATTTTGAACACCACGTCCAGAAAATCCCGCCCAGTTGTCAGGCCGTACAACGAACCCATGTGGTTGTCGAGATGAGTAGGCTCCAGACCCAGTTTGCGAGCATGTTCAATTTGGGCTCGGAGCTCCTTTTCGATGTCGGCTGGGTCAGCTTTGCTTTCGACCCAGGGCGTGTCGTCCGGGAAAAACCCTTCAGGCGTAACCAGCGACGGTACCGCACTCTTTCCCAGAACTGGGCCCCACTTGTAGACCTTCCACTCGGACGTGAATGTCGAGTGGACGCCGATGTGCAATTTCGGGTGGTCTTTGGCAAACTGAGCCGCCTCTTTGAACCAGGGTGTCGGTGGCATGGCTGTGGCCGACGTGATGTTTCCGTTCAGCAGAAGGTCCATCGTTGCCACATTCTCGGCGTGACACATCCCGAAGTCGTCAGCATTGAGAATCAGCAACTTGGCTGTGCTGGGGTAGCCCAGAAGCTCGGCGGTATTTTGTGCAAAAATGGATCTGGATGCAAGCAGGAGTACGGCGAGAAATACGGGCAGTCGCAATTTGCGTAGCATCGTTTGCCTCCGATCGCTCTGTTTGCCAGAGAAGATTTTCGGTGGTTTTGCGTTCTCTCTTCGACAAAGTACTGATCCGTCGAATCTCGGTCAAGGTCAAAGTGGCCGCGAATCCGTCGACTGGCCGAGAAGGCATTTCTTCTTCCCCTGCAAATCGGCGTTTGAGGCCAGCGTGGACGCGGGCGAGGATCCGGACCAGAAGCCGTTCCTGAGGGGAGCTTAGATGCAGGGCAACGTTTAAACCCTTGCTGGGTGTGAAAGTCTTGGAGCACTCGCAAGTAGCGTGGTAATCCACTTTTGGCGCGAGTCTTCCCCTGATGAATAAGGATGTACTCCACGGCAAGGGTATGCAGAAAGGTTTGGCCGCTGCCTGGTAGGGTGCTCCAAACGCAGGAACCGCGATTTCGGGTTGGGCTGCGGTCGTGCAGCCCACCGCACCCGTCCCGAAGGGTGTCGTAGGGTAATCTGTGGACCCCGGCGCCCTGAAACGTCGTTCCCACAGCTTTTTCGAGGAAAATGTCTCTACTGGCCACCGGTCGGAATCGCTTTTTGCCAGAATCACAGGAGGAATGGAATGTTCTTGCACGGCAGGTGGTTGTTTGTGGCTGTGCTCTTTGTGGCACTTGCGTGCCAGAAGTCGCCGGAGGTGAAGGGAAGGCGACTGAGTCTGGACGGTCCGTGGCAGTTCCGTTTTGATCCCCAGAACCAGGGCGTTGCCGAAGCCTGGTACTCGGCTTCGTCGGCTGGCACGTGGCGTACCCTGCACGTACCGGGCACGTACAACGTGCAGATCCCTGAGAGCCTCTGGTACCAGGGCAAGGCCTGGTACCGCCGGAAGTTTCGCCTCCCCTTGAACTGGCCTTCCGGAGGGCGTTTGCTTTTGTGTTTCAACGGAGTCGCGTTGCGGTCGCGCGTGTGGGTAAACGGCGCGGAGGTGGGTGAGCACCGTTTTGCGTACACGGGATTCGTCATCGACATTACCGACGCTGTGGACCGCTCTTCAGCCAACCTTCTGGTGGTCCAGGTCGACAACAGGATCCTCGAACGTGCAATTCCGGACAAGAAGTGGCACGGTTGGTGGGACTACGGCGGCATCTTCCGCTCCGTTTCGCTGGAGTGGAGGCCCGAAACCTACGTGGCAAATCTGTGGATGGACACACGGATGGTGCCTGGTGGCTGGGAGTTTGTACCGACGGCAACGGTGCGATGTGACGGCAGCGATTCCGTGGATGCTTCGCTTGCGTGGTCGCTTCGTGGCCCGGATGGAAACCGGGTCTGGGAAAAACAGCAGGAAGTGCGGCTTGGGCGAGGAGAGAACCGCCTGTCCGCACGCGACATTTTGGCCCAGGTCCAACCCTGGGGGCCTGAGCATCCGGCGCTTTACGAGTTGAACGTGCGCATCCGGGACGAGTGGGGGCACGAGGATTCGTTGACCATCAAGACCGGCTTTCGACAGATTGAAACGCGTGGGAGCAAAATCTACCTGAATGGCGAGCCGGTTGTATTCCGCGGGATTTCGCGGCACGAAGACCACCCCGAATACGGTTCGGCTTTGCCTCCCGAACTTCACCGACACGATCTTGAAGAGATCAAAGCTCTGGGCTGCAATTTTGTACGCTTGGCACACTACCCTCAGGATCCTTACGTGTACGATCTGGCGGATTCGCTGGGACTGATGGTGTGGAGCGAAATCCCGGCCTGGCAAACCTCCGTGGACGTGCTGGGCGACAAAGAGGTGGTGGAGAAATGGGCTAAGCCGCAACTGGCAGAAATGATCAACCAGATGCGTCGGCACCCTTCGGTGGTCGTTTGGTCCGTCGGCAACGAGTTTGACTCCAGTTCGCCCAAAGCGGCCTGGTACGTGAGCCAAACCATTGATTTCGTACACGAGCTTGACCCGACGCGCTTGGCCACGTTTGCTTCTGACCGGCATCGTCCTGGAAAGCCCAAGGACATTTGCTGGCCGTACGCAGATTTCATCGCAATCAACGAGTACTACGGCTGGTACTACGGCACGATTCACGACGTTGGTCCCATGCTTGACGCGGTCCACAAGCGCTACCCCGACAAACCAATCGTTGTCAGCGAGTTCGGCGCTGGTGCAGCGCCTGGCAAACACAATCCTAATCCGCCGGAGTCTGGCAAAGACTACAGCGAGGAGTACCAGGTGAAGTTTCTGATGACCCACCTGGATCAGATTTTCGCGGAGGAACGGCGGGACTTCGTCAACGGGGCGATCATTTGGGTGTACGCCGACTTTGCAGATCCCCACAGGATTGGAGGAGGGCATCCGGTGGAGTGGAATTACGTGAATCTGAAAGGGCTGGTCACCAGGGAGCGCAAGCACAAACCGAGTTTCGAAGCGGTACAGAAGCGGTTTCGGGAACTCGCAAGAGCTGGGGCAGAGAATCCACGCTAATCTGGGCGTTCGGCGAACACACAGGGCACCCCAAACCGGGACTTGGAGATTTACCGCTTTGGAAGGGTTTCCGTGGTGCGCTGCCACAACCTGCTGACCTGCAGGAAAGGTAAGCTGCTGCAGGCACCGCCTGGAACCGCGGCAGAATTCACTCTGCCGCCGAGACTACGTGTCCACCCGCGTGAACGCTTGGTCTTGACGGCGTGGTGGTGGAGGGGTTTGTCAGGGAAAAACCGTCCGCCTTGGCGGACGGGTGCGCTGCACAGCAAGAGAATCGGGTCTCCGGCGGAGGGGCACGCGACTCCACAAGAACGTGGGTTTTCGGCTTTTGCGCTCTTGAAATGTTCGGAAAATAGGTTTAACTTAAGGATCGATGACCGTCCTTGCCACAGTGCCGTGGAAATCGGGTGTGCGTTGATTGGTTTTGAAACCCTGAGGGGTGTTCATGCTACGTGTTACGGTTGTTTGTTACCAGTGTGGCGAAGTCGTGGAGCTTGATCGGCCTGTGAGCCGGTCGGACACGTGTCCGAACTGTGCGGCTTACCTGCACTGTTGCCGCAATTGCCGATTTTTCGACACATCGGCTCCCAATCAGTGCAGGGAGCCCCAGGCCGAGCTGGTGCGGGACAAGGAAGCCGCCAATTTTTGCGGGTTCTTTGAACCGGCGACGCAACACAAGTCCGACTGGTCGCAACCCGTGCAGAAGAGTCGTGCCGCCGAGGCGCGCCGGAAACTGGATGCATTGTTTCGAAAGAAAGAAGACAGCTGAAAACAGGCGCTGCGAAGGGGAAAGGCGGGAAGGTTCGGCATACCGGGTTCTTGCCTGCTGCGGTCTGAAGGTCGGGTTGGAACATTTGCTGAGCCGGGCGGTGAACGGGAAGGGCGCGTTGGTAGGGGGAGGACTTCCGATGTGGGGGAACACGGGTCGTTCGCTTTGAACGATTTTTGCTTCTGAACGAGGAAAGCGAAAATGGCACCAACGCAACCGGGCAAGACGTTGTGGGGGCGTGCTACCAGAATCCACCGCTCAGATTGGCTGCTTGGTTTCTTGGTCGTTTTTTTGTGCGGTCTCGCGACGGTGAAACCTGCTGCGTGCCGTTCCGAATCAACCAGCGTGCGGGTTTTGGTTGGTCACGAGGAGGAACTCGGCTTCGACCGTGCCATGCTGTACAACTTTCTCGTTGACCTTGCCAAGAAAGAGAAGGCCGAAGCACTGGCCAGGAAATCGGCTTACCGGACGCCGGACGATTGGAAAACCTGGCAGCGGTACGTTCGCCAGCGAGTGCAAGACATGATTGGACCTTTCCCGAGGCGCACACCGCTGAACACGCGCCACGTGGGCGAGGTCCTCACGCCCGACTACCGGATCGAGAAGATCATCTACGAAAGCCGGCCAAGCTTCTACGTCACCGCGAACCTGTACGTCCCGACGCGGGGGGAACCACCTTTTCCCGCTGTTCTGATTCCCTGTGGGCACTCTAACAACGGCAAAGCTTACGAGTCGTACCAGCGCGTCGCTGTGCTGCTGGCGCAAAATGGTTTTGTTGTGTTGATCTACGACCCCCTTGGTCAGGGGGAGCGAAGCGAGTACGTGGATCCGGAAACAGGGCAGAACCTGCTGCGAATCGGCACACGGCAGCACTGCCAGGCGGGTAACCAGTGCTACCTTACCGGAACGAACCTGGCCCAGTACAGGATCTGGGACGGCGTTCGCGGCATCGATCTCCTCCAGAGCCTGCCGGAAGTCGACAGCACGCGAATTGGTGTTACGGGCAACTCGGGCGGGGGAACGCTGACCACGTACATCACGGCAGTTGACGCCCGGGTCAGGGTGTCCGTCCCTTCCTGCTACGTCACAACCTTGGTAGCGCGGATCGCTTCCCACGTGACAGCGGATGCCGAACAGAACTTCGTGAACAGTCTCGCTTACGGCATCGACCACGGAGACCTGCTCATGCCGCACGCTCCGCGGCCTCTCCTGATTGCGGCGGCCCGGCGGGACTTCTTCCCCTTCAGCGGGACCCTCGACACATTTGGTGAGCTGCAACGGATGTACGCCGATTTCGGCGTGCCCGAGAAGGTGTCGCTTGTGCAAGCAGACGACAAGCACGGTTTCAGCAAACCGCGACGCGAGATGGCGGTTGCCTGGCTGTCGCGTTGGCTCAAGGGCAACACGGGAAACTGGCACGAAGGCGACATTACCGTGCAGCCGGATTCGGTACTGCAGTGCACGCCTACGGGCCAGGTGCAGACCTCGCTTGGGGGCAGAACGGTTTGGGCCATGAACCTGGCGCTGGCAGAAAGTCTGGCGGCGAGTCGTCCGTCGGTGGATGGTACGGAGGTGGCCACGGCGCAGATCGAAATCCGCAATCGTTTGCGTACGCTGCTGGCTGTGCCCACCACACGAGAGCCGGTGGAGGTGCGAGAACTCGGCCGCACAAAAACACTGGGGCCGCTTGGTAAGGCAGAGGCTCTCGCTTTTCGGACTGAGCCGGGGATTTGGGTGCCGGGACTTTTGTTCGGCAACACAGGGGGCTTTTCGCCCAAAAGCGTGGTCATTTTGATCGGTGACCACGGCAAAGACGGTTTGATCCGTTCGAATTCCACAGCGCGACTTGCGCAGGAGGCTGGCCTTGCCGTTCTGGCCGTGGACCCCCGCGGCATGGGAGAAACGCGTGTTCCGGGCCGCGACGGCAAGGAGGATCACCATTACTTCGACTACTACGGCCAGGAGACGGATTTCACCTACAACTCATTCATTCTTGGAAGACCGCTCACAGGTCAGCGCGTTTTCGACGTGTTGCAGGTGCTCAGAGGGATGCGGCTGAGGCAGCCGGGCATTCGGCTCTGGCTGGCGGGAAGAGGCTACGGCGGACTGCTCGCTTTGTTTGCCGCTGCTCTCGACACCAGCGTGGCTGGTGTCGTTGTCGACAGCTGCCTGGTCGACTACATGAGCCTTGTACGCGACAGGTTCTACACGTACCACGTTCGCTGGTTCGTCCCCGACATTTTGCGGTACCTGGATCTACCCTGGGTTGCCGCGGCTGTCGCTCCGCGACCACTGCGCTTGCAGAGACTGCTGGATGCCCGGGGCGACGTTTTGGAAAAGCGTAAGGCCGCGAGGACGTACCGGGTCACGGAGAAGGCGTTCACAGCGCTTGGGGCTCGGTCGGCCTTCGTCTTGTCGCAGCAAGCCCCGACTGCTCAGGACATCGCCTGGTTGACAAGTGTGCGGTGATGTTGGTGTCCTGCTGACGCCGGGGCGAAATGGGGTGCCTGCGGGGAAGTGCCGGGGAGAATGGCAACCGCGGACCTAATCAGGAGGTGCCAGATGAAAAGACTGCTTGTGGCCCTGACACTCGTTGGTTTGGTCGGACTTAGCACGGGACTCGGAATGGCACAAAATCAGAAGAAACAAGATTCACCGGTAGAGGGAACAGCGTGGCTGGTCGGCCATGCGCACATCGACCTTTCCTGGCTCTGGCCCAGGAGCGAAACCTTGCACGAAGTCTGCCCGCTTACTTTCCGCAGCGTGATGCGCCTGATGGACCAGTACCCGGATTTCATCTTCGCTCAGAGCACGGCTCAGGTGTACCGCTGGATGGAACGTTACTACCCGGAAGACTTCAAGCGCATTGCGGAGAAGATCAAATCCGGCCAGTGGGAAGTGGTGGGTGGCTCTTGGGACGAGCACAACACCAACATTCCGTGCGGTGAATCCCTGGTGAGGCAGTACCTGTACGCGAAACGGTACTTCATGGATCATTTCGGAGTGGACGTGCAGGTCGGATGGCTGCCTGACGTGTTCGGTTTCAACTGGAACATGCCGCAGATCTACAACAAAGTGGGCATCAAGTACTTCATGACCCACAAACTCAAACACCAAATCCGGCGCAACAATCCGCCGATCCCGTTTCCGTACCACCTCTTCTGGTGGGAAGCGCCAGACGGCTCAAAGGTCCTTGCCTACCACACTGTCGGAGGCTACGGGGAGTCGATCCACGGCGACCAGATCCTGAAAGAACTGAAGACCCTGAAGAAGATGCACGGCGTCAGCGATCTGCTTGTGATCTACGGCAAAGGAGATCACGGCGGTGGTCCGCTACCGGACATGCTGCAACGTGCTCACGAACTTCAGAAGAGGACCGATTTCCCCAAAGTCGTGTTCACCAAGGCCCTCGACTACTTCAAGCACCTGGAATCGCTACCCGTGGCGAATACGTTGCCCACGATGGACGACGAGCTCTACGTCAAAACCCACCGGGGTACGTTGACAACGGACGCTCAAGTGAAGCGCGACAACCGGCGTTGTGAGGAGCTGCTGCTGGACATCGAGCGCTTTGCCGTGCAAGCCAGCGAGCTGGGTGCAACCTACCCCCGCAAAGAGCTGAACGACCTCTGGGAAAAGTTGCTCTACGGCCAGGTGCACGACAACATCGACGGCTCTTCGATCAAGTACGTGTACTTTGACGCGGCCACGGACTACACGGACATCAAGCTGGAGGGCGGGAAGCTACTGAACAACGCCCTTGGAACCATCGCTCGCCAAGTCGACACGCGTGGTCCTGGCGACGTGGCGCTCATGGTTTTCAATCCCTTGGCGTGGTCTCGAACAGACGTGGTGAAGATCGATCTCACCAAGCTGGGCGGCCCCGCCCGTGTGCTAACGCGCTCGGGGACGGAAGTTCCCGCACAGGTGATCGAGGAGGATGGCAAGAAAGAGCTGGTTTTCCTCGCCGAAGACGTGCCTGGTGTCGGGTACAAAACCTACTTTCTGCAAAAGGGCGTAAAGCCGTCGGCGGTTAAGACGGACCTTGTTGTCAGGGGACTGGTGCTCGAAAACGGCAAACTGCGGGTGGAGGTCGACAGGGCTTCAGGTTTTGTGCGTAGCGTGTACGACAAGCGGCAAGAGCGAGAAACGCTGGCGAAAGGTGCGATGGGTAACCTGCTCGAGGTTTTCGAGGACCGTCCGCCGAACGCCCCCGGCGGCGAACCAGCGTGGAACATTTACCTTGGAGCACGGACACTGCTCGACAAACCTGAGAGCGTTGAGCTGGTAGAGAGTGGTCCGGTGCGGGCGCGGATCCGGATCACCAAGAAGTACGACAAGTCCACCTTCTGGCAGGATGTGATCCTGTACGCTGGTTCGGACAAAGTGGACTTTGAGTTCCGGGCTGATTGGCACGAACACTACAAATTCGCGAAGGTAGCCTTCCCGCTGGCGGCGAAAAACGACTACGCCACGTACGAAATTCCGTACGCCGTCATTCAGCGGTTCTCGCACTTGATCAAGCAGCCGGTGAAGACGAAACTGGAGTTTCCTCCCCGGGCCTGGGAACCGGCGGACCAACTGAAGTTTGAAGTTGCTGCCTTGCGCTGGACGGATCTCACCGACCGTAGTGGCAAGTTCGGTGCGACGTTGCTGAACGACAGCAAGTACGGGCACTCGTTGGCCGGCGACACCTTGCGGATCAGCCTTGTTCGCGGCGCCCGCCGTGGTTACCCGCGCACCCCTGAGATGTGGACGGACCAATCGGATGAACCGATCGTTGGGATTCACCACGTGCGGTACGCCTTAGTACCCCACAAGGGCGACTGGCGAGAGGGTAAAGCAGTGCGCCGCGGGTACAACTTCAACTACGCGCTGTTGCCGCTCTGCGAAAAGAAGCACGAAGGTGAGCTGGCCCCTGAACACGGCCTCGTGGACGTAGAGCCCAGCGACGTGATCGTTGGGGCCGTGAAGCGTGCGGAAGACAACGACGACGTGATCGTGCGTCTGGTGGAAATGGGCGGACGGCCGGCGAAGGCACGGCTGAAACTGGCCAAGGCGCCGGACGCCGTCAGCGAGACCGACTTGATGGAGTGGGACCGCTTCGTGCCGACCACGGCCTACAAAGTCATGGGCGACGAAGTGACCGTGACCCTGAAGCCCTTCGAGATCAAGACGTTACGTCTGAAGTACTGAAGTTACCTGAAGGGCCGTCGACAGCGCCTGGAGCACTGCGTCTGTTTCTGCGGGTGCCTCGGTTTCAGAGGCTTACTGTTCCGTGGAGAACCACAAAGAGCGACCTGAGGGAGTACCTGCAGTGCGCGCTGCGGGCTTCTGAAGGTCTGCCGTAGCGGCCCGGTGTCGGAAGATGTTTAGCGCTGCAGAAACGTTTGCCGTGGGACGCTGTGGCGCGCCACGCCTGTACACCGGTAAGTCGTGAGACTGAGGAAGAGCTGACCGGGCTGACGGCGTGGGGGGGCACAAAGGCACGAACTGCCTCCACGCGGCGCAGTCCTTTGAGACTTTGTGTCGGACCGGAAAGTGCTCGTCTGGAGCGGGTGGGATGAAAAGGTTCCTTACTGGCATCCTGGTCGTGTTGGGCGCAACTGTGGTCGGGCGTGCAGTGGACGCTGCGGTCGATGGCCCTGCTCGATTCGTCCGTTACAGTGACACGGGCAACGGTGTACTGGTTACTTTCGTGTCCCGTTCGGGCGACACGCTGCGCTTGCAAGCCGATGCCTACCTGCCCGGAGTGATTCGGGTACGTGTGGGCCGTCGCATTCAGGATCGCGTTTCCCTGATGCTCGTGGCACGACCTGCAGGCAACAGGGTTGACTACGAGATTCTGGATCGGGAAACCGCGCTGGATTTAATTGCCCCGGAACTCAGTCTCCGAATCGAGAAGAGTCCTCTCAAGCTTGCTTTCTACGGAGCCGACGGAGAACTTCTGGCTCGGGAGCCAGCAGGCGAAGGACTGTGGTGGGGGCAAAAAACTGCCGGGGAGAATTTCCGACTGGAGCCTGGTGAGGCGCTTTTTGGGTTGGGCGAGTGGGCTGGACCGCTCAACCGTCGCGGACAAACGGTTGAAGTGTGGCTCGACCACACCACGGACTGTAAGGACGTGATGGTGCCTTTCCTGCTGAGCACACGGGGCTACGGTATTTTTCTGCACACGGCTTTGCGGAATACGTGGGACGTGGGCGACAGCGACGCGAGTGTCCTTCGCTTTCAGCAGGTCGGCGCTTCGGATCTGGATTACTTTTTCCTCGCTGGCCATTCGCCGGAACAAGTCGTGTCGCGGTACACCGAACTGACTGGGAGACCGCCACTGCTCCCCCCCTGGGTTTTCGGCGTGTGGCTTGGTGGCTACTGGCCCAGCGACAGTGCTGTTGTCGCTGTGGCCGAGGAGTTCAGACGCAGAGGACTGCCGCTCGACGCTCTGAAACTGGACAGTATCTGGATGAGGGGACACGAATGCGACTTCCGCTTCGGAGCTGCGTACAGAGACCCGTGGAGGATGATCGAACGCTTGCGGCGACTCCACTTCCATTTTGGCCTGTGGGAAGCCCACGTGGTCAACGTGAACTGTGACAATTTTCTCGAAGGCCTGCGACGGCATGTCTTCCTGCGGAATGTGGACGGCTCCGTGCCAATCGTTGACTGGTGGAAGAAAGACGACGGTTGCATCGTTGACTTTTCCAACCCCGCTGCTGTGGACTGGTGGTGGGATTTTCACGTCCCGCTTGTCAAGCACGGCGTGGAATTTTTCAAACTCGACGGCGGTGTCGAGCGCTACTTCGTGACGTCGATTCGTTCCTTTGCCAACGGCAAGAGTGGCGAAGAAATGCACAACCTTTTCCCGCTTGTGTACGTCAGCGAGTTCTGGCGGCGAATGGACAAAGCCACCGATGGCCGGGCCCTGATCTGGACGCGCGGAGGTTACGCCGGGTCTCAACGTTTCCCGATTACCTGGGCAGGTGACCAGCCGGCCACGTGGGGGAGCCTTGTCGTTCAGATTCGGGCCGGTTTGAACATCGGGGTTTCCGGTTTCCCGTACTGGACACACGACGGTGGTGGATTCTCGGGCGAGATGAGTCCGGAGCTGTACGTTCGTTCGCTTCAATGGGCTGTGTTCAGCCCAATCGCCCACCTGTTCGGAACCCCTCCGGGACGAGAGCCCTGGTTGTACGGTGAAGTCGGGGTGCAAAACTACCGCCGTTTTGCTCTGCTTCGCCAGCGGCTGGTTCCGTTTTTCTACAACCTTGCCGTGGAGGCTCATGAGACCGGTGTGCCGATGATGCGGCCGGTGGCGTGGATTGCTCCTCAGGACACAGCCGCTGTGTCTGTGGACCTCCAGTACCTGCTCGGTCGCGACCTTCTGGTCGCGCCGGTGACGGATTCCTCCCGTTTCGGCGACGGTGTTGCTGTGCGTACAATCTACCTGCCAGAAGGGTCGTGGTACGACTTCTGGTCATGCCTGCATCTCAACGGTCCTCGCAAGATCAGCTACAAAGTTGACCTGCAGCATCTGCCCGTGTTCGTGCGTGCGGGCGCGGTGATTCCAGAGGCACCGGTCGCTCAGTACGTAGGCGAAAAGCGCTGGGACCCACTGACGTTGCTGTGTTTTCCAGGAGAAGGCGTGGTTTCCGGGGGGCTGAAAGAACCTGTTTCATTGACACCACCGCTGAAGGTGACGCAAGTTGCTCGTACACGGTACCGGTTTGTGTGGGGCGACACGATTGGTGTGAGAATCTGGCCACGCAAGGCCGGCAGGAAACAGGTCGAGCCACGCTCCCTTGTACTGGTTTTCCCGACGGTTCAGACAGCCGGTGTCAGCCTTGGTAACCGGACGCTCCCTGAGCTCAAAGATCCGTCTTTAGCGGACGGGAAACATTTGGGCTGGGCAGTCCGGGTGGCGGACAGACTTGAAACCTTGGTTAGCTTGCCCAGAAAGGTCACGGTCAACGGGTTGACGTTGCGAATTTTGCGGAAGAAAGGTCGGTGAGCGAGGCAACGCCAAAGGGGACTCACGAACGCCGTGAGTCACCTTGGGGAAGCGGGATTTTCGAACTCACAAACTCGCCGCCCGCTTGGTTTTAGGCTTGTACTTCCGTCGGTACGTGAGAAAAAGCGCTTTCTGCCGGTTGTGATGTGGTTTGAAGTACGTGTAGCGCCAGATTGAAGGGGGTGTCCCGCGGTGGTTTGGAGGGAGCCGTGCGGCGAGTGGGAGGGAAACGCATTTGGCTGTTGCTGGTTGCCGGTTTGTTTTTTGTCGCGTTGACGGAGTGCACGCGTTTACCCACGCTGCCATCCAGCAGCACGGCCGTGGTCGCGCTGGCCGACAGTTTGAGTGGTTTTCCCCTCGCGGATGTACCGGTGCAGGTGAACGGTTCTCTGACTGTCACCGACTCACTTGGGCAGGTCACAGTACAAGTTGACTCTGTCCAGGCCGTCCTGAACGTGTTTCCGTACGAGCCTGTGTCGTTCAAGCTGCGTGCAGGTGACTGGCGAAAAGTGCCGCTTGCGCTGCCCACGCGGCTGCGCAGGTACGAGCGCCTGCTGCTTGAAGCAAGACGGCGCGGCTACGCGTTGGTCGGGGTTTACGAGTGGTGGAAAAGAAGACAAGAGCTCGCCGACAGTCGCTTCGTCATCTTACGGCACGACGTGGACTACGACCCGCAAACAGCCAAGGCGATGGCCTTCATTGAGCGTCTGCTGGGGGCCAGGAGTACGTTCTACTTCCGCTGGGTCACAGAAGAACGCGACGCCGTCGAGTACGTGAAACGAGCCGGGCACGAGGTCGGTCTTCACTACGAAACACTGGCGCTCTACTGCGAGGCGCACAACATCAGTCGGCCGGACAAGGTGACGGAACCTGTCCTGGCGCGGTGTCGGCTTCTGTTGAAGCAGGAAATCGCCCGCTTCGAAGAAGCTTTTGGCGACATTCACTCGATCGCGTCTCACGGAGCCGAACGAAACAGAGTGCTCGGGATCCCGAATTCGGTCCTGACCAGCGGACAGGATCTGGCCACATTCGGTGTGGAAGTGGACGCATCTTTGCTCGAAGGCCACCTGCAACAACTGGGGATCGACGTCTTCACCGCCGACTCGGGCAACAGGTGGAAGCCGATGCCGGTGACCGCTGCTCTCCGGAAAGGATTCGCTGGAATCTACGTGCTGATGCACCCGTGCTGGTGGCGACCGAAGCAGTGGGGTCCTTTTGCAATTTACAGGCCTTGAGGAGATTGTACCCGTCACGGCTCAGAAAAAACAAAACGTGACGGAAACGGGTTCTACTGGCTTGTTTTAAGCAACCTGGCCCGATCCCGCCGGAGACGGGGTGGGGCATGCGATAATCAGGACTCCAGGGAACAGAAAGGAGGTTGTAACATGGAACGACGGTTTTCTGCAATTGCGGTTGTCGCACTGGGGTTGGGCTTGGCTGCAACTGCCGGAGCCCAGGTTCTCAATCCAGCTAAGCTGGACAAGCCCGGCCAGCCGTTCACCTACTTCAGTCGTGCCACAGACGTGCTCGGTTTCAAGGACGCTACGGAAGGCACAGAGGTGACTCCCGAGGGTTACCTTTACACCGGCTTTGCGGAGTTCATGTTTTTCACGGGTGATCCGCCCGTGCCGGTGCAGCAGCGCATCCGAACGCTGGAAAAGGGCTACCTGCCGATCATCCACTACCGTGTTAGTAGGGACAGTCTTTGTTACAAATTCACAATGTTCGCCGTACCGCTGGACTTCCAGCCGGAGTCAAACCTAATCAACTTTGTACGCGTCAAGGTGACCAACCATTCGAGCCAGCCAAGGTTTGCCGTTTTTTGGGCGGCCACGCGCTACGACGCTCCGAAATGGTCGGTTCGGGCTCAGCAGGGGAGAAATCGTTTCCGGCGGCCGGCGAAGTCGCCTCGATTGGGCACGTACCTTCAGGCTGGTACGCCCTTCCGAGAAGACTGGACGTTCGACTTCGCCGAGAACGGACTCTACCGCAGCGACAGTCTGCTGTACGCCTTTAGCGGTGCCCCCCAGCTTTATCTGGATCCTTTCAACCGCTGGCGACCTCGTCTGGCCAAGGCTCGGCTTCACTACGACCGCACAAGCCCGGTGGGCATGGTGAAGTACGCCGAAGTGCTGGCTCCAGGCGCCTCGTACGTGGTGGAGCTTCGCATCCCTTACTGGCCGCTGCCGAAGGGAGACCCGTTGATCGAAAAAATCAAGGCAGCGTCTTTTGACGAGTACCGGCAACGCGTGGCTCAATTTTGGGACGACATCCTGGCGCAGGGAATGCAAGTGGAACTGGACGAACCCAAGGTTGTGAACGCCTTCAAAGCGAACTTGATTTACGACCTGATTGCGCGCGACAAGATCGGGGACAACTACATCCAGAAAGTGAACGAATTCCAGTACGATGCCTTTTGGCTCCGGGATGCGTCTTTCATCGTGCGCAGCTACGACGTGACCGGTTACCACAAAGTAGCTGAGCAGTGCCTGCGCTTTTTCCTCGACTGGCAGCAAGAGGACGGCAATTTTGTCTCCCAGCACGGACAATTCGACGGCTGGGGGCAGACGCTGTGGGCTTTCGGTCAACACGTCAAAATCACTGGCGACACGAAATTCGCTCGCGAGGTACTACCTGCGGTCAAAAAAGCTGTGGACTGGTTTGAACGTACCACAGCGGCGGACACGTTCCACATCATGCCCAGGACCAGGCCCGGCGACAACGAAAGCATTACCGGTCACGTGACGGGACACAACTTCTGGGCCATGGCGGGCTTACGCGGGGCCATCCAGCTTGCCGAAGCTGTGGGCGACCAGGCCAGCGCAGCGCGTTTCCGGCAGATTCAGGATCGGTTTCGCCGGGCGCTGATGGAACGCCTGGCTCAAATCACCGCGGTCTCCGGCGGCTACATTCCGCCGGGGCTGGACGGTCTCGGCGGCCAGGACTGGGGCAATCTCCTCAGCGTGTACATCGGACGCACCCTTGAACCCTACGACCCCTGGGTTTCCAGGACTCAGGACGTTGTGCGCCAGAAATTTCGCGAAGGCATCATGACCTATCTGAACCAGCGGGCGCTACACCACTACGTCACGTTCAACGTGATTCAGACCAGCCTCATCCGCGGGGAACAGCGCCAGGTGATCGAGGACTTGTACGCGATTTTGTTGCACACGAGCGCGACGCATGCTGGTTTCGAGTGGACCATCGAGCCGTGGGACAACCGCGAGCCGTGCTACAACCTCACGCCGCACGGGTGGTTCGCAGCGCGCTACCGTACGCTGATTCGGAACCTGCTCGTGCGCGAGTGGGACGGCGACTTGCACCTCCTGTCTGCCCTGTCCCCGGTGTGGATCGGGCCGGGCAAGACGCTCGTCGTGCGGAACGCACCCACCGATTTCGGTGTGGTGTCGCTCACACTTGAGTGCGACTCGACAGGTGCCCTGTTGACCCTGGACACAAACTACAGAGAACGTCCGCGGGCGATTTGGGTACACCTGCCCTGGTGGCTCAACACGCGTTCCGTCAGGGCGGACGGTAAGCCGATACCATTCCGCTTTGATGCGGTAAAGTTGGATCCGGGCGTTCACCAAATTCGGTTCGAGTGGGTCCAGCCGAGCCGAATCCGCGAGACGAGCTACAAGCACACGGTGGAAATGTACAAAACGGAGTACCGGCACCAGTACGAACGTTTTGTGCGCGAAGGTGACCTGGTACAGGGGTACCGGTAACCGGTCCAGCACGCTGGCTTTTGTCGCTCCGAGAAACCGCTTGTTTGCCTGCGTTTCAAGCGCTAAATTCAGCTGAGAACAAGGGATCCGCCGCGGGGGTGAGCGGGAACGAGAAATGAGCAGGAGGTGAGCATGTCCGTAGATTTGACCAAGCTGAAACCGGAGCTGTTGTGGAAGCATTTTGATGAGTTACGCAAGATACCCCGTTGCTCTGGCAACGAGAAAGCCGCGGGCGACTACGTCGTCGCTGTGGCTGAGCGCAATGGACTGGAATGGGAGCGCGACGAGGTCGGTACGGTGGTGGTTCGCAAACCGGCCACACCAGGCCACGAGTCCGCTGAGGGCGTGGTGTTGCAGGGGCACCTGGACATGGTTTGCGAAAAGAACTCCGACGTGGATCACGACTTCAGCAAAGACCCAATCGAGGTCGAGATTCGCGGCGAGTGGCTTTACGCGAGGGGGACCACGCTTGGCGCCGACAACGGCATCGGTGTGGCGGCTGCCCTGGCCGTGCTCGAGGATTCGACCCTGACCCACGGTCCTGTGGAGTGTTTGTTCACGGTGGATGAAGAAACGGGACTAACGGGTGCTGGGCACCTGAAACCCGGTTTCATTCGGGGAAAAAAGCTCATCAATCTGGACAGCGAAGAAGAGGGCGTGTTCTTCATCGGCTGCGCGGGCGGAGCCGACAACGAGGTCAAGCTGCCTGTGATCAAAGAGGCTGCGCTCTCAGGCAGGGCGCTGAAACTGGCTCTCACGGGGTTGCGTGGCGGTCACTCCGGGCTGGACATCGACAAGGGCCGGGGCAATGCCATTCGTCTCATGGCTCGCCTCGTTTACCAGCTTGGGAAGACGGTTCCCGTGAAGCTGGCCAGCATCGAGGGTGGTAACAAGCGGAATGCCATCCCCCGTGAATGCACGGCCGTGGTAGTTGTTCCGGACGACGAGGTCGACAAAGCTAAGTCGACGCTGGACAAACTGTTCGCCGACATCCAGTTCGAGTACAAAGCGGTTGAAACGGACGCAAAACTTACGGTCCAGGAGCTGAGCGAACGACCTGCAGTTCTTTCGGCGGAGAGTCAGTTGAAGGTTCTTGGGCTGTTACAGGGGTACCCGAACGGCGTGCTGGCGATGAGCCAGGAGATGCCGGACCTGGTTGAGACGTCGAACAACGTTGCGGTTGTCAAGACGGAAGACACAGACGTCCACATTGCTCTGAGTACCCGGAGTTCCATCGGTTCCGCTCTGCAGGCCGTGCGCGACGCCATCCGGGCGATGTCCGAGATGGTCGGCGCGACTGTGGAGCAAGGCGAGGGGTATCCGGCCTGGACGCCCAATCTGGACTCGCCGCTGCTTCAGGTGATGAAGGACGTGTACAAACGCCTGTTCGGTAAAGAGCCGGAGGTGAAGGCCATTCACGCGGGCCTGGAGACGGGCATCATCGGCGAGAAATTCCCTGGAATCGACATGATCTCTTTTGGCCCTCAGATCGAACACCCGCACTCGCCGGACGAGCGTGTACACATTCCTTCGGTGGAGCGCTTTTGGAAGCTGTTGACTGCCGCGCTGGAAGCACTGGCGTAGTAGCTCTGCAACCAGGACGAAGGAGCAGTCCCGTTTGGGCGCCGCCTGCTAAGAATGTGCGGCGGCACGGTGCGAAAACGAAAGCGGCAATGCCGGGGGTTGCACAACGCGACCCCCGTTTTGCTGTCGGTGTTAGAAGCGGTGTGAGCCGACATTTCTTGACTGGAAACGTGTGAAGGGCAGCTCCGGAGGAGGCAAAATGAAGCGAGAGGTTGTCGTGGTGGCGTTGCTTTCGCTGCTGGCGCTTGGGGGCTGCGCGAGGAAGGGACCCTTGTACACGCTGAAGGTGACGCAGAAACCGTTCTCCTACGCGGTCTTCGTGGGCGACAAAGAGGTGGTTCAGGAAAAGGTGCCGGACGGCGCCGAGTCAGCGTTGTTCTTCGAGACCGAAAAAGGACGGCAGTACCTGACAAATCCGGTGAAGTTCGAACAGAGCGACACGAAGCTGGATGCTGAGTACGAGACGTCAGATGGACGCCGCGCTTTGCTCAAAATTGAGCCCCAGGAGCACGGTGGCTTCAAATTGTCGCTGCGTTTCGAGCCTTCGGAGGGGGTGCTTGGCGTTGGTGAAACCTTGAAAGCCAGTGAAAACGAACATTTTCACGGCTTGACGGAGCGAGCGCTCGGCAACGACGATCACGTGCCCCGACAACCGGACGTCAAAGTTGCGCTCGACCGTCGCGGTCAGCATGTGGAGATGCTCACGATCGGTACGATTTCGATCTACACGCCCTTCTACCTGAGCAGTGCTGGTTACGGTCTCTTCGTTGAAGTCACGTGGACCGGCGAATTCGACATGGCCAAGCAGAATCCTGAGGTGGTCTGGTTCCGCTTCGACGGACCCGGCCTGAGTTACCACGTGTTCCCTGCTGGCACGCCGGAGAAGATTTTGGAAGCTTACGCCAAGGTCGTCGGGCCCGCCTTTCTACCCCCGAAGTGGGCGTTTGGTCCGTGGCGTTGGCGCGACGAGCACGTCAATCTGGACACACTCTACGACGGAACACCTTACCGAGGTCCCATCAACTCGCAGGTGTACGAAGATGTGGAAATGATGGCAAAGCTCGACATCCCCTGTTCGGTTTACTGGATTGACCGACCTTGGGCGAAGGGGCAGTGGGGCTACGAAGCATTCGAGTGGGACTCCACGCGTTTTCCACACGCTCGGGAGATGATCAAGTGGCTCGACTCCAAGGGCATGAAAATGCTGGTCTGGATTGCGCCGTGGGTAGTCGGCGACATGGCGCGCGAGGCCCTCTTGAACGGTTACTTTTTGCCTTCCATTCGCATGTCTCTGCTGGGCATCAAACAAGACGGCGTGAAGCTTTCCGACTCAGGAGGGGTTGAGAACGTCCGCAAAGCCGTGCTGGAGTCCGTGGACAAGCTGCCACCGAAACTGGTCGCTCGCATCAGCCGCGCTCTTTTCGACCAGCGCATCTCGGCTGAAGACGCCCGGGCTGTGAGACTTGCGCGCCGCAAATTCCAAAAGTTCGTCCAGGGGCTTGGCCCGGAACAGCTCGTGGATTTGCTGCTCAAAGTTGATGGCGGCAGAGTGCTGATCGATTTCACGAACAAAGACGCCGTTTCCTGGTGGCATGGCTACGTGGGCAAAGTGCTGAAGGACGGTGTGGCTGGTTTCAAGCTCGACCGTTCCGAGGAAATCGTGCCTTGGAGCCGCGACGTGCAGGCGAGTGACGGCCGTAGTCTGGCCGAGATTCACAACGCTTACCCGGTACAGTACGTCCGCGCCACGTACGACGTAACGAAGAAGTACCGGGACGACTTTGTGCTGATGCCCCGGGCGGGTTACACGGGCTCGCAGCGCTACGCCGCGTTCTGGGGTGGCGATGCCACCAACACATTCCTCGGCCTGCGCAACATGGTGATTGCTGTCCAGCGCAATGCCATTCTCGGCTTTCCAATTTGGGGCTCCGACACAGGTGGGTACGCCAAGCCAACGTACCGCGAAGTGTTGGCCCGCTGGCTCGGCTTCAGTGCGTTCTGTCCCATCATGGAGGTGGGCCCAACGAGCGATCGTGCTCCCTGGGACATGCCGTTTGAGCCGCATTACGACGTGGAACTGATCGCCACCTGGCGCATGTACGCCATCCTGCACGACCACTTGAAAGATTACAGCTACCGCTACGCCGAGGAGGCACACAAACTTGGACACCCAATTGTCCGGCCTCTGTTTTACGAGTTCCCAGATGATCCGCATGCGTGGGACGTGTGGGACGAGTACTTTTACGGGGACGACTACCTTGTGGCACCTGTAATCGAGGAGGGCGCTCAGGAGCGGGACGTCTACTTGCCTCGGGGACGGTGGATTGACTACTGGAATCCGACAAACGTGGTCGAAGGCCCGACTACGGTCCGCGTGTCGTGTCCCCTGTACAAGACGCCGATTTACCTGCGCCAGGGCAGCAAGGAGAAGATCGTGCCTCTGGAGAACATCTACGAGCGCTCTCTGAAGCTGGCTCAGTCCCCGCCAGAGCTCGGCGACGGAAGTGAGTTGAAATTCTGAGCAAGTGCAGGGGGGCTTCTCAGAGCGTTCTCGAACGGGCTGAGAGCTGGATGAAGTTCGTGGTTCACCAGCACTGCTTGTCAGCTGGGTTGGTTTGCCGCCGGCAGGCGAAGCCGGGTGGCTCGCCAGTCGCGCAGTTGTTCGGTTCCGAGGAAGTGAGAGGCGCTTGGCACGTGGTGCCAGCGCTGGCAGTGTGTTCCTGGGGACCGTTGTGGACCCGCGGGCTTTCCTGCGTTTTTTCCTCGGGTGTCTTGGTGGCTTGCGGGGGGCGAGTTGCGGACTGGAAGTGGTCTTGATCCGGGGTTGGGTTGAGGGGTACGCGGAGCTGCGAGCAAAGCGATGGACATTCTGAACCGGCTGCCTGAGAGGCGCTACCGCGAGATCGATGACTTGCTTGCGTTCGTTAGCATTTACGATGACGACGAGCGGACAGCAGCGTTTTCGCGGCTGTTGCGGCGGCATGCTCACTTGATCCGCGGTGCTGTGTGCGTGGAAGCGGGTTGCGGTCTCGGTATTTTCTCCGAAATGCTTGCGCGGATGGGCGCGCGCACGGTCTACGCTGTGGAACACAACCCGCTTCTTGCTGAACTGGCGCGTGAGCGCCTGGCGACACTTCCAAATGTGCGAGTTGTCGAGGCCGACATTCTGGATTTCGCGCCAACCGAGCCGGTAGACGTACTGGTGCACGAATTCTACGGTCAGTTGCTTTTCGACGAGGACCTGTGGGTTCTGGAGCACCTGCAGTTTGAGCCAAAACTGGTCCTCCCGGACGGCGGCGAGCTCCGGTTCGGGCTTGCCGACGCGGAAGAGTACGCCGACGAAGTCGTTACGCCGGAGGTCGTCGAAAAGCTGGAAGGAGTCCTCGTCTCGGGTTTGTTCGAAGAACGTGGGGGTGAACTTCCCAACACAGCAGCCGTGTGGCGATTTGGGTCGGGCCTGCAGGTTGGCGAGGTGGACCTTTCAGGTGAACCGGGCGACTTGCTGATCTTCGGACTGCGGGTTACGCACAGGGGACGCACGGTTTGCGAAGCGGCCAGGTGTTCGAACTGGTCCTACGTGTGGACACCGAGGGCTGGGGATCGGTTCCACCTGCGTTTTCTCCCGGCCGAAACCGGGCGGGATGTGGAATTCGCGTGGCTTGCTTGAGGTCTTCGTGTCAGCGTCCGTCTTCTGGTGATTGGCGGTGCGGTTCTTAGGTTGTGGGGTAGACCTGCGAACAAAATGCTCCAGGTCAGCCGCAGAACCAACGGGCTGAACCACACACAGTAGGAAGTGTGGCGACGAAAGTTGTGGGGGAAGTTGCGTTTCGCTTTGGACTTCGGGTTGAACAGGAGTGCCGATGCGCGTTCTCTACGGCGTTAAGCGCTGTTTCGTTTTTGGCTTTGTCCTCTGGGGAGCGCTGAGTTCGTGCACCCAGCACCCGAGAACC
This sequence comes from uncultured Cytophagia bacterium, assembly GCA_964644845.1. Taxonomy (GTDB): domain Bacteria; phylum Zhuqueibacterota; class Zhuqueibacteria; order Oleimicrobiales; family Geothermoviventaceae; genus Geothermovivens. The sequence continues at coordinate 9,594 of CAZXXS010000016.1, read as the reverse complement.
ATCGAAGAGCAGCTCCACCACGACGCGGGTCGAATCGCAGCCTACTACGCTGAAAAAGCTGCTCGGGAGCAAGATCAGGGGCGCTTCGACCGGGCAGCTGAATTCTACCGCAAAGCGCTGGAATCGGTGCCCTACGACCCGACGTTGCACAACAACTACGGTACGTGCCTCTACCACCTGGGGAAGGTGGATTCGGCTGTGGCCGAATTCAAAGAAGCAATTCGACTTCAGCCGAACTACGCGGCTGCCTACGTGAATCTTGGCAACGCCTACCGACTGCAGGGCAAGTACGATCTGGCCATCGCTGCCTTGAGAGAGGCGATTCAGCGGGACCCTACTCTTGCCCGCGCCCACACAACGCTTGGCTTGACCTACGACCGGATGGGCAAACTGGATCTGGCCCGTAAAGCTTACGAAACGGCTGTTCGTGTAGACCCGTCCGACCTCGTAGCTCGATTCAATCTGGGGAGTGCCTACCTCCGCCTTGGCTACCTGAACCAGGCGATCGCCCAACTGACGAGAATCGTTGACATTGACCCGGAGAACACGCGTGCGCGCTACTTGCTGGCAGTGGGCTACATGGGCAAATGTCAGTTCGAGGATGCCGAGGCGCAGCTCGTGGAGGCTGTGAAACAGGATCCAACGGAAACGGAGTACCTGAACCATCTCGGGCTGACCCAGATTTTGCTCGGCCGCTGTTCGGATGCTGTGCGTAGTTTCCGCAAGGCCGTCGAGATTCAACCGCACATGCCGGAGTACCGCTACAACCTCGGCCGGGCTTTGACGCAATGTGACAGCCTTCTTCTGGCAGAACAGGCTTTTCGGGTGTGTTTGAGGGACCGTCCTGGTTGGGGGCGCGCTCTGGTACGACTCGGCGAAGTGCTGCAGCGCCTGCGGAAGTTCAAGGACGCAAGGTGGGCCTACGTCTCAGCCCTGGCTAACGACTCGGCCAATGTCACCGTTTGGCACCGCCTGGGGCGGTTGTACCTGGACGTAGGCAAAGCAGATTCCGCAGCCCTGGCTTTAGGTTGGGCAGTGTCACTGCTCGAGAAGGGGCGTTCGCCGAGCTTCGCCCTGACGTTTGGTTCGGAAAAGGCGAGTGTGGTGGAGGATTTTGCTTACTGCACTGCTCGCGGTAAGAACAAACGACTTTCAGCTCAGGTGTACCTGGACTACGGCCGCGCTCTTTTGAAGTTGGGCAACGAGCGGGTTGCCGACGGCGTCATCCGGCGCGCTCTGGACAAGGATCCGTCCCTGTACGAGGCCTACGAAGTGCTCGCAACGGCGCACGAACAGCACGGACGGAAGACGGAGGCCGTAAGGGAACGCGCACTTGCTTATGCAGCGCGTGGTTTGCTTGCTCTGGAGGTCGATTCGCTCACCACTGCCGAACACTGGTTCCGCAAAGCGCTGGCCCTTGTGCCGGGGTTGTCCGAGTGCTACACCAATCTGGGGAAAATTCTTTGCGTCCGTGGTAAGGTGGACTCGGCTGTCACCCTTCTCGATCAGGCGCTCTCGATCGATCCTTCCGACGCAGGTGCGTACGTGTACCTGGGCGACTGCTACGTGAAGCGGCAGCAGTACGACCGCGCTGCGGCGGCTTACGTGAAGGCGATCGAACTTGACCCCACCCGGCGCGACGCATTCAGAGGCCTCGGCCGGGCTTATCTGGAGCTCGGATCAGCAGACCAGTCCGCCAGGATGTACGCTCACATTCACTATCTCAACGCGCGTGACTTTTTGAACGACGGTCAGATCGATCGGGCTGTCGACGAACTTCAGAAGGCCTTGGAACTGAATCCCCACCACTACGCGGCCAACCTTACGCTTGGCCAAATCTACGGGGCCCGCGACCTCACCGAACAGGCGATCGACTACCTGCAAGAAGCTGTCGGCATCGACTCAACGCGCGCTGAGGGTCGGTACGCGTTGGGGATGATTCTCTTCAAAGCCGGCCGCACAGCGGAGGCCGTTCGCGAACTCAACGCTGCAATTCGCCTGGATCCCACGATGGGCAGAGCCTACTACGGGTTGGCTCGCCTGTATTTGCAAGTTGGAGACGTGGCCCAGGCGGAGCGCTACTACAAGGACGCTCAACAGGTGGGCTTTCCAATCCCAGCTGATTTTGTGGAACGCCTGCGGCGAGCTCGCAGGGAGCGGTGAGTTTAGGTTAATTTACTCTCAGTGGCAAAAGTTCAGGCCTTGATTCCGCCAGCAAGCAGAGGTGCTCAAGATGAAGGAAAAGACGCTTCAGGACATTCAGCTTGGGCAACGGGCGAGTTTCACAAAAACTGTCACCGAAGCGGACGTCGTACTCTACGCTGGTCTCACAGGCGACTTCAACCGCGTGCACGTGGACGAAGAGTACGCGCGGAACACACGTTTTGGAGGCAGGATTGCGCACGGCCTGCTTGTGGCTGGCTTTGTGCAACCAGCACTGAGCGCCATCACAACCCCGGGAGGTGTTTCTCTGCACTACGAGTTTGACTTGAAAGCTCCTGTCCACCTTGGTGACACGATTACAGCCGAGGCGGAAGTTGTGGAGATCCGTCAGGACAAACCGATCGTAACCTTGGAAACACGTTGCACAAACCAGAAAGGCGAAGTCGTGATCAGCGGGCGTGCGGTGATCTACATGGTCAGCGAGAAGGATCGGAAAAGGTGAATTTCTCCTCACGGGAAGGCTGAGATGCCGGAGCGCGAGGCAGCAATGCGTCGCGCTTTGTTTTTTGAGGAACTGTTTGGCAGGACACCCTGCAAGAACTTCTGCGATGCGCACCCGGCTGCGGTGCTGGGGAAGCAACGATGGATCTGCGCGATGCGTCGGCCAGATGCCTTCCTGCGGTTGGCCCAGCACGACAGTGTGGCCGTGCTTTCGCGGCAGATTAGAGCACGTGGTAACCTCGGAAAATGAGAGGGCCTCGTGGTGAACCGTTTGTACTTGGCGTTCCTCTCCGCTGCTTTCGTACTTACCGGTTCAGCTGTGTCCGGGCCCGTCCGCCTGGTTGAGCGCTGGGCTTGGCCGGTGGCAGACGGTACTGCCGGTAGTGTGGCCTTTTTCCCAGCAGACGGACACGCGGCGAGTCTCGTGGTCGGCGACGCGGTAGGCGCGATCTTCCGGCTCAGCCCTGCAGGTGAGCTTCTCTTCACGTACGAGATGGGAGGGCGGAGCTCTTGCAGCCCAGCCGTGGGCGATCTCGACGGCGACGGTGTTTCGGAAATCATTAGCGCCACACTGACCGGCCAAGTTCACTGCCTCGACGCATCCGGTTGTCTCCTCTGGGAAGCCGGGCTTCGCGACCGGGTGGACTACACGGTGGTCATCTCGGACGTGGACGCTGACGGCGCGGGCGAAGTCCTGGTGACTTCAAGGGACGGCTGGGTACACTGTTTCGACGGCAACGGCCGACTGCTCTGGCGTTTCTACGCGGAGCCCCAGGCTGGACCTGTAGCCGCCGGCGACCTGACCGGTGACGGTCGACCGGAGGTGGTGTTCGGCACAGATCTCGGTAGCGTTTTCTGTCTCGGCGCAGACGGCGCATTTCTGTGGCGAACGAGTCTGGACGGTCATTTCGGGCGTTCCTTGCCTGTTCTCGCAGACGTGGCGGAAAAAGGTCGAGTGAACGTGCTGATCACCCGGAGTGAGGTGTGCAGGAATCCGGCCGTGCTTGCACTGGACGGCTTGACCGGGGCGCTCCTTTGGGAGGCGGCTACACCCATGCACGGCTACGGCCCGCTGGCAGTTGCGGACGTAGACGGTGACGGTCGGCGGGAAATTCTGGTCGTCGACAAGTCCACAAGCGTCACGTGCCTGGACGCGAGCGGCAGGAGGAAGTGGACGCGGGCGTTCGCCGGCCGAGGCTGCTTTTATCCACCTGCGGTAGCTGATCTCGACGGGGACGGGCGTTTGGAGCTGTTGCTGGGTCTAAGGGGTGAGGACAGCTTGCACGTCCTGGACGGGCGGGGCGAACGTGTGGAAACCGTGTTCCTCAAGGGAGGCGTAAACTGCTCGCCGTCCGTTGGCGACCTGGACGGCGACGGCGTTGTCGAAGTCTACGTGCTGACACAGAGGCCCGGACGGCTGGTGCGGCTGGACGTGGTGGGCACCAAGAAGAGCGGAAAGGTGCTGTGGTCCACGTGGCGCGGGGATTCGCAACGGGCCGGCTACCTGGGGCCCGCAGGTCGCACGCGGTGGAGTCCTGCGAAGAGCAGACAGCAAGTGACTGAGACACACCCTTTGCCCGTTCTGGGAAACGCGCTTGTGGGGCGGAACACGTTCAATGTGCACGTGCCGGGCTCACCGTTGGCCTCCGAGCGAACCCTGCAGGTGGCGCTGAAAGAAGCGGGAGAAGCCGCTACCCGACAGGTTTTCTTCCTGGGCGCAAGGGATTCGACAGTGCGACTTCCGTTTTACTTGCTCAGTCCGGAAAACGCAGAGCTGGAACTTGTGCTGTTCGAAGGCACGAGGGCGGCGCCAGTTGCGAAGTGGACGGCTCCCGTCAGCCTCAGCCGCTTCAGTGGAGACCTGGCCTTTCTCGCCAGCCAGCAGGCTGCCGCAGACAGCCTACTGCGGTTCCTGCCGGAGGATGCTCTGGCCGATCGAGTCACGCTGTACCGCTGGAAGGGAGAAGTAGTTGGATTCCAGGATTACCTGCGAGCAGCTTGGGCGCACTTTGCAAAAGCCACCCGGAATTGGCGAGAACAGTTCGCTGCTGAAGTGGAGGACGAGCGCGCGCACTTGACTTTGCTGCGCAAGACGCTCTCCTTCCTGGTGTCGCTGCGGTCTCGTGGCGGTAGGGCGCCTTTTGTGTGCTGGGAAGACCCAAATCCGTGGGACGAGCGTCGGCCGGAGGACGAGTACCCTCGAGAATTGCCGTCCTGCAAGGTGTCGCTGCTGGCTCTGGGCAACGAGGTTGAGAGCCGGGTTGTGCACGTGACCAACCTGACGGCCAAGCCACTCCAGGTGAAGGTCCTGCCGGTTCAGTGGGAAGGGGACCAAAACGGTAGCACAGCGCTGGACTCGGTTCTGACGATTCGGGAAGTCGTGGCCGTGGGTACGACCCAGGGCCGCCTCGTCCGGGATGCACTGCCAAAACTCGCTGAAGGCAACGTCTTCCGAATTCCGCCGCTGAGTACCACGGACCTGTGGCTCACGTTCCGAACGCACGGCCTGAAGTCTGGTACTTACCGTGGCGTGCTGGAATTGCTTGGGTTAGGTCTTGGGGATTTCAAGAGGCGAATCACGCTCGAACTGCGCGTTTCGCGTGTTCGGTTGCCGGAGCGGAGTCGGCTGGCGTTTTGCACCTGGCCGCACCTCGGGGCGAATCCTTCCGACCCCCAAGCGCAGCGGCGTTTTCGAGATTTGCTCACGCACGGGGAAACGGTCTTCGTCCTTGGCCCGCCAGCTCAGCGCTACGACGACCGGGGGCACCTGGTCGGCCAGGTGGACTGGTCCCCCCACGACGCGTGGGCAAAACAAATCCTGGGCAAAGGAATTTTACTGGTGCCTTCGTTTCAGCACAGCCTGCACGGCCCGAAGGACGCGCCACTGTGGAGTGCTGCCTGGGAGAAGGCGTACAGAGCCGCGTTGAAACGTTACGTCGGCCACTTACGAGCACTCGGGTTTGACTACAGCGATTTCGCGCTTTACCCGGTGGACGAGCCCTGGTTGACTGGTGAGAAATCGGTAAAGGAATTGCTAACGTGTGCGCGCCTCGCGAAGGAGGCGGATCCGCGCGTTCAAGTTTACTGCAACCCGGCAGGAGCCCCAACGCCCGAGAATTCCGCGGAAGCCGTACCACTTGTCGACATCTGGTGTCCGCAAATTGATCTGCTCAAGCAGGACAAACGGTTGCTGGCGTTCTACAAAAGCACGGATGCGGAGGTCTGGAGCTACGAAGCACCGGGTTACGTTAAGCTGCTCAAGCCTCTCGGTCTGTACAGGATGGAACCGTGGCTGGCTTTTCGCTACGGGCTTAGCGGTTGCGGTTCGTGGACTTACAACTACGGTAACTTCTGGTTTGCGAGCCCTTCAGGAGCTTTCGTTGGCTCGTACGGTCTCGTCTACGAAGACGGCAGGTCGCTTGTGCCTTCGCGGCGGTGGGAAGCGTACCGCGACGGCGTGGAAGATTTCAACCTGCTAACCCTTTTGCGGAGCGAAATCCTGCCTCAGGGGCGAAGCGCGAAGTGGGCTGCCAAACTGCTCCGCCAGGCGGTCGACGAGCTGACGGCGGGTCAGGAGCGTGCGCAGTCGATCAATCGGCTGGTCATCGATTACGACCCGGACTACCAGCAGCTCCTTGACTACCGAAGCCGTTTGATCAGGGCCCTGGAAAAGCTCCAGCGAGACGGGGAGAGCCCGACCTGATCGCCTTGCAGTTCAGACACGAAGCACGCTTCGCGCCGCGAAATCAGCCTCGGGCGCTGGTTCAGCCGACTCTGCGGACAGTCAAGATCGCTTCCGCCGACGGAGCCCAATCAGTTCCTGACCAGCTCGGAAACGTCAATCGGCTCTCCGTTCGCGTCGCACACACGCACACACAGCTGCCAGTTGGCACCCTCGTTCACGACCTTCGCAAGGAGAGCGTTGCTGCCTTTCCTGAACGTTACCGGCACAACGTCCTGGTCCACGGTGAGTCCTCTCGCAACCAACTTTTCGTAGATTTTTACGCCGTTCAGGAAAAGCACCACACCATCGTTACTCCCGACTTTGAGTACGCAGGTTTCTTCTTCTGGCAGGCTGAGCTCGGTCCGCGCGTACGCCACACCGGGTTTCTTGCCGTAAATCTCGCCAAAATCGAGTACACCCCAGAGGTTACTCACGCGCACTCTGCGCCATGAAGTCTTTTCAAAACCTTTTCCGCCTACCTCGGTTGTGTCGAACCCCTGTTCCGGGAAGAAACGCCGGTCCGTGGCTTTCGGGAAAGGACCCGTGACCCACCAGTTCGTGATGAAACCCGCCCGGTTCGCAAGCTGCGAGGTTTTGGTCCCAAACGTTGAGTCGTGTGCACTCAGAATCCTGGCCACGCGCTCAGCGAAATGGCGTTCGCGGGACCCGCGCAAGCCGTCGAGGAGGGCGATTTCGGCCTGGTGGGTTTTACCTGCCTCCGCCAGGAGGTAAGCGACCTGAAAACTGAAACTCGCCTTTGCCCTTTGCAGGCCAGGCTCGTTTGGGAGACTTTGGACCAGAGGCTTAGCGCGCAGGGGGGCACGGCGCGACAGGATGTAGACGAGTCTTGCCTTGTCGGTGGTGGCCAAGTTGGCCTGGAATGCTTGCTTGGCGAGGCGAACTGTGGCTTTTTCGCTCAGCGGCACCTGTCCCAGCAGCTCTACGACGACGGACCACGCCGCGCGGCGGAGGCGGTTGTCGTCGGAGTGCAGGGCCGGAGTCAGGGTTCGACTCAGGCTTCCCGCTGGGTTGGTACGGCCGTTCGCTGCAAGTTGTTGCAAGAGCTCTCTGGCTTGCTCACGTGTCAGCGTGCTGCTCAGGAGGGGCAGTCGCAACCAGTTCGGCAGGGGCGAAGCGAGACTCAGGTAAAGCGGCGCATCGGTGACCTGGAGCCTTGCGGTCGGACGACTCTGAACCTCGACGGGGCGACCGAGGTGGTCCACGGCACGGGTAACACGAAGGCCCGGGCCGAGATCCAAAATGTGAGGCGAGCCGGTTGTCCACAGGGCTAACCTTGCCGTGCTGTCAGGTGCACGGAAGGCAAGAACGAAGTCTTTTCCCGAACCGACTGGCAGTCGACCTGCTGGCAGCGTTCTCGCCAGCTCACGAGTGAGCGTGCGCACGGCAACGTAAGCTGGCTTCGGTTTGTAGTCCCAGGTCACTGTGCCGAAATTGTGTTCCGGGTTCTTGGGATCCTGGCCGTCGTCGTGCCAGTCGTACCAGATGCTGATCGGCACACCAGCCGAAAGGTTCACGAGCCACTGGCGCGGTAGGTACTTCCCCTGCACATCGCGCGAAACCCAGGTCGTGGAGTAACCCCACTCGCCGCTCACAATGGGGATGTTCTTGCCCGGGGGGGCGTACTGGTCGATGACCGTGCGCAGGTCCTCGTACTCGGGCAGCACGGTTTCCGGGCCGCGGTCGGCGCCGCGGTACGGGTGTACACTGACGCCGTCCACTAACTCCAGATAACCCCGCTTAAAGCAGGCCTCCAAGAATTCCAGGTCTACGCGCGACGTGGCTGGACCAACGATGCAAGCTTGAGGGTCCTGCGCGCGAATGGCTGGTACCACAGCTTTGCACCAACGCACGTAGGCGTCCACGTCCGGTTTCGGAGGCCAAAAGCCGGGGAGATTCGGTTCATTCCACAACTCCCAAATGATGTGCCGCCCGGAAAAATGCTTCGCGAGGGCGCTGACAAAGCGCACGGAGGCTTCCAGGGCTGTTCCCGTTGTCGGTGGCAGGTTTCCGTAGTTCAGGTTCCCGTAATCGAGAATGAAAAGCAGCCCCAGACCGAGTTGTTCGAGCCGACTCAGCAGGGTGTCGTAATCGCTGAAATCGTACTGTCCCCGTTTGGGCTCACCACGGGCCCAGCTTACGTCCATTCGGACCATGCCGACCCTGGCTGCCCGAAGCATTTCCCAATCCTGCTTCGTACCACTGTAAAAATGGATGTTCACACCCAGGCCAGCAGGTACGGGCTTCATTGCCAGCTCCGGGTGGGCTACTGGAGTACCAGGACCGCTGCCTGGACGGCCGCAGCTCAAAACAGTAGCGAGGAGCAGAAACGAAAGGGACGCTGCAGGAAACTTGGTTGTTCTCACGGCCAGCCTCCGCAGTTGTTTGAGGAGTTTTGACTTCCAGAAGGAATCTTACACAGCTTGAAGCGGAAAGTCAAGTGGAGGAGCAAGCCTTGAGTGTTTTCCCGCTGATTTCGGTGGGACTGAAAGCCCCAGCAATTCCGGGTGGTAACCGATTGAACGTGGGCCGCAGTCGAGTAGGCGGTAGCTTGGCCAAGTGTGCAGATCTGAGCGACGGTTGGGTTGGCAAGGACTGTGCTTGCGATTTTCTCGGTACGCAACCGGAGCCAACGGATGCAAAGAAGCCCTGTCCGAAGCCGCGTTCACGGAGCGGTTGGTTACGTAGCCTGGGGATTTGATCCCCGAGCGGAGGGCGTTTTCCGCAATTTCCTGGCAGCGAGGGCTTTCCACGAAGCGCACGTCAGGTGTTCGGGGGGTGAGCAGTTTGTTCTTGGATGGCTGTTGCGCAGCAGAGTGAACTCTGCTGCTGTGTGGCGCGTCCGCCTGGGCGGACGCAGTTAGTGCAATTTGCTCGAGGTCGCTGTCCGTGAGGACGCGGGTTGGTGGATTGGGGTTAGTTTTCGATTGTCTGCGGGGAGAATGCGAGGGTACAGCGGGCCCGGGAAAAAAGGCGATCTTCTCGAAAGTCGGCCTTGAGCCGCGTTCACGCGGCGGCCTGGTCACGTAGCCCGGGGATTTGATCCCCGGGCGGAGGGCGTTTTCCGCAATTTCCTGGCAGCGAGGCCCTTCCACGAAGCGCACGTCAGGTGTTCGGGGGGTGAGCAGTTTGTTCTTGGATGGCTGTTGCGCAGCAGAGTGAACTCTGCTGCTGTGTGGCGCGTCCGC
>CAZXXS010000015.1:0-9575 GCA_964644845.1 uncultured Cytophagia bacterium | reverse complement strand
GGCGAAAGCTTCTAGGAACAGATTTCGGGTACTTCCGTTGCTGATTGGACGCGCCGTGCAGGTAGGTTTTCGCTCGGTTGCCGGGAGCCTTGATGCGGGGTAACGTGGTGCCACGCAATTCCTGTGTTGTCCGGGCGAATTAGGAGCCTTGTGAAAAAGCGCAGACAAACTACAGAGGCTCGGAGGGCACAGAGGCCGCGCAGGGAACTGCGTGCACAGATGGGCCGTCCGAGTGCTACATGCCAGCTTCGCAGGGGCATGTAGCCTATGCCGCACACGAAAGGTTGGTGCAACTCGAATGAAACCCCACTGTTACGTAAGCGCTCATTTCCCTGACCGGAATGGTTAGCATTACCGTTCTCTCGTTGCTCAACAGCAGACGGCGTTGGCTCGCCCTGCGTGTTTCCTCCGTGCGCTCTGAGTCTCGGTGGTTCGGGCTTTTTTCACAAACCTTCTAAGGGATTGACCAGAGCCTTGTGTCAGGAGTCCCTCCGCAAGGCACAGCAGGTAACGGTTGTTCCAACGCACAAGCTGTGCCTGAGCGTTCAACCTGGCCTGCACAGTGAACGAGCCTCCTGCGAGCAAGGGGCAAAGCTGGAAGTTTGGGACTGTGTCTGGATCACCTGGGAATTGAATTCCAGGGTTATGTCGGGCGAAAAGCGGCTAAGGCGGGTTCGAAACTCAAGCGACTTCGACTGGATCTTGCCTGAATCAGCCGGGGATTTTCGATCCCCGGCGGAAACACAGAGCGAATCTCAAGCTCACGCCCTGCCTGGAAAACGATTTTGCCAACGAAAGCCAGGCGGCTCTGAGGGGCCCGCGAGTTCGCACACGCGAAGATGAGGGGAATCCCTGGGGCTTTCTGCGACTTGACAACGCTCTCGGATTTCCTTAGATTCCCTGCACGCGTGGGGCAGCAGAGCAGCATTCCTTCCGAACGAGTGGTTTCTTCTTTGCAAACGACGGCCACGGGAGGCCTCCAGCATGAAACGCTTCCTCGCTGTTTGCTTCGTCGTGCTCGCTGCAAGCGCTTCTAACGTGCAGTCCCAAAAGACGACCACACCCCAAGGACCTCCGGTCTACGAAGGGCCTCCCCTGGGTCAGTTCTTCCGCGAGTGGTTGGTGTGCGGGCCGTTTCCGAATCCCTTACCACCCGGTATCAAAGAGTACAGACACGACTCCACTTCCCTGGGCTTCTACCGGGACTACTTAGCAGACTTCGGCGGGGAAGGCCGTGTGTTGCCCACGGAAGGGCAGACGGTGCGGCGTCCGGATGGGCGGATCGTCAGGTGGCGTCGAATCCGCAGCTTCTTCCCGGAGGTGGTTCTCGACGACGTGTTTACGCCGAACGACTCGTCGGTGGCCTACGCCGCCTGCGTGGTCCGTACAAATCGTGCCCGGGACGTGGTCCTGGCACTTTCCTCGAACGACGGGGTTCGGGTCTGGCAAAACGGCCGCTTGATTCTGGATCGGAACATGCCCGGCACCGACGAGCCGGACCGTGACTACCTCCTAACGCACCTGCGGGCAGGAGACAACCTCTTCCTTCTGAAAATCTCCGAGGGGTTCGGCAGGTGGGGATTCTACTTCCGCTTTCTGGGAGTCGAACACGCGCGCGAGATTGTGCGCAGGGGCTTGCCGCACTTTCTCAGGCCGACTGTGGCCCGGGCTCGCGGTGGCTGGCTGGTAACCCTCGGTCGTACTTTTCACGTGGAGCTTCTCCCTGAACCCCTCCCGGCCACACTCGAAGTCTTGAGCCCCGACGGGAACTGGGCAGAGTACAGCGCAAGGGGTGAACTGGGAGACACCGTTTTCGTGCCTTCACAAGCGTTGCTCCCAGGGGAACACTTTCTGCGCGTCGTCGTGCAGCGGGATGGGAAAGAGCTGAGTCAGTTGGGTTGGCTGTACAACGGACGAGCCCCCCGCTTGGAGGCTCTGCTCGCTACCTTCAAAGAGATTCCGAGGCCAGAGAGCGGAAACCTGCCCGGTTGGGCCCGCCTCCAGATCTGGAAGTGCTTCGATTTTCATTTGGCGCGCTCAGCCGAGTACGGCAACGTTCCGGCGTTCTACCGGACACGGCTGGCCGACGTGCTGGAGCGTTACCGACGCTGGTCTTCCAGGAAAGGCACAATCTACGAAAGCGTCCTGCCACGGCTCAAACGGGTTGTTCCGCTGCAGGGACCAGCTTTTCACCTCAAAGGCACGTACTGGATGACTTCCCACACCCGTTGCCAGCCGGACCTGGAGCGATTTCTGGCCACGGCCGAAGAGCGTCTGGGCGTGGTTCTCCGCACTGTTCCGGACCCGGCCTCCGCACGGCTGGTTTTCGCGACCTTGGAAGATTCCGTCGCGCTGCGTGGTCTGGGATTCCCCGTGCCGCGCACTGTGCCGAACCCGGAAGCGTACTGGATGCGCGTAAGCGGCAAGCGGGCAGTGGTTGTGGGAGCGTCAGAACGGGGGCTCCACAACGCGCTCGTCACCTGCCGCTGGCTGGCGGTCCAGGACTCGGTGTGGCCCGCCGCTGAGGTGTCGGATTGGCCCACCTACCGGATCCGCAGCGCCTACGTCCACTTGAGCGAAGACCTGCCCGACTCGGACAGGATACGAATCCTCACCTTGGTTGACTTGAAGTACAACGCCGTCAGTTTCCCGAGCAGCGGGTTCTACCACCTCGACGACCCGGCGGTGAAAGCACGCCTGCGCAAGGTGTTCGAATTCCTGCGACGCTACCATCTTCAACCGATTCCGTACGTGCCGCTACCTGCGGGCAAGGACGGGCGTGAAGGTGTCTACCTTCAGGATGAGCCGGTTCGTTTTGAAGACGGCTGCGCCGAATTGCCCGTGGAGCGGCTGCTGGACATCCCCAGCACGAAACCTTTGCTCGCGTCTGCTCCAGTGGGCGATTCTCAGCGGAAAATCTACAAGCGCGGCCTCGACTGGGACGTGCTTTCGGTGGAACCGCCCGTACTGGTTGCCCTCAAGGGAGGATCTGTACCACGGCACGGTGTCGCCTACCTCACCGCAGACATCGTGGACCGACGTGAGCACCGCTACGTGAAGGCTTGTCCCGCCGAAGAGGCAGTGTACGCGGCGCACGAGAGGGCCGTCCGTGAGGTCATTCAGACCTTCGGGCCGATGGCAATTCACCTGGGTAACGACGAGGTTGGGCTTGTGAAGGGGGACTCCCGCTGCCTGCGTACCGGATTACCGGGTTACCGTCTTTTCGCCAATCAGCTCACCCGGGCCTACGACGACGTCGTCCGGGTAGATCCCGGCGTGGAAGCGCTGCTTTGGGCGGACAGCGTGAACCCGTTCCACAACGCGGGTTACAAACAGCTTGATCAGACCGCCGACTACCTGCCTCGCGGAATCGTCATGGCGCACTGGTTCTACGAGGCCAACAAACCAGGGGATGTGGACTTGATCGACAAGGGCGCCGCCTTCTTTCTGGAGCGCGGCTTCCGTCTCGTGGGCTGTCCCTGGGACGATCCAGCCAATCACCAGCTTTGGGAAAAAACGCTGGCTCGCTACAGCGTGCGGAACCCAGGCGTCCTCGGTGTGATGCACACGGAGTGGTCCGGCCGTGACGCTGGCAAGGTACTGACGGGGATGATCGGCTGGAGCGGCCGCACGTGGCTTACCCTGGATCCTGGTCTCGCCGGTAGCGCCGAGGAACGGTAGCAACTGGACACGACACGCAGCCGTTTCGGGCCGGGTCGAAACGGGAACTTTGGGCTGGTAGAAAGGGGGATCCGCTGGAAAGGGCGGAAGATTGGTGGATTGGAGGTTTGGGGGTAACCACCTGAGTTGTTCTGTGCCGGAAGCAGATCTGTTGGTTTGGGGGCACGACGGAAGGAGAGTCACAAGATGTCCAGGGAGGAAACGATGGTCGCGAGGGGTCTGGCACTGTGCGTCGCAATGTTGATGGCTGCGGCGGGCCTCGCCGGCACGTTGCCCCGGGAGGGAAAAATGCACCTGGTTGAACGAGCGGAGGTTTCGGGCCAAATCGGTGAGCGACTGAGTCTGACAACCAGGCGTTTACTAAGCGACTACCCGTATTCGGAGAGACTCGTCCTGGAGGACGTCACGCGGCGACGCGGCTACGACCGCCGTTTTGAGGAGTACGAAGGGGATGTTTCGGGACGCTACATCGGAGCTTTGGCGAAGGTGGCCAGGCTGCGTGGGCTTCACCTCGAGAAGCTAACCACTGTAGCCCAGCGCGTTCTTGACTACCAAGCACCGGACGGTCACTTCGGCCTCGATCAGAGTGGGCTTGGGTGGGAAGAGTGGCGCAAGCAGCTCTGGGGGCACGGACGCCTACTGGTGGGTCTGGTAGAGGTGTACAGCCTGACGCAGGATCCACGTTTTCTGGATGCTGCTCAACGGCTCGCCGAGTACTTGGTCAACGGCATCCCTCGTTGGCCTCTTGAGCAACGTCAGCACCGCTGGTTTACGGATTTCACCAGCCTGCTTGAGTCCCTGATGACACTGTATGCTGTGGACCCGGACAGTCAGTGGCTGAACGCCGCGCAAGCAATCGCGGAACTGGTTCCACAGTTTGGACACTACCACGCCCACGGCTACCTGATTTCGCTTGTAGGCATGGCGAAGTTGGCAAGAGTGAGTGGAGACCGGCAACTGCTTGACCGTCTTACGGCAGAGGTGTGGCGAAACTTCGTAAGAGGTGTGCTTTTTCCCGATGGCAGCGTGCCCGAGTGGCTGCCTCAGGACAAGCGGACCGAAGGCTGCGCGATCGTCGACTGGTTGCGACTGACGCTGGCCATGTGGGAATTGACCGGTGAAGCTGCGTACCTTGACCTGGCCGAGAAAACAGCTTTGAACGGGTTGGCATTTCACCAAACGGCGAACGGCGCTTTCGGACACGCGCACGTGATTCCCACCGGCTACCAGGCTCCGTACAGCGAAGCGTGGTGGTGTTGTCTGCCCCACGGGTTGGTGGGTTACGTCGATTTCGTAAGGCACGCCTTTGTGGCCGTAGACGACACGCTTTTCTGGAACTTCTACTTTCCGCTCAAGGCGGAGCTCAGCGTCTCCGGACAGAAGCTCTCGCTGGTCAGCGAGACCGATTTTCCGAACACCGGCGTGGTGAAGTTGAACATTCGCGCAGAGGATTCCGCCCGGTTTGTCCTGTCGGTACGTTGTCCGGCCTGGGCGCCCTCTGTGGCCATCTCGGTCAACGGCGCCCCTGTGCAGACGTCGCCCCAGCACGGGTGGTTAAGGCTGCACCGGACCTGGGCTGACGGCGACTCCGTTGTGGTGACGTTTCCGCTGAAGCTCCGTTTCGAAGACCGAAGAGGCAACGCGTTTGATCTCCGACTGTACGAGACCAACGAGTTGCCCGACCTCCAACTGTGGTGTGGTCCTGTGATGCTGGTGCAGAGCGAGCGCTGGAATCGTAAGTTGCGCAGTGACCTGTACGTGCGTTCACTGACCGACCTGAAGCACATGACCGTTTTTGGCGAGGAGCCTTTTTTGCTGCCGGAGCTTCACTTCAGTCTTAACACAGCGAGGGGCAAGGTCATTTTCAACCCGATCAGTGAGGCAACCGGCGGGGGGCGCTGGACAAAAGAACTACAGAATTTCATCCCCACAGGCGAGAAGCCCATCAACCGGCACCCGGTGCGGTGGAGCTGGCGGGTGTGGAGGGAGTAAAGGGGGTCCCGGGAAGTGTGCGGGATTGTCCCCGGGACATGTGATTTGGGGGTGCGCTGTTTTTTTCACTCGGTCGAGGCTGCTCGCTGGGCCGCGTCCGCAGTAGTGGAAACACCTGGCTTTGTTCCCGTCTGTTTGTCTGCAATTTAGAGGGTAAGCCAAGCGCTTTCGGACCGGGGGTGCCCGTTCCGGAAAAAGCCTAACCTCCCAAGGAGTGAGTCAGGGGCTCCTTCCATTTTCCCGCCGGAATTTGCCAACACTTCGAGCGCTTACCGGGAAAATTCTTTCCCGGATAAAGCGTGAATTCGCTGGCCAGCTTTCATTTCTGCCAAGAATTGGATCTCGGCCGCCAGGGGGTGCGCAGGATGACAGGTTTTCTCTTTTTGCGGGAGGTGGGCTCACGGTATTCGCCTTCTGGGGAAGCCCAAATCTACGCGCAGTAATCGTTACTGTAGCTGCGTGTTTTCGTGTGCGACTCCCAGAGCCAAAGCTGGAACCTTCCGGTTTTCTCATGCCAGCTGTCGGGAAACTCAACCGGTGAAAGTTCCTGTCGTTTGCCACGCCTGTCTTGGGGCCCGGGCGACGTGACAAGTGCGGATTTTGTCCGCAAATCTGGACGTTGTGCCGCCAGGAAGTGACGAGCGTGTTGCCTTTCCAGGAACCCCAATCTTTGGTGGACGTTCACGAATCGGAAGATCAAGGTGTACCGAATGGTACACGCAACGCGGAGGTGACAGGGTTTCCATGTTGAGGACTGCAACGATTTTCGCGCTACTGGTCGGATTGCTCGTCGGAACAGTCCACGCCGGCAGCCCAGGGGTGCAAGCGAGCAAGCAGCAAGTCGACTCGTTGCTTGCAGCGGGTGACGCATGTCTTGCCAAAAGCGACCTGAGCGGCGCTGAGCAAGCGTACGAGAGAGCAAAAGCGTTGGGAGCAGAACTTGCTCTGGGACGTTTGGGCGAAGTGGCACTTCGGCGACGCGACTGGGGACGGGCCAAGAGCTACTTCAAGGAGCTGCTGAAGAGCGGTGCTGACGACACGCTGGCCCACTACGGTCTGGCCGTAGCCCACAGAGAGCTGGGAGCGCAACGTGCCGGACTCATGCGTCTGACTGACTGGGGATTCTCCGAGGAACACTTCCGCTGGGTTTTGAACGCCGACAGCGCTTACAAAGACGTTCTGTACCAATACGCCTTGCTGGAACGCTACCGGAGACACTACTTCCGCGCCGTTTCACTTGGGTTGGAAGAGGTTCGCAGACACCCTGAGGACGACAACAGTAAGTTCGGTCTGTTTGATCTGTACGACTACCTGCTCGAGCACGTTGCTCCTGACACCGTTGAAGGCTGGTTGCTGCGGGAGGGGTCGACAACGAGCAAGTACTTTCTTGGAGAACTGTACCGTCGACACCAGGCTTTCGACCGGGCCGAGAAGATCTTCAAAGAACTTCTTGAAGAGCAGTTGCCTTTCCCGAAGCAGCCGGTTTTGCTGTCGCTCGCGCGCTGTTACTACGAGCAGAATAATCCCCTGCTTGCGGACGAGTACTACTGGAAAGCGGTGCGTGGCATCAAGTCGAATCTGGCAGCGCGGTTTGTGTTCGAGGACGTAAAGTACATTTTGAGCGAAGCGGAATTGTACGAATATCAGCGGGCTAAAACACCGGCAGAAAAGATCGCTTTTTTCCGGAAAATTTGGGAAAAGCGGAACCCACGGCCCGGGTCGCCGGACAACGCGCGAATCCGGGAACACTACCGGAGGTTGATCTACGCAGAAAAGAATTTCCGTTTCGACGGATTTCGGCTGCCGGTGAACAATCCGGACGTCGGCGGCTTTCTGCAGTTCCCCAAGACTTTCTACCTGAACAGCAAGCTGAATGACAAAGGGCTCATTTACGTGCGCTACGGCGAGCCCGATCGCAAAGCAACGACGCTGGGCGAGGATCTGGCGCACAACGAGTCCTGGTTGTACGCAGCGAACCTGCCGCAGCCGCTCATGTTCCATTTCGAGATTGACGCCGACGGAGCTCCGAACAACTGGCGGTTGGTGCCGGTGCCGACCGACGACCGTCTGCTTGAGAGCCGAGAAGACTGGGATCCGCTTTTTTCTCGCTACCTGCACGGTTCCCGGATGACACGGGATGAACTGCTCAACGAAATTGCGAATCGTAGCCGCGAAGACGTGGTCATCGGGTTGAACTCTGACCGTCACACGTGGCGGCGGGGTGTAGAGTTGATTCAGTGTCCCTTCCAGTTGGTGACGTTCAAGGCCGAAGGGCATAAAACAGAACTGGATCTGTTCTACGGAATTTCCGAAAAGGCGGCGCGTTCCGGCGGCGGTGCTGCCGACACGCTCTGGGAGAGCGGCGCGGCCGTTTTTGACGCTTTTTGGAACAGGGTGGGCTCGGAACATCAGGTCTCGACCGTTGTCTGGGACGATTCAACGCGCGTCCGGGACGGAACGTACGTTGCTAGCCACTCGTTCACACTGACTCCAGCACGGTACAGGTTGGGTTTCTACGCAGAAGGTCTGGAGCACCATCGAATCGCCGGGTGGAAGTTAACGCTGAAGCTTGCAGATTACGGTGGTTCGCGTTTGCGTTGCAGCGATGTACTCCTCGCTTACGACGTGAGCCCTCAGAAGCATCCGGGCTGGTGGACACGTGGGGATGTTTCGGTGTTCCCGAACCCCAGTGCGAGGTTCCGAGTCGGATCACCGGTTTACACTTACTGGGAAGTTTACAATCTTGCCAAGGGCCAGGATGGCCTGCGGCGGTACGCGGTTGAGCTGGCGGTGGAAAAACTCTCCGGCAGTTCGGGCGGTTTGAAGACGTTGTTCGGTTTGCTGGGCAAAAAGGAAAAGACTACCGTCGTTACGCGAGCTGAACGTACCGCCACGCGGCCAGACGTCACGGAAATGCTAGCTCTTGACCTGCAGGGCCGCGGACGCGGGCGCTACAAACTCGTGGTGACGGTGGAAGACCTGGTCAGCGGTGCTCGCGATCGGGCGGAACGGGAATTCGAGCTCTACTGAGATTCGACGGTAGGTGCCGGCGGTGTTCGACTCTGGTAGTGCGGGGAGGGGGCCTCAGTCCCGGTTGGGTTTTCCCGCCACGAGGCGCAACGCGTCTCAGGTGAGCTGGGTTGGTCCACCTGAGGAAGCACCTGTCGACCTGAGGATGTCCGAGCAGTCGACGCGGCTGAAAGTTCCCAGGGCAGTTGCCTGGGTGAGCGCGGGGAAGCCAAGTGTGTGCCGACTCACGCGTGTTGGTGGCCGCTGGAGATTCCGTCGCACGTCGGGGCGAGAGACACGCAGGGCCTCGACGCGAGTTGAACTCGTAGTCCCTGCAACCGCTGCAGGGGCTGAGTCTCGTCCTGTTCCCCCGTTTCCTACCTTTCGCACCATTTTCTCCACAGATTCGTAAGGGCGGTCCCTCCAGGGAAGTGCCATTTGAAAAGCGGCTGGTGGACAGGCGTCCGCGCAAGTGGGCGCGGTGGTTTGCAAGGGCAGCGTTTACTCTACCGCGGGGGGAAACACACCGCAGGTGACAGGCCAAGCCTTTCGTGTTCGTCGGTCAGTCCGGTACGGGGATCTCGGTTCTGTCGGGCGTAGTTCGGCTCCGCCCGGGGATCCAATCCCCGAGCTACGGGAAAGGAGGGCGCCACTTGAAGGTGGTTGGACGCGAGAGTCCACCCACCCGTTGCAAGGGGACCGATCAGTCCAATCCCCAGCCAATTTCTTCTTGACAACAAGGGAAAAGATCATTAGCTTAGTACAAAAGCTACATCAAATGGTAGGGACCATCTACTAATTCTTCTGAGGGTTGTGGTCGACAGGGGAAGAACCAAGATTTGGAGTGCCGCACCATGGCAGGGTTTGAGCCACACGAGCCGGTGCTGTCGATT
>CAZXXS010000014.1:0-17074 GCA_964644845.1 uncultured Cytophagia bacterium | reverse complement strand
ACGGGGATTTTCGTTTGTGCGGCGGGTTGGCACGCGAAAGCGATTGAACCCCCAGAAGCGCTTCGCGTGCTCTCGGGATTTTGACGGATACAGAGGACGAAACCGTCTGGCACAGGTGTTGCCGGGTAAGCGGTCGGCTTTCGGGACTCCTCCTGTACTGTCGTCTTGGTGGTGCTGCCCTCAGGACCTGTGCTGCAAGCGTGGGCAAGGTTTGCTGTCTCAGGGGAGTTGGGCGGACCTGAGGCCACACGCAGTTTCTGCCTTCGTGTGGAATTGAGCCCGCTCAATTTGGACGGAGGAACACCTGGGAATTCGCAGGTAAGACGCAAAAGAGGGATCTGTACTGGGTAAGAACGAAACCAAAAGTTGAATTCACCGGATGCCAGTTGATTTTGCCGAAGTAGAGCGCCTTTTGCCACTGGTTGCCAAACCGGGGCGTTACGTTGGGGGTGAGCAAAACATCGTCATCAAGAACGACGCGCGGGTGGACACACGCGTTGCACTTGTTTTCCCCGACGTCTACGAGCTGGGGATGTCCTACCTGGGGTTTCAGATTCTCTACCACCTACTGAACCGCGAGGAATGGCTGGCCGCGGAACGGGTGTACGCGCCCTGGAGCGACATGGAAGATCTGATGCGCGCCCGCGGTATTCCGCTGTACTCGCTGGAAACGCGACGTTCTCTCAAGGAATTCGACGTCATCGGTTTCACACTTCAGTACGAGCTCCACTACACCAACGTTCTGAATCTGCTGGACCTGGGTGGATTGCCCGTGCGCTCCGAAGACCGTTCGGATGCGTTGCCTCTGGTTTTGGCCGGCGGTCCGTGCGCGTTCAACCCGGAGCCCCTTGCTCCCTTCGTCGACGCGTTTCTGCTCGGCGACGCCGAAGAAGCGGCCTTCGAGATCCTCCGATTGGTTCGGATCGCCAAGCACGAGCGCTACGACAAAGAAACGCTCCTACGGGAGCTTGCGGGCATTCGCGGCGTTTACGTGCCTTCCCTCTACGTGGACATTCGCGATCCGCAAGGACGCCTGCAGTCCGTGGAACCCATTGAGGAAGGCGTACCGCGCGTCGTAGAAGGCCGCGTCGTCGAAGACCTGCGACCAGAGTTCTACACGGATCACCCTTTGGTACCTCTGCTGGAGACCACGCACGATCGGCTGTCCGTGGAGATCATGCGCGGGTGCACACGCGGCTGTCGTTTTTGCCAGGCCGGAATTGTGTACCGGCCCGTGAGAGAGAGGAGCGTGGAGGATCTTGTCGGCCACATCAAACGGGCCTTGGACGCCACAGGCTACGACGAAGTCTCGCTCGTTTCCCTCAGCACTTCCGATTACTCCCAACTCCATCAACTCCTGGCCACACTGAGCGTAACCCTCCGCGAGCGAATGGTGAACTTTTCCTTCCCGTCGCTGAGGCCCGAAACGTTCACCCCCGAGATTGCTGCCTATGCGCGCAATGTGCGCAAGTCCGGGTTGACCCTGGCGCCCGAGGCTGGCACAGAACGCCTGCGGAATGTGATCAACAAAACGAACACAAACGAGGATCTGCTGCGCGCCGTGGACCTGGCTTTCCGGGAAGGGTGGAGCTTGGTGAAGCTCTACTTCATGATTGGCCAACCGACGGAGACGAAGGAAGACCTGCAAGGGATTGTCGATCTGGTTCACGAAGTGGTGCGGATCGGACGGAAATATCCTGGCCAGCGACGCGTCAACGTCTCGGTTTCTCCCTTCGTTCCAAAAGCGCACACGCCTTTCCAGTGGGAACGCCAGGCCAGCCCTGAGGAAATCCGGGAAAAGCTGCGTTACCTTCTGGACCGCATCCGCTGGCCAAATGTGAAGGTGAGTTGGCGGGAGCCGGAGGTGTGTCAGGTGGAGGCTCTACTTTCCCGTGGCGACAGGCGCGTGGCGGACGTGGTCGAGCGCGTCTGGCGTGCCGGTGCAAAACACGACGCCTGGAACGAGCACTTTCGATTTGCGCTGTGGCAAAAGGCTGTGGAAGAAAGCCACTTGAGCTTCGACGAATTCACGCGCGCCTTTGACCGCGACGAGGTTCTGCCGTGGCAGCACATCACAAAAGGCGTGACAACCCAGTTTCTGAAGCGCGAGCGATCCAAAGCTTACCGGGGAAAAACCACGGAGGACTGCAAGACCGGCGTCTGCAACGCCTGCGGCCTGATGGATCACAAAGTCTGCCGCGAAATCATTGCTCGCAGCAAGAAGTCCAGGCACACTGCCGAAGAGCGTTCGCCAGCGGCTCCAACGGTACCAGAGCCGAAACCTGGGACATCGGCAAGTCTTTTCGGCAGGGGAAAAAAGAAAATCAGGGACACAGCCCCGCCAACGCCCGTGGTCTACCGGTTGCGCTACCGTCGTGGGGACGAAGTACGTTTCATCGGTCACCTGGACATGGTGCGCGCATTCGAGCGAGCGTTCCGCCGCGCTCGCCTGCCTCTGGCTTATTCGCACGGGTTCAACCCACGACCTAAGGTGAGCTACGGCCCGGCCTTGCCTGTGGGCATGACCAGTGACGCTGAGTACCTGGACGTCACGTTCGAAACCCGGCCAGCTGGCGACATCCGCGTGTCTGTAAATCGGTTTCTGCCAGAGGGGGTCGAAATCACAGAGACTCGCCGTCTCGCTGGCAAAACACGGGCACTTACAGCACTCATCGACAGAATCGAGTACACGGTAGACTTCGGCAAGCCGCATGACGTTCGCGACCTTCGACAGAGGATTCTCGCTTTCCTGGCCAAACGCGAGATCATCGTCGAACGCAGAAAAACAGACCCCAAAAGGGGTGAGAAAATTAGCGAGGTGAACATTCGCTCCTTCGTCGAGTCCATCGAGACTGCCTCGAAGGGTAGAGGGCTCCGTGTCCTGACGCGAGTTGTGGAAGGACGCACTGCACGAATGGATGAAATCCTGCAGGTGCTGCTCGATGAGCCCCGAGAGAAGGTGCTGCTGTACAAAATCCGGAGGACGGGAATGTTCATCCGCAGGGGAATGGATTTGGTGACTCCAATGGAGACTTGAGGACGTGGAAGCAGAAACGAAAACAGCGGAAAAAACGGTTCAGAAGAAGACAAGGCGCAGACGACCGGTTCGACGACACCAGCCGGTCCAAGAACCAACGACTCGAGAGATCATCATCAACACTACGGTGGGGGAGACACGCATCGCGATTCTCGAAGACGGGAAACTGGTGGAATTTTACGTAGAGCGTCCAGAGCACGAGCGGATGTTGGGCAGCATCTACCTGGCTCGGGTCGCCAAGGTCGTCCGGGGCATGCAAGCGGCGTTTGTGGACATCGGGCAGCCGCAAGACGCATTTCTCCCATTCGCCGACATGGGTGATCTGGTGCGCCTCTACACGCACGTGGATCGCATCGAGCCGGACGAACACGGGATTCGCAAAGAGCTCGTGGACAAAGACACCGTTCGGGAAAAAGACACTTTGCTCGTGCAGGTCACCAAGGAGCCGCTTGGACGGAAGGGTGCCCGCGTGAGCACCAGGATTTCGTTGCCGGGGCGCTTCGTGGTTCTCGTGCCAGACGACAACTTGGTCGGTGTGTCCAAGAAAATCACTGACGACTCCGAAAAACGTCGCTTGCGACGCCTGGCGAAAGCGCTGCGCCCGGAGGGCTGCGGGGTCATTGTGCGGACCGTAGCGGCCGGGAAGCCCGAGTCCGTACTGCGTCAGGATTTGGAGACGCTGTACACGATGTGGCAGCGCATCCAGAAACGGGCCCAAAAAGAACAGGCGCCTTGTTTGCTCTACAAGGACATGGGCATGACATCCAGCGTGGTGAGAGATCTCTTCACACCGGACGTGAGTCGTCTGGTTGTCGATTCCAAGAAGCTCGTCAAGGACATCACATCCTACGTGAAAGACGTGGCTCCGGAACTGGTCGATCGAATCGAGTTGTACCAGGACAAACGGCCTATTTTCGACGCGTTCAACGTGGAGAACCAGCTCGACAAGGCGCTCTCTCGCAAAGTGTGGCTGAAGAGTGGGGGCTACCTGATCATCGACAACACCGAGGCGCTGGTAGCGATCGACGTCAACAGCGGCAAGTACCTCGGAAGACGCAACCAGGAGCAGAACAGCTTGAAGATCAATCTCGAAGCCGTCAAAGAAATTGCGCGCCAACTTCGGCTTCGCGACCTTGGCGGGCTGGTGATCATCGATTTCATCGACATGAAGGAACCTGCCCACCGCCGCAAAGTCTACGACGAACTCAAGAAAGAAATGAGTAAGGATCGCGCTCAGTACAATCTTCTGCCCATGAGCAAGTTTGGGATCGTGGAAATGACCCGGGAACGGGTGCGGCCCAGCCTGACATTCACCATGAGCGAGCCCTGTCCCGTGTGTGGCGGCACCGGTCGGATTGTCTCGAAAACCACGCTGGCTACCAAAATCGAACGCTGGATCCGCAGTTTTCGCTCCCGTAGCAAAGAACGGAGCGTGGAACTACACGTCCACCCGGAGATGGCCAAATACCTGACGTCTGGCTTTCGCAGTCGCATTCGTCGAATCATGTGGAAGTTTCTGATGAAAATCGACGTCGTGGAGGACGAAAGTTTGTCCATGGACGACTTCCGCTTCATCTCGAAAAAGACGGGTGAAGACATCACTGAGGATTACTTGTAGAACGGGCCCTAAGCGCAACGATTCCGCAAATCGAAAACGCCCGGCTACCCGCAAACAAAAGCAGGCGCCGGGCGTTTTTGTCAGACCCGGAATTTTTGACCGCGTGCTTACTTGAGCAGAATGACTCTGCGTGTCAGCGTGTGCTGTCCGCCGGTCGCGCGTAGCAAGTAGACACCGCTTGGGAGTTCCCGACCGAGTTCGTCGTGAGCGTTCCAGGTCCACGTGTGCTCTCCTGCCTCGACGCGTCCCGTGTGCAACCTCGCGACTTCCCGACCCGTGAGGTCGTACACGACCACCCGGAGGTCAGCAGCTTCCGGCAGTAGCAAGTGCACTCGGGTTTGACCGTTGAACGGGTTCGGGTAGTTGCTGAGCAGGACTTCTTCCTGAGGCGCCCAGAGGACCTTCACCGGACCGTAGACGGTGGCAGAGCCGTCGACATCAACCTGACGCAGGCGGTACCAGTAAGTGCCTTGTTTTGGGGGACGATCCTGAAAAGTGTAGACATGAGGCGCGGTGGTCGTGCCGTGCCCCTCTACGAAGCCAACCTGGTGGTAGTGTTTCGAGTCCGCACTCCGTTCAACAGCGAAACCGTGGTTGCTTGTTTCGCTGGCCGTCTCCCACCTCAGCGTTACGACGTGCCCAGCCAGGGCGCTGAACGCGCTCATTTCCACGGGGACCGTTGCGTCCACGATCTTGACGTTCCGGAAAACCTCACCGATGGGAGTCTCGTAAACCCCGACGTAGCCGAGCCGGATAATGTGGATGGGAGGGGCGTACTCCTCACCCGTGCCGCTGTAATCGTAGTCGGTAATCAAAACGCCGTCCTTGTACCAGCGCATGTGGCCGTCGCCCCACTCAAGCTTGAAGTGATACCATTCGTCTTCCTGCCAGTCCCAGTGTGTTGCGTCTTCATCGTTCTCAACCTGTCCGCCTTCGCTGGCGTACGCTTCGAAAGAATTCGGATCCGTCTCATCACCGGAGGTGTAAGCAGCTACGTTCAAGCGCAGCTTGAGAATGCCCCATTTGCTGTAACCAGGTTCGTAGCCGTAGATTCGCATGAAGCACTTGTAGGGATTTGTCTTTATGTGGTCGCCGTTCCGGTCGTCGTAGCTGTCGTCGTACATGCCGAAAAAGTGGCACTTGTGCGAGTGGCTGAATTGGTCCTCGTCAGCGTGCCAACCGCGCACCTCGAACTCCACGTAACCTTCCGAAATCGTGCTCACGTCGTACTGGATGTAATCCCAGGCGGACGTGGTTTTCCAACCTTCCTCGGTGAACGTGCCGCCGTGCTGCTGACCAACGGTCGTCCCATTAGTCAAGGGATCGTTGATGTTTGTGGCAAAAACGGTGTGCACAGACAAAAACAAGAAGCTTGCGATCAGAGCGGCTGCGGTTCCGTAGCGAGCTCTCATGGTACCTCCTTCACTGGTTGGCTGTCTGTTTGTCTCGCGAACGATGACTGTCCGACGTTGGAACAGCCTCTCTTGTTCAAGCCGACTGGTGGTGTCGTCGGTGTGTGGTTTCTGAGCAAGCATCGTGCCCACTTCCCTCAGGGTGTTCCAACTTACCGGCAGCGAAGTCGCACTGCGGATCGATTGTAAGTGGGCAGGCTCACCTCGCCGAAGCCCCGAAGGTTAGTTCTACTGCTGCCAAGCGGGTTGGGAAGCGGGAATTCCGTGTCTTTTGCGGGCCAGATGGTTTGGATCTCGTCACCCGCAAGCCGGACAGCACCCAAAGGACTTCCCGCGGGTTGGATGTGCTGGCCTCGCCGCCGAGCCTGCGCCTCTCACGCGCGGAGGCAAGATGCTCTCAGCAGCCTTGGCCTGAGAAGAAAAAGGGTTCCCTGCCAAGCCGCAGGTGCGCACGGCAGGTACCAGTTGTTCACAGGCTCAAGCTGTACCTAAGAGTCTGACGTTGCCCGCACGGTCAGTGAATTTCTGGCGAGCAAGCGGGAGAGCTGGTAGATCTGGATTGTCTCGAAACCGCCCGGAAATTGCACTCCGGTGCAGTTTCAGATGTAGACCCGCTAAAGCGGGCCGAAAACCCGACTGGTTTCAAGCGGTCTGCACATGGGGTGGCTGGGGTCTTCAGTCTGTGGCGGAAACGCGGACCCTCTTTCGGCTTTTGCTTCGGCCAGAAAACGATTTTGCCAGCTAAGCGACTCTCAGGTGTCCGCGAGTTCCCATGGGGAAAATGGGGAATGCTTGGGCGAAAAAAGACTTGCATCCGTGGCCTTCTTTGCGTATATTCGCTTGCGAAAAGCGGGAGTAGTTCAGCGGTAGAACACCACCTTGCCAAGGTGGGGGTCGCGGGTTCAAGTCCCGTCTCCCGCTCCAAGTTCCAAAGATGCGGCGGCGTAGCCAAGTGGTAAGGCGGAGGCCTGCAAAGCCTCTATTCAGCGGTTCGATTCCGCTCGCCGCCTTTTTTAATTTCACTCGTCTCGCCGGGGTGGCGGAACTGGTAGACGCAAGGGACTTAAAATCCCTCGCTCCGTAAGGGGCGTGCCGGTTCGAGTCCGGCCCTCGGCACCCCGTTTGAGCATCCCTGAGCGTTGAGCAGACTGAAGCCCGCCACTGGCGGGCTTTTCATGTTTTGTGAAATCCGTCGCGCCTGCCGCTAGTTACGGGCTCCTGTTGCGGCAGCGAATGAGTTCAAATAAGCAAGTGTACCGTCCGACGGCGGTGTGTTCGCAAACTGAACCTCTGCGATAAGGCTCTTAACCCACTTGGGTACACGGCACAACGAACCGGGGAGCGCTTTTCGAACGGCGGGAGGTCATTCCTCATCTTCAGCGAGCGAAAAAACTGCCAAAAGCGCGGAAACTGGACTGCCCGTCGCCGACCTGCAGCAGCCGAAACGGGACACCGAAAACATGGGGAACGGAACTGTACCGGTTTCTGAACGTACGTGATTGTGACGGCAGCATGCTCCTGGGTGTGTGGTCTGCGTAAAAAAGGTCTTGCCCTTTGGCCGCGGAGCTTTGTCGTGGATTCCGTAAGGGGCATCGAGTCTGGCGTGCCAGACGAACGCACGCGACGCTGCGTAACTCGGTCGTGTGGTGGCTCTTTTCCAGTCTCCTAACAACAGTGAAGCTTGTGCGCGGGGACCCTTTCACAGCGTCGGAGTGAATCTGGGGTTGTCAGCTGGGGTGTCAGAAGGAGGTAGGCGATGAGAAAGACAGATCTGGCAGGTTCGGTTGTAGCGCTGAGTTTTTTTCTTGTTCTGGCGGGTTTGTCCCTGTCGACACCTTCCACCACGGCAGCAGCAGAGAAGGCGCTGCGCATCCTCTACAGTGGCGATGTGGCCGGTTACCTGGAGCCTTGCGGCTGACACTCCAACCGCCTTGGCGGGCTGGCCCGGCGGGCTGGTTACATCAACGCGGTGAAAGAGAAGGGAGACGCGGTTCTGATTCTGGATGCTGGCGGTTTCGCGCGCAAGGTCACAAACGCCAACCTGAAAGTCGAGTACCTTCTGAAGGGCTTCGCCAAGATGGGCTACGATGCTGTGAATCTGGCGGCTTCCGACGTGGACGCCGCAGGCGAAGCAATCCGCAAGGTAGCCGCGAGCGGGGCGCTTACCTTTGTAACTGCCAATCTCTACGACGCTAACGGGAAGCGACTGCCGTTTGCACGGCCCTGGATCGTCCTCAAGCCGCTGGGCTCTGACGGCCCGAAAGTGGGCGTTTTTGGCGTCACGGAGGTACCGCGCAACCCCCTTGTCGCTGAGAAGTACAAGGTGACCGATCCCGTTGAGGCTGCCAAACAGATGGTGAGGAAACTCCGGAAAAAAGTGGATCTCGTGGTGTGTCTGGCGTACATGCCTGAAGCAAAGGTGAACAAACTCGCTCAGGACGTCCGTGGTGTGGATCTTTTCATCAGCGGCCGCGCGACGTACAGGATTCGAGGACCACACAAGGCCGGCGAGTCCTACATCGCAGTGAACGGCAACCAGGGAAAGTACATCGGCGACATCCTCTTCCGCTGGGATGCCAACGGTAGGCCGCGTCTCGAGAATGGGGAACTTGTGCCACTGGATTCTCACGTGGCGGAGGACCCAGCCCTCAAGAAGGTCGTGGACCAGTACAACCAAGCCCTCAGAACGTATTACCGACGCCAGCTGAAGGTGAAGAAGTAAGCCGAGAGTCACGTTCCGTGGTGGCCAACGGCCGTTTCCCCGGTAGTGGAGCGCGCGTTTTTTCCGCAGCCGACTTTTCGACGGCAAAGCGAAGCGGAGGTTCGCAACCGTAACGCATGTCCCTTATGATCTTGCGGTGGGATGATCCCCGCGCCAAGAACCCCGATCTTGTAGGGCCGAAAGCGGCAAACCTCGCCACTCTTGCGCAGGCGGGTTTTCCGGTTCCGGCCTTTTTTGTTCTGGTGCCAGCCAAAGACGGGTCGCTCGACGCGATCCTTGGCGACCTCAGACCACGCCTGCCACGCCTTGTGAGCGCGCTTCGGGAGAGCGGCGCACAGACCTTCGCCGTGCGATCGTCAGCATTGGCAGAAGATCGCGCCGCTGGTAGTTTGGCCGGGCAGCTTTTCAGCGCTACGGGACTGAAGACAGAGGACCAGCTGTTGCAGGCGTTCCGGAAGTGCCTGCAGTCTGGAACCACAAACCGGGTTCGAACCGCGTTGCGGATGGACACCCCCCTCGAGCTGGTCCACGTCAACGTCCTGCTGCAAACAACGGTAGAAGCAAGGTGGGCCGGGGTGGCGTTTACGGCTACTCCGCGACCGGAGTTCGTCTCGACTCTGATCGAAGCGAGCGAGGCTAGTACGGACGCCGTAACGGCTGGTCGCGCCGTGGGCGAGCGAATTCTCGTCACGTCCGGAAGAGGCCGCGTGCCAACCGCGGTAGGGCTGGTGAGCGGGCAACCCGTTCCAGCACCCGCGGGCGAGCAGGCACCGGACTGGCTCGCCATTCACGGACTCGCGCAAAGAGCCAGAGATCTGCTGGGTTTTGAGCCGCTTGCGGCCGACGTGGAGTGGGCCTGGGACAACAACCAGCTCTGGATTCTGCAGGCCAGACCGGGGCGGCGGCCACCGTTGCCCGCGTGGCTCACCGAGGCGCCGGACCACGTCTGGACGAGCTTCTTTTTCGCCGAGCGTTTTGTTCGACCCGTTTCTCCCCTCGGCTGGGACCTGCTCCGTCCTGCTGTTGAAAAACGTGCCTTCCGCGAACCGCTTCTCTACCTGGGACACAGGAATCTCGCAAAAGCACAACTCACCCGGCTGGTAAACGGCCGACCCTACACACGCTGGAGCGTGTTCCGCAAGCTACACGAAATGCTGTCGCCTGAATTCCTTCACGCGGAAAAACGTCTGAGTTTCTTCCCGGACGGTTTGCCAAAATTCAGCTGGCCAGCGAGGCTGCTGAAGCTCGGCCGTGCCTGGCTGCACGTGGTAGAGGACCCGGATTGGCTCCCTTGGGCCAACCTCAAACGGTGGCGTCTCTTCGTGTCCGACTACGTAGCAGAAGTCCGGAAGCTGCACCGCGACATTCGGGCCCACGAACACGCAGAGGCGCTTCTGAGCGATCTGGACCGCGCTCAGCAATTGTCCCTGCAGCTTCTCGCTTTGCACCGGTGGAGTTTGACGTTCGCTGAGCTTTTTCTGCGTTTGTTGGAGTGGGAACTTCAGCTCGGTACGGGATTGGCGTCGCCAAAGTGCCAGCAGCTTGCCACAGAACTTCTGCGCGGCCTTCCGGGAAACCTGACCGCCGAAATGAATCGCGCCCTCGCGGATCTCGCCCGAACACGCGATGGCAGTCGCAAAGCAAAATTGCGGGAATTTCTTCGCAAGTACGGACATCGTGCTCCAAGCCTGGACGTGGCTGATCCGACCTGGAGAGAAAGTCCCGAGCTGTTGCTCCGGCTTGCTTTTGACACTGGCCGCGCGAGAGCTGAAACGAAGCACGCTGACCCACACGCACGGGAAAAGCTGGTCACGGAGGTGTTTTCAGCCTGCCGACTACCCACACCCTTGTGCCCACTCTGGAAAGCCGCTTTGCGCTGGACGCTGCGATTGGCGGAACAGTTCGCCCTTCTCCGTGAGAACCAACGCCACTACTGGCACCTGGTTCTCGAGCAGAAACGGCAGGCGGTTCTCAAGATCGGCGGCATCTTGCAGCGGCGTGGACTGCTGCAATCGCCTAACCTGGTTTTTGAGCTCCGGAAGGGCGAGCTTGAGCGTTTGGCCACAGGTTTTGGCTTCACACGAGACCTTGAAAACACCTTGCGTGGGCGACAGACCCGACGCCGGAGTCTGCAAGATCGACCGACATTTCTTCTCTGGGTTGCCCGGGAAAAGTCTGCGGAATTCGAGCAACCGGGTAAAACGGCCCGCCTGCTGCGCGGACTGGGTGTGAGCCAGGGCAGGGCCAGAGGCAGGGTGGTTGTGCTCAGGGGAGAGAAACTGCCCGAAGTGCCTGAGAACGCCGTCCTGGTCCTTGGCGGTCTGGACCCAGGGTGGACACCGCTTTTGGGAAGATTGGCGGGGCTGGTCACCGAAGTGGGTGGCGCCCTTTCGCACGGAGCAATTCTGGCGCGGGAGTTCGGCGTGCCTGCGGTCACCGGCGTGAGCGGAGCCCGTCAGATCCTGCGGGACGGGGACCTCGTCGAGGTGGACGGAACGGCAGGTTTTGTCCGCCTTCTCGAACGGCCACAAGACAAAGGCGTAAGCGACACTGCCCCGGATCGCAGTTAGTCTCTGGCACGCAATGTCCAGCGCGCAACGGACCTGCTCACCTCCCGCAAAGGGCACGAAACTTCCGCCGCGACACCGCTTCGACCCGTTTACGCGGTCCGTTAGGCAGACCGGTGAGCGTCGCCTCTTCACGGGCGGACCCAGCTGTGTGTTCGCGAGAGGCCTGCCGGCCGGACAGCCGTCCGGCCTCCACGCAGGAACCCGTAGAACCACGCTCACCGGGACGCTGAACCAAACGGCGGGATGCTCAAATCCAGTGTGCGGATCTGTTACTTCGTACGCGAAATCGCTACAGAATCGAAGGTCCGAGTCTGGCCTGCGTTTTTCCGACGCTGCGACTCAGTTGTGGCAGTTCGCAAACGGTTGCCAACAGATTCGCTATTCGCCCTCCATCCATTTCATGACTTCGTAGGGCCTTTTGTCCGCCTGTTTGGCCAGGTCGCGAACCGTCGTCTCAGGCTGAACCTGCAGCCCGTGCTTTTCAAGACGGGCCACCACAGTGTCGACGGGCACACCGAGACGTCTGGCAACTTCAGGAACCGTGAGCCTTCCAAGGCCTGACCCGGGACCAAACTCCTGATCTCCGTTGTTCCGTTCCCCGATCTCGCGGAGTAGCGAGTAGACCTCCCGGGCCGAAAGGTGAGCGCGTTCCGCGATTTCGCGAAGCGTTTCGGTCGTGTCTTGAACAGCAACACCTTTACGCTGCAGTATTTTCACCGCCCGTTCAGGGGTGAGGGAAAGCCCACGAGCGACCTTCGCCAGCGGCTGCAACTCGAGGTGGGGAACAGGTGGTTCCTCCTCGGGTTCTGCCCAGCTGTTCTTCACGAACTCGCCAAAGTTCATGATTTGGGCAAAGGGAGGAACATCGGCGGCACTACCGGCCAGAAAAAGAACGGACAAGACAAGCGAGGTAACCAATTCACGGCGATACCGCAAGCCGGAAGCCGCTTTTTTCTTGAGGTAGTTGAGCAACACCTTCCAGTTAAATTTCAGGATGTGGAAGAGGGCGCCTACGACGAAAGCGAAGGACAGAATGGTGTGAACACTCTCCCATTGCCCCTTGGTCAAGCCCAGAAGGCGCCAGTTGGTCCAGTTCGCCACGCGGCCCGGTGGCGCCACGTAAAGAACAAGACCCGACACAAGGAGCACAACAAATGCCCAGAGAAGCAGAAAAGCTGTAAACGCACGAAAGCTGAAGAACTGCCGCTGCATCTTCCCTCCATGTTCTTGAATGAATTGGTCCGAAGTTTCCGGCCCGGGGGCCCTCCCGAAATCCTGGCACCGGTTTGCAACACCTGTGCCAGGTGGACGTACAGCAGTCGGGCTTGCGCGGGACCCTTTCGGCGGTTACAAAGCACCGCTTTCGACGAAAATGTCGAATGGGGTCGACGATTTCGTCGAACCGGCGCCAACTCCAGCTCCAGCTGAGTCAGAACAACGTACCCGGCGAACACGATCGGCGCTGAAGCGGATTGGGGAACGGGAGGGAGGCACCAATCAGGGCGCGGGGGACGCCCTCGGGCCAACCTGGCCTTGGAAACGGGGTCGAGCAGCGCAGAAATCTCGGAACGTGCGGCCCAAGGACCGTCGCATGCCGAAGACAGGTTGACGACAACGCCGAGTAAGCCCGTTCCGGACGAGCAGGGTTGTTACCCAAGTCGCGCGACGGGCCTGCGGCGTTGGGGGACGGTTGCTGTCCCCTAAGACTGGGTCCGGGGAGACGATTGAGCGGGAAGCCGTGCGCGCTGGGGAAAGGAGCCCCTCGTCCGCGCGTCTGCAACTCGTAAGAAGAGAGCGTCGTGAAATGAGCGCTTTCTCCGAATTTCGGCAGCTGCTGAAATCGCCCATCTGGGGCTTTTCGTTGCGTAGCCTTTTCACACGGTACGGCCAGTTCTTTCTCTGGCGAATGGCGTTCGCTCACCCCGTGCGTCTGTACAGGGCTCTGGTTCGGTTCCCGCAACTGTCCCTGAAGCTCACGCGCACCGGCTACGTGGCCACGGACGACCGAGCGGCCAACGGCTACGATCTCGTCGCGGGCAGTTTCTGCCAGAAACCCTTCGATTGTCCTGTTGGACGGTTCAACCACAGGTGTCTCAAGGCAGAGACCGTGCTGGATCGAGTACCGCGTGCGTGTCAAGGCTGTCCGCTCGGCCAAGTGGCTGCTGTTGCGGCTGCACAGGGGTCGGATTTCTACGTCATGACTTCCGCCCTCGACATCGCACACGACCTGTTTTTGCCCAACTTGCGTTTTGGCCGCTGGAAGCGCGCGCTTTTTGTCCTGTGTCCCTACTCGGCTCAGCCGTTTCTTCTCGCCATGCTGGTCGCCGGCCTTGAAGGCGTCCTTGTCACGTTCTGTTGCGGTGATTGCCGGAGTTACCGGGACTTTGCGCTTGCCGACCGTGGAGTGAAAACGGAGCAAACACGCGTTGAAACGGAACTCTGGCGTCGCTTTCTTGCGGTCCCCGGTGAACTCTCAGGAAGGCTCAGGAAGGAGGGAAATTTGTACGTTGCCTGAAGAACACCGCAGGGTCGGCCGCAGCAACGAGATCGTCGTTCCCGTCTGGCTCCCAGACACAGTTCTTTTTCCGGGCAACGAGAGGAGGATGCAGCCACGCGAAGCGAGGGGCCACTGGCACGAGAACCCGAGGTACTTCAGAAGTGCGAGGCCGGGGGCGAGGTCGTGGTGACGATTTGGAACTTGAGACGCGGCGGTAAACCCGACGAAATGCGGAACACGGGCCAGTCACATGTTGAAGGCCGAACCCTCGCACGCTCTTGCCTCTTTCGAGAGCCCCACTCACTGAGTTACTCTGCAAAGGGCGCTTCCGCTGCCGCCGGCTTCGGCGGATTTCAGCGGGCGTCGTTTGCGTCAACCCGCTGATCGCCGTCCTGACCGTACGTCGCGGGAACCGGTGCGCCGCTGTGGGTGTACCGGGCTTGTTTCGGACTTCACGCGTCACTTGTGAGCACACGTACTGGTCGGAATGAGCGAGCTCAATTGTACAGCCGGCGAGCCGCACAGGCGTTTCGGACGTGACGCGCAAGACACGTTCCTGGCCCGCTGGCGACGTTCAGTCGAGAGCTAACGCTACCCCCTCCGGTACCTGCCTGCGCTGCAGGACTTTCGATCTACCCGCTGCGAATCCGCAACGGTGAACGTGTGGCCATCATCAGGGGACGGCGTTCGGCGCTTTTCGGCTACGCGCGTCGGCAGGAGTTCGGACCGCCTGCGGTTGACTTCCCGGGCAAGTGTGATTGGCAAGACTGCTGCGAGCTGCTCCTCGAAGGCGGAAGCATCTTTGTGCGAGCTGTGTGCCCAAAGCTCCGCGTGAACCTACAAGTGGTCGCCGTGGTCAGCTGTTTGCACTTAACACCGATTCGCTTCCAACGGCCCAACGTTGCCTGAACGGTCAACCGACCCAGGGGGAAAGAGAAAGTTTCCGGCTGCCTCCGGACGTTTTGGGAGCCAATCCCTGGCGAAACCCCAGACGACTCCGTTGGCCGTGCTTCTGGTAAGCGCCTGATGTCAGAACGTCCTGTTGTCAGGAAGCGGCGAGCGTCTGCAAGGCTCCAAGGGGGCTCTTTGGGCATCTCCAACTTGATTTATTCTTCCAAATTGCTTACTTTCCGCTGGTCTTCGGGGCCAGGTGAAAGTCCTGACCGGCGGTGACAGCCCGCGAGTCCGTCGTACGGCGGGACGGACAGAGCCGGTGGAATTCCGGCGCCGACGGTGAAAGTCCGGATGGGAGAAGACCACGGAAGGAGCCAAACTACCGCCGCTCCCGAGCGTGAGCGTCACGGCCCCGGCGTACCCTGTCGGGGCTTTTTTCGTACTTGCCAGAACTCCAAGGGAGCGCGAATTTGGAGGAAGACCTGGAACAACAGCTCATGCGCCGCGCGTTGCGTCTCGCCACAAAAGGGCGAGGCCGGGTCTCGCCGAACCCCCTTGTGGGGGCGGTTATTTTCAACGACGGCGAAATCGTCGGCGAAGGGTTCCACGAAATCTACGGGGGACCGCACGCCGAGGTGAACGCCTTGCGCCAGGCTGGCGACCGTGCGCGTGGCGGTACGGTTGTGGTGACGCTGGAACCGTGCTGTCACCAGGGGAAAACGCCTCCCTGCACAAACGCATTAATCGCCCACAAAGTCCGACGGGTGGTGGTTGGGACTCTGGACCCAAATCCAGAGGTCAACGGAAAGGGAGTGGGAGAACTTCGGCGCGCTGGGATTGACGTTCGCGTCGGCGTGCTGGAGGAGGCTTGCCGGGAGCTCAACCGCGGCTACTTCAAATGGATCCGCACGGGGCTGCCCTGGGTTACCGCCAAGCTCGCTGTTACGTTAGACGGCAAGATTGCAACGCAATCCGGTGATTCGAAGTGGATCACCTCCGAACGGGCGAGGCGTTGGGCACACAGACTGCGTGCCGAGCACGACGCGGTCCTGATTGGCTCAGGCACCCTTCGCCACGACGATCCGCAGCTCACCGTGCGCCACGTTCGGGGGCCAAACCCGTGGCGGATTGTTGCCGATCCGGCACTGGAACACGCTCTCCGGTCGCGACTGGCCACCCTCGGTGCCCAGGACGGCAAAACGATCGTGGCTGCGGGAAAGAACGTGCCGGATGACCGGCTGGTGGACGCCCTGCACAGTGGGCTCCGCGTGTGGAGTCTCGAGACGGACCTGGAAGGGAAGCTCGATCCGCTCGACCTGCTGATGCGCGCCGCCGCGGACGGCTTAACCTCGGTTCTACTCGAGGGCGGGGCCGAATTCGTCAGCAGTTTCGTGAAGCGTGGCCTTGTGGATCGCTTTGTGCTCTTTGTGGCTCCGCGATTCTTCGGCGAGGGGATTGGCATGCTTCGCGATCTCGGCGTGCAGCGCGTCGCGGACGCCCATTTGTGGAAACTGCGGAGGATCAGAAGGGTGGGCACCGATCTGATGCTGGAGCTGGAAGCACCCCGGCAGGAGGACACCTGATGTTCACAGGGCTCGTGGAAGAGATTGGCCGGTTGCGGCGCATCGCCCGTGTAGGAAACGGCGCTCAGCTCCAGATCGACTGTTCTGTCGTTCGCCAGGGCCTCAAGCTCGGCGACAGCGTCGCTGTGGACGGCGTTTGT
Organism: uncultured Cytophagia bacterium; assembly: GCA_964644845.1. Taxonomy (GTDB): domain Bacteria; phylum Zhuqueibacterota; class Zhuqueibacteria; order Oleimicrobiales; family Geothermoviventaceae; genus Geothermovivens. The sequence goes on along the minus strand of CAZXXS010000014.1, from coordinate 601 downwards.
CTCACGGTCACCGCGCTGGCGTCCGACGGTTTCGTTGTGGACGTGGTTGCGGAGACGCTCGAGCGGACGAACCTTGCGGCTCGTCAGACAGGGGCAGCGGTGAACCTGGAGCGCGCACTCAGAGCCGGCGACCGCCTCGGTGGGCATTTCGTGTTGGGCCACGTGGACGGATTGGCTCGCGTGGTTTCGCTGTGGCCGGAGCCGCAGGGCTACCGAGCGCGTTTTTCGGCGCCCCCAAGCCTGAGCCCTTTGATCGCGGAGAAGGGATCCCTGGCGCTGAATGGCGTCAGCCTCACCGTTGCCGCCGTTGACGGCAACGTGTTCGAGGTTGCGCTGATTCCCTACACGTTGGAGCACACGAATTTGGGCGAGCTCCACGTCGGAGATCCAGTAAATCTTGAGGTTGATGTCCTGGCACGTTACGTTGACCGCATCCTGGCCACGAGAGAACGAAGCGCCGGGAGCGGAATCACGGAAGAGAGATTACGTGAGCTTGGTTTTTGACCGGTTCCGGCTGGAGAGCGTCGCCGTAGGTGCCAGCCGGTAGCTGTGCGAAGGCGCCATTCGGGTCTCGGCTGGCGGGTTCCCGCCCTTAGAACCT
>CAZXXS010000013.1:0-14717 GCA_964644845.1 uncultured Cytophagia bacterium | reverse complement strand
GGCGAAAGCTTCTAGGAACAGATTTCGGGTACTTCCGTTGCTGATTGGACGCGCCGTGCAGGTAGGTTTTCGCTCGGTTGCCGGGAGCCTTGATGCGGGGTAACGTGGTGCCACGCAATTCCTGTGTTGTCCGGGCGAATTGGGAGCCTTGTGAAAAAGCGCAGACAAACCACAGAGGCCGCGCAGGGAACTGCGTGCACAGATGGGCCGTCCGAGTGCTACATGCCAGCTTCGCAGGGGCATGTAGCTTATGCCGCACACGAAAGGTTGGTGCAACTCGAATGCAATCCTACTGTTACGTAAGTGCTCATTTCCCTGACCGGAATGGTCAGCATTGCCGTTCTCTCGCTGCTCAGCAGCAGACCGCGTTGGTTGCCCCTGCGTGTCTCCTCCGTGCGCTCTGAGTCTCGGTGGTTCGGGCTTTTTTCACAAACCTTTTAGACGGTGTGATTTTGCTTTGGTGAAACGGTATTAGATGAGGGCTTGAAGGGCAGAATGACTGGGAAGGGTTTCTTCGAAGAACTGCAAGAGCGCGGATTTGTTCAGCAGGTAACCGACGAAGAGGGGCTCAAGCAGCTACTGGCTCGGCCTCCAGCAGTTGGCTACATCGGTTTTGACCCCACGGCCGACAGTCTGCACGTTGGGAGCTTGATGCCCATCATGGCCCTGGTGCACATGCAAAGGCACGGGCACCGGCCAATCGTTGTGCTCGGTGGGGGGACCGCCATGGTCGGGGATCCAAGTGGAAAGACGGAGATGCGCAAGATGTTGAGCCGCGAACAGATTGTGGCCAATGCCGAGCGCATTCGTGAGCAAATTGGACGCTACGTCAATCTCAGCGGCGACAGGGCCATCGTTGTGGACAACTACGAGTGGCTCGGCAGTCTGAATTACATCGAGTTTCTGAGAGACATCGGGCGCCATTTCAGTGTGAACCGGATGCTGGCTGCGGAGGCCTACCGGATTCGAATGGAGACGGGGCTTTCCTTCCTGGAATTCAACTACCAGGTGCTGCAGGCCTACGATTTCCTGATTCTGTACAGAAGGTACGGCTGTCGCCTGCAGATGGGGGGTGACGACCAGTGGGGCAACATCGTGGCGGGCATCGACTTAATCCGACGCCTCGAAGCGGTGGAAGCGTACGGTCTGACCTTTCCGTTAATCACGACCGCCAGTGGCCAGAAAATGGGCAAAACGGCAAAGGGTGCGGTCTGGCTTGACCCCGACAAGACGTCGCCCTACGAGTTCTACCAGTACTGGATCAACGTCGACGACCGGGACGTGGAGCGTTTCCTTGCGTACTTCACCCTTTTGCCCATGGACGAAGTGCGGAGACTGGGTTCGCTCGAGGGCGAGCGAATTCGCGAGGCCAAGGAGGTACTGGCCTACGAGGTGACAAAACTTGCACACGGTGAGGAAGAGGCCAAGAAGGCAAGAGATGCTTCCAGGGCTGCTTTTGGTGGTGGTGCCGGAGATGTGTCGGCCATTCCGACGTCCGAAATTCGCGCGGAAGAACTGGAGGAGGGCGTACCGCTCGTCGATCTGTTTGTGCGTTCTGGACTCGCGAAATCGAAAAGCGAGGCTCGCCGCTTGATTCAGCAAGGTGGAGCCTACGTAAACGGTGTCCGTCAGACCGACATCGAGGCTGTGGTTACACCAAAAATGGTGCGTGACGGAGAATTGATGTTGCGTGCCGGAAAGAAGCGCTACCACCGCGTTGTTGTGAAGGATGGCGGGCGCCGTTGAGTTCGCCGCAGAGAAGTAACGAGACGAAAGCTTGTCGTTTGTCTCCTACCGGGGAAGCTCGTCGGACAGTGTAGAAAACGCACATTGAACCGCAGAACGGCCGAGACCGGGAGGCTGGGTCGCTGAGACCGAGAGCTACTTGTTCTTTCGACGACAACCAGTACACCCTGCACCGCGGCGAGGTGTTCACGGGGTGAGGAAAGAAAAAGGGCTTCTGCCAATCAGCAGAAGCCCTTCACTTTTGGTAGCGGGGGCGGGATTCGAACCCGCGACCTTTGGGTTATGAGCCCAACGAGCTACCAGCTGCTCCACCCCGCGATCTTCACTCACTGGTCAAAAGATACGAAATCTACCGTGAAAGTCAAGTGCTTTTTCCATCGGCTTTGAGTTTACCGTTCCGATTTTCTTTACGCTGCTCCTGACTTGAGGTTCCCGCATCCGTTCCGCCACTTCTCCAATTGGAGCCGATGCGGGGGCAAGCACGTGAACGTCCACTCTCTTGTGGGCGGCCGGTGCTGTGCGTGCTCATCGGATCCTAGAACCTAACAGGACACACGGCTGTAAGCAGCAAAGTGCCGGGACATGCGAGGACGCGCTGAGCCAGAAGCCGTAAGCTGGAGCCCAGGTCCAACCCGGGTAAATGGACGAGTCGAGGGCAAAGCGACCCCAGGGGCCTGTTGCCCACGTTGTGTGTCTCCCTGGTGCAAACGTGTTTCGAGAAGCGGGCGCGAGACCGTTTGTGGCGAGTTTCCCTCAGACGCAGCTGGGAGGGTTACAGAGCTCGGCGAAAAGGCTTGAGTTTCTTCTCGAAATCAGGAAGCTCGGGTTGCTTCCAACCAGTTCGCGCGTTGGGTCCGCGGATGAGCGCGAGGCGTGTTTCCCCAAGAAATGGCATCTAACGCTTGATCCCTTTGCGGGAAGCAACCGGTTTTCCGTAGGAATTCGAGGACATCTCGAACCGAACCGGCCTTTGTCAGCAAAATTGTCTCCAGGGCAGGTCGATGGGCAGAAACGGTTTTGTGTCTTTGCCCGGGATCGGAAATCCCAACCGGTTCACACGGGAACGCGGTGAAGCCGGCTGTGTTTGAGGATTGCCAGAGCGGGGCATCATCTCCGGGTCCCCCTAACGCAAATGCTCTGACCGCCTGGAAGACGGTTCAGTTCCCTTTGCTTGTAAAAGGTTGTTTCCCCGAGCAGGGAAACTTGCATTTTGGGGTAGAACGCGCACTTGCCAGAAAAAGTACCCGCCGCACTCACGACACTTGTTGGGGGAAGCCTTGTGGGATTCCAGACGTTTCGAGGGACCAGGACTGGCCGGGACCGGGAAGCTCGGACGGAAAACGTCGGGGCCTCGCCTTCCACCAGTTGTCTCGTAGTGCAGACGAAATCCCGTTCGAACCGAAGTGTCTCCATCGGAAAGTTGGGAAACGAAAGGTGATTTTGAGCTTGATTTTTAATTGGAAAGGGCTAAATTTGGCACATGGAGCAAGGAAATGGCGGCGTAGCTCAGCTGGTAGAGCAGCGGAATCATAATCCGCGTGTCGGGGGTTCGAGTCCCTCCGCCGCTACCAAAACGCACGATGACCTTTCCGAACGGGAGGGTCATTTTTTGTTTTTGGCCTGAACTGGCTGTTGTAGGGAAGCGCAGGGGAGAGGGCCGAATGCCGTGAGTTTGTTTGAGAAGTTTCGGGAGCACGTCGAAAAGAAAAGTCTGTTTCGACGGGGGGATCACGTGCTTGTCGCAGTCTCCGGGGGGGTAGACTCGGTGGTACTGCTCCACTTGCTCCTGCGGCTCCGGGATTCGATGCAACTCTCGCTTACCGTTGCCCATCTAAACCACAAGCTCCGTGGACTCGAGGCCGACGCGGATCAGACTTTCGTTGTTTCGCTGGCCAGGGACTGGGGACTACCCGTTGTGGTTGAGCAAAAAGATGTGCGGATGTTCGCCCGCACTGAGCGTCTTTCTGAAGAGGAGGCCGCGCGCCTCGTCCGCTACGATTTTCTTTTCCGCGCCAAAGAGCAGGTCGGTGCGACGTATGTGGCCACTGCTCACCAGGCCGACGACCAGGTGGAGACCGTCATCGACCATTTCATTAGGGGCTCGGGGTTGCTTGGCTTGTCCGGCATGTGCGAGAAATCCGGTGGCTTGATCCGTCCTCTTCTGTTCGCGTCGCGCTCGGAAATTGAGGACTACGCCAAGCTCAACAATCTGTCTTACCGTACTGATCGCACCAACCTGGACGTCGGCTACAGGCGCAACCGGATTCGGTTGGAGCTCATTCCCTACATTCGCCGGTACTTCAACCCCGGTTTCAAGCAGGTCGTTCTGCGCACGGCGAAAATCGTCGCTGAAACGGAGGCCTTTCTGGCCAGAGCGGCTCGGGCTGCGTTCGATGAGGTTGTTCGCGAGGAAAGGAAAGATCGCGTTGTTTTTCACTGCAGCGCGTTCACTGCGCAGATCGAGGCCATCCAAAAGTACCTCGTCATCCTGGCGTTTGAAAAACTCGGCGGACGCCGCTGGCAGCTTCGCTTCGAGACGCTGGAGCGCGCAATTGCGCTCGCCGAGAAGGGGCAAAGTGGCGCTGTGGTGGAACTGGGAGGCGGGATCAAGGCCACACGGAGCCGGGACGACCTGGCCATCCACAAAATTCGCGAAGTGAGTTTTCAGTACCACCTTTACATCGGCCAGCCGGTTGTCATCCCTGAGCTTGGCCTGATGGTCAGTGCCGAGTACGCTACGCTGGGCGATTACCGGCGCGAGATGGGACGCTCGCGCAACGTGGAGTTTGTGGATGCAGACAAGGTCGCCGGGCAACTCATGGTACGCAACGCCCGACGTGGAGATCGGTTCTACCCGCTTGGAGGCGAGGGCAGTAAGACGTTGAGCGACTTTTTCATCGACGAGCATGTGCCCGTCTACGAACGCTGGCGTACCCCTGTTGTTGTCGATCAAAGGGGAATCGTGTGGGTGTGCGGCTACCGACTTGACGATCGGTACAAAGTTGACGATCAAACAAAAAGAGTCATCCGCATTCAGCTAAGCGAGGTCGTAAGTGAAGAAGAGTAGCGTACGCGAGTTCCTTTCGGGGGAAAAACACCGGATCCTGATTCCGCAGGAGCAGATGCAGCAGCGCATCAAAGAGCTCGGCGAGGAAATTTCACACGACTACCAGGAATCTGTCCCGATCCTGGTTGGCGTGCTGAACGGGGCCTTCATTTTTCTGGCCGATCTCGTGCGCAATCTCACGATCGATTGCGAGATCGATTTTGTGAAAATTTCATCTTACGGGAACGCCAAGGAATCCTCCGGACACATTCGCGTGTTAAAAGATCTGGATGCCGACATCGAAGGACGCGATGTGCTGGTGGTGGAGGACATTGTTGATTCCGGCCTGTCCGTCCAGTGGTTGCGTAAGTACTTCACAAGCCGAAAGCCGCGTTCGGTTCGTTTCGTGACCCTGCTCAAGAAGTTGGGTAGTGCGCGGGTGCCGTACGAAGTGGAGTACGTGGGCTTCGAGATCCCAAACGAGTTTGTGGTTGGGTACGGATTGGATTACGCTCAATTGCTTCGCAACCTGCCGGCCGTTTACGTGCTCGAAGACGACGAAGACTGAGACAGCGTGCAGAGGCAAGGTGGTTTGGGGGCACCAAGGAAAGAATGGCTGAACGAAAGACGATGAAAAAAGATGCGAGACCAGGTGGTCCACGACGGCGACCACCCCGGACTCCTCCGAACGGAAACGGCGACGACGGCTTTCAATGGCGGCGCGCGTCGCGCACGTTGCTTTTCTGGGTGCTGATCATCTTGGCGTCGATCTGGGTGTCGCAGCGACTCAGCGTCAACCAGAGTCGCGAGGTGACCGTTTCCTACAGCGAGTTCACCAAGCACTTGGAAAACAAGAACATCGTGAGTGCCCAGATTCGTGGGCGCGAATTCCACGGCGTGTTGCGCCAGCCAGCCACAATCAGCGGTCGCGGGCGCCTGGAAACCTACCAGCGATTCAAGGTTGTCCTGCCCGAGGAACCTTCCAGCGAAGTCGCGCAAAAGTGGATCAGTGACTACGGTCTTCAGGTCGAGTTCAAACCTGAGTCACGGTACTTGTGGAACTACGTTGGCTACCTGTTGCCCCTGGTGTTGATTTTTGCGATGTGGCTTTTCTTCGTGCGACGCATGCAAGGTGTTGGTACCAAGGGCATCTTCAGTTTCGGTAAGTCGCGCGCGAAACTGTTTCTCGAAAATCGCCCGCCTGTGACCTTCGAAGACGTGGCTGGTGCAGAAGAGGCCAAGCAGGAACTTCGCGAAATCGTCGAGTTTCTGAAGGATCCAGATCGTTTTCAGCGTCTGGGCGGAAAAATCCCCAAAGGAGCGTTACTGCTCGGGCCGCCGGGTACTGGAAAAACGCTGCTGGCGCGGGCCGTGGCCGGAGAGGCTGGCGTACCGTTCTTTTCGATTTCCGGCGCAGATTTCGTCGAGATGTTCGTTGGGGTTGGCGCGTCACGCGTACGGGACCTGTTCGAACAAGGGAAGAAGCACGCGCCCTGCATTATTTTCATCGACGAGATTGACGCTGTGGGAAGGCAGCGCGGCGCCGGTCTGGGCGGCGGTCACGACGAGCGCGAGCAGACGCTGAACCAGCTGCTGGTGGAAATGGATGGTTTCGATTCGAACGACGGAGTCATCCTGTTGGCGGCAACAAACCGGCCCGATGTGCTGGATCAGGCGTTGCTGCGTCCCGGACGTTTTGACCGTCAGATCGTTGTGGACCGGCCCGATCTGCTCGGTCGCGAAGGCATTCTACGCGTACACACACGGAACATTCCACTGGCGGATGATGTGGATCTGGAGGTACTTGCCAAGGGGACACCTGGTTTTTCCGGCGCTGACCTAGCGAACATGGTGAACGAAGCGGCCCTGCTGGCGGCTCGGAAAAACAAAGACCGGGTCGAAATGGAGGACTTCGAAGAGGCCAAAGATAAAGTGATGATGGGCGCAGAGCGCCGTAGCCTCCTGATTTCCGATGACGAGAAGAAGAGCACCGCCTACCACGAGGCCGGTCATGCGCTCGTTGCCAAGCTGGTTCCTGGCTCCGACCCGGTGCACAAGGTGACGATCATCCCGCGCGGACGTGCCCTCGGCGCCACAACGACGCTCCCAATGGACGAGCGCCACAACTACTCACGCACTTACTGCCTGGCCATGCTGCGACAGCTGATGGGGGGCCGTGCAGCCGAAAAACTGGTGCTGAACGAGGTTAGCACCGGGGCCGGAAACGACATCCAGCGAGCCACCGAACTGGCACGGAAAATGGTTTGCGAGTGGGGCATGAGCGACCGGGTTGGCCCTCTGGCTTTTGGCCGACAGGGGGACGAGGTTTTCCTGGGACGCGAACTTGCGACAGTTCGACCGTACAGCGACAAAACAGCAGAACTCATCGACCGGGAGATCCAGCGTTTTGTGAGCGAGGCCGCCGAGGACGCGGAACGTCTCCTGAAGGAAAACATCGACAAGCTGCACCGCCTTGCGAACGCTCTGCTGGAGTACGAGATTCTGGACAGCTCCGAGATCGACAAGGTTCTGGCCGGCGAACCGCTGAACCGAACACCTGCCAAGGAGGCTCGTAAGAAGGAAGAAGCGGCGACCTCGGAAGAGCCTGCCAAGTCACCTCAGGCCGGACTTTCCCCGGGAGCTGCGCTGGCGGGTGGCGCAGGGTAGAACGGTCTTCCCGGATTTGCACGCACGTTCGCGCCAGAGCTTTCGAGCAACTGGGCTGGAAAAAACACCTTACAAGGTGGGCGTAGCGGCCAGCGTTCGGGTTTTCGTTTTTTGGGGCGGTGCGAATGCGCAGTGACGCTTTTGCGGTGTGAAACCTGTTGAAACGTGTGCGTTGCTGTGTAGGGTTGAACAGCAGAAAGAGAAGGTGTCAGGAGGACAGAGTTTGCACGGCCACGATGGCGACCTGTAGGAAAACAAGATGCGTGCAAAGAAGGAGCGGGGCCGGACGAAGGGCACTGTGGCTGCTCGGTCTGGCCCTTTTTGGTGTCTTGGCATCATGCTCGCGGGAGCCTTCGACGGCGCAAAGTCCGCTGCTTGTGGTTCTGCCACGTCTGCAGAACGCTGAGCGCGAAACGGCTGCATCGGTAGGACTTGCGGCGTGGGTGGGGTTCGTGGCTCGGAGGGAGTTCGCGAAGAGCCTGCGCGTTGCGGCACCGCCCGAGGTGGTGAATGCTTTGGGCCTGGATTCGCTGGTTTCGCCCCGTTTTGTGCGCAGTGCTCTGAACCGCGTAGCGCCGGACTTCACGGTGTTCTGCGAGTACAGAGCTCCGGGCAGAATGGTTTGGCGTCTGGAAACACGGAAAGGGTTTCAGGCAGAGGGCAGTGCAGCCGGTGAGGGGGAAACTGTGCAGACGTTGTTCCAAACCCTCGCCGCAGGCCTCAGTGTGAAACTCGACAGCGTCCGGCTTGACCATCCGGAGAGTTCGGTGCTGCAGCTGGCTGGTCAACTTCTTTTGAACCAGGTTAAGCCAACTGTGGCTGACGTTCCGTCAGTGGGAGCGGTCGGCGCGAGCTTCCTCGGTGCAACCAGAGTGGCCTACCACCTCGATCGGGCGCTTGAAAGCCGGGCTCAGCACGAGGACCCCACGGAGTCGTTGTTCACGGCAGGAGAGATTCTGCGAGCGCAGTGGCACGACACAAGCTCCGCCGAGTGGAAACTGTGGCGAGGGGCCTACTTTGTCGTGGCGCAGCGCTGGAGTCAGGCGGAGCGCTGGCTCGGCGCCGCCTGGAAGCAAAATCCAGCGGATGGCCGAACCGCCTACTGGCTCAGTCACCTGCATCCGTCGCGCCTTGAGGCGCTTGGGTTAGGTGGAACCGAGAAAGCGTTGAAACAGGCGATCGCGCTCAACCCACTTCTGTTCGAGGCTCGGCTGACTTTGGCGGATCTGTATTTTGGGAATCGCCGGTTTAAGGAGGAAGAACGTGTACTCGAGAGGGCGCTGGCGATCAATCCAACGCACGAAGAAGCCTTGATGAAGTTGGGCCGTGTCTACATGGTCACCAACGACGTACCGAAGGTTTTGGCCACGTACAAACGGGTGATTGACCTGGACCCGGCAAACGCGGACGCGTACTACAACCTCGGGATCGTGTACTTGGGAACCGGGGATCTGAAGGACGCGGAGAAACTGTTTCAGCGCGCGATCGAACTGAACGATCACCCAGAAGCGCATCTTTACCTTGGTTTTCTGTACGAGAAGCTTGGGGAGCGCGACAAAGCGATTGCTGAATACCGAAAGAGAATCCGGATGCGCAAAGGGCCGGACGACCAGTACGCAAACGAAGCGCGAAAACGCTTGTGGGAGTTGTTGCACACAGTGGACACGCGCACGCGCAAAGGGGGGTCGAGTAATCAAGCAATGGATCACTGACTGTTTCGCCGAGAACGCTCACGGAGGTGTACACATGGTTCGTGTGAAACGCTACCCGCTGTTTGCTTTGTTCCTCTCGTTTCTTGTGGTTGTCGTGGGGTGCGAGAAGAAGGACGCTGTTTCGCCAGCACAAAGTCAGGACCTGGGTGGCGGCCGGTACCCGGTTAAGCTGCTTTATCTGCACGGCAGTCCCTACGAGATCGGCTACCAGCATGGCCAAGCTGCCAAGGATCGAATTCAGAAGTTCGTGGAGAACCTGCACAGTGTGATGCAGGTAATGAACATTCCTCAAGAATTTGTAGACAACGCGTACACGGAAATGGAGCCGTACATTCCGGAACGCTACAAGGAGGAAATGCAGGGCCTTGCTGAAGGAGCTGGCGTTTCCATCGAAGATGTGCACCGACTGCATGCCATCCCGGACCTCTCGGAATACCACTGCACGTTCTTTGCGGCTTGGGGCTCGGCGACTAAAGACCACCAGTTGCTGCAAATTCGCGCACTGGACTACGAGACCGGGGCGCATTTTCAGGAATACCCGGCAATCCTGGTGATCAAACCGGAGGAAGGTGTTGCGCACGCCGTCATCGGCTGGACGGGCTTCATTGGTGCAGTGTCCGGGATGAATGCCGAAGGAATCGCTGTCAGCGAGATCGGCGACAATTTTGGTCCTGAGCACGAGACACTGGCCGGCGAACCGATGCCCTTTGTGCTTCGCGACGTCCTGTGGGACGCGAAGACTCTGGACGCAGCTGTGAACATCATCAAGAACGCTCATCGTACCTCTTCGTACTTGTACTGCGTGGGCGACGCCAAGATTCCCGACGCTCGCGCTTTCAAGACAGCCAAGGATTTCTGCGACGTTTACACCGACGCCAGCTTGCCGCAGAAGCCGCTCAAGAACGTGGTGTACTTCTCGATGGGTGTCGGGCACGAGTACAACCAGCGTGTGTACCAGTTTCTGAAAGGGCGGCTCGGACAGCTGGACGTGGAGGCGGCAAAGCAACTGATGCACGATGTGGGTACGGGCGATTTGCACGCGGTTGTTTACCACCCGAGCACGGGTGATGTGTGGGTGGCCAACGCCGGTCCGGGGCCCAATCCCGAGCCAGCGTACAACCGGGACTACGTGCACGTGAACCTGCCGGAGGAACTGGCGAAAATCAAGCCTTGACGGGGCCCCGATGATTTGGCAGTGCGGCGGTCAGCGTGTTCTGCTGGGGGAACGGACACTCGTGATGGGCATCCTGAACGTGACACCGGATTCGTTTTCGGACGGTGGACTGTACACAGACCCCGGGCGCGCGGTGGAGCACGCCTTGGAAATGGTCGAGGCTGGCGCGGACATCATCGATGTGGGGGGCGAATCCACACGCCCGGGCGCCGAGCCTGTACCCGCCGAAGAGGAGCGTCGACGCGTGGTGCCGGTAATCCGGGCGCTGCGACGCCAGAGTGACGTACTGATTTCCGTCGATTCGTACAAGGCTGAGGTGGCGCGGGCCGCCGTGGAGGCTGGGGCCGACATTGTGAATGACATCAGCGGTCTTGGGTTTGACGAAGAAATGCCCCAGCTACTGGCAACAAGCGGCGTCGGGCTGGTGCTGATGCACATTAAGGGCACGCCGCGCACCATGCAACGTAACCCCGTGTACCGGGATGTGATCGGTGAGATTTCGGGGTACTTCGCGGAGAGACTGGCCAAGGCTGAAGAAGCGGGAATCTCCAGGGAGCAGGTGGTGCTGGATCCCGGGATCGGCTTTGGAAAGCAGCTGGTCCACAACCTGGAAATTTTGCGTCGACTGAAAGAATTTTGTAGATTAGGACGTCCGCTTTTGGTTGGACCTTCAAGGAAATCGTTCATCGGGGCGATTCTGGATTTGCCGCCGGGTCAGCGGTTGGAAGGAACGGCTGCGGCCGTTGCCCTTTCCATTGCCGGCGGCGCGGACGTCGTTCGAGTGCATGACGTCAGAGAAATGGTGCGTGTCGCACGCGTGGCAGACGCCGTTGTGCGCGGGTTGTCGACAACAGCGGGAGCGTAAGCGTGATCCTGTTCAAGATCGGTTTCTTGCGCTTCACGGTGATCGACCTGCTGGACGTGCTGGCGATCACCTACATCCTGTACAAGCTCTACTTCTTTGTACGGGGCTCCCGGGCTGCGCAGATGACCGTTGGTTTTATCCTCATCCTGATCGCCTCTGTGATCGCTCCCCTCCTGAACATGGCTGGCATGACCTGGATTTTCCGGAACCTGCGCACGGTGTGGCTGCTCGCTTTTGTGGTGCTTTTTCAGCCGGAACTCCGACGTCTTCTGATTCGACTTGGGCAGAGTCAAATCATCCGGTTCTTCGTACAGGTGCAGGAACACAGGGTAATCGAGGAGGTAGCCAAGGCCGCGTTCGAGCTTTCCAAACGCGGTCTGGGTGCTTTGATCGTGTTGGCTCGAGAGACGGGTCTGAAAACAATCATCGAGACGGGCGTGCCGTTACACGCGGAGGTGTCGGTGCCGCTTCTGGTCTCAATTTTCAACCTGCGTTCGCCGCTGCACGACGGGGCTGTTGTCATCCAGAACGACATGGTGGAAGCTGCCAAATGTTTGCTCCCTTTGAGCCAAAATCCGGACATTGACCCGAGCCTTGGCACTCGCCACCGCGCGGCGCTGGGATTGTCCGAAGAATCGGATGCCGTCATTGTGGTGGTTTCGGAGGAGACCGGCAGTGTCTCCGTGGCGATGGACGGCGAACTGAAACGCAATCTCGACTACCAGAGTCTTCGCAAAACGCTAAACGAAGCCTTCAACATCCCCACCGACCAGACCGAGCGGGCTTAGGCCCACGGTTTCTCTCTGGGCTTGCGAAAAATGATCCCCGGAACCGACGGAAATGGGAAAGGCCTCCACCGGTCCAAGACACTTGCACTGGTGCCCGTACGTTCGATCTTGCACGCGGTGAGTTACGGGCTCTTCCTCTGTGTGGTCTTCGGTTCTTCCCAGACTTCGGGGCACGAGGGCTGCACGACAGCCGTCATCAGCGGGGGAGCGACACGGGACGGCCGCCCTCTCCTGTGGAAGAATCGCGACACGGGCCACCGCGACAACGCGTTGGCGATCTTGGAAGGACCAAAGTACCGCTTCTTGGCGTTGATCAACGCTGGCGATTCGACCCAGGTGTGGGCCGGAGTGAACGAGGCTGGCCTGGCGATCATGAACGCAGAGGCGCTCGACACCGAGGGTGACAGCGTAGACACCGAAGGGTTCTTCATGCGCCGGGTGCTGGGCACCTGCCGAACGGTAACGGACGTTGAGAGCACACTCGTCCGGACGAATCGTTCGGGCCGCGGCACGAAGTCGAACTTCGGCGTGATCGACGCCGAAGGCGGAGCCTGTTACTTCGAAGCGGGTAACCACACGTACGCGCGCTACGATGCCGCCAGGACCCCGGCGGGATGGTTGGTTCGGACCAACTTTGCCGAAACCGGAAACGGCAACGGTGCAGGTTGGTTTCGCTACGCAAGGGCCAAGGCACTGGTTGGGGAGCTGGCACGAGAAAATCGACTCACCCTCGCGTCTTTGCTTTGGACGGTGGCGCGCGACCTGGTCAGTCCTTGGGGCAATCCCAGACCGCTGCCGTTTGCCGGTCGATTCGACAGCCGGCCTCCTGGGTGGGTTGAAACCCGCTGGTCGATCAATCGGTACCGAACGGCGGCGTGTAGCGTTTTCCAGGGTGTAAAAGCCGGTGAGGATCCGCGACTCACGACGTACTGGGTGATCCTCGGTGAGCCGATTTTTGGCGCGGCGGTGCCAGTTTGGCTGGCCGCGGGTGAAGTGCCTGCGCCGTTGGCAGGGCAACCGAAGGCCAGGTTAAACCGATTGATTCAGCGCCTCGAGACCGTTGCTTACTCCGACTCAAGTCGACCAGCATGGTTCAACACGGCTCGATTAGCCTCGCGGGAAGGCGGCCCGCTTGGCGCGTTACACGACTTCGAGGCGCACTGGGTGCGTACGGTGGAGGAGACGCTCCGGTGGATGCGCGTTCGGGGCGTCGACACAGATTCGTTGCGGTCAATTCAGGAGCGAGCCGCTGAGGAACTGAGACGTCTTTTGGAGAAGCTTGGAGCAAAGCAATGAAACGCTGGCGAAGCAGAAGGTGGCTTCTCGCGCTGGGCTTCCTCCTGGCCGTCTTTGGATGCCAGAGTGAAAGGCCGATTGGAGACGCAATGGGACAATTGCGGACGCTGGAAAGAAAAGGGGAGTTCACCCGTGCCGAAGCGTTAATCGACAGCCTCTTGGGGGCGGCGAAACTCGATTCAGCGACGCGCCGGAGGTTGCTCTGGGATCGGGAACGCCTGTCCCGCATTCGGTTGGACTACAACCTCTCACGGCAGGACCTGCTGAAGGCGCTTCGGGAACGGGTGCGTGACTTCCGGGAGGCTGAACTCGACGAATGGGAGCGCGAAGGTAAGCTGGATGTTCGCCGGATCGATGGCGAGAAACGCTACCTTTACGCGAGTGTCAGCAACCTGTTCTGGCGGTATCCCGAAATTCGGGCGCGTCGGCTTCCCAAAGAGAACCGCTGGGATTCAGAACACAGCTTTTTGGCCCTTGTGCGCGAAGCGCGAGCAGCGCGAGAAAAGAGCGTAGGGCGTTTCGTTCTGCCGCACCGGTTCCGCTGTACCCACACGGTGGAGGTCCACGCTGACGCTGTCCCGGCCGGGAAAATCGTTCGTTGCTGGATCCCTTTCCCAAGAGCTTTCCCGTTCCAGAATGACATTCACCTGGTGGATTCTGAGCCAGCGGTCAAATGGTTGGGGGAGCCGGAAAGCCGAGCGCGGTCCGCCTACTTGGAGCGGCGGAGCGAGCCCGGCGTGCCGACAGTCTTCAAAGTGAGCTACGAGTTCACTGCTTACGCTACGATCAATTCCCTGGAGCCGGCGAGGATTCGGCCTTACGACAAGAGTCGTCCGGAGTACGTCTACTACACAGCTGAGCGGCCGCCTCACATCGTGTTCAGCGAAGCCTTTCGGGCACTGAGCCGCCGAATCGTGGGCGGAGAGACAAATCCCCTTCTGGTCGCGCGCCGGATCTTCAATTGGATTGCTGACAGCCTCGCCTACAGTTACGCCCCAGAGTATTCCACCATTTCGAACATCAGCCAGTGGGTGCTACAACGGCGCTACGGCGACTGCGGGCAAAAGGCTCTGTTTTTCATGACGCTTTGTCGCTTGAACGGGATCCCAGCGCGCTGGCAATCGGGGTGGGGCATCCGTCCCGGACACAAAAGCATTCACGACTGGTGCGAGATCTACCTCGAGCCTTACGGCTGGGTCCCTGTGGACCCGGATCGGGGAGCCGCGGCGAATCGCTACACCGAGACACTGACACCGGGAGAGAAACAAGAGGTGGTGGATTTCTACTTCGGCAATCTGGACCCCTTTCGGATGGCCGCCAACTGCGACCACAGCGTTCCTCTGTTTCCTCCCAAACAGTCTTTCCGTTCGGACGACGTGGACTTTCAGCGCGCCGAAGTTGAGTGTGACGGCCAGAACGTGTA